>JBIKMH010000036.1:0-35094 GCA_044359355.1 Planctomycetota bacterium | reverse complement strand
CCGGTGCCGAAGCGGGGTTTTCCGGCGCGAGCGATTCTTGGGGGGCCAGGAGTTCGCGCGCCGCGAAGTCGCGCGAGGCGAGTGCACGCAGTTCGTTGGACAATGCCGGGTTCGCCGCGCACAGCGCATCGAAGTCAGAGGGCCCGACCTCACCCCGCTCGCGCTTGGCGGCGAAGTCGTGGTACAGGCGTTCGGCCGGGGATTGCGAATCGTCGGAGGGTGTCGTGGTCATGCGCGGGGGGGCGGGGTGCCCATGGCCAGGGCGGACGGGTGTGCAGGAGCAGCGGTTCGAGAAGACTGGAGCGGCGGGAGGGCCCGGGGGCGAAGGACCCCGATTGCGGGATTCTACACTCGGACCGCCGTCCCTGCCATTCGAGCCGTCGGCTCCCGACGGCGACATCGAGCGCGCTTTCGAGGCGATCGGAGCGCACGACTGCACGGCGGCGTTGCGTGAAGCGCGGCGGCGACACGTGACCGGCAACGCGGAGTTCGCGGATCTGGATGAGCGCCTGATCGAGGCGAGCGTGAGCACTTGTTTGCGATTGTCTAGCTATGCGCGCGAAGAGCCGATTGTGCTGGAGTGAGCGTACGATGTCATGTACGTGACGCAGGCGCAACCACAGCCAACGGACAGCCCATGCACACTCGCTGCGCCCCCCCCATCCGATCTGCGGGTCGATATGCAACCCAAGCAGGAAATCGCGCCCGATCCTGCCGCTCCTCAGAGCTTCCGCTGCCCGATGAGACACACCCGATCGTGGATCGCTGCTGGCAAAGCGAGTCCGCCACCCATGCCAGCCCAGCTGACAACCACAGCGGCAGTGCTCACACCAAGTCCTTGAGCGAAATGCCGTTGGCTCGACTGCACGCTTCGCCGCACGAGCGCTCAGGGCTTCGACAGTCGGTCGACCAGCTCTCGGCCGAGCGCCTGCAGCCCCTGCACATCGCGCGAATTCGCAAGCAGCACGACCGCCACCGGCGGAGTGCTCGTGAAGCAAATCTGCGAGCTGAAACCCGCCGTTCCCCCGCTCTTGCTGTACAGACGCCGCCCTGCATGAGTTTCGCTGTTGATCAGCAGTCCGCTCGCCCCCTCGTCACCGAAGGGGCTGCGACGCTGCGGGAGCAGCACATCCTGCCAGGTCGACACGGCGGCGGCGGGACCATGGCCAATCGCCGCGTCGACGAATAGGAGCAGATCCCGCGCGCTGGAGCGGAGCGCGCCTCCGCCCGCCAGCGGTTCGCCGATCACGTTGAAGGGCGCCGGATTGGGACCCGCGTAACCTTGAACCCTGCGCAGTTGCTGGGCGGGACTGAGGACGATGCGTGTGTCCGCCATGCCCAAGGGATCCGCGATCTCGCGGCGCACCAGCGCTTCGTAGTCGGTCGATGCGCAGGCTTGCACGAGCACATGGCCCAGAACTCCCGAGCCGAGATTGGAGTACAGAAAGTGCGTCCCGGGCTGGAGGTTGAGCGTGTAGCCCGCCATGAAGCTCGCGAGGTTCTGCGCCGTGTAGCCCGATGCCGGGTTGCCAGGCACGGTCGGGTTCAGATTGCTCGGATAGTTGGGCAGGCCGGATGTGTGTGTCGCCAGGTCGAGCCACGTGATCGACTGGCCGTTGAAGTCGGGCGAACCGGCGGGGAACCACGGATCGATGACGGTGTCAAGCGTCGCGGTGCCCTGCTCCACGGCTCGCGCGAGCAGGAAGCCCGTGAAGACCTTGGTCACTGAGCCAATCTCGAAGATGTCATCGCCGTTGGGAGGCGTGCTTCCGTTCACCGTGCGCGCGCCAAAGCCGAAGAGCATCCTCCCGTTTCCATGCGACACCCCCACGACGAGACCGATCGCCTTGCCGGGTGCTCCGACCGTGGAGAGGTACGGCTTCACCAGGTCCTCGATCTCTGAGGCATAGGAGACCGTTCCGGCCGGAGTGCCGGGGCCCGGTGCGCCGCGGCGCTGAGCCTGCGGCTCTGGTGTGGTGGAGAGCGTGATGGTGTAAGACAGGGTCGTGGAGGGCAGGGTCGTGGAGGGCAGGGTCGTGGCGGGCAGGGTCGTGGCGGGCAGGGCACGGGCCAACGACGTCAGCTGGGCGAGGCCGAGCCCGATGAGGAAGAGTTTTCGGATGCTGTTCTGGGGGATGGGCGCCATGCAGTTGCTCCTCGGCGCATCCGCCCGCCTCCGATGAGTCAAGCGAGGCGCCGTCAGGCTCCAACCACGTAGCAGGCCTGAGGTTCCGCGCTTGTGGGAATACTGTGCGATTCGGTCTGGACATCGTGTCTGGTTCCTGGGGATGCACGGATTCGAGCCTTCCGAGCCCCCGACGGGTCGCGCCTTTCGACGCTGTGCGATAGATTTTCTTCAGGTGCGGAGGGTGCCCCGAGCCATGCTTCTTATGAAAACCGCGATCGCCGTCCTCAGCCTCTCCCTCGCCTCTCTCGCGCAAGGCAGCGTGGAAGGCTTCACCAACGGCTCCAATCAGGGCGGCTGGACTTGGGGGGCGGGCGACCAGTTCTCACCGACGGGCGGCAATCCCGAATGGCACCTTGAGACGCAGATTCTCGACACGTTCGCGCCGCAGCCGCGCACGGCCGCGGGCGCCTCCTCCGTCTTCACCGGCGACTACCGTGCGCGCGGCGTCCGCTCGCTCGGCATCGATCTGGCAACGGTTTCGACCCAGTTTCCCTTTCAGCGGCCGCTGACGCTCATCCTCGAAAACGACCGCGGCACACCGGGTAACCCGCTCGATGACCGGTCGGTGTACTTCATCAGCTCGAGCTTCGTGCCGCAGCCCGGCACGGGCTGGTCGGCTTTCGATGTCAACGTACCGTCACTGTCGCTCACCATGCCGGCGGGCTGGCAGGTGCTGCAGGGGGCGGGCGCGCCGAATCAGGTCTGGAACGAGGTGATCGGGAATGTGTCGAGGGTGCGCTGGTTCTACGGCGATCCGATGCTGTTCTTCATCTTCGACATCTGGCAGGTCGGGATGGACAACGCCCGCATCACCACGGATCTGGGCACGGCGTTCTGCTTCGGCGATGGTTCGGGCACCGCCTGTCCGTGCAGCAATGTCGGCGGGGCGGGCCGCGGATGTGCAAACTCCGCGGGCGCAGGCGGTTTTCTGCGAGCGCAGGGCAGCAGCAGCCTCGCGGCCAACGATCTGATCGTCACGGTCGGGGATCTGCCCCCGGGCGTGACCGTGCTGCTGTACTACGGAACCGCGCAGGCCAATGGCGGAGCGGGTTTCCAGTCCGCGGATGGCCTGCGCTGCGCAGGCGGAAGCATCACGCGCCTCAGCACCCGCTCTGCCATTGGTGGCGCGGCTCAATGGGGTCCGGGCTTCCTGCCGCCGACCACACCCGCGCAATCCCTGCACTTTCAGGGTTGGTATCGCAACCCCACGGGGCCCTGCGGTCTGGGCTGGAACTTCACCAACGGCCGTTCGATCGCGATCACGCCCTGACGAAGGCGGATTCAGCAGGATTGCCGATGCATCGCGCGCCGCCTAGCATCGCGCGATGCGTCTTTCACTGCTGAGCCTGATCGCCTGCCTGACCCTGAGCCTTCTCGCCCTCACGGGCAGCACACCGCGGGAGACTCATGCCCTGCAGGAAATCGAGGGCTGGAGCGTGCGCGTGGACCGGCGATTGCTGGAAGGCGAAAGCGCTGGCCTGGGAGCGCGCGCCCTGGCGCTGCTGCGAGCGCGACTGGTTGCGATCGCGACAGTTGTTCCAGAGCCTGCGCTCGCCCGACTGCGTGCGGTGACCATTCAATTGGATCGGGAAGTTCCAGGCCTCACCGCCATGCAGTACCACCCCAGCGCCGAGTGGCTCAAGGAACACGGCTATTCCGAGAACCTCGCCAAGTGCGCGCACATTCCCGACGTCGAGGATTTCCTCTCGCCCTTTGAGAACCACCGCATGCCCTGGGTCGTGCTGCACGAGCTTGCGCATGCCTACCACGATCAGGTGCTCGGCTTCGAGGAGCCCCGCCTCAAGGCTGCTTGGGAGCGCTTCGCCGCCAAGGAGAGCACACAGGCGGTGCTGACCAGCCCGGGCGGAACGCGGGAGCACTACGGGCGCACCAACCCGCAGGAGTTCTTTGCCGAGATGACCGAGAGCTACTTCGGATCGAATGACTTTTACCCGTTCGTCACGGGCGAGTTGAAGGAGTCCGAGCCCGAAGTATTCGCGCTTCTGGAGCAGATCTGGGGTCCGTTGCCGGGGCAAGCGTTTGCCCGACCGCGCTGAGTGCGCCTTGGAATGACAGGCTTGTTACGCATGCTCCGGGCAGAACGCGCGTAGCGGAGCGTCTCAGACGGCCGACACCGGACCGAGCCAAGCGCCCATGCACTCCATCCACGCCCTGTTCTTGTTCCTCGCCACCTTCCTCGCCTGCGACGCCGGATCGCGACCGGCTCAAAAGGCCGCGCAGACCATGGTCTCTGGCCAGGAAGCGCCGGTCCCGGAGATGGCGAGCCTCATCCGGAATGCCACTGATGGCGGTGACCGGATCTGCATCATCGCGGATGCCCGGCACTTGCGCGAAGCTCGCAGCGCGGCGGCCCTGCACTTGGTGCTTTCTTTTGATCCGTCGGCCTATTCCACGGACAACGCGGCCCGGGTCTTTGCCCGAACGCGGCGCTAACATGCGCTGCATGAGCACCCTGATTCTTGCCCTGCTCCCGCTGCTCTGTCTGACCCTTGCGGTCTGCGGCCAGACGCCGCCTCCCGAGCCGAGCCAGCAGCCCGCCGCCCCGCTGTTCACCGCCGTCGACGCCTCGCGCTATGCCCGCATGGCGCTCGAATGCGTGCACAAGGAGTACCCCAACAAGATCGCGCATGTGCTGAACTCCAAGGAAGATGCGCGCGCACCCAGTGAGCTCACACCTGCGTTCCACGGCTGTTACGACTGGCATTCCGCGGTGCACGGTCATTGGCTGCTCGTGCGCGTGCTGCGCAGATTCCCCGAGGTTTCCGAAGGCGCTGCGATCCGAGCTGCCCTGAAAAAGAGCATCACCGCCGCGCACATCGAGGCCGAACTCACCTACCTCAAGGCGCCCGGCCGCGTGCCCTTCGAGAGGCCCTATGGTCTCGCCTGGCTGCTGCAACTCGCCGCCGAGTTGCGCCAGTGGGACGACTCCGATGCGCGCGAGCTCTCACGCACGCTCGCGCCGCTGGAAGTGCTGTGCGCCGAGCGCATCCGCGATTGGCTGCCGAAACTCACGCACCCCATCCGAACAGGCGAGCACAGCCAGACGGCCTTTGCCTTCGGCCTGATTCGCGATTGGGCCGTGATCGTCGGCGATGAGGCCATGATCGCGTTGATCGACGCGCGGGCGCGCGCCTATCACCTGCAGGATCGCGGCTGGCCGATGAGTTTCGAGCCCTCGGGGCAGGACTTTCTTTCGCCGGGACTGGCTGTCGCCGATCTGATGCGACGCGTACTGCCGCAGAAGGAGTTCGGCGAGTGGTTGTCAGGCTATCTGCCGGAGATTCCCCGCGAGCAGGCCACCCCATGGATCGCTCCGGCCGTCGTCACCGACAAGAGCGATGGCAAGCTGGCCCACCTCGATGGCCTCAACCTGAGCCGTGCCTGGATGCTGGAGGGCATCGCGCAGGCGCTGGAGCCGGGTGACGCGCGCCTGCCGAGCCTGCGCGGGACGGCGCAGACTCATCGCAACGCGGGTCTGGCGGCCGTGATCGACGCGCCTTATGAAGGCAGCCACTGGCTCGGGAGCTTCGCGGTGTATCTGGTCACGGGCCGGGGACTCGGCGACTAGTCTTCACGCAGGGACGGAGCTGGCGTCGAGGAGGAGGAGCCCGTGCCTCTAGGGTTGAGGGAACACCCCCAAGGCTTCAGCGCTGCTCTTCGACCTTCAGCGCGCGATAGCCGCCCGCCGCCTTGAAGTACAAGAGCAGCAGCAGGTAGATCAGCGCCATCGCCAGCGGAATGAACGAGTCCGCCTTGAGCGTCATCCGATCGCCCTGCTGGTTGGCATCCACCATCGCCTGCTGTTCCGACGAGCGCGCCGTACCGGCCTGCTTGGCGGCCTGCAGCTTGGCACCGTCGATCGCCGTGACCGGCTCGAAGAAGAGGAACTGCGAGGGCTTGTCCGCCTTGTTGGTTTCGTAGACCTGCGGTGCGCTCTGGCGCAGCACTTCCGATGCGTAGCGGTCCTTGGCGTAACCCAGTCCCGGGTTGCCGATCAGGCCGGCCGAGAGCATGCCGATGCCGCCGATGATCGACATCGCCACGGCACCGGAGCGCGGGAAGCGATCGCCGACCACCGCGAGCATCGTCGGCCAGAAGAAGGTCTTGCCGAGCGCGTAGATGCCGAGCGCGGCCAGCGCGATGGCGAAGGAGTGCATGCCGGAGGCCAGTTGCAGTCCCACGACCGCCAGCAGGGCCGAGACGAGCAGGAGTGCGATCGGCGAGAGGCCCAGACGCGTCTCGATGAAGTGCGCGCAAAAGCGCAGGCCGAACATCAGCAGCGAGGTCCAAATGAACAGGATTTTGCCCTGCTCCGGCGTGAAGAGATTGCCGGTGATGTTCTCGATCCAGCCGTCGGTGCCGAGTTCGACTGCCCCGACCATCGCGTGGGCCACGAAGAGGGCGAAGAGGACGAAGGACCCGATCGAGAAGCGTGTCAGGACTCCCACGGCGATCAGGAGCAGGCCGCCGACGGCATAGCCGATGTTCTTGGCGATGGCGGCATCGATGCCGAAGTTGGGCAGCGTCGTGCCGAGGAAGAGCATGATCAGGCCGCAGACGACGAGGCTGCCGAGCAGGCCCACATCCTTGAACATCTCGGCGAAGGTGGCCCCTTTCTCGGCTGCTTCCGAGCGCGGGAAGTGCTGGCCGAAGAACATCACGGCGTAGGCGGCCGTGGGCACGAGGTAGAAGGCCAGCTGCCCCTTCCAGCCGAAGCCCGCCTGCGCGAGCAGATAGGACGCGCCGGCGCCGACGACCATGCCAAGAGGCCAGGAGGCGTGCAGGATGTTGAGATAGTGCGTGCGCTGGCTGGGAAAGACCGTCGCCACCAGCGGATTCGCCACGGCTTCGAGCGTGCCGTTGGCGTAAGCGAAGATGAACATGCCCCAGAAGAGGTAGCCGTAGGCGTTGTCGGGGCTGCTGGCGCCGAAGGTCACGAAGGCCGAGAGGATGTGACCGAGCAGGGCGAGCGCGACGAGCTTGCCATAGCCGAACTTGTCGACGAGCACCCCGCCGATGATGATTCCGAAGCAGAAGCCCGAGAAGCCTGCGCCACCGATGGCGCCGAGTTGCAGGTCGGTGAAGCCGTACTCGGCCTTCCAAGTTCCGAAGATGCCGCCTCGGATGGCGAAACCGACGCCGGCGGCGAGAATCGCCATGAAACCGGCCCAGAGAAGGCGCTTGGCATTGGCTGCCGGGGCTTGCGTGCTCATGCGGAGGTTCGAAAAGAGTTCGGGGGGAGATGGAGAGCGCGGTTGGAGCGGCAGGCAGGTGGCGCCGATCTCTTCGCTGGAGCGATGCTAACCGCGGGCCGGGGTCGAACTGAACGGGCTGGCAGCCGCAGCCCGTCGCTTTCAGCCCTGTTTCATTGCAGAACGGCGCTCGCGCACCAGTTTTGCTGCAAAAAACTCGCCCGCCTTGTAGGACGAGCGCACCAGCGGGCCGCTGGCGACATAGAGGAAGCCCTGTTGGAGTCCGAGTCGCTGGTACTCATCGAAGCGCTCCGGCGTGACGTATTCGCGCACGGGGGCGTGCTTGGGCGTCGGCCGCAGGTACTGGCCGAGGGTCAGGAACTCGACTCCGGCGGCGCGCAGGCGCTGCATCGACTCGACGATCTCCTCGTGAGATTCGCCGAGGCCCAGCATCAACGAGGACTTGGTGAAGACGCTCGCGTCGCAGCGCTTGGCTCCGCGCAGGGTCTCGAGCGAGCGCTCAAAGGAGCAGCGCGGGTCGCGGATTTTGCGCTGCAGGCGATCGACGACCTCGACGTTGTGCGCGAGCACATCGGGCCGGGCGCGCATCAGGGTCTCGAGTTGCTCGCCCTGGTAGTCCGGGATCAAGGTTTCGATCACCGTGCGCGGCGAGCGCTGGCGGATCGACTCGATGCAGGCGGCGTAGTGGGCGGATCCGCCGTCAGGCAGATCGTCGCGATCGACGCTGGTGATCACGACGTAGGCGAGGCTCATGGCCGCGACGGCCTCACCGACCTTGCGGGGCTCGTCGACGTCCGGCGGCGCGGCCTGAAGCACGGTCTTGACCGCGCAGAAGCGGCAACGGCGCGTGCACTCGTCACCGAGCACCATCAGGGTCATCGTGGCATGATCGCCCTTCCAGCACTCGCCAATGTTGGGGCAGCGCGCCTCCTCGCAGACGGTGTGCAGGTCGAGCCCGCGCGCGAGTTGCTTCAGCTTGGTGTAGCCCTCGCCCCCGGGCAGCGGGACCTTGAGCCAAGGGGGCTTGGGCAGGCGGGCCTTCGTCCAGGAAACAGGCTTGTCTTCGGGATGGTCCATTGCTGAATGCCGCTGCGTCGCTCGATTCGATGCTGCTCCCGGCGCCGCGGCCCTGCAGTCTAGCAGGCGGGCGGGCTGCTCAATCCGATCCGCGCTCAGGGTTTTCTCAGGCCCAGCCGGATCAGCACCGCGACGGGCAGCTTCAGCTCCTGCGGTGTCACCTGACCGTCGCCGTCGAGGTCCCAACGCTCGAGGAACCCCTCCACGGTCACGCGCACGCCCAGGCCCCCCACCAGATCCACCTGCTGCTGCCATTCGTTGGGAGTCAGCAGGCCATCGCCGTTGTCGTCCCAGATCGCGAGCAGATCGGTGCGGCGGCCCAGTTCTCGCCGCGTGATCACGCCGTCCTTGTCAGGGTCGAACTGAGTCGTGAAGCGCTCGCGAGTGATGTCCAGCGGGAGCGGATGCCGCGCGGGCTGGCGGGCCGGCCACTCGCGGGGAGGAGCCCGATTCTGAGTTCGGCGGGCGGCCTTGGATCCGCGGACCACCTCCAGTTGGACATTGCCGTCCGCATCGGCGTCCAGAGCGCTCCAGTCCGCGTCCCGCACGCTGAATTCCGCGCGCTGGATCCGGCCGTCGCGATTGGCATCGACGCCCGCGAAGAGCTTGTCCGCCGCCGCATCGCGAAAGCGCAGTGCGCGCAGCGGACCGGGATGGCGCGCAAGCTCATCACGGCTCAGCGCGGCGTTGTCATCGAGATCGAGAGCATCGAAGAGCGCCGCGGTGAATTCGCCGCGCGTGAGGCGGGCGTCCTCATCGCTGTCGTGGCGGTGGGGATCCGTGCCATCGAGCAGGCGCGCAAGATCGCCCTCAGGTGCGACACGCTGTTCCCGGAAGGCGGGCACCGGGCTCGCCGCCCGTGTGCCGGGCCGCTCCTCCGCGGGCCGCAGAAACTCGGCCAGCGAGAGGCGCCGGCCCTCCGCACCCGAGGAGGATTCACTGGCGTCCAGGAATCCCGAACGGTCCTTGTCGCGCCGCTGGAACTCGCGCAAAGCCGCGAGTTCACCGGTGCCTGTGCCGGGCGTGAGGTGGAGTGACTGCGCGTCGAGGCGCAGCAGCCGCTCGATCTCGCTACGGTTGAGCCAGCGCGAGTCTTTGTGGCTGACGTCCTTGAGACGGCGGCCATCCTCATCGAGCATCTTGTCGAGCGGGAAGTTCTCCAGCGCGATGACGAAGGCGTCTGCAATGCCCGCAAGCACACCGAGCTGGTTGGGCTGCGCGGAGACGGAGGCATCGGCGATGCTCACGCCGTCGATCCCCGACACCAGCAGCATGCGCTGCAGGAAGGGCGTGTTGTAGAAGTTGCCGAGGCTCAGCGACTCGCTGGTGTTGCCGACACGCACGCGACCGACGCGGCGAGGACGAAGCGGCTCGGTGACGTCGACGACGCTCAGGAACGAGTCGGAATTGACCTCATTGCGCCGTTCGGACAGCACATAGGCGTAGTCGCGCTCCTGCGTGCGCGTGCCGCCCTGCGGCTGGGCCAGATCGACATGACTCTGCAGCACAACGGCGTGGTGTTCGACGGCCGGATCGGCGAGCGCCGCTTCGACGCGCGTGCCCTCGCGACCGCCCCCACCGGGGCGCATGCGGGCCGGCTGCGGGCTCAGCAGCACGGGCCGGGTGGGCTCGGTGGCATCGATCGTCACGAGGCCGATTTCCTCGTCGACCACGGCGATCAGATTGCGTGCATCGGTGCGCAGATCGGAGGCGCGTTCGCGCCCGCCTTCGCGCACGGCTCGCGGGCGCGAGTGCTGGAACAACTGCGCGATGCCGACGAAGTGCGTGCTGGCGTGGAGTTCTTTCGGCAGCGAGAGCGCGCCGACGGGCTCGAGCACGTGCGGAGCTCCGCGCACATCGAGGATCAGCAACCCTCCGACGCCGTCCGCGACGTACAGCCAGGGCCACGAGAGCGCCAGCGCCCGCGCGTCCTGAGTGGGCAGCCGGGCGAGTTCGCTCAGGCCCTGCTGCGCGTCGTGGCGCAGCACCTTGATGCCTGCCTTGCCGTCCGCGAGATAGAGGTGCTCCCCGGCGACGAGCAGGGCCTGCGGCTCGACCGTGGCCAGGAATCCGGCGCGCCGGGGTCGCAGCGGATCCGCAAGGTCGAAGGCGTGCACGCCGCGCTGGCCTTCGGCCGCAAACAGCATCCGCGCATGACCCTGCAGCGGATCGCAGTCCAGCGCCAGCGCCACCACGTCGGGCAGCACCAGTTTGGTCAAGGCCTGCGAGGCCGCCAGTTGCTGGCGATCGAGGGCCACGACCTCGATGCCCCGCTCATCCGCGACGAAAGCGAGCTGGCGTGCCAGATGGAAATTGGCGGTGCCCATGCCCCAGGTGCCGCTGTCGCGGTGACAGTCGACGCAGGAACGCGCGCTGGCGCGCACGGTGTGCATCTGGTGGTGGATCATCGAGAGGCCCGAGAGTCCGGCGGCCGTGACCGGCATGGCCTGATCCAGCACGCGCTCTCCCCGCTCGTTGGTGTAGCTCCCCATCGAGGAGAACCCCGTGAGATACGGAGCGATAGCGCCGCGCTCGTTTTTGCCGGCGTAGAAGCCCTTCCAAGTTGCGAAGACTTTCTCCTGCGTCGTTACGCGGCCGGGCGTGCGCTCGCCGCTGAGCAGATCGAGTTGCGAGAGCGAGGCGTTGCGATCGAAGTGAAAGCCGATGAAGTTCGGATTCCAAGCCGAATGGCAGGCGTAGCACTCCAGATCCGAGTGCGCAGAAGTCATCGCCTTGGCCGCGCGTTCGTTGTATTCAGGCCGTCCGGGGTCGAGCACGTGCACCAGCTGCGTCACGGGGTGCTCCTTGCCTGTGACCTTGCTCTTCAGCACGACCTGATCGCCGCGCCGAACGAGATGCGGATGCTGCGTGCCGCGCTGCGTGCGCAGGCTGGCAGCGGCCGTGAAGGTGCCGTGGCAATCGGTGCAGGAGATCTCGACGGCGTCCTCCATCGAACCGTAGAGCTGTCCGTCGCCCATCACGTCGTTGAGCGTGTGGCAGTCGATGCAGTGCATCCCGCTTGCATGGTGCACGTCGGGCGGGGTCAGCGCGGGATCATCGATGTAGAACTGACGATTGAGCAGCTGCGCCGTCGTTCCGGGAATCTCCGGCCCGCCGGGCGCGCCCGGCGGCAGCGCCGAAAGGCCGCGGAAGTTGAGTCCAATCGTCGCATCTCCGTAGTGGCAGGTCGTGCAGGTCTGCGTGGTGGGCTTGCCGACCATGCTGTGGCGTTCGGGATGCCCGGGCTCGTTGCGAACCGCACGGGCGTCCCCGCTCGACGACAGCCCGTCGATCGCGTAGGGCACATGGCAGGCCCCGCAGCCCTCGCCGCGGTAGTCTCCGTCGAAGCCCACGCGGCCTTCGACCGCGCGGCCCTGCGACCAGAGGTGGCATTGCATGCACTCCTTGCGAGCGAGATCCGGAAAGTGCGTGGCGAGAGAGAGTACGTCACCCGACTGGACGGCAGGCAGGCTGAACAGGCGTTCGATCGAATTCTCGCGGCGCTCACTCGCGGTCGCCTGCGCTGGAAACACGCTGAATTTCGATCCCTTTTCCTGCAGGATGCCGACTTCATAGAAGCCGTCGGAAAGGTGCCCGGCCGTCGTGCCGTGCAGGCTCATTCGCAAGTGCTCGACAAGGTCCGCATGGCAGGGTCCGCACAGCTGCGGAGCGACGCGCAGGTCGAAGGGATTGGCAAAGCGCCGCCAGGCGAGATCCTCGTCCAGACGCGCGACCCGCTCGTCCTCGCGCGTGGCGCGCGGACGGGGCACGTGCGCCGCTTCCTGGGTGCGCGCACCGCCATCTCCGCCATGGCAACCCGTGCAGGAAAGTCCCGACTCGGGGTGCATCGGCTCGATGCCCGCGTGGCACTCCATGCAACTCGTCGAATCCTGGGCGAGGGCGGGTAGCCCCAGCCAAAGCAAACAGAGAATCGCCGGCAGACTCATGGGCTAGGCGAACAGACCCGGTAGGCGCCCGCCGCGCGCGAAGCGCGGCCGGGCCCCGAACAACTCGCACACGGTCGGAGTCACATCGACCACGCCGACCTCTTCCTGCTGGATCACGTTGCGGCGGAAGTCGGGCCCCCAGCCCAGGCAGGTCACGTGGGAAAGATCCTCCGAGCCATCGCCATGGTCGAGTCCGCGGCGCGAGTTGAGATCGCGGTCACGGCCGAACTCCGGGACGATCAGGAAGCTCGTCCGGCCGTTGAGCTGTGGATTCTCGCGCACGGCGCTCCAAAGCTCGCCAATCGCGGCATCGTTGCGACGCACAACCTCGAGATAGCCGTTGAAGTTGCCATGCGCGATGTCGGCATCCTGCAGCACGACCGCCACGAGCCGGGGACGGAACAGCGTCAGCAGGTTGCGCGCTACCCGCAGAGCCTTGGCGTCCGATGCGTTGGCGCCCGTGAGGTCCGAGGTTCCGCGCGTGAGTTCCTCGAGCAGGAAGCGCTCGACCTGCTCTGCGCCCTGCGAGGCGCTCTCGCCCGAGAGTCCGCGTCGAACGCGATGGAGCAGCTCGGTCTCGCGCGGACTCATCTCGCGGGGCCGGCCCCAGGCCTCGATCAACGCCTTGAACTCCCTGTTGAAGATGCCCTCACCGTCCAGCGTGTTGGCGCCGTACCGCGGACCGTACTCGGGGTGCAGCCCGTACGCGTAGTTGACCTGCTGGGCGCCGCCGGAGGTCGCGATCCAGGCTTCGTTGGGCCCCCAGCCCAGATCCTTGCGCAAGTACTCGAACAGGGTCACATCCCGGCCGCGCACGTTCTCGCGGATGCCGCGTTGTTCGGCGTTGCCGGTGAAGATCGAAAGCGCAGCGCCGAAATGGCCAAGATTGGCGGTGCGCGCTCGCGTGTAGAGCACCCCTTCCTGCGACATCGAGACCAGCGTCGGAACGTTCTTGGGCATGCCGAAGGTCTCGCGCGTGCGCACGCCGCCCGCGAAGGCGATCAGCACGAGATGCTCGGTCTTGCGCCGCGCCGCCGGCTTCTGGGCAGGCAAGGAGCGGCCCATGGAGGCGGCTGCGCTCAGCGCCGCGCTCCACTTTAGAAATTCGCGCCGGTCGGGGGACATGCAGGCTAGCTCCGGTTGTATTCGGGGCTCGACACCAGCGCATAGAGCAGGGTTTCGACGCGCCCTTGCGGCGCCTCCAGCAAGGCGAGCGCATCCGCCAGCTGATCCGCCGTCGGCGCGCGACCCAGGAGCCTGCGGTAGCGCTCCTGCACCCAGGCTTCGCGGTCCTTGATGGCCTCCTTCTTCGGCAGGGAGAGCTTCCCGCTGTCGAGCAGCATACGCGCGCTCAAGCTGCGCAGCGGTGTCGAGTCCGCCAGCGCATCCAGCGCCTCGCGCATCGGCTCGGCCTCCTCGAAGACCGGCAGCCGGCCCGCCAGATCCACGAACAGCGCACGCACAAAGGCGCGGTTTTCAAGCCGCTCGCCGCGCGCCACGCGCGCGTCGAAGGCCGGAGCGGAGCACCACTCACGCATCAGCTCGACCGAGGCTCCAGGGTCTTTCTCCAGCCGCGCGATCCACCCCGAGAGTGCCGCGGGATCGGGGCGCTCGTGAAGCACCCGTTCGTACTCGCGGCGCAGGAGGTGCTGCACGGAGGAGCGGCTCATCACCGCATTGCGCACCAGATCGGCCTGACTGGCGCCGGGTGTCCCGAGAAACACGCCGTTGCCGCCATCGTAGACGCGCTTTCCGATCTCCAGTTCGCGCTGGCTGCGCGTGATGTCCAGACCCGCCAGTTGCTCGAGCACCACCGTGACGAAGGTGTCGGCGCCCGGATTGCGCAGATCGAAGCTCGAGGACAGCGCGATGCGGTGCAGCGCCTCGCGGACCGTGAGGCGCTTCGCCGCCAGATCCGCCGGGATCGCGATCAGCCGGTCCTGTGCCGGACGGAAGTTGTTGATCAGGAGGAAGTAGTAGAGCTGCTCCTCGTACCAGTGCTCCCAGAACGGACGGGAACCGATCGTCGCGTCGAGAAAACCGCCGCGCGGCTGGCCCAGCCAGCGCTGCCATTCGTCGGGCAGGGGCGGGCGGCCGAGCAGCTCCAAACACAGCACGCGCAGCGTGCGCTCGTCGAGCGCGGCAGCGGATCCGGCAGCCGACTGCGGTCGGGAATAGGCGGTCCCGGCGCCCAGAAACACGCCGAAGAACAGGCCAAGGACGGGAATGCGATCGCTCACTCCCGTCCCATCCTAGCGCCTGCTCTCAGTTGTTGAGATAGGGATCCACCACCTTGCGCAGACCCGGTGTCCGCAGTTTGGTGATCGCACGCATCTGGATCTGGCGCACGCGCTCGAGGCTGACGCCCATGTGGTCGGCCACTTCCGAGAGCGTGTGCTCGCGCTGCCCCTGCAGACCGAAGCGCAGCGCGATCACGCTGCGTTCGCGCTCCGAGAGACGCTCGAGGGCTTCGCCCAGTCCACGAGCCAGCGAGACATCCTCGAGCTCTGTCGAGTACGGACCTTCCTCCTGCGTCTGCAGCAGTTCCCGCAGACCGGAGGCGTCCTCCTCGCCCGACAGCGGCGCGTCGATCGAGCGCGTACTGCGCATCGCATCCAGCGCGGACACGACCAGATTCTCGCCCAACCCGCTGACCCGGGCGATCTCGGCCGGGCTGGCATTGGGGTCGCCGAGCCTGACGATCGCCTGATGGACATGGCGCATGGCCTTCTGCAGGTAGACCGGCACCCGCACGGTGCTCGTGAAGTTGTAGATGTAGGCCCGGAAGGCCTGATTGAGCCAGTGCACCGCGTAGGTGCGGAACAGCAGACCGCGCTTCCAGTCGAAGCCGTCGACCGCCCGGTAGAGCGCCGCGGCACCTTCCTGAATCAGGTCCGCGCGACCAGCGGTGGTGTGGGCGTAGCGCTCGACGTTGATCAGCACCAGGTATAGGTTGCGCTCGACGAGCTCCGTGCGCAGCGCGTGCCACTCCGTCCAGCGCCGGCATGCGCGCGGGAAGCTCTGGCAGTCCTTCCTCGAGCGGCCGTGCATCCCCGGCAGGCTGGCCGCCTGCTCGGGCGTGCCGCCATCGAGGTCCTCCAGCTGGAGACCGGCCTCCTTGAGCGCCAGCTCCAGCCGCAGACGCGCGAACTCGATGCGGCGCGCGAGCTGGGCCTCCTCTTCGCGCTCCATGATCCGGAAGCTGTCGATCTCGGCGCGCAGCTGCTGCTCCAGCGTGTGGCGCGCCGTCGGGACCGCCACCGGCTTGCGCCATCTCTGCGGATCGCGGATCTCCAGGTTCCAGCCGTTGCGGTCGAACTTGCGGGCCAGCAGCCGGGCCTTCTTGGCGAAGGTCTCGGGCTGGGCGGCGAGCGGATCGAGCAGGGCGTCGAGTTGGGAATGGGGAATGATCTTGGTGGTCATGGCGCTCCTCCTCTGCTTGGGGATGGGGACTCTGAGGCCAGTTCATGCAAAGCCCGGTCCACACTCATGCCGTACGCTCGGATTTACCTTTTGAATGTGAAAATCCGGTACTTACGGGGCTATTCGCGGCACGCGTCCCAAGGGTGCGGCCGGGTTGGAGAGAGCTTCTCTCCAGCCCGGCCGCGTTGGATTCAAATCCTTGTCGAATCAGGACTTGACGTAGGTCTGGGCGGGTGCCGACGAGTACGAAACCTGGGTTTCGTGCGGGATGTACGCCTGCAGGTGCTCGAGTTCGGCGACCTCGCGGACCATGGCCCGGGCGATGACCATGCGCTGGATCTGGTTGGTGCCCTCGTAGATTTGCAAGATCTTGGCGTCCCGGAAGCACTTGGCGATCGGATAATCTTCCATAAAGCCATAACCACCAAAGACTTGTACTGCATCGGTCGCGACCTCCATGGCCACGTCCGTCGCGAAGCACTTGGCCATGGCGGCCATCTTGCCCGTCGTAGGACTGCCACTTTCGGCTGCCACTGCGGCAGCGTAGACCAGCCAGCGGGCGGCCTCGGTCTTCATCGCCATGTCGGCGAGCATCTTCTGGACCATCTGGTGGTTGGAGATCGGCACGCCGAACTGCTGGCGGCGGTTGGCGTAGACGTTGGCGAGGTCGACGGCCCCCTGCGCAGCCCCGACGGCCTGCGCGGCGACCCCCGGCCGGGCGAGATCGAGCGTCATCATGGCGTGCTTGAAGCCCATGCCCGCCCGCTCGCCGATCAGGTTGGACTTGGGCACGCGCACCTTGTCGAAGTGGGTCTCGACCACCGGCACGGTGCGGATTCCCATCTTGTTCTCGATCTTCTTGACAGAGAAGCCGGGCGTGCCCTTCTCGACGACGATGGCGCTGATGCGGCGTGACTTCGAGGTCGGGTCGGTCACGCAGAACACCGAGTAGATGTCCGCCACGCCGCCGTTCGTGGTCCACTTCTTCTCGCCGGAGATGATGTAGTGGTCCCCGTCCTCGACAGCCGTGACCGACAGGCCGCTCGCGTCCGAACCGGCGAACTTCTCCGAGAGGCAGAAGGCGACCATCTTCTCGCCGCGCGCGATCTGCGGCAGCCACCGCTGCTTCTGCTCCTCCGTGCCACCGACGATGATCGGGAAGGAGCCCAAGGCATTGACCGCGAAGGCGACGCCGAAACCCGAGTCGGCCTTGGCCAGTTCCTCGGTCACGCGCGCCAGCGCCAGGATGCCGGCGCCATGGCCGCCATACTCCTTGCCGATGAAGGTCTTGAACAGTCCCGCCTGCGCGCAGGCCCGTGCGGCATCCCAGTTGTATTCCTGCAGCTTGTCGAACTTCGCGGCGTTGGGACGAACGTGGGTCTCGGCGATTTCGCGTGCCTTGGCGGCGAGTTCCTGACACAGCGGGCTGAACTGGATATCGTGCGGCATGGCGGTCCTGCGGGGGTGTGAGCAGCGCTTCGGATGTCGAAACGCCGACTCGGCAGTATAGCGAGATCAGGCGTGTTGCGAGCCTCGCCGGGCGAGGACCAGTTGCCGCGGGGCCTCTGGCCCGAAGGGCTGGCCCGAAAAATCCCCCAAACGCCGCTCCGCCTCGAACCCCGCTTCGGCTAGCAGCGCATCGAGTTCCTCCGGCTCGTACATCCGGACGGCCTCGCGCCAGCGCCGCGTGCCCTCAGCGAGCTGGTGTTCAACCTCCTTGAACACGCTTCGGCCGTCCGGGGACAGACTGCGCGTCTCGATCAGGAGGCCGCCTCCGCGTCGGCTCTCCGAGCGCGGGACCAGCCCGGCGCGGATGCGCGGCGGGTTCATCAGATCCAGCACCAGCAGACCTTGCGGCCGAAGCACGCGTGCCGCCTCGAGCAGCACGGCCCGATCACCGCCGGCGCCGAAGTAGCCGAAGGAGGAGAACAGGTTGAGGACGCTGTCGAAGGCGGCTGGGGCGAAGGGCAACGCACGCGCATCGCCGCGCACGAGTCTGGCGCGGATCGGCTGCAGCACCGGCTCCGCCAGCGCGTGGTGCAGCAGATCCTCGGAAAGATCCATGCCGACCACCTCCAGCCCCCGCTCCCATAGCGCCAGCGTGTGCCGCCCGAAGCCGCAGCACAGATCCAGCACACGGCCGCGCACGCCAAGACTCAGCAGCTGCGCCACTTCCTCGCGGGCACCGGCGAGATCGCGGTGCGGGTAGAGCTCGAGATAACCGGCCCGAAAGCCTGTGACAAACCAAGGTTCCGCCTGTTCCATCAGCGCGCTCGCTCGCTGAGCGCACCTGGAATCGACAGCAGGATGCTGCGCTCGCCCGGCTGCACCGCTAACCTTCCCTGACGGGCGGACTCGGGCGCTTCGAGCAACCCCCGGGGATCGTAGATCGCGAAGAGCTCGAAGGGCGCGCGTGGCTCGGCGGGCGCATGCAGCTCGCGATCCGCCTCGGTCAGCGCGAAATAACGCGCCCGGCCCCTGCCCGTGTCATGCCAGTCGGGGTCGGTCAACTCGTAGCGACGCGAGTACAGCGCCGAACCGTCCGCATCGAAGACCCGCAGCGTCAGGGCACCATCCTCGCAGGGAGCATCGAGCTCCACCAGCCCGGCGAAGCCACCGGAAACAGTCTTCAGCGGGCGCTCGAGTTGTCCGCGCTGCAGCACCTGCGCGTCGGGTCCGGGCTCGTCCTGAGCGCAAGCGCACAAGAGCAGGCCTACGCTCAGCGAAATCGCGGGCAGCCAAGGCTTGGACATGCTTCCCAAGGCGCCCATTGTATACGCTGCAAGGTCTCGAATGCAGGAGCTGCCGTCCCTACTCGACCGCCATGCCAAGGAGGCGCGCGAAGCGCGGGAGCTCGCGCCGTGGGCCAGCTTCAGCGCGCGCAGCCTCGGCCGCCGCCATGCGGAAGACGAGGACGAGCTGCGCACCGCCTGGGAGCGAGACCGCGACCGCGTGATCCACTCGACGGCCTTCCGCCGACTGATGTACAAGACGCAGGTCTTCGTCAATCGCGAAGGCGACAGCTACCGCACGCGTCTGTCGCACAGTCTGGAGGTCGCTCAGGTCGCGCGCAGCATCGGCAATGCTCTGCGGCTCAACGAAAGTCTGTGCGAGGTGCTGGCCCTGTCCCACGACATCGGCCACCCGCCCTTCGGGCATCGCGGCGAGGTCGCGCTCGACGAGATCCTCAAGTCGAGCGGCGGCTTCCGCCACAACGCGCAGGTGCTGCGCGTCGTCGATGTGCTCGAACGGCGCAGTCCGGAACACCCGGGCCTCAACCTGACCCGCGAGGTGCGCGAGTCGCTGCTGAAGCACGAGACGGGCGAGCACTGGCCGGAGGAGTTCGGCGCGCGGCCGCGCCATCCCTGCCTCGAGGCGCAGGTCGTTGATCTCGCCGACAGCACGGCCTACAACATGCACGACATCGAAGACGGGCTGCGCGCGGGGATGTTCTCGGAGCTCGACATCGAGGACGGCGCCGAGCTGTGGCGCATGGCAAGAGCCGCCGTCGAGGCGCGGCACCCCGGTTTTCTCGGCAGCACGGTCGACACCCGCCTGCGCGTGAAGCGCATTGCCAACCAGCTGATCAAGACCTGCATCAACGACCTGATCCACGCCTCGCAGGCGCGGATCCTCGCGGCGGGCGTGCTCGAGGTGCGCGAGGTGCGCTCACACCCGCGCATGCTGATCGCCCACGGTCCGGAGCTCTTCGGCAAGGTGCAGGAGTTGCAAGCCTTCCTGCACGAGCGCTTTTATCGGCACCCGCACCTGATGGAGTTCTCGCAGCATGCCCGCCGCGTGCTCGGCGCGCTCTATGCGCGCTACTGCGAGGCGCCTCGGGAAATGGCGCCGTGGTATCAGGAGTGGACCCGCGAAGTGGGCCTCGAGCGCGCTGTCTGCGATTATCTGGCGGGCATGACCGACCGCTTCGCGGAGCGGGAATTCGCGCGCCTGTGCTCATGAAGCTGCCGGAGTTTCGCGACCCCAGACTGCTGGAGCTGGCCCTGACGCACGCTTCCTCGGACCAGGGCGCCAGCAACGAGCGGCTGGAATTTCTCGGCGATGCGGCGCTGGGCCTGATCGTCGCGCAATGCCTTTACGAGCGCTGTCCGGAACTCGACGAGGGTGCCCTGACCGAGCGCAAGGCCCGGCTGGTCGCGCGCACGACGCTGGCCCGCGCCGCGCGGTCAGTCGGACTCGAAGCAGAGGCTCGGCTGGGCAAGGGCATGCAGCGCCACACTCTGCCCGCGTCCGTGCAGGCCAATCTGTACGAGGCGGTGCTCGGCGCGTTGCTGCTGGATGCGGGCTTCGAGGCGGCGCGCAGCTTCGTACTCGCCTCGCTGGCCGAGGATCTGGAGATCGAGTTGGGTGCCGGCCACGAGCCGCATCCCAAGCAGGCGCTCCAGCACTGGGCGCAGGCCCGTGCACAGGGCCTGCCCGCCTACGAATTGCTGGAAGAGCGCGGCGAGGACCACGCCAAGGCCTTCCTGATGCGCGCCGTGCTGGCCGGCGAGCGCTTTCCGAGCGCCTGGGGCCGCACGCACCGCGAGGCCGAGAGCCATGCCGCGCGCGAGGCCCTGCTGGTGTTGCGCTCGCGCGAGCCCCGGGATGGAGCCGCGCAGCCGTGAGCTGGCTGAAAGACGAGGAACTCGACGCCTGCGCGGACTTCGCGCGCGCGCTCGAGGCGCTGCACGCGCGGCGCGAGTCGGCGGTCGGGGGGTTGTGGGGCGCTTCCCAGGCGCTGCTGCTGAGCTGGCTGACGCGACGCACGGCAGGGCCCTGGCTGGCGGTGCTGGCGACCGATTCGGAGGCGCGCGCCTTTGCGGACGATCTAGCGGTCTTCGGGACGGAGGCGGCGTTGTTCCCCTCGCGCGAAGGCAAGGATGGCGCGAGCGCGGCCGATGCGGACCTGGTGCGCGCGCGGCTGGAACTCGTGCAGCGTCTGGGCGGTCCCCCGCAGGAGCGTCCGCGCGTGCTGGTGGCTTCCACGCTGGCACTGCTGCAGCCGGTCCCAGCCAGCGCGGACCTGGAGCGCGACACGCTCGGGATCGCCAAGGGCCAGCGCCTCGACGCCGAAGCGCTGCTCGAGCGCCTCGTCGGCGCCGGCTTCACGCGCGCCCCGCTGGCGGAGAAGCCCGGGGAGATCAGCCTGCGCGGCGAGATCCTCGACATCTATCCCTTTGCAGCGGACGAACCGGTGCGCATCGAATTCTTCGGCGAGGAGGTCGAGTCGCTGCGCAGTTTCGATCCGCTCGACCAGCGCAGCACGCGCACGCACGATGCGCTGCGGCTCTTGCTGTCCGTTGATTCCGGAGGCATCGAGGACGGTTCCGGAACGCTGCTGCCCCAGCTGATCTCGCCGACGGCGACCTGGACGCGCATCGAACCGCTGCGCGTCGAGGAACGCGAGGCGAGCCTCAAGATCCAGTCGCCCAGCCATGCTCGCGCGCTGCTGCAGCTTGCCGCGGCGCGCGCGGAGCGGCGCCGGCTCGATCTGATGAGCCTGCCCTCGCGGGTTCACGATCTCGACGCCCGCTCGGTGCAGGGTCTGGCGGTCGGATTGCGCGAGGCGCCGGCTGCGCTGGCCGCCGCGGCGCTGGAGGGCGCCCGCGTCAGCGTGATGTGCGCCACGCAGGCCGAAGCCCAGCGTTTCGAGACCAACCTGCGCGAATCGGGCATCGATGCGGGAGCGCTGGAACGCATCGAGACGCGCGTCGGCGCACTGTCGCGCGGCTTCCGGCTGCCGGCGCTCTGTCGCGTGCTGGTCAACCATCGCGAGCTGGCGGGCATGCTCGCACGGCGGGCTGCCGCCAAACAGCACTCGCACCACAAGGTGCGCGCGATCAGCAGCTTCTTCGAGCTGAAGCCCGGAGACCTCGTCGTGCACGCGGTGCACGGCGTGGCGCGCTTCGCCGGCTTGCAGCAGCTCGAGCGCGCCGGCGGCGAGGAGGAGCACATGAAACTCGTCTTCGCCGACGAGGTGCACTTGTTCGTGCCCATCGCGCGCATCGATCTCGTGCAGCGCTATGTGGGCACGGGCAGTGTCCGGCCGCCGCTGGACAAAATCGGCGGCCAGTCCTTCCGCAAGCGCAAGGAGAAGGTCGAGCGCGCGCTGTTCGATCTGGCCGCGGAACTGCTCGAGGTGCAGGCCCGGCGCGCCCTGATCCGGCGCGATCCCGTTCGCGAGGACGATGCGGCCGTGCGCGAGATGATCGCAGCCTTCCCCTACGTCG
Organism: Planctomycetota bacterium; assembly: GCA_044359355.1. GTDB lineage: Bacteria > Planctomycetota > UBA1135 > UBA1135 > SYGM01. The sequence continues at coordinate 12,992 of JBIKMH010000036.1, read as the reverse complement.
ACACCGTCGATCAGGCCGCGGTGGACCGCGAGATCCGGGCCGACTTCAGCGGCGAGCGCCCCATGGATCGGCTGCTGTGCGGGGATGTCGGCTTCGGCAAGACCGAGATCGCCGTGCGCGCGGCTTTCCGCATGGTCAACTCCGGCGCGCAAGTGGCGGTGCTGGTGCCCACCACCGTGCTCGCCGAACAGCACTACAAGACATTCTCGGAACGCATGACGGAGTTCGGCGTCGGGCTGGCGGAGCTCTCGCGCTACACCAGCCCCCGCGAGGAGCGCAAGCTGATCGAGCGCATCGAGCGCGGGGAGATCGACGTGGTGATCGGCACGCACCGCATCCTGTCCGCCGATGTGCGTTTCTCACGGCTGGGCTTGGTGATCATCGACGAGGAACAGCGCTTCGGCGTCACCCACAAGGAGCATTTCAAGAAGCTGCGCGCTCAGATCGATGTGCTGACGCTGACCGCCACGCCGATCCCACGTACGCTGCACATGTCGCTCTCCGGGGTCCGCGACATCTCCGCGCTCACCGTGCCCCCCGAGGGCCGTCAGGAAATCGACACGCGCCTGGGCTACCTCGAGGACGAACAGGCCCTGCACGGGATCCTGATGCACGAAAAGAACCGCGGAGGACAGGTTTTCTTCCTGCACAACCGCGTGGAGTCCATCCAGCAGCGTGCGCTAAGGCTGATGCAGCTCGTGCCGGAATGCAGCTTCGCCGTGGGACACGGACAGATGGGAGCGCGCGAGCTCAAGGGCGTGATGGAAGCCTTCACCCGCGGAGACGTCGACGTGCTGGTTTCGACCACGATCATCGAGAGCGGCATCGACATCCCCAGCGCGGGCACGATCGTGATCGACCAGGCCGACCACTTCGGTCTCGCGGAGCTGCATCAGCTGCGCGGCCGCGTCGGCCGTGGCGCCAACAAGGCCTACTGCCATCTGCTGGTCGAGAAGTTCAAGCCGCTCTCCACCGAGGCCCGCGAGCGGCTCAAGGCCCTCGAAGAGATGAACCAGCTGGGCGCGGGTTTTCAGATCTCGATGAAGGACCTTGAGATCCGCGGCGCAGGCAACATCCTCGGCCCGCAGCAGTCCGGCCACATCGGCGCGGTCGGCTACGACATGTACTGCCGATTGCTGAAGGGCTGCGTCGAGCACCTGCAGGCGGGCCATGAGCCCGACGATGCCCTGCAGAGCCCGGTGGCGGAAGGCGGAGTCGACCTCGAGCTGGGTTTGCGCGCTTTCCTGCCGGCCGACTGGCTCAAGGACGCGAGGGCGCGGCTGGAGCTACTGCGCCAGCTCTCGCTGATCGACAGCCGGGAGGAGGAGCAGCGCGCACACGACATGCTGCGCGACCGCTTCGGAAAGCTGCCCCACGAGGCATCAAACCTCCTGCGCATGTTCCGGCTGAAGAGCGATCTTGAGCGGCTGGGGGTCACGCGGCTGTCCTTCCGCAACGATGCCTATGTCATCGAGTACAAGGATCGCGTCGCTCTGGAGCAGGGCCTGCTGCTGCGGGGAGCCGAATTCCGGCCGCTGCGCGCCGGAATCGGGCATCTGGTGATCCCCGCCCGCCACCAGAGCCCGGAGGCCGCCTTGGCCTGGTTTGAGTCGCTCTTGCGCGAGCGCCATCCACAGCCGAAGATCTCAGCCGCACGATGATGATCTTGCCGCTTCTGATCGGGCTGTTCCTCCCGCAGGGATCCGCCGCCCCGCAGGGCGGTCAGGAGATCCCGCTGGATCGAGTGGTTTTCATCGTCAACGAGGACATCATCACGCAGCGCAGCTACCAGCGTCAGCTGCAGGGAATCTTCCAGCAGATGCCGCCTCAGACCGAGGACGACCGGCGGCGCGCGCACTCGCTCCTGCAGCAGCGCCTGCTCGAGCAGTTCATCGGACAGCAGGGCGGCGAGACGCTCGGCTACGACCCCGCGATGATCGAGCGCTACGTGCGCGACTACGAGGAGCGTTTCATCAAGCAGCTCGGCGGCATCGACGCGATGGCGCAGTACATGGCCGACCGCTCGATGTCGCTCGCGGACCTGCGTCAGGATCTGCGGATCAGCGTCTACCGCGACCTGTGGGAGGAGTCCGTCACGGGCAAGGGCGTCGCTGCCAAGAACCGACTGGTCGTCGATCGCTGGGTGCGACCGGGGCTGCTGAAGCTGCAGCACGACCTGGCGGTCGCGACGCCCGGCGGCGCGGAAGCGCTGGGCGGGACGCCAGCGCGGGTCGCCCTGCAAATCCTCGAAATCGACCCGGCGCGCGTTGGCGGAGCCGCCGCGGCGCCCGAGGCCGCCCGCAACCTGCTCGTGCGCCTCAAGCAAGGCGAGGACATCGAGGAACTGGGCCGTCAGTTCGCGCTCGAGGGCAGCCGTCTGGCGGTGCGCGAGCCGCTGGAGGAGCAGGCACTGGAAGCGGTTGACCCGACGCTTGGAAAGAGCGTGCGCAGCGCCCGCGAGGGCGAATGGCTGCCGCCGATCCCCCCGGCCTCGCCGGGGGGGAGTTGGCGCCTCGTGCGGGTTGCGCAGCGCACGCCAGGGAAGCTGCCGCCGTTCGAGACCCGCGCGCTTCAGGTGCGGCTGCGCGAGACGATTCGCGAAGACCTCGATGCACAACGGCTCGCGCGCGCCCGTGCGGAGCAGTACTCCGGCTCGTACATCTGGCCGAAGGCTCCGGAGTCCGCCGCGCGTCGCTAGCAGACCCGGCGCCAGAAGGGCACCGTGAACTCCTGCACGATCGCCTTGTCGCGCGAGAACAGGCCACCCTTCGACTCGCAGCGGGTGTGCACGATCGCCGAGGGGAGCCCATCCGGACCCTCGACGCGAATCGTGACCGTGGCGTTTCCGCCCAGCAGTCCCGCGGAGCGCTGGCAGACGATCAGGCCCTGGGTTTCGTCGCGGGTAAGGATCTTCCAGCCCGGCAACTCGCTGGCGAGATTGCAGGCCTCCTCGAACACGTTCTCCTTGCGGATCGGCACGCGGATCGGCGCGAGGCTGGGATCGGCCTCGCCCTCACGCGTCTGGTAGGAACCGCCCATGGGGGCGAGCGCTTACTTCGCGGCCTTGGCGAGGCGGTTCTTGGCGCGCGAGACGCGCGACTTGTAGCGCGCCGCCGCATTCTTGTGCAGGCCGCCGGTCTTGGCGGCCTTGTCGATCGCCTTCATCGCCGCCGCGACGTCGGTGCCGAGATCCTTGGCGTCCGCTGTGGCGAGCACCTTCTTGATCTTGGACTTCATGTTGGTCGCCATCGCGCGGTTCTTGGCGCGGTTCTTGACGTTCTGACGGTGACGCTTGAGGGCTTGCTTGGAGTGGGCCATGGTTTTCGTGGGGGAATAGTCTAGCGCAGACGGTTCATCTTGTCGGCGACATCCCGGTAGCCGACGTCGGATTCGAAGATGCGGGTGTACTGTTCGCGGGCCTCTTGGGGCCGATTTTCGGCCTCCGCGATGCCCCCGAGGGCATACAGGGCCTCCTTGGCGCGCTCATCCAGCTGAGTGAGTCCCTCCAGAGAACGCCGGTATTCCTTGGCGGCGAGATCGAGGAATTGCTTCTTCTCGAAGCACTGCGCCAGCAGGAAATGCGCTTCCCGGGCGAGGCGCGCATCGGCGACGGCCTTCTGCAGTTCCGCCAGCGCGGCATCGGCCTCCCCGGCGCGCAGCAGCCGGCGGCCGAGCGTCAGGCGCAGGCTGGTGTCCTGCGGACGGGCTGCGGAGCGCGCCCGGGCGTCTTCCAGTTCGATGACGAACAGTTCCTGCTCCAGCCCCGAGGCGCCCGTCTCGTCCCCGCGCTTGCCGGCCTCCGCGATGGCCTTCTTCTTGACCTTGGCGCGCAGTTCCCCCACGCGCACCAGCAGTTCGAAGCTGTCGCGCTTGTAGGAATGCGCCCGTTCCGCCCAGTCGAGCGCGGACTCGAAGTCCTTGAGCTTCTCGTGGATCTCGGACAGCTCCGCCATCAGCTCGGGTGACTTCTCGTCCGCATAGCGGTTCTCCAGGCGCTCCAGTTGCGCGCGCAACTCGTCTTCCGAGCGGAACAGGCGCTGGGAGCGCTCGAGTTCCTGGGCACGGGCCTTGTCCTTAATCTGCTCGCGGCTGTGCTGCACGCCGGGAGCGGCGCTGCTCGCCAGCGCGCGCTCGGCCGACAAATCCTTGCGCGCCTTGATCGCTTCCTGATCGCGCGGGTCGATCGCCAATGCCCTTTCGTAGGCCGCCAGAGCCGCCAGCGGGTCCTTGAGCCGCGCGGCCATCGCTCCCGCGCGCTTGAAGCCCTCCGGGCTCTTCGGGGCAACCTCCGTGATGAACTCGTAGACCGCGCGCGCCGAACGGAAGTAGCCCTGAGCCTCGAGTGCCTCGCCGAGCAGCAGATTGGCTTCCTCGTCGACCGGATTGCTCGCGAGATAACTCTCCAGCGCCTTCGCGCAGGCATCGAGCTTCCCGGCCTTGCGCAGCCCCTTGGCCACGGCCAGCGGACCGGCTCCGACCAGCGAGCGCAGCAGGCTCTTGCCGCCGCCTTTGAGCTCGTGGCGCTTCTTCAGCGCCTGGCGCAGGCCGCCACGGGCCTCGCCCTGATCCGGATCGATGTCGAGGATCGACTGGTAGACCTCGACCGCGAAGTCGTAGTTCCGGCGGCGGATGGCCTCGTCGGCCTTCTGAAGTTGCTTTGAAAAATCCAAGGGCGGGCGGAAAAGGGTAAGGGGGGATGCTTCAGCCGTCAAACGGGGGCTATCTTGGGCGCTTGGGTAGCATTGCCCGCAAAGCCCCCGACCAGCCCCTTCGATCGCCATGGTGGAACGCCTCGAATTCGACATGACCCTCTTCCCAGCTCCCGTGCTGCGCAAGCCGGCCGAGCCCGTCACCGCCTTCGACGCGGAGCTGGCGGAAATCGTGCGCGCGATGTTCGAGCGCATGGGGAAAAGCAACGGCGTCGGGCTGGCGGCACCGCAGGTCGGGCTAAAAAAGCGCATCCTGATCGTCAACCACAGCGGCGATGCGCGCGACAATCTGGTGCTGGTCAACCCCGAGCTGATCTCGCGCTCCGGTCCGCAGGTCTACTTCGACGAGGGCTGCCTGTCCTTCCCCGGGATCTACGCGGAGATCCGCCGGCCCGAGCGCGTGCGCGTCAAGGCCTTCGATGCACAAGGCCAGCCCTTCGAGGCCGAGTATGACGGGCTGATCTCGCGAATCATCCAACACGAGTACGACCACCTCGAGGGCATCCTGCTCGTGGACCGCATGACTCCGGCGGACAAGCACAAGCACCGCGCCGCTCTCGACCAGCTCGTCGAGCAGTACCGACTCCGCGGCTCCAAGGCGGAAACGACGCAGTGATCCTCGCGCGCTCGCTCGACGAGCTGCCGCCGCCGGGCGCATCCGGCTCGGTGGTCAGCGTAGGTGTCTTCGACGGCGTGCATCTGGGCCACCGCGCGATCCTCGCGCGCAACCGCGAGCGCGCGCGGCAGATCGGCGCCTGCGCCAGCGTCGTGACCTTTCATGACCATCCCAAGCGCCTGTTGCTCGGGCGCGCGCCGCGCACGCTGACCAGCCTTGAGCATCGGCTGGAGCTGTTCCGGCGCGAGGGCATCGAGCAGTGCCTCGTGCTGGCCTTTGACGAAGCGCTGCGCTCGGTGGATGCTGCCCACTTCGCCGACGAGATCCTCAAGGCGCGGCTGGGAGCGCGCGCCTTCGTGCTCGGCTTTGACTCCAAGTTCGGGCGCAATCGCGAGGGCACTCCGGAATACCTCCAGAGCCTGGGCTATCCCGTCGAGGTCGTCCCCCAGGTGCTGGTCCGCGGCCGAGCGGTCTCGAGCACCGCCATCCGCGAGGCCGTCGAGCTCGGCGACCTCGCCGCCGCCGCGGCGCTGCTCGGCCGCCCCTATTCGCTGTGGGGCGAGGTCGTTCACGGCGACGCGCTCGGCCGCCAGCTCGGCTTTCCGACCGCCAACCTCGATCCGCACCACGAGCTGCTGCCCCCCACCGGCGTCTACTCCGCCTGGGCTCAGGTACGGGGGCGTCCGCAGCCGGCCGTGGTCAACATCGGCTACCGCCCCACCGTGCGCAGCGAGCAGCCCCCCACCCCCCGGATCGAGGCCCACCTGATCGGCTTTTCCGGGGATCTGTACGGGCAGACCCTGGAGCTGGAGTTTGTCCAGCGCCTGCGCGAGGAGCAGCGCTTCGCGAGCCTGGCCGAGTTGCGCGCCCAGATCGGCCGGGATGTCGAGAGCGCCCGCGGCTCGCTCCAGGTGCGGACGCTCGAGGCCCGATAAGCGTGAACTGCGTTGACGACGGCGCGGTGGGTAGTCCATACTTTCCGCCCCGCATCCGAGCGGCTCAGGCCGGCTCGGAAGTGGCCAGGTAGCTCAGCTGGTAGAGCACATGACTGAAAATCATGGGGTCACCGGTTCAATCCCGGTCCTGGCCACCACTTCCTCCTCATGACCGATACGACACCGAAGGTCATCCGCCGCAGCGACCCCACCCAGCTCGTGATCGAGTGGTCGGACGGTTCCGTGAGCACGATTCCGGCAGCCCGCCTGCGGGGCTACTGTCCCTGCGCCCAATGCGTGCACGAGCTGACGGGCGAGCGCATGATCGACCCCGCCAGCGTTCCCGCGGAAACCACGCAGCACGAGCTGGCGCTGGTCGGCCACTACGCCGTGTCGATGCGCTTCTCCGACGGCCACCACACCGGGATCTACACCTTCCCCTACCTCAAGCGTCTCGGCGAGGCGGCGCAGGGATGAGCGCGGGCGATCCCTTGCGGATCCCGCCGCGCTGGACGATCCCCGCGCACGAGCTCGAGGTCGAATTCACCCGCAGCGGCGGTCCGGGCGGGCAGAACGTCAACAAGGTCGAGAGTGCGGTTCGCCTGCGCTTCCAACCCGGCCGTTCGCAGGCCTTCAGCGCCGAGGAGCGGGCCCGCCTGCTCGACCAGCTCGGCCGCCAGCTGACGCTCGCCGGCGAGGTCCTGATCAAGAGCAGCGAGCACCGCACCCGCGAGCGCAATCTGGAAGCTGCGCGCGCCCGCCTGGCGACGCTGCTGCGCACGGCCCTCAAGCGCGAAAAGCCCCGGCGGGCCACCAAGCCCACCCGCGGTTCCCAGTTGCGCCGTCTGTCGGCCAAGCGCGCCGTGGGTGAGAAAAAGCAGCGCCGACGCGGAGAGCACGAATGACACAGGCATGGAAGCAGGCTTGGGACGATCTGCAGCAGGGTTTGCGCAAGGGCCGCGGCCCCAACCGCTGGCACGCCCGACCGCTGCTGCTGGCCTTGGGGCAAGCCCTGCTGGAGGGGCGCACCGCGGAGGCCGAGCAGCTCGAGCAGCAGTTGCGCTCGATCCCAGCCCCCCACCGGGACACCTGGGTAGAGGCTGTGCTCGAGGAACTCAACCTGGCGGTCACCGAGCACGTTCACTCCGCCGATCCACGCTACCTCAGCCGCCCGGACTACGACTGGGGCTACACGCTGGCGGCCCGCGAGGGTCTGGAGGCCCGCCTGCGCGCGGCGGAGGCGCTGGACATCGAAACTCCGCCGGCGCTGGTGGAGCAGGTCCTGAAGGCTGACGAGCGCCTCGCGCCCTTTCTCAATCGCGGAGAAACTCTCTAGAGTTCAAGCTCTGTACGATCTTGCAAGTGCCTCCGACCGGGTTATCCACACCACCTACAGGATGTTTCTTTTCGGAACGCTCCGCTAAACATGGGCTTACGTCATTCTTCGGCATCGGACCCGGCCTTCCACACGCCAGCCTTCCCACTTTTGAAACAAACCGCCTTGTTTTGTTTTTGCACTCTTGCGGCTTGAAAGCGCCGGATGCGCTCGGCAGATTGGCGGCACTACACGGGCCCCATCCCTACACGAAACGACTCGTTTTTCTCTGTCCAACACACACAAACACTGGAGTGCACTTCGCATGAACAAGCTCGTCTATAGCTCCCTGGTTCTGACCCTCGTCAGCACCCCGGGTTTCGCCACTGAGTGGGCCAACCTGGATCAGGAGATCAACAACCTCAATGCCAGCCTCACCGCTCAGAACGCCACCGGCCCCAAGATGGGCGGTTGGGTCCGCAGCCGCCTCACCGACGTCAGCGATGACGTGGGCGGCGATCTGCAGGGCTTCGCGTTCGACGCCGTCCGTCTGGAAATCTCCGGCGACGCGGGTTCGGACTATGGCTACAAGGTCAGCTTTGACCTCGTCGAAGGCTCAGCGGTACTGAAGGACGCCTACGCGACCTTCAAGCTCGGCGACATGGCGACCGCCAAGATGGGTCAGTTCAAGACCAACTTCCTGCGTTCGTCGACCGTGGCCCAGAACCGCTTGGTTCTGCTGGACCGCACCATCCTCGGCGGCAATGACCTTTGGAACGAGCGCGATCTGGGTCTGGCCGTCATGGGCAACTTCGAGACGATCGGTTGGTCGCTCTCGGCCCAGAACGGTGACGATGGCTCGGCTGACGAGTACAAGTTCTCAGCCAAGATCTCCGCTGACCTCATGGGCGGCGGCATCGGCAAGACCGAGGGCGCTTACGGCGCCAACGACGGCACGGCCCTCACGGCCGGTCTCGCTTGGCTCGATGACGGCAGCTTCGACGCCGGCACCGCGATCGCCGCTGAAGTCGGCATGACCATGGGCGGCTTCTCGGCCGCCGCGGAAATGGTCGACCTCGACGACGACATCGGTGGCAACACCCCCTGGGACGTCACCGTCAGCTACCTGTTCACTCAGAACTGGGAAGCCGCGATCCGCTACCAGGACGCCGACGACGCGGATGACACCAACGTCATGACGATCGGTGCCAACTACTACATCGCCGGCCACGACATCAAGTGGACCGCCCAGTACGACACCGTCAGCTCGGACGACGCGGCCCTCGAGATCGACGCCATCAGCCTCGGTCTGGGCGTCAGCTTCTGATCCCTTCGGGCAGCCTTTGGGGCGCGCGTCGCTCCAGGGTCCGCCCGGCCTGAAACCAAGAGAGCCCCGCGCGCGTCGCGGGGCTCTTGCTTTTTTTTGGTGCCCGCCCCGGCGAGGCCATTCATTCTATGAAGAAAAGCCTCCCTGCGCGCTTGAAGCCCCCCCCGCGCCGGAGAGACACTCTGGTTCCCGCACCGTTTTTTTTCGGTGCGGTTGTTCAAGCAACAACACAGGAACACATGTTCAAGCTCATCCCCCTCACCGTTGCGCTGGGCGCCCTATCCGCTCCCAGCTTCGCCACCGAATGGGCGAACCTCGACCAAGAGATCAACAACCTCAACGCCAGCCTTCAGGCTCAGGCCCAGACGGGTCCCAAGCTCAACGGCTGGGTTCGCAGCCGCTGGACCGACGTCAGCGACGCGGACCAGCAGGGCTTCAAGTTCGACAGCCTGCGCATCGAGCTGCAGGGCGATGCGGGCTCGGGCTACGCCTACAAGGTGAGTTTCGACATGTCGAACGGTACGGCTCTGCTGCGCGACGCCTACGCCACCTTCAAGCTGGGCGAGGTCGTCACGGGCAAGATGGGCCAGTTCAAGACGGCCTTCAACCGCGACAGCCTGACCAGCGACGCCAAGCTGCTGTTCCTCGACCGCTCCAACATCGGCGGCAACGGCCTGTGGAACACCCGCACCCTCGGCCTGGAGTTCTACGGCCAGTACGAGAAACTCGGCTGGACGCTCTCGGCCCAGAACGGAGACGACGGCCTCGCCGACGAGTACAAGTTCTCGGCTCGCGTGTACGCCGACGTGATGGGCAAGCAGGCGAAGAACGAGGGCGCCTACGGCGCAGCAGAAGGCACCAACCTATTCCTCGCTGCCGCTTGGCTGGATGACGGCAGCTTCGACGATGGCGATGCTGTCACCGTGGAAGCGAGCCTGACGATGAGCGGCTTTGCCGCGGCGGCCCAGATGGTCGACCTAGGCGCGGATGTGGGCGATGCGACCCCTTGGGATGCATACGTCAGCTACCTCTTCATGCCGCAGTGGGAAGGCGCCATCCGCTATGAAGACCGCGACGATGCGGACAACACGACTGACATCTCGCTCGCCGTCAACTACTACGTCTCGGGTCACGACATCAAGTGGACCGTGCAGTACGACACCTTCGATTCGGACGACAGCGCTCTCGAGCTCGACGCGCTGAGCCTCGGCCTCGCGGTCAGCTTCTGATCCAGCGGCCGATCCGCGCACGAATGCTTCAGCGGGCTCCGCGCGCGCGACGCGGAGCCCGCTCGCTTTGATGGAGAGCACCCACGCGGGGCCTCTTTTGAGGGTACAGGCTGGGAAACGGTCCTCGGGGACCGCTATTCTCGGCTCATGAGCCAACTGAGGGTACTGGTCACGGGCGGAGGTCGAGGTATCGGTCGAGCGATCGCGCTGCGCTTTGCGCGCGAGGGCGCCAAGGTGGCGGTGGCCGCGCGCTCCTCGGACGAACTCGACCAGGTGGCGGCCGAGATTCAGGCCGCGGGCGGTCAGGGCCGGGCGCAGCAGATGAACGTCGCTGACCACGGCTCGGTCGAGGCGGCGGTCTACCGCGCCGTCGAGTTCCTCGAGGGCTCGATCGATGTGCTGGTGAACAACGCCGGCGTGTTCGAGATCAAGCCCTTCGAGAAGCTGGATGTCGCCAGCTGGAAGCGCCACATGGAGGTGAACGTCTACGGTGCCTTCTTCGTGACCTCCGAGGCGCTCGACGCGCTCTGCGAGAGCCCGCGTGCGCACATCTTCAACATCGCCTCGAAGGCAGCCAAGCAGGGCTTTCCGGGCAACGTGGCCTACTGCGCGAGCAAGTACGCGCTGCGCGGATTCGGTGATGCGCTGCGGCTGGACCTCGCGCCCAAAGGCATCCGCGTATCGACCGTCTATCCCGGGCAGACCAACACGCCGATCTGGGACAAGGTTCCGGGCAACTGGGATCGCTCGAAGATGAAGAAGCCCGAGGATGTCGCCGAAGTGATCTGGAAGGCTTACCACGCGCCCGCGGGAGCGGATGTGGCGGACCTCGACATTCCCTGAGCGGCAGCCTTACTTCGGCCGCACGAGGTTGAGGAATTCCGCGCGCGTGCTCGGGTCCGTTCGAAAGCTGCCCAGAAGACAACTCGTCATCGTCGAGCTGTTCTGCTTCTGCACGCCGCGCATCATCATGCACAGGTGCGCCGCATCGGCGACCACGCCGACCCCCTTGGGCCGCAGGACCTCCACCAGCGCTTCGGCGATCTGCACCGTCATGCGCTCCTGCACCTGCAGACGCCTCGAGAAGATGTCGACAATGCGCGGAATCTTCGACAGGCCAATGATCTTCCCGTCAGGGATGTAGGCGACGTGCACGCGGCCGAAGAACGGCAGCATGTGGTGCTCGCAGAGGCTGTAGAACTCGATGTCCTTGACCAGCACCATCTCGGAGCAGTCCTCGTGGAATACGCCTTCGCCCACGACTTCGCCTACCGTGCGGGTCATGCCTGAGGTCAGCTCAGCGTAGGCCCGCTCCACGCGCTCAGGGGTGCGCGCAAGGCCCTCGCGTGCGGGGTTTTCCCCGAGATTCCGGAGGAGCTGCGTGATCAGTTCAGCGGTCTTCATGCGCGCTCACCGTGGTATTCGACGTAGTTGCCGCGGCTCTCCCAGACGCGGACGCGGTGCAGCTGGCAGCCGCGGTAAGCAGCCAGCTCGGGCTCGATCCGCTTCCAGAACGCGATGGCCACGTTCTCGGCGGTCGGAATGATCCCGGCGAGGAAGGGAACGTCGCGGTTCATGTGCTTGTGGTCGACCTCGGAGAGCACCTTCTCGCGCAGGATGCGCATGAGGACGTTGAGGTCGATCACCATGCCCGAGGCAGGCACCGGGCCGCGCACGGTCACCTCGAGGGAGTAGTTGTGGCCGTGGTCGGTGTTGCAAGGCCCGTACAGGCGACGGTTCTCCTCGTCGGAGAGCCGCGGATCGTGCAGCCGATGAGCGGCGGAAAATTCCTCACAGCGTGTGATTTCGACGATGGCTTGGGTCATGAGGCTCGGCGGGGACTGGCGTGGGTGCATCCTAGCCGCTGTTCCGGGGGCAATCGCGTTCCAGAAGGCCGAGAAACCCGATTCTGGATCCAGAACAAGGACCCGGGCGGGCGAAAACCTCTGCATGCGGTCGTTTTTTTCAGTCGGAGGGCATCAGGACTCCGGCTAGAGACCCCACCGGAGGTGACCAGCTATGAAACGCCAAGCCTACAACATCGCTAGCGTCCAGCGCCTGCTGCCCTTGCTCCGCTCGATTGGAACCGAGTTGCGCGAGCGCAGCGACGCCATCGAAAACCTTGACCAGCGCATTCTCGAACTGCGCGGTCGCCATGCCCGCCGCCGCAAAAAGAGCGATGCTCTGCTCGATGCGGAGGCCGATATTGCCAGTCAGCGCCGGGAGCTGCGCCACACGCAGGGCGAGCTCAGCAGGCTCGGCTGCGTGCAGGATCAGGATCACCCGATGCGCATCCTGATTCCCGGCACGGACGGTGACATCGAACACGGCTTTACCTGGGACGGCGTTGCCGACACCCTGAAGTCGAACGAGCTGGCGAGAGCGTAAAAAGCGCCCCGTCACGCTCGGAGTTCAACAACCGCGGGCCCTCTGGGGAGTTTCCTCAGAGGGCCCGCGGGACTTTTCCGGACTTCGCTGCCAGCTCGGTGACTCAACCTCCCGGCTTGGGGCGCTGCGGCGGACGCTGAGGCTCTGGCTGAGGCTGGGGTTCTGGGGCCGGCGCAGGTGTTGGCCGCGCTCGAGGTTGGGGCTCAGGCTGGGGTTGGGGACGGCTCTCGGGCTGCGGCTGCGGCTGCGGCTGGGGAGCGGGTGCGGGCTGCGCCTCCGGTTTGGGGCGTTCCGCGGGCTGCTGCGGCGATGCCGGCAAGGGCGCGGGGGCGGGCTGGCTCTGCTGCTGCGCCTCGTTGGCCTGCTGTCGCAGGCGGCGGTTGAGCTCTTCGCGGAACTGGGTGAACTCCTCGCGCGAGAACTTGCCCTCCCGGGCGGCAGCTTCCATACGCTCGAGCGATTGCAGCCACTTG
>JBIKMH010000057.1:0-10615 GCA_044359355.1 Planctomycetota bacterium | reverse complement strand
CGATGGGCCGCCAAGAGCGAGTCGAACGCGAAGAGCGCGTGGAAACCCGCCAAGTGCGCCGTCGCGACCGGCAGCCGGCCGCCATGGATCGGCAGCCGGAGGACCCACGACCGATGCTCGAAGAACTGCGCAAGCAGCTCGAACAGCTCAAAGCGCAGATGATGAAGCTGCGCAAGGCACAGGAAGAAGCTCGTCCGGAGAAGGGCTGAGTGATGCTACTGTGGTTCTCGCTGGGGCTTGGCCTCGAGCTGTCGAGCTTCGGAGATCTCCGCGGCGAGCTGCGCCTGCCCCTGGAGCCTCTGCTCGCGGGCCGCGCGATGGTGCTCGAAGTGCGCACGCTGGAGGAACTGTCGACTCGACCGGTTCTTCCGCTGGACGCGCGTTGGAGCGAGCGGGGCATCCAGCAGTGGACGCTGCTGTGCACGGACATGGCGTGGGACAGTCCCCAGTTGCTCGCGCTGCGCCAGACGAGCTCGCCGGAGAGCGTGCTTGTGTGCCGTCGCGAACAGCTGGGCAGCTTGAGCACAAGCACACTGTTCCTCACCCGCAGCGGTCTGCTCCTCGCCGGGGGCTCGACGCGCGAGTCCGCGCTTTCGCAACTCGCCGACAGCGCCAAGGGCGACAGCGCCCCGATCCGCGCCCAACTGCTCGCCGGTCCATGGCGAGACGAGCGCGAGGGCTGGATCCTTGAATTCCGTCAGACAGACGCGGAGCTGCACTTTCGAGCCGAGGAAATGACGCGCTGGGACCGCCCCACGGCTCCCGCAGCTGTCGCCGAGGGAACGGTGTCGATCGCGCCCCCGCTGGTGCGGCTCGGCCAGTGGACCTTCTGGTTCGATCCGCGCGCCGGCAACCTGCTCGACCCTGCCGATGCCTCCCATCGGCTGGTTCCGGCTGCGCGTCCGCGGCTGCCTGTACTCGATGGCGCAGCCATCGACGATCCGGCTGCGATCCGGGCAGCGCTGGTCAGCGAGGACGCGCTGCTGCGGCGCGAAGCCGCATACCACGGACTGCGCGGCCTGCAGCGCATGGAACTCGGCCCTGAGCTGGCTCCCTGGTCCGTGATCGCGGATCCCGACCCTTGGACCTCGGCGACGGGGGTGTTCGCCGCCGGCGAGTGCGGGCGTGCGGAACTGCTGGCAAGGATCGAGCAGCTGCTCGACAGTCCCCACGCGATCGTGCGGCGCGAGTGCGTTCGCGCGCTGGGCAAGCTGGGTTGGAAGGCCGAGCATCCGCGACTGCGCTCTCTGGCGAGTCAGGATCTCGATCCGCTCGTGCGCCACTTGGCGGCCAACCCGCCCGCTCCCCCGCCCCCGCCGCCCGATTTCGGCTCGGAAGACACGACCGATCCGGAGCCGCGCTGAGAGACTGCCGCGCTTGCAGGGAGAAGGGCCCGTGGTGAAAGTTTCCTGGGATCCCACACAAGCCCGTCTTTTGATCCGATCGCTTCCGGCATGAGGACCGTTCCCTGCGGACGCAGAAGCGGCTGCGCGCCTAGAGCAGGACCGCCATGGCGAGCGGATTCTTGATGCGGTTTCGCTCGAGGGTCCCAAGCGCTTCCAAGGTCAGGTGCCCGTTGCCGCCGAGTGGCTTCTCGTTCTTGGCGAGCACGCGCTCGCGGACTTTCTGAAGGTGCGGACCCAAGAGCCGCACTCGGCGAGTTCTGGGGCTGGGCGAGACCATCGAGATCAGCGGATCGACAATCCCATCATGGGGATCAGGCTGTGGTGCCGGAAGTCGCGATGGAAGGTCTGGGAAGAGAAGCTCTTCCTCAGCCGTGAAGACGGGCCGGCCTGGAATCGCTCGCGAGGGAAATCCGCTTCCCCACAATCGATTCTGTCCCCGCTAGGGGAGCAGTCTCCTGGCTAACTCAGGCGCTTGCCGGGCTGCCACAGCACGTCGGCTCGGCCCTCGTCGTTGAGCACGCGACCGAGCACGAACAACAGGTCCGAGAGCCGGTTGAGGTAGCGAAGCACCTCTGGATTGACCCGTCCCGCTTCCTCGGGGAGGGCGCTGAGTTCCGTGACCAGACGCTCGGCACGGCGACAGACATTGCGCGCGACGTGCATCCAAGCAGCGGCCGGCCGGCCACCGGGCAGAATGAAGGACTTGAGCGGCTGAAGTCGGGCGTTCTCGCGGTCGATCAGCTCTTCGAGCTTCTGGGTGTAGACCACCGTGATGCGCAGCCGCGCCCCAGCTTCGCCGGGCACGCACAGATCGGCGCCCACGTCGAAAAGGTCGTTCTGGATCTCGATGATCGACGCGCGATGGGGTTCGGGCACGCCCAGGGAGACCGCCAGGCCCAGAAAGGACGACAGCTCGTCCACGGTGCCGTAGGAGGCGACCCGCAGGTGGTGTTTGGGCACGCGTTCGCCGTCGCCGAGGCTGGTGAGGCCCTCGTCGCCGGCTTTGGTGTAGATGCGGTCTAGGCGAACCATGGTCGAAGTGCTGAAAGGGGTCTTCGCCCGGGGGGCCGGCAAGGTTGCAGGGATTCCTCAGCTTTCGCCAGCCTCGGGATCCGTTTCCTTGAGCTTGCGGGCGTCGAGCAGCTCCTGCCGGCGGGCATTGGGGGCTGCCGGAGGCAAGCCGAGGTCCTTGGGGCTCAGCGTGCTGCCCAGAGCGCGCAGCATCAGGTGCCAAGCCCGTGCATCCCGATCCTCCAGCGGCGCCTTGGTGAAGACGCGCTCGATCGAGGCCAGAATGTCGCGCCGCGCCGCCGGGGTCTTCGCAACCTTGTCGCCGAAGACGTGCTTGAGATTCGCCACGAGGTATTCGCGCGCCTCGCTGCGGATCGGACGAAAGCCGCGCTCGCGCTCTCGCCAGCCGCGGTCGGTGTAAAGCCCCGAGAGCACGATGCCGACCGTCATCGCCAGATTGAGCGACACGTGTTCGCCCGAAGTGCGGATGTGCACGAGCTCATGACAGCGCGCGACGTCGACGGTCTCCAGGCCCATCGCCTCGTTGCCGAAGACCAGTGCGACCGTTTCCTCGGGATCGCTGGCGCGCGTGGCGAGTTCGGGCTGGTACTCGCGCCAGTCGCGCCGCAGGCGATCGTCGTGCGTGCGCCCGGTGAACCCGACCACATGCGTGCAACCCTCCAGCGCGCTGGCGAGATCCGGCACCACCACGCACAGCTGGTCGATGCCCTCCACGCCGTGCGCCATCTGCTCGAAGTCCGGGTGCACGAGCACGCACTTGCGGGTGGGTGCGACGATGCGCAGCTCGCAGGGACCGAAGTTGAGCGCCACACGCGCGACCATGCCGACATTGCGCGGCCCCGTGGGCCGCATCAGCACGATACGCTTCATCTCAGGCGTGCCCTTCGCGAGCGAGCTCCGCCAGCAGGGCCTCGTACTGAGCCGGATCGGGGTTGCCTCCGGAGATCGTCACCGCCACGCGCAGGGGATGCGCGCTCGATCGGCCGCGGTAAAGCTCCTCGGGCAGCGAGCGCGAAGCCGCCGCAGCGTAGGCCGCCGCTCCCGCGGGCTCGACCTTGTGCCCCATGCGCACCAGATCCTTTTGGCCGGCGTAGATCCACTCGTCAGGCAGCAGAATCGTTCCATCCAGCGTCGTGGCGGCGATCTCGATGTTGATCCGGCCCGAATAAGAGGGCGTCAGGCCCTGCACCTTGCTGGTGATCGGCGGATGCACCGGCGCCCCCGCGGCGAGCCCCTGAGTCAGGGTGGGTGCGCCCTGGGGCTCGACGCCGAAGATGCGCACTGCATCGCCCAATTCCTGGCGCACGGCCAGCGAAGAGCCCGCCGCCAGCCCGCCGCCGCCGACGCAGATCAGCAGCACTTCGACCTCCGGCCACTCGCGCGCGATCTCCAGCCCGACCGTTCCGGCGCCCTCCAGCGTGCGCTCCGCGTCGTAGGGATGGACCAGCACCGCACCCTTGGCGACACGACGCGCCACCTCTTCATCGGCCGCGACGCGCGTGGGCATCAGCACGACCTCCGCGCCGTGTTCGCGGCAGGCCGCGATCTTGTTGGCGTAGGCATTGGCGGGCATCACGATCGTGGCGCGCACACCCGCCTCGCGGGCGACCCAGGCCACCGCCTGACCGTGGTTGCCCGAGCTGGCGCAGACCACGCCGCTGGCGCGTTGCGCAGGCGTCAGCTGCGCGATCTGGTTCCACGCACCGCGCGCCTTGAATGAGCCGGTGGCCTGCGTGTTTTCGAGCTTGGCCCGCAACTCCACACGCGAATCGCCGCAGGCGAGCCGCTCGAGTCTGGTGCGCTGCACGTGCGTCCGGATGCGCTCGAGCGCCTGGGAGCTGCGCACGGCCTCAAAACGTCTCCACGCGCCAGGCTCGCGGCTTTGGGAATGCAGTTCTGCGCTCATCATCGCCTGCCCTTGGTCTTGACCGGAATCACCACTTCGTTGAAACGATCCTTGCGCGTGCCGTTGAGCGGCACGGGCTCAGGATAGCCGTAGGCCGCGCAGGAGTACTGGATCAGCCGGGGGGCCAGCGGAACGCTGACGAGACACACGCCCTGCTCGTCACTCGTGCCCACCTGGCGACCGTCGTACCAGACGATCACGCCCGCGGCAGGGCGTTTGCGGCGGTTTTGTTCCGCCTGGAATCGGTACACCTCGCCGTGGCCCTGCGAGAGCTCGATTTCGGCGACGCGCGTCGCGCGCCCCTTCCACTGTTCCTCGATGTTGAAAGCGCGCTCCGAGCCGATCGCGGGAGCATAGCCGGGCACATCCAGGCGCCACAGCAGCGTGCGCTCGATCGGGAAATCGCGCACCAGCACCTCGGTGATGTTGTCGCCGTATTGGCGCACGGCCGGTTTGCCGCCGGCGTATTCCACGGTCAGCGAGCCGCGCACGACGATCTGTCCGCTGAGCCGATCGATCGCGCGCACTGCGAGATCGCTGTGCGGAATCGAGTCGAGAATCAGGATGCGCGCGTCCTCGCGGGGCGGTTGGAGTCGCTGGACCGAGGGCTCCCACTGGAACCAGTCCTGCTTCTCGACGTTGAGGCGATAGGTATCGACAGGCAGCTCGGGGAATTCAACGATCGCGACCTGGCGCCCATCCACCGTCTTCCACTGACCCACGCTGCTGCGCTCGGAGCCCTCGCGCAGGCTGCCGTCATCCGGCCGCTCCGCCGTCAATCGCAGCGTGAAGCGCGGCTCGTAGCTGCCGCTCTCGCTCTCCACGCGCACCCGAATCGGCCCGGCGATCCGACGCATGCCCACGGTGATGTCGAGCGGGTAGCTGTTGCCCACGACGACGGGCACCGACTTCTGCCAGGGTTCGTAGCGCAGCGAACGCGTCTGGATCGTGGCCTGACAGCCCTGCAGGTGAGCGAAGCGATAGCGGCCCTCCGCGTCGCTCTTGGTCTCGCGCGTGAAGCTGAGGCCCGAAGCCATCAGGCCTGTCAGCACCAGATCCATGCCATCGACCGGCTGGCCAGCGGAATCGAGCACGCGGCCTTCGATGCGGGCGCGTGCCTCCAATGTGATGCCCTGCACCTCGGGCTCGAAGCCGCGCACGCGCGGGGCAGGCATCGAGGCCTCCCACAGGCCGTCGCGGGTGCGCACCTCGAGGCGCTCGGGCTTGTCGCAGGACACGGGAATCGGCCCGAAGCGCACCCACGGCGGGTTGCCCTCGCGCAGCGGCAGCCATTCGCTGGCGTGGTTGTCCTTGGTGCGCGTGGAGCCGGCCCGGATGCGCGCCTCGATGCCGCCTGCCTCGGCGACGCTCTCCGGCAGCACGGAGAACTGAAAGGTCGGGCCAGTGGCGATCGACAGCGAGAGCGGCTTGCCGAGCATGTGCGGCTCGAGCGTCCACGGCGGCGGATTGCGCTTGCGCGCTTCGGTGTCGAGGAAGCTCGCCAGCACGCGTGCGACAGGAATGCTACCGGGCGCGGAGAACTTGCCCTGCGCGTCCGTGGTGACGCGCAGGATCGGCAGCTTCTCCTCCTGCCCCAGCACCTCAAAGTCCAAGCGGAAATCGGCGAGCGGCCGCTTGTCGAACGAGTCGATCAGGATGCCGCTCAACGTCACCAGACCCTCGGGAACGGGCGCCAGCGGCGCGCGCGGCCCGCTGCGCGGCAGCAGCGGGTCGAAGGAGAGGTCCGCCGGCGTGCGGGCATCCTCCTCGGTCGGCGAGAAGTACTCCGGCTCGGCGGGTGGCTCCGGCGGGTGCTCGGCGGGCTGCTCGCTGACCGGCGGCTCCGGCAGCACGGGGGCGGGAGCCGGGCCCGAAAGGAACCACAGCCAGGCCAGCAGCGACAACAGGCTGGCCACGACGATCAGGAGCAGGGAGCCGCGCAGGGACATCAGGTTTCATGCTAGCGCAAGCTGGGGCGGCTTCGCAGTGCTCCTGATAATCTCGACGGCTTCCAATGCCCGCTTCGCTGCCATTCACCGCGCCCAACCTGCTCGCACCGATGGAGGGCGTGACGGAGCCTTGCTTTCGCGATCTGGTCCTTGCCCGCAATCCCCCCGAGCGTCTGGGCGGCGCCTTCACGGAGTTCGCGCGCGTGATCCAGATTCCCCTGCCGCGCCGAACGCTGCGCGAGCATCTCGGCCCGCGCCGATTCGCGGCGCCCGTCGGCCTGCAACTGATGGGCTCCGAGCTTGAGCAGGTCGCTGTCAGCGCGGCGCGGGCCATCGAGGTCGGTGCGCCGCTGGTGGACCTCAATTTCGGCTGTCCGGCCAAGGGGGCTCTCCAGAGCTGCGCCGGCTCCGCGCTGCTGCGCGAGCCCCGGCGCGTGGAACAACTCGTCGCGGCCTGCGTGGCGGCCGTCGGCGAGGCCCCCGTCACCGCCAAGATCCGCGCGGGCTACGATGACACGAGCCTGCTGGAGGAGTTGGCCCGGGCTGCCGAGGAGGGGGGCGCCGCGATGCTGACCGTGCACTGCCGGACGCGGGCCGAGGGTTACTGCGAAGCGGTCGATTGGGGCCGGATCGCGCGCGCCGTGGCCGCGGTGCGCATCCCGGTCTGCGGCAACGGCAGCGTGCGCACGCATGCCGATCTGGAGCGCATGCGCCAAGAAACCGGCGCGCGCTACGCCATGGTGGGCCGGGCCGCGCTGGGCAATCCTTGGATCTTCTCGGGACGTGATGCGACGCGCGCCGAGGCCGCCGGATTCCTTGTGGAGTACGCCGCGGCCCTGCATGAGCGCTACGCCATGCGGGAGGTCGGGGTGGCCGGGCGGATCAAGCAGTTGCTGGCCTTCTGGACTGCAGGCGGGCTGGTGGCCGAGGAGGAGCGGCGCGGCTGGATGAGCATGGACTCCGCGCCCGCCCTGCTGGCGAGGCTCGAAGCGCTGCGCAGGGAGTGAGGACCATCGCGGCGGACTCGCGTTCGGAAGGCACGTCCTTTTTCGCTTCCAGACTTCGTCGCGCGATCCCCGACCCGACCCTTCAACTCGCGCGGCAGAAAGCGACCGCCATGAAACTCCCCCGCTGGACCCTTGTACTCCCCCTGCTTCTGGCCCCTCTGGCCTTCGCGGCCCCCGAACTGACCCCCGCAACCCAGAAGGCGCGCGGCCTGGTTCCGGCGGAGACGGGCCCGGTCTTCGAGGGCCGCTCCGTGGACGGCGACATGCAGGCCGCGATCGACGACGCGCTCCACCAGATGGAGCAGTTCACGGCACAGACCGGCGCCGACTTGCAGATGCGCTGGGAAATCGAGCGCATCCACGGCATTCGGGGCGGCATCGTCGGCTCCCAGGAGATTCGAGTTCAGGTGCGGATGCTGCGCTGAAGCCAGCGCAGCGCCCGACCGCGCTCACCGTCCCACCGCGCACGCCGGAGTTCCTGCTCCGGCGTGTTTTTCTTTGCGGACGGGAACAATTTTTGGTGCTCCGCGGCTCTGCGCCTTAGCGCAATCGCTATCATCTGCGACTTCGTCACCCTCCCCGTCCCGCCTCCTTACAGCACGGATCACGCCCATCGATGGCCAGGTGGACCCACCTCGACAGCGAAACTCTCTTCAACATCTCCAAGTGGGGTCTGGGATTCTTCCAGATCAACGACAAAGGCAACGTGGAGGTGCGACCCGATGGTCCCGATCGGCCCGATCGTCCGGGGATCGACATGGCGGAGCTGCTGGGCCAGATCCTGCGGCGCGGCGTCTCGACCCCGATCCTGATGCGCTTTGACGGCATTCTGCGCTCGCGCGTTCGCGCGATGAACGAAGCCTTCAACAACGCGCGCAAGGAGTTCAACTACGAGGCCCCCTACCGCGGCGTGTTCCCGATCAAGGTCAATCAGGAGCGCCATGTGGTCGAAGCACTCCTGTCCGAGGGCGCTCACCACTCGATGGGACTCGAGGCCGGCTCCAAGCCTGAGCTGATCGCCGTGGTGGCACTGATGGCCGGCCGCGGATCGCTGATGATCTGCAACGGCTACAAGGACGATGAGTACATCGAGATGGCGCTGCTCTCGACCAAGCTCGGCATCACGCCGATCATCGTCGTCGAGAAGTTCAGCGAGATCGAGACGATCCTGCGCGTCTCCAAGGCGCTGGGCATCCGCCCGCGCATGGGACTGCGCTCCAAGCTCTCGGGCAAGGGCGCGGGCCGCTGGCAGGAATCGGGCGGCGACCGCTCCAAGTTCGGCCTGACCACGCGCGAGATCGTGATGATGGTCGAGACGCTGGAGAAGGAAGGCATGCTCGACTGCCTGGAGCTCCTGCACTTCCACCTCGGCTCGCAGATCCCCGAAATCCGCTCGCTCAAGAACGCGCTGCGGGAAGCGACCTACACGCTGGTCTCGCTGACCCGCATGGGATGCAAAATCAAGTGGTTCGACGTCGGCGGCGGCCTGGGCGTCGACTACGACGGTTCGTCGACCTCCTTCGAATCGTCGATGAACTATTCGCTGCAGGAATACGCCAATGACGTGGTCTACCACCTCGCGCAAGCCTGCTCGGACGCGGAGATCGCCCAGCCTGCGATCATCACCGAATCCGGACGCGCCCTGACCGCCCACCATGCCGTGCTGGTGACCGAAGTGCTGGGCACCTCCGACTTCAGCTCCGTCGGCATCCCCAGCGGCGCGCGCGAAGAGGAGCACGAGGTGGTGCACCATCTGGCGAACGTCTGCGACAACGTCACGGCCAAGAACCACCAAGAGAGCTACCACGACGCCGTGCAGCTGCGCGACGAGGCCATGGTGCTGTTCAACGTCGGCCAGATCGGCATGCGCGAGCGCGCGCGCGTCGAGGAATTCTTTTGGCGCACCTGCGAGAAGATCCTGCGCATCACGCGCACGATGGAATACGTCCCCGATGACCTCGCCAACCTCGAGCGGGACATGGCGGACACCTACTTCCTCAACTTCTCGCTGTTCCAGTCGGTTCCCGACTCGTGGGCCATCCATCAGCTGTTCCCGATCATGCCGCTGCACCGCCACCTCGAGCAGCCGACGCGGCGCGGCATCCTTGCCGACATCACCTGCGACTCCGACGGCAAGGTGGATCGCTTCATCGACCTGCGCGACGTCAAGCGCACGCTGGAGCTGCATCCGCTCAAGAAGGATGAGCCCTACTACCTCGGGTTCTTCCTCGTGGGCGCCTACCAGGAGATCCTCGGCGACATGCACAACCTATTCGGCGACACCAACGTGGTGCACGTGGACGCCGACGAACAGGGCAAGCCGCGCCTGACGCATGTGCTGCGCGGCGAGCGGGTGCAGGACGTGCTCGAGTATGTCGAGTACTTCGAAACCGACCTGCTCAACAACCTGCGCCGCTCGGTCGAGAACTCGCTGGAAGAAGGCCGGATCAGCTTCGAGGAGTCGGCCAAGCTCTACGCGCGCTACGAGGCCGGTCTGCACGGTTACACCTACCTCGTGCGCGAGCGGAGCGGCCGTTCGGAGAACGGCTCGCACGCAGCCATCGAGCCTGCACCCGCGGTCGCGGCGACGCCCGCCGCACTTCCCCCCCAGCCCGTCACGCACTGAGAGCCCAGCCTGTTGAAGATCCACAAGGATTGCCTCGTCGAACTGGAGTACGAGATGCGCGATGCGGACGGCGAGCTGATCGAAAGCTCGCAGGACGACGCGCCGATGACGTACCTGCACGGGCACGAGGAGATCCCGCCCAAGCTGGAAGCCGCGCTGGAGGGGCACCAGATCGGCGATGAGATCGCGATCACGCTCGCCCCCGAGGATGCTTACGGGGAGTTCAACCCCGAGGGCATCGTCGCCCTCCCGCGCGACTCGTTTCCGGAGGATGCGGAGATCGTGCCGGGCGACTGGGTCACGGTCGAAGTGCAGGGTGACGAGGGGCAGGGGTCGGGGAGCCTGCGGATGCGGGTGGAGGAGATCGCGCCGGACGCGATCACGCTCAACGCCAACCACCCCCACGCCGGCAAGACGGTGACTTTCCAGTTGACCGTCAAGTCGATTCGAACGCTGACGCCCGAGGAAATCGCGGGTCGGGCGAGCGAAGAGGAAGAATAGGGATACTGCTCCCCATCCGGGGACATCGACCCGGATTGCGATATCCTAGGCCCCAAGCGAAAAACGTCCTTTCCAGGCGATCGCTTCGGCCATGCTGAGGCGTCTGGGTAGAAGGCCCAGCTTGCTGGCGGCGCTGGGGCGGTGGTCGCGGTTGGTGCGCGGCCGGATGTAGTTCTTGTAGCCAGCGT
>JBIKMH010000035.1:0-35298 GCA_044359355.1 Planctomycetota bacterium | reverse complement strand
AGGCTGACGAGCTCGGCGGCGGTGACGACCAGCACGACCTCCGCAAAGCGTCCGCTCGCCGGCAAGGTGGCGCGCAGCGTGACCGTGCCGACTCCCAGCGTCGTGACGCGCCCTGGAGTGGTCGGGTTCGCAAAGACCGCGATCGCCGGATCGGAGCTCGTCCATTCGACAGTGCCCGTGACCTCGCGGGTCGTGGCATCACCCAGCACCTCGGTTGCCTGCAGTTGCGTCGAGGTGCCCTTCGCCAAGGTCGGCGCGGGCGGGCTCAGCTCGAGCGTCGAGCTCTCTGGGTCGACAGGAAACTCCCAGTGGCACGCCAGCACCAGCAGCAGCGCGAGCAAGGGAAAGATTTTCCGGACGGGGGACATACAATGCCAGAAGTATCGGTCCGTGTGCCCTTGGAACTCTTGCCCGTTATGGGAAACACTTGGCGGCCGTCCGCCCGTGTACCGGCTGACCCGCAGAGGTCAGGTTGGCTTTTCTCGTCACCTTGCAGGTCTGGCTGCAGAGATCCTCGAAAAACGACTCAGTCAGCGGGCGCGAACTGCAGCCGGTGCAGGCGTGCGTAGATCCCGCTGAGACGCAACAACTCCTCGTGCGTACCCTGTTCGCGCAGCTGGCCCTTGTGCATGACGAGGATGCGGTCCGCTCGCCTTACCGTGGAAAGGCGGTGTGCGACGACCAGCGCGCTGCGGCCCCTCAGCAGCACGCGCGTCGCCTCCTCGATCCGTGCTTCCGTATTGGAATCGACGCTGGAGGTGGCCTCGTCCAGAATCACGATGCGTGGATCGGCCGCCAAGGCGCGTGCGATGGCGAGCAGCTGGCGCTGGCCGGTCGAGAACGAAGCGCCACGCTCGACCACCGGCTCCTCGAGGCCGCGCGGCAGGCTCTCGATCCATTCACGAGCGTGGCTCGCTTCCAGTGCCCGGGCGAGGCTTTCCGGGCTGACATCCTCGCGCTCCATGACGAGGTTCTCGCGAATGGTTCCCGCGAACAGGAAATCCTCCTGCAGCACCAGACCGATCGAGCGGCGCAGTTGAGCAGGATCGTGTTCGGCGAGCGGCAGTCCATCCAGCAGCACGCGGCCGCGCGTCGGCTCGTAGTAGCGCAGAAGCAGGTTGATTAGCGTGCTTTTTCCGGCACCTGTCGCGCCGACCACCGCCACCGTTTCGCCCGGCCGGATCTCGAAGCTGACATCGCGCAGGACTTCCAGGCCCTCGAGATACGCGAAGCTCACATGTTCAAAACGCACATGGCCGCGGATGGGCGCCGGCCGCTCGTGCGTCGCCGCGGGTGCCAGCGCGGGTTGCGTGTCGAGCACGTCGAAGATGCGCTCGGCGCTCGCGAAGGCACTCTGCAGAACGTTGTAGCGCTCGCCGAGTTCGCGGATGGGGGAGACGAGCATCGCCAGGTAGAACCAGAATTGCACGAACTCTCCGTAGCTCAAGGATGCGCCCGCGATCTCAAGGCCGCCGACCCACAGGGTCGAGCCCTGAATGGCGCTGACGACGAAATCGATCACCGGGAAGAACAGCGCGAACAGGAAGATCGTGCGCAGGTTGGCGGACAGGTAGCCCGACAGGTGTTCGGCGAAGCGCGCCGAAACGCGCTGCTCGCGGCGGAACAGCTGCACCACGCGCATCCCCTGCAGCGCCTCCTGCAGGTAGCCGTTGAGCCGTGAGAGCCGCGCGCGTACCTTGCGGTGCGCCGTGCGGGCGCCGCCGCGGAAGATCATGCTGACGAGGATCAGGAATGGCGTTCCCAGCGTCACGACCAGGGCCAGACGCCATTCCAGCGCGAACAGGACACCCAGCAGCACGAGCACCTTGAGTGCATCGAACAGGAGCGTGATCAGCCCTGAGGTGAACATCTCACTGAGGTTCTCGACGTCGCTGGTGACGCGCGTCACCAACGAACCGGTCGGGCGCCGGTCGAAGAAGGCCAGATCGAGCGACTGCAGATGCCGGAACAGCCGCACGCGCAGATCGTGCACCACGGCCTGACCGGCCCGGTTGAGCGTGCTGACCTCCAGGTAGCGCATCCAGATCGAGGCCAGCACGATCGCGACATACAAGCCGATCCAGGCGAGGAAGGCCTGCACCAGCGCGGTCGTGTCGGCGGCTGCCTCCCTGCTGCGCAGGGCCGCTGCCTCGCGCACCGGACCGTCGAGCGCATGGCGCCAGACCCAAGGACCGGCGAGATCGAGCGCAAACAGTAGCGCCAGCACGAGAAAGCTCTTCACGAACAGCGCGCGATGCGGCCGCGCCTCGCGCGCGAGGCGCCGCAGCAGGCGGCCATCCCAGGACTTGGAGGCCACCAGCTCGTCGTCTTCCTCGTCGAGTTTCGCGCTCACAGGCTGGCGAGCTCTCTCTGCGCCTGCTGGCGCTGCCAGGTGTCACGGTACCAGCCCGCCCGCGCGATCAGTTGCGCATGTGTGCCTTGCGCCTCGACGCGTCCGTCGCGGGACAGCACGACGATCGTGTCGGCGCGCTGCACGCTGGAAAGCCGGTGCGCGGCGATGATCAGGGTGCGGCCCGCGACCTCGCCCTGCAGTGTGCGGAGCAGCTGCGCCTCGGTTTCAGTGTCGACTGCGGAGAGTGCGTCATCGAGCACTAGCACGCGCGGATCGCGGGCCAGCGCGCGCGCGATGGCTGTGCGCTGCCGCTGGCCGCCTGATAGCGTCACGCCGCGCTCGCCGATGCGCGTGTCGATCCCGGCCGGGAAGCCCTCGAGCTCGGCCTCCATCGCGCTCAAGCGGGCGAGCTCGCGCACGCGCGGCTCGGAGAGCGGCGTGTCCGAGCCGAATTCGACATTGGCGCGCCAGGTGTCGGAGAAAAGGAAGCTGTCCTGCGGCACGTAGCCCAGTGCGCCGCGCAGATCCGCCAGCTTCCAGTCCTGAATGCGGGTGCCATCGAGCCGGCAGTCGCCCGCGGGCTCGAGCATGCGGCACAGGCACAGGAGCAGCGTGGTCTTGCCCGAGCCGGTGGGCCCGACGATGCCGAGGGTGCCGCCGGCGCCGATCTCGACGCTGAGGCCTTGGAAGGCAGGCCGGCTCGCGCCGGGGTAGGTGTAGGAGAGGTTTCGAAGCTGCCATTCGCCGCGCACCGACGCGCTCGGGCGCGCCAGCGCCGGATCCTGGACGGGATTGGTCTCCTGCAGTAGTTCCTCGATGCGCCGCGCGCTCGCCACCGCGCGCGGGTACATGCCCGCGATCCAGCCCAGCGCGATCAGCGGCCAGAAGACCTTGAAGGTCAGGTCGATGAATTGGAACAGCTCGCCGGCCGGCAGTTCCCGGTCGATCATCGCCCAGCCGCCGATCACCAGGATCACGACGAAGGTGAAATCGTTGGCTGCGTGCGTCAGCGCATGGGTCAGCCCGCGCGCGCGGCCGAGCTCGATCTGGTTCTCGCGGTTGTGGGCGCTGGCGGAGGCAAAGCGCGCCGCTTGGCTGGCTTCGCGACCGTAGCCCTTGACCACCCGGATGCCGCTGAAGTTCTCCTGCGCGCGCGAGGACAATTCGGCGATCGAGATCTGCACCGCCTCCGACCACTTGTGCAGACGCGGCGTGAAGACCTTCATGCCCAGCGCCATCAAGCCCAGTGGGATCAGCATCGTCAGCGCCAGCGTCGCATCGTGCGTGAACAGCAATGCAATCGAGGCGGGTACCATCACGACCGCGCCCAGCGTGTACATCACGCCCGGTCCAAGGAACATGCGGATGTTCTCGACATCGCTGGTGACGCGGCTGACCACATCGCCCGAGCGGCTCTTCACATGGAAGGACAGGGGCAGCGAGACCAGCTTGTCGAACAACTCCTGCTTGAGCTCGATCTCGACATGGCGCGACACGGCGACAATCCACCAGCGTTGCAGGTAGCGGAAAACGCCCTTGCACACCGAAAGTCCGAGGATGATCGCGAAGATCCCGGCGAGAAACTCGCCGTCATCGCCCTTTTGAAGCCGGTCGAGCGCCGAGCCGATCGTCACCGTGATGCCGATGTCCGCCAGCTGCGCCAGCGGAATGCACAGAAAGCCGGCCAGCAGCGGCCGCTTGTGGCGCAGGAAGCGCTGGAAGAATCGCAGCAGCGACTTCAAAACCTACGACTTCTTGGCGAGCTTCCCGAGGCTCGCCAGCAGCTTGGCGAGCGCCGCGTCGAGCGCTGCATCGCCCTCGAGCCGCGCGCGCCGGAGCAGTGGGAACAGCTCGGAGCCGTAGCCGCTTTCCAGTTCGGAGGTCCACAGCTGGTTCTTGAACCAAGCGCGGCCGGGCATGCCCGCCGGCTCCGCCAGCGCCAGGTAGAACGCGCGCGCGGGATCGACCGCCTCAAAGGCTTGCGCGAGACGCTCGGCGCGTTCTGCCCCCAGCCACTCCGCGCACTCGCGCGCGCGGCGCGCGAAGTCGGCGCTGGCCTCGGCGACATCCAGTGCCCGCGAGTTGCGCTCGGCGAACTCGATCAGCAGTTCGGCGTGCAGGCGCCCCGCCAACTCGTGGCCCACGAAACCCGGATCGATGTGCTGCTCCACGAACGTGAAATCGTCGAAAGCCGTGTGGTACTGGCCTCCCCTTGATCCGCCGAGTCCGAAATCGAGCACGGGCAGGTTGAGGAAGTGCAGGAAAACGGCGAAATCGGAGCCCGAGCCGGGCAACTCCAACCGCGGTGTGCCGCCTGCGACCGAGCTCCATTCCTCCCAGAGGTTCCTCGGTTGATCGCCCTCGCGCGCGGCGGCCGGAACCCGCTGCAACGCTGCGCGCAGGCAGTCGAGCAGGCCTGGCGATCCAGCCGCCCCGTTGAAGCGCGTGCCGTTGACCGCCGTGTCGGCATTGATGTACGCGATCAGGTTGGTTTTGAGCCAGGCGCCGTTGGCCTCGGCCCATTCGGTGCTGCCGATCAGGCCGTGTTCCTCCGCATCCCAGAAGGCGAGCCCGATCGTCACGGGCGGTTTCCAGCCTGCGTCCACGCGTTCCCGCAGATGTGCGGCGGCGCGCAGCAGCGCCACCGTGCCGCCACCGGCATCATTCGCTCCGCGAACCCACGCATCGCGATGGTTGCCGGCCAGCACCAGAGCTTCGCTCGCGCCCTTGAGCCGTCCGATCACGTTGCGGATCACGCGCAACTCCCGCGGCGCATCGACGCTGAGGCGCACGCGCGCCGGACCGGGGCCTATGGCGCGCGACTCCGTCTTGCCGTCGGGCAGCGTCAGCGTGCGCGGTGCGAGCCCAAGGCGCATCAACTGCGCATCATCGGCGCCGATCGGAATGCAGGGAATGCGCGGCAGAGCCTGGTCGAGCGCGGCACCCTCCAGTCGCTCGCCCTCCTTGCCGGGAGCGGGCGAAGCCCAGCCGGGTGTGCTCGGATCGCCCGGAGCGCGACCCATCGGCGAGATCGAACCGCGCTGCGCTTCATGGCCCGGCTTCCAAGGACCCTGGGGCCAGACCGGACCCTTGCCGGAGCCGTCATCGGAGGCATCGCTGAACAGCAGCACGCCCGCGCAACCGTACTGCGTAGCGAGGTCGACCTTGATGCCGCGGTAGGCCTTGCCGTAGCGGATCAGCGCGATGCTGCCCTTGAGTTCAACGCCGGCGCCGCGGAGCGCTTCGAAGTCGCTGCGGCGACCATACGAGCAGTCGACCAACGGCCCGCTGGCGACGCCGTTGGCGCTCCAGGCCGAATGCAGCGGCACATCGGCCGGCGGGATCGCATCGGGATCGAAGCTGTCGGCGCGCTCCAGGCTCGGGCGCGACTCGCCCGCGGCAGAGAAAAACTGCCACTCGATACGGCGCGGCAGGGAGAGCAGCACCTCGCGCTCGTCGATCTGGACCGCAAAACCCTGCGCCTGCAGTTCACGAGCCACGAAGTCGGCGCCGGTTCGGGATCCCTGCGTACCGGCCAGCCGGGAACTGGCGGTCAGGCCCAACAGGAGTTCGCGGGAAGGGGGGGCCTGCACGGGATCGGAGCACAGGCTCGGGCACACCAGCATCGACAAGAGCAGCATCACAGGGCCCTAGAATAGGGATTGCGGGGTGTTCTCACAGGAGAGCGCTCCAAGTTGGGGGACATCAGCCGCGCTAAGCGACGGCCAGGCAGAGGTTTAGGTGATCCGTGTGTCGGCCTTGCGCGGATCGAAGCCAAGTCGCTGCGGGAGCGGTGCTTGCGTCGAAGCGGGTCCCGGGAACGGGGGCAGTGGTCCGGTGGGACTGGGTCGGCGATAATGCCATGATGACGCCCTTTTCCGCTTGTCGGGCTGTGGTAACCTTCTAGCAGAGCGGTCCGGTCCGTTCGCGCCCTTGCGGACGGACGAGGACTTGGCCGCGCGCGCGTCGCCTGGTGAGAGCCCTCGGGGCCCGCTCGACAGTCCGTCTCTCTTTCTTTCTCTTCCAAACTTCAGGAGTTGATCTCAATGACCTCTTTCCAACGTCTGGCGCTGACGGCCTCTGGCCTCGTCCTCGCCTCCACGTCTTCCTTCGCCCAGTTCGTCGAGGCCGAGCCGAATGACTCGAAGGCCACCGCAACCGTCGTCGCCGGCATGGCTTCGGGCCAGACGATCGATGGCAACTCGATTTCGGCCACGACCACGGGCCTGGACTACTTCAAGGTCTCGACCGCGCTCGCGCCTTTCGCGATCTACCGCCATCAGCTGGCGATCACGACCGCAGGCACCGCGGGCCACACGGGCACGCTGCGCGGCCTCACCCAGACGGGCACGGAAGCCACCTGCCCGGCCAACGGAGCGGGCAGCACGATCGGGACCACCGATGCGAGCTTTCAGACCTCCAGCACCACGAGCGTGCCGCCGCGCATGAACGCTTGGTACGGATTCGGCAAGGGCGAAGAGATGTACTACCGCGTGACGGGCGGAACGACGACGACAGCGAACTACCTCGCCACGCTGACGACGACGACGGTCACGCCGATCGCCGTGACGGGCACGTTCCAGTCCGGCCCGATCTCGATCAGCACGGTGAACCAGACGACGACCGACACCGACATCGCGCTGTTCGACTCGAACGGCAACGCGGTTCTCGAGGCGGGTTTGGGCTATGCGAACAACGACGATGAGCACTGCACGATCGCTGGCATCACCAGCGGCGTGCTGCAGTCGCGCATGGTCCGCAACCTGCCGGCCGGCACGTACTATCTGGGCGTCAGCGCTTACAACGGCGGCACCGACAAGGCCTCTCCCGGCGACGAGGGCTTCATGGGGGGCAACGTGCTCGATTTCCCGGGCACGTTTGCTTCGAGCTCCTCCTCGGCCACGGCGTCGGATCGCGATGTCGTGATCACCGACGGCACCAACACCTACACGGCCTCAGGCATCAACAACACGGTCGCCTTCGGCATCGTCTGGTACACCTTCACGGTGTCCGGCGGCGGCATCACGGCTTTCTGCGACGCCGGCGTCGGCGGCGTGATCGCCTGCCCCTGCGGCAACCCCCCGGCCGCGGCCGGCAAGGGTTGTGACAACAGCGCCGCCACGGGCGGTGCTTCGATCGCCGCGGCGGGCTCGCCCAACACGGCGGCGGACACGCTGGTCTTCACGACCAGCGCCCAGACCGCCAACGGCACGACCATCGTGCTGCAGGGCAACGCGATCGCCGGTGGTGGCGCTGGCGTGCCCTTCGGCCAGGGCGTGCGCTGCGTGGGCGGCACGCTGAAGCGCCTGTACGTCAAGTCGCCCGGCGGCACGGGCGGCGTGACGGCGCCCGTGGGTGCTGACCCGACGGTCTCGGCCCAGTCGGCCAACCTCGGTGACCCGATCGCTCCGGCCAGCACGCGCTACTACATGGCGTACTACCGCGACCCGATCGTGCTCGGGGGCTGCGCTGCGACCTCGACCTTCAACGCGACCAACGCGCTGCAGGTCCTCTGGCAGTGATCCAAGGGCCTGAGGGCTCTCGGAACCTCGGATTCCAACAGGATTGGCCCCTGCCTCAGCGGAGGTGGGGGCCGATTCCTTTATCGGGAGCACGATTCCGCTAGGATCAAGCGCGCGCCAACGGGCCGCACCCAACTGCCGTACCGCTCCTACGCACCCCCCTGCCGACCGCCGACTCCATGACCCAAACGACCCTGCCGCATCAGGCGGAGATCGAACAGGCCTCGGCCTGGATCCAAGACCTTCGCAGTTCCGTCCATGAAGTGCTGGTGGGCCAGGAGAACCTGCTGCAGGGGCTCTTGATCGGGCTCTTGACTGGCGGCCACGTGTTGCTGGAGGGCGTCCCGGGGCTGGCCAAGACGCTGGCGGTCTCCAGTCTTGCGAAGAGCCTCGACGGCAGCTTCGCACGCCTGCAGTTCACGCCGGACCTGCTGCCCTCCGACCTGGTCGGCACGGAGATCTACAACGCCAAGGAAGCGAGCTTCACGGTGCGCCGCGGCCCTCTGTTCGCGAACTTTGTGCTCGCCGACGAGGTCAACCGCGCGCCGGCGAAGGTGCAGTCGGCGTTGCTGGAAGCGATGCAGGAGCGTCAGGTCTCGATCGGAGGCCAGACCTATCCCTTGCCCCGGCCCTTCCTTGTGCTCGCGACCCAGAACCCGCTCGAGCAGGAGGGCACCTACCCGCTGCCCGAGGCGCAACTCGACCGCTTCGCGCTCAAGATCGTCGTCAAGCACCCGGCACGAGGCGAGGAACTGGAGATCCTCAACCGCATGGCGAGCACCAAGCCGCGCCTGGAGGTGCGCCGCAGCACGGACCTGACGCACGTCATGCAGGCCCGCGAGGTGCTCGACCGCGTCGTGATCGATGCCCGGCTGCGCGAGTACATCGTCGATCTGGTGATGGCGACGCGCGAGCCGCAGACGTACGGCCTCGCCGAACTCAAGCCGCGCATCCAGTACGGCGGCAGCCCGCGGGCCACGATCTGGCTGGCGCTGGCCTCGCGCGCGCACGCTTTCCTGGGCGGGCGCGGCTATGTCACGCCGACCGACATCAAGAGCGTGGCGCTGGATGTGCTGCGCCATCGCGTCACGCCCACGTACGAAGCCGAGGCGGAGGGCTTGAGCTCCGAGAGCCTCGTGACGCGCGTTCTGGAGACGGTCCCGGTTCCCTGAAGCGGCGATGAGCGACGAGCGTCCTGTTCTGACCAGCGAGTTGATGGCTCGCGTGCGCGCGATCGAGATTCGCACGCACAAGCTGGTCAACACCGCGCTGGCCGGCGGTTACCGCTCGAGCTTCCGCGGTCAGGGCATCGAGTTTCAGGAGGTGCGCGCCTACCAGCCCGGAGACGATGTGCGGCGCATCGACTGGAACGTGACGGCGCGCACAGGCGAGGCTTTCGTCAAGAACTATGCCGAGGAGCGCGAGTTGACCGTGCACCTCCTGGTCGACTCGAGCCGCTCGATGGACCTTGGCAGCCGGGTGTGGACCAAGCGCGAGGTCGCCGCGCAGTTCGCGGCCTTGATTGCCTTCGTGGGATTGCGCCATGGAGATCGTGTCGGGATGACGCTGTACGGCGAGCATCCGGGGCTGCATCTGCCTGCGCGCAAGGGCAGTCAGCATGTGCTGCGCCTCGTGCGGGAGGTTCTGGCTGCGAAGCCCGATGCGCTCGGCAGCGATCTGTGCGGCGCGCTCGAGCGTGAAGAACGGTTGCTGCGTCGGCGCAGCGTCGTGCTGGTGGTCAGCGATTTCCTCGATTCCCCCGGAGCTCGGGACTGGGCCGTGGTGATGACGCGCCTCTCGCTGCGCCACGACGTGATCGCGGTGCGCGTGCGGGATCCGCTGGAGAGCGAGCTGCCCGGCGTCGGCATCCTCCCGCTGCTCGAGCTGGAGTCCGACGGGCGCGTCGAACTCGACACGCGCCGCGCCGCGGTGCGCGCGGCCTGGAAAGCGGCCTTCGATGCGCGCGAAGGCAGCCTGCGCACGCGCCTGGCGCGAGCGCAAGCGGATCTGCTCGATCTGGAGACCACGCAGGATGTCGGCGAGAGCGTGCGAGCGTTCTTCCGGCGGCGCTCGCTGTCCCGCGGAGGTGCGCGTTGACAGCGGCCGATCCCACGGCACGCCTGTTCCCGCAACCGCTCCAGGCGGAGATCGGTCAGCCGGTGCTGTGGACGCTGGAGGTTCGTCATGCCGCGAACACCCGCGTCAGCGTGGGCGCAGCGCCCGAACTCGATCAGAGCTGGGTGCTGCTTGACGGTCCGCGCACCAGCAGCAGCGAGGCAGGTTTTCGCATCGTCTGGGAGGCGTTGTCGCTGGAAGCGGGCCTGCGCACGCTGCCGGTGCCGGAGCTCGGCTGGCAGAACCAGCCGCTCTCCGTGACGGCCGAGCCGCTCGCCGTGCGCGGCGAACTTGCCGCGGAAGAGGATGCTCCACGCGCGTTGCGCGGAGCGATCGACGCGGGCCCGGATTCACAGACGCCCATCTGGCTCACGGGACTGGCCCTCGGCGCCGCGCTCCTGCTGATGCTGGCGGCGCTGTGGTGGCGTGCTCGCGCGCGGCGCCAGCCTGCACCGAGAGCTCCAAGCCCGGAGCAGCAATTGCAGTGGCTGCGCGAACGTGCGGCGAGCGGCGCCGTTGCGCCCCGCGACGCGGTCTATGCGCTGACGCAGCTCCTGCGCGCGGCGCTCGATGCCCGTGAAGGCCGCCATCGGGCGGCGCTGACCGACGCGCAGTGGGCCATGGATGTGGGTGAGCCTTGGGCCGCGCTGCTGGCGCGTGCCGAGAGCATCAAGTACGCGGGCATCGAGCCCAGTCCCTTGCTGCTCGGAGAGTTGCTCGATCGGGCGGCCGCAGAGCTGGGACGATCGGGGGAGGTGCGTTCGTGAGCGCGCTGCAAGGCGTGGCGACGCAGGCCGTGCAGAGCGCCGCCGAGGGACGCCTTGCGCTGTGGGGGCACTACAGCCTCGCCGATCCGTGGTTCCTCGCGCTGATTCCCCTTGGACTACTGCTGGGGTTGCGCGGCCGCCTGTGGGGGGCGCGCGCCGCGGGCGCCGCGGGCACCCTGCAGGGCATTCAGAGCGAGCGCGGACTGCGCGGTCGGCTGGCGGCCCTGCTGCCCTGCCTAGAATTCGCCGGCCTGGCGCTGTTCGCCGTGGCGCTGGCACGCCCGCTTTCCGGCAAGGAGCAGAGCATCAGCGAGTCCGAGGGGGTCGACATCGCGCTGGCGATCGACCGCTCTGGCTCGATGGATCACAAGGACCTCGATCCACAGCTCAACCGGCTCGAGGTGGTCAAGGCGGTCGTGGCCGACTTCGCGACGCGGCGCATGACCGATCGCGAGGGGGCCGCCGACAACGTCGCGCTGATCACCTTCGCCGCGTATCCCTCGCTGCTGTGCCCGTTCACGCTCGATGTGCATGCCGTGACGGGCTTTCTGAAGGAACTAGAGCCCGTGCGCAACCGCGCCGAGGACGGGACGGGCATCGGAATCGGGCTCGCCAAGGCGGTGGCGGTGCTCTCGGAGACGGACGCGCGCTCCAAGGTCGTCGTGCTGCTGACGGATGGCGAGAACAACATCGACCTGATTCAGCCTATGGAAGCAGCCCGGCTCGCCAAGGAGAAGAACATCAAGGTCTACACGATCTTCGCCGGACGCTTCGTGTACGTGACCGACATGTTCGGCAATCCGCGCGCCACCGAGCGTGAACTCGACACCACCGAATTGCAGGCCATCGCCAATACGACGGGCGGACGCTTCTACCGCGCCAAGGATCGCGCCCAGCTGGAGCAGATCTACGCCGAAATCGAGCGGCTCGAGCGCACGAAGCGCTACGAGCGGCGCTACCACGAGAGCTATGATCTCTACCCGACCTTTCTGGCCCTGGGCGCCGGGCTGATCGCCTGCGCCTGGCTGCTGACCAGCACCTGGCTGCGGAGGATCCTGTGATCAGTCTGGCAGCTCTGGGTTTCGAGTGGTTGCGTGGATCCTGGGCGCTGTTGTTGCTCGCGGTGCCGCTGATGGCTGTCGTCCTCGCCTACGGCCTGCGCGCCCGCCGTCAGGCCCGCGAGCTGCTGGTGGCTCCCCGCCACCAGCAGCGCTTCTTCCGACACTTCGCGCCCGCGCGCTCCGAGCTGCGTGCGTGGCTGGCGCTGCTGGCTCTCGGCTTTGCGATCGTCGCCCTGCTGGGTCCGGTGCGTGGCTACACGCTGCGCGAGGTGCGTCGCAAGGGGCTCGATCTGGTGCTGTGTGTCGACACCTCGCGCAGCATGCTGGTCGAGGACGTGCGGCCCAGCCGTCTGGAGCGCGCACGGCGCGAGGTGGCGGGACTGCTCGATCGGCTGGAAGGCGACCGCGCCGCCCTGCTGGCCTTCTCGGGCGACGTACGTCAGGTGGCACCCCTGACGCACGACCGCAGTACGCTGACGAGCTTCGTCGCGACGCTCTCTCCAGAGGACAATCTGCGCGGCGGAACCGACCTTGGCGCCGCGATTCAGCGTGCACTGGAGCTGTTCGACGGCCGCACGGGCGCGCACGAAGCGATCATCGTGATCACCGACGGCGAGGATCTGGAAGGCAAGGGCCGGGAATGGGCCGAGAAGGCCCGCCAGCGCGGCATCCGCATTTATCTCGTCGGCATGGCGACAGCGGCGGGCGGCAAGATTCCGCTGCCGAGGCAGCAGGGCTTCCTGCGCGATGAGGACGGCAGCGAAGTCGTCTCGAAACTCGATGGCTCGAGTCTGGAGCGCATCGCGGAACTCAGCGACGGAGCCTACCTTTCGATCGAAAGCTCCGCCTTCCC
The DNA here is from genome assembly GCA_044359355.1 of Planctomycetota bacterium. Lineage (GTDB taxonomy): Bacteria > Planctomycetota > UBA1135 > UBA1135 > SYGM01. Next base: position 22,627 of record JBIKMH010000035.1, on the reverse strand, counting down.
GCTCGATGAAATCTACCTCAAGCGGATCTCGAAGCTCGAAGGGCGCGAGCTGGAGGCGGGCAAGGAACGCATTCCGCACGACCGTTTCCAATGGCCGCTGGCGCTGGGCGCCGCCTGTCTGCTGGTTTCATTGAGTCTGCGTGAGCGCCGCGTGCGCAAGGGAGATCGAGCATGATGATTCTGTGGTCCTGGTTGTGGCTGGCAAGCCCGCAGCAGCCGGCGCCGACGGCGCACGCGGCCTATCACGAGGGTCTCCGCTTGGCGCGCGAGGAGCAGCGCGAGGCGAGCGCGCGCGAGTTTCAGGTCGCGCGCAGTCGCGGGCAGGGCGAGTTGCGCAACGCGGCGATCTACAACCTCGGCACGCTGGCGCTTCAGGAGGCCGAGCGCTGGCGGGCAGAGCTACCCGAGGTGCGCAAATCTGCTCCCGCCGCCGCGCTGCCCTTGCCCCCACTGCCCTCTGGCGCCGGCCAGCAGCCCGGCCAGCAGCCCGATCCGCTGACCGAAGCGCGCAAGCACTACCTGGAAGCTCGCCGCCACTGCGTGGAGCGCCTGCGTCTCGACTGGCGCGATGGCGATACGCGCGCTCAGGCCGAGTTGGTCACCCGGCGGCTGAAGGAACTCGACGAGATCGAAAAGCAGCGCCAGCAACAGCAACAGCAGGATCAGAAGCCGCAGGACCAGAAGGACCAGAAGGATCCAGAGAACAAGCAAGACCAGAAGGACCCTCAGCAGCCCGACAAGCCGCCGGAAAAGCCGCAGGAAAAGCCCGATCCTTCCGCACAGGACAAGCCCGAGGAGTCGCCCTCCGAGTCCGCCAAGCCCGAGGACTCCCAGCCGGAGACTCCGCCAAAAGAGCCGCAGCCCCAACCCGGCGAACCGTCGCTCTCCAAGGAGGAGATGGTGCAACTGCTCGATCGGCTGCAGAAGCTCGAGGAACAGGCGGAGAAGCTCAAGGCCCAGATGCGCGAAGCGCGGCGCACCGCCGTGAAGAAGGACTGGTGATGAACCGCATCCTGCTGATCCTGCTGCTGATCCTGGGTTGGAACGCGGGCGCGGAGGCTCAAGGCCCTAGCGCCACCGCGCGACTTTCCGAAGGCATCGTCAAGCTCGGCGCGCGCGTCACGCTGCTGATCGAGGTCGAGGGCGCCGAGCGGGCCGAAGTGGGTGCGCTGCCGACGCTCGATGGGCTGCGGCTTTCCCGGCCGGGGCCGCCCGGCGAACAGACCTTCATGAGCATCACGCAGGGCCGCCGCATCACCCGCCGCGTCCTGACCTTCGCGGTGCCGGTCCAGCCCGAGCGCAAGGGCGAGTACAAGCTGCCCGCGATCGAGGTGCTCGCCGACGGGCGCACTCTCAAGACCGGCGAGCAATGGCTGCGCGTGGTCGAGGACCTGGAGGGCGAGCAACTCGGTCTGTTCGAGATCCGTGCACCCTCCACGGTCATCGAGGGGCAGCCCTTCACGGTGGAGCTGCGCTTCGGCTGGGAGACGCGCCAGCAAGGCATCAACTACGCCAACCTGAGCCTGCCCTGGTATCCGGGTCTGGGCGGCCTGCTCGAGCTCGACGCGCCGCTGCCCGAACCCGGCCTTGGGACGCTCGATGGCATCGGCATCAACGGCCAGGGCAGCTACCGTGCGGAGCAGCTGCCCGCCGAGCGCAAGGATGGCGGTGAGTTCAGCGTGCTGCGCATTCGCCGACGCTTCCTCGCGACGCGCTCGGGCGCCATCGAGTTTCCGATCAGCCATCTGGAGTTCGGACGGGTCTCGCAGGATTTCCTGCTGCAGCGCGAGAAGCGTTCCTTCTACAAGCGCGTGCCGGCCTTCCAGCTCAGCGTGCTGGCGCTCCCCGAGGAGGGGCGCCCGCTCGACTTCAGCGGGGCGGTCGGCGCGCTCAAGGCCAGCGCCAGCGCCGATCGGCGCGATGTGGATGTGGGCGACTCGATCAAGCTGAGCGTCGAATGGCGCGGCGAAGGCAATCTGGAGTTCTTCGACGTGCCGGAACTCGATCGCATGGAGGCCTTCCGCTCGTTCCGTTTCTTCGGCCGATCGAGCGAGCGCAAGACCAGCGAACGCCGCTCCGTGGTCTTCGACCTGGCGCCTCTGTCCGACAAGGTGGTCGAGATTCCACCAGTGCCGCTGACGGTCTTCCATCCAGCCACCGGCCGCTACGAAACCGTGCAATCGCAGCCGATTCCGATTCGGGTGCGCGCCCGAGCCAACGCCACCGGTCTCACCGAGGTCAGCCCGACGCGCGGACCGGCTTTCGACGTGCGCGATATCCAGACCGAGGGCCTCCCCGCGAGCGAGTCGCGCGGTCCGCAACTGAGCTGGATCGCCGCGGCGCTGGCGCTGATCGTGCTGGTCTGGTTGTGGGGGCGCGCACAAGTGCGGCGTCTGGGCGATCCCGCTTCGCCGCGCGTGCGCGCTCGCCGCCGCGCCTTGCGTCAGCTGCTCGGCGAACTGGCGCGTGCCTGCGACGCGCGCGAACAGGCGCAGGCCTGGCATCGCTTCCTCGGCGATCGCCGCGGACAATCCAGAGCCGCGCTCGAGGGCTGCGACCCGCACGCGCTGGGCGCGCAATGGGGACTCAGTCCACAGTTGGTGCGGCAGTGGAGCGCGCTGGAGTCCGAACTGGGCATGCGCATCTACGGAGGCGGTGGCGGTGCGCTCGAGCGCGCTCGCATCGAGGCGCTGGCGCGCCAGCTGATCGGAGGCGGGCTGTGATCCGGATCATCGCCTTCGTCTGGATGCTGTGGGCGCTCGCGGCGGGGCTGTGCGCCGGCGAGCGCGAAGCCGTGGAGGCCTACCGCCGCGGCGACTACTCGCAGGCGGCCGAGGAATGGCAGGCGCTGCTGGCCGATCCGGCCCGGCCTGTGCAGGGCGAGGAGCGCGGACGCATCCTCTACAATCTCGGCAACTGCGCTTACCGCGCGGATCGCAAGCTGGAAGCCGTCGGCTGGTATACCCAGGCGCTGGAATGGCGGCCGCGCGACGCGGCGACCTGGGCCAATCTGGAGTTGGCGCGCAGCGAGAGCGGACTGGAGCCCGCCGATCGCGGCGACCTCTCCAGCACCCTGCTGCGCCTGTTCGGATCGTGGACGGCGGCCGAAGCGGGCTGGATCGCCGCGCTCGGGCTGGTACTGCTGGCGGTGTCGCTGTCCTTCGAGGCGCTGCGCGGCGGCCGAATGGCGCGCAGTTGTGTAGGGATCGGGCTGGTGGTCTTGGTGCTCGCCTTGCTCCCGCTCGGCCTGCACGCCTGGCGCGATCCGCGGCCCTGGGTGCTGTGCACGGAGCGCAGTCCCGTGCCGGTGCGCTCCGAGCCGCGCGAGGATGCAGCGGGCATCGCCGACTGGAATCCGGGCTTGCGGGCGGCGCGGATCGACGAGCTGCCTGACTGGATCAAGCTTGAGCTTGCCGACGGCACGCAGGGCTGGGTCGCGCGCAGCGCATGCTTCCCTTGAAGCGGACCTCCGGCTGAGCCATGCTGCCTGCCTCGTTGGCGACCATGACATCGATCCGCTTCTGTGCTGTGCTGCTGGTGTGCCTGGGGGCGGTCGCCTGCGGGCGGCAGGAGCCCGAGCAGGGTCTGGGAAACGGCGTGCTCGTGATCGCGATCGACGGCCTGCGCGCCGATCACCTTTCCTGCTTCGGCTACGACCGCGAAACAACGCCCGCACTGGATGCTCTGGCTGCGCAGGGCACGCTGTTCGAGTCGGCCTGGAGCAATTCGCCCGATTTGCCGGGGGCGCACGCTTCGATCTTGACGGGTACCGACAGCCGGCTCGCGCACCGCGAACTCGAGCGCACCGACGACCGCATCGCGCGGCTCTCGGAGTGGGCGATTCCCGAGCAGCTGCCGCGCATGGCGCGGGAATTCGTCGCCAATCGCTACACCACGGCGGCCTTCGTCGATCATCCGGGCTTGTCTCAGGCCTACGGCTTCGGCTCGGGCTTCCAGGAATTCCACTCCTTTTCCCCTGACCCGCGCGTCGACACCTCGATCGGCTACGAGGGCGTCGCTCGGCGCCTGTTCGCGTGGCTGCAGACGCGCGCTCCGGGTGAAAACTGGTTCGCGTACGTGCATGTCAACGATCTCGAGCGCCTGTGGGAGCGCGGCGGCACGGAGGAGCGCTGGGACAGTTTTTTTTCGCCGCGCGAGGAGCTGGACATGGTGCCGCCGGTGTCCTCTCGGGAGCGAGCGTACTTCGCCGTGCCGCGCACGCGCTGGCGCGGTGCGATGCGCACGCTGGGGGAGTACGAGGCGCTGTACGACGGAGCCTTGCGCCGCCTCGACACCAAGTTCGGTCTGTTGTTCGATGAACTGCGCAAGCGCGGCCGGTTGCGCAACACGACGGTCGCCGTGATCGGCACCTATGGCACCGGCTTCGGCGAGGGCGGGCTGTACCTCGACAGCGGCACGCTCTCCGACTGCGATCTTCGTGTGCCGTTGCTGGTGCGCCCCGCGCCGATGCTGCGCTGCCCGCAGGGCCTGCGCGCGAAGGGCGTCGCCAGCAGCATGGATCTGGCGCCGACGCTGCTCGAGATCTGCGGACTATCCGTGCCGCAGGGCATGTCTGGACGCTCGCAGCTGCGCGTCATCCGCGGCGAATCGGAGTCGGAGCGCGAGTTCGCCTTCGCGAGCGGCGGACTGGCGAGCGGCTACGCGGTGATGGACGCCGCCGCCTGCTATGAGGACAGTGCGCCCGGCGCGAGCGGCACCGCGCTGCTGCAGCGCAGCTGGTCAGGCACGGATGCCCCTAGCGAGCGCCTGCAGTTCCTGCACCTGCGCGCGACGGACCGGCGCGGCGGTCATCTCGGTCGGGGAGCACAGGATCCGGCGCTGCGCGAGCGGCTCCACCTCGCCTACGCGGATTGGTACTCAAGCGTGGAACTCGCCCGCTCCGTGCTGCAGGGCGAGCGCGGCTTGAGCGAGCTCAATGCCGAGGAGCGGGCGCGTCTGATGACGCATCGGCTCTTGCCCGCGCAGTAGTCGGCCTAGCGGCCGGCGTGCTCGCCGGGCGCCGGCAGGTTGTGCGCCACGAGCTTCCAGCCGCCGGGCTCGTCGATCAGCAGCACGGCATGGGCCGGATCGGTGACGAATCCGAAGCTCTCGCGCACCGTGAGGCCCAGCGCGCGCGTCGCCAGCACCCGGATCACGTTGTAATGACTGGTCAGCGCGATGCGCTCGCCCGCATGGGCCCGAACGGTCTCGAGCAGTGCCGGCCAGGCGCGCGCGAACACATCCGCATCGCTCTCGCCCTGGTGTCCCTTCCAGTTCCACGGATCGCGCAGAAACGGCTCGCGCTGCGCCTCCCAGCGGCGGCGGAATTCGACCGAGGGCAGGCCCTGCCACTCGCCCCGCCAGATCTCGCGCAGGCGCGGATCGAGCGAAAGCGGCGCCCGGCTGCCCGTGGCGATCGACTGGCCCATCGCCTTGGCGCGGGCGAGATCCGAGGAGTGCACGCGCGCGAGCGGCACGTGCTCGAAGGCTTTCCCCATGCTGCGGGTCTGTTCCTCGCCGCGCTCGGAGAGCGGCACATCCAGATTCCCGTAGGCATGACCGTGCCACTGAGCGGCGACGTCCGCGTGCCGGACCAGCCAGACGCGGGTGCCGGTGCCCGGCGCGGCTGCGGCCGGCTGTGACGGAGCGGCGGCATCGATCTCAAAGGGGGGCGGAACGAACAGGCGCATGGGGGGAAACTAGCTCCCCCTTGCTTCGATCGGAAGGGGGCGTACAGTCGCAGTCCTCACGGAGACTCCGCCATGCCCAAGATCACGCTACTGCGCAACGGCAAGACCTACGAGGTCGCGGCCGGCACCCATTTCCTCGATTTCTGCCAGGATCAGGACGCACCGCACGATTTCGGCTGCACGGTGGGCAGCTGCGGCACCTGCGTGCTCGTGCTCGAGAAGGGCGCGGAGAACGTCTCAGCCCCCAGCCAGGAAGAGCTGGAGACCGTCGAGATGTGCACCGCGGTCAAGGGCGCGCGCCTGGGTTGCCAGATGAAGGTGCTGGGCGACATCACGGTCCGCGCGCTCGACTAGGTTTTCGGGAGGCGCTGGATCATGACGCGCGTGGCGGTCGTCTTGTCAGGCTGCGGCTTCCTAGATGGAGCCGAGATCCACGAGTCCGTGCTGACGCTGCTGGCGCTCGAGCGGGCCGGCGCCACGAGCGTGTGCCTTGCGCCGCGCATCCCGCAGCGTTCGGTGGTCGATCACCTGACGGGCAAAGAGGCGCCCGGCAAGCGCGACGTGCTCGAGGAATCCGCGCGCATCGCGCGCGGCCGGATCACGGCATTGGAAACGGCGCGTTCAGAGGAATTCGACGCGATCGTCCTGCCGGGCGGCTACGGGGCCGCGAAGAACCTGTGCGACTTCGCGCTGCGCGGCGCCCAGGCCGAGGTCCACCCTCCGCTGGCCGCGTTGCTGCGGAGCCTGCATGCGCAGCGCAAGCCGATCGGGGCCTGGTGCATCGCACCGGCGCTGCTCGCCTTGGTGTTTCGGGGCGCGGGTCTCCGCTTGACGATCGGCTGCGATCCGGGGACTGCCGCCGCACTCGAGCAGTTGGGGGCGCATCCGGTCGAAAAGGCCGTCAACGAAGCCTGCGTCGATGAGCAGCAGCGCATCGTGACCGTACCCGCCTACATGTATCCCGCGCGGATCCACGAGGTCGCGCGTGGCATCGACGAGGGAGTGCGCGAACTCCTGCGCCTGGCCGCGCTGCCGCGCTGATCAGTCACCAGCCGATCCGCCGCCCGAATTGCGCGTCCAGGTGAGCCAGCCGGGCAGGCGCGAGTCGAGGAACACGTCCGCGCCCGAGCGCAACCCGGCACGCGACAATCCCAATGCGAAGCACACGCCAGCCATCACCAGCGCGAACAGCCGCGTGTGGCCCTGGCTCACCACCGCCGCATTGAGGAACAGCAAGGTCAGCAGGAAGCCAGCGGGCCGAGTCAGTGCGCCGAGAAACAAGAGCACGCCGCCCAGCAGCGCCCCGTACAGCGCCAAGGCCGAGAAGAACCAGGGGTGCTGCAGGATCACGCGCTCGCCCAGGTTGCGCACGCTGTCGGGAGCGGCGGCGTAGGCCTCGCGCGTGTCGAGCACCAGGTTCTCGATCTCGCCGCCCTGGATCCGCGACCAGGCCTCGGCAATCAGCACGAAGCCGATCAGGATGCGCAGGAGAACCATTCCCCAGTTCGGTTGTGAATCGCTCATGGTGCTTGTCGCCGTTGGTCGGCTTGGAGGCTTGCTTGGCTGGTCTGCCGCTCGCAGCGCATACTCAGGCCCCTCGCCATGGAACACAAGCCCGCGCCCGAGTGCAACGCCGTTGCTGAACGCAGCCTGGCGCTGGTGCTCGACCAGGGCGGCTCCTCCTCGCGGGCCCTGGTCTTCGATGTCCGGGGAAGGGTGCTGGCACGCGCCCAGGCGTCCGTCACGATCCGCCACCCCGGCCCCGACCGGGTCGAGCAGGATCCCCTGGAACTGCTGGAGTCACTGCAGCGCTGTGCGGCACTGGCATTGGAGGAACTGGGTGCGCGGGCGGCGGACTGCACGGTGGCCGGGCTTTGCACCCAGCGGGCGAGCGCGCTGGCTTGGCGGCGCGGATCGCGGGAGCCCTTGTCGCCCGTGCTCTCCTGGCAGGATCGGAGGGCCGCAGCCGCGCTCGAGGCGCTCCAGCCAGCGGCCGCCCGCGTTGAGCAACTCAGCGGCTTGAGGCTCTCGCCGCACTACGGCGCCAGCAAGCTGCGCTGGCTCTGGGAGCACGAAAGTCGCGTCGCCGAGGCCGCGCGCGATTCCAGCCTGTGCCTGGGGCCGTTGGCGGGTTATCTCGCGGGGACGCTCGGTGCCCCCGCCGAAGAACTTGTCGATGCGGTCAGCGCCTCGCGTACCCAACTGGTGGAACTGGCGACGCGCGAGTGGAGCGAGGAGTTGTGCGCGCTCTTTCGCCTGCGTCGCGAGTGGCTGCCGCGGATCGCGGGCGCGCAGTCCGATTTTGGCAGGCTGTGTGTGGGCCGGGCGTCCCTGCCCCTGCGAGTTGTGACTGGCGATCAGTCGGCGGCCGTCTTCGCCGCAGGCGAGCCCGCGCCGCGCACGCTGCTGATCAACCTGGGCACGGGAGGCTTCGTGCAGGCGCTCGTGCGCGAGCCGAGGCACGCCGCTGGGCTGCTGACGAGTCTGCTGCCCTCCGACGAGCGCGGTCCACGCTTCTCGCTGGAGGGCACGATCAACGGGGCGGGTTCGGCGCTGGAGTGGTGCGCCGAACGGCATGGATTGCGCTTCGATCCAGACCGACTCGAGGCAGCCCTGCACCCGGATCGGACACCGCCGTTGTTCTTCAACGCGCACTCCGGTCTCGCCGCACCCTTCTGGCGTCCGCACGCGGTCTCACGCTTTTCGAATCACGCGGGCGCGCTCGAGGAATTGGCGGCCGTCGCCGAGAGCATCCTGTTTCTCGTGCTGGCGATCGCTGATCGCATGCGGGCCGTGCTCGGATCCTTCGAGCGCGCGGAGATCTCGGGCGGTCTCGCCCGTTCCGACGCGCTGTGCCAGCGGCTCGCGGACCTGTTGGGAATCGAGGTGTGGCGTCGCGAGGAGACCGAGGCCAGCGCGCGCGGGCTTGCCTGGCTATGCCTGGGCACTCCAATGGAAGCTCCCGCCTCGCGTTGCTTTGACCCGCGCGAGCAGGACACGCTGCTGCAGCGCCAGGCGCGCTGGAACACGTGGATTCAGGAGCTGCTTTGCGAATCGACCTGATCCAGCGGACTCGGATCCATCGGCAGCGTGGCGGTGTCCGCCTTGCGCGCGGCGCTCGGCAGAGATGGCTTCAGCATCGCGATCACCCGTTCAGCCGTCGCGCGGTAGGTGGTCAGCTTGCCCCCGTAGATCGCGATCGTGCGCGGGCGGTGCGGATCGTCGGCGCACAACTGCGTCTCGCGCGAGCGGTGGAAAGCGGCACCGGGCTCGTGCGGCAGCACCCGCAGGCCGGCCCAGGCATCCAGCACGCGCGCGCGGCGGCCGGGAAACTGCTGCTCGAAGGCCTCGGAGAGGTACTCGATCTCCTCCGGAAGGGGGCGCACCAGCCGCGGATCGCCGCGCCAGGCGAGTTCCGTCGTGCCCACGAGGATGCGCTGCTTCCAGGGCATGAAGAACAGCGCGCGTCCATCGCGGCGCGCTTCGGCGTAGTAGATGCCGCGCTCCAGCCGGCCTTCCAGTTCCAGATGCGTGCCGCCGACCAGGTCGATCTCCAGTCCCGGCGGCCGCGGATCGATGCGATCGCGGACCAGTTGCACCCATGGGCCGCCGGCGTTGACCAGCGTGCGCGCGAAGAGGCTGTCGTTGCGCTGCTCGTTGCCGTACTCGATCGACCAGCCCTGCTCCACCCGGCGCGCGCGCATCAGCCGGGCGGGCGACTCGATGCGAGCTCCCAGCAATTCCGCCGAATGCGCGACCGCGCGCACCAGCCGCGCATCATCGGTCTGCGCGTCGTAGTAGCGGAAGACGGCCTGCAGACCGGCTGCATCGAGGCCGTCGAGCCCGTCCCATTCGGAGCGCGGCAGGCTGGCGAAGCGCGTCTCGACCGAGAGGTTGCCGAGCAGCGCGTACAGGCTCAGCCCGGCCCGGATCTGCCAGGGGCGCCGGCGCGTCGAGCGGTACACGGGGATGTGGAAGGGTATGAGCCGCACCAGATCCGGCGCATTCCGGAGCAGCCGCGCCCGCTCGGCGAGGCTCTCGCGTACCAGCGCGAACTGGCGCGACTCCAAATAGCGCAGCCCGCCGTGGATCAGCTTGCTGGAGCGACTCGAGGTGCCCGAGGCCAGGCCGCGTTCCTCTAGCAGCACGCAGGAATGGCCCGCGGCCGCTGCGGCCTGCAGCACCCCGCAACCGTGGATGCCGCCGCCCACCACCACCACATCGACGCTCTCGCCGCTCATGAGGCCAGTCCCCCGGCGAGCTTCGCGAACTGAAAGGTCTCGATCAGATCGACTCCGCGCGCGAACAGTTCGCGCGCCGTCTCGGCCCGGTCGACTTCATAGACGACCAGCCGGCTGCCGGGCTGGCGCAATTCGCCGGTCGGTGGCAGCCCTTCGAGGTCGCAGAACAGGAACTCGGGCGCCAGCGCACGCAGGCGCGGATCGTTGCGTTGCTCGAAGCGGTCGATCACGGCGCCCAAGGCGCGCGGCGCGCGGGTGCGCAGGTACAGCAGGTAGTCGAGCGCGAAGCTGATCCACACGCAGCGCGGCAGAGCGGTCTCCAGCGCGTGTTCCACGGCCAGCGTCACGCGCTCGAGGCCGTGCTGCTCTAAGGCCACGCGCTTGATCTCGACGAAGGCCTGCGCGCGGGGGAAGGGCTCGAGCAGCGCCGGCAATTCGTCGAGACGCATCAACGTTTCTCCCTGCACCGAGAGCTGCGCGAGCTCGCCGCTGTCGTGATCGTGAATGGCACCTTGGACGCCGCACAGGCGCTCGAGCGTGCGGTCGTGGAACAGAACGGGCACGCCGTCACGCGACAACTGCACGTCGAGTTCGATCCAGCGCGCGCCCAGATCGAGCGCCTCGCGCAGAGCCGCGCGCGTGTTCTCTGGGTGATGGGCAAGGTGGCCACGATGGGCGACGAGTCGGTCAGGATGCATCCAGAGCGGCGAGCCTAGAGTGTCCGCATGGCAGATGCTACGCTGCGCGAAGTGGCTGAGGAAAAACCACGGGTCGGGGAGCGCGAGCGCACCCCGGTTCGCAGCGATCTTTCGGTGATGTACGCCGACGGTGCGGCCTGGAGCCTGATGGTCGGCCTGGGCGAAACGTACTTTGCGGCCTTCGCGCTGGCGCTGGGCAAGGGGGCGCCCGCCGCGGCGCTGCTCGCCACCTTGCCGATGTTCTCTGGTGCGCTGGCACAGTGGCTGCTGCTGCCCGCGCTCCTGCGCTGCGCCTCGCTGCGCCGCTGGGTGGTGCTGGTCGTCGCGCTGCAGTCCCTGTGCTTCGTGCCGCTTCTGGTCGGCGCGTGGCGGGGCGAACTCTCCACCGCGCTGCTCTTCATCATGGTGTCGCTCTACTGGATGCTGGGACAGAGCGGTGGTCCCGCCTGGAGCACATGGATCGAAGCGCTCGTGCCGCGCGCGCTGCGCCTGCGCTACTTTGCGCTGCGCACGCGGATGCTGCACGCGACCACGCTGGCCGGCATCGCGGCCGGCGGTTTCCTGCTCGAGGAATACGCCGATCCTCGCGCGCCCACCCGCGCCTTCGTGCTGCTGTTCGCGGCGGCGTTGCTCGCGCGAGCGGTCTCGGCCGTGCTGCTGACGCGCCATTCGGACGGTGGTCTGCGACCCGAGCAGCTTTCCCGCGTGCCGCTGGGTGCATTCCTCGGCCGGTTGCGCCACAGCCCCGACGGGCAGCTGCTGGCCTATCTGCTGGCGCTGCAGCTCGCGATCCAACTGGGGCAGCCGCTGGTGACGCCCTTCCTGCTGGACCACCAGCAGCGCAGTTACTCCGCCTACATGGGCCTCGTGGCGGCCTTTTTCCTCGGCAAGGCCTTGGCGATGCCGGCCTGGGGCGAATGCGCGCGCCGGCGCGGCGTCATGGCCCTGCTGACGCTGGGCGGCCTGGGCGTGATCCCCGCCACGCTGCCCTGGCTGCTGACGGAGAGCTACGCGCTGCTGTTCCTCGCGCAGGGCATCGCGGGAGCCTTCAGCGGCGCCGTGGAGCTGGCGACCTTCTACGCGTACTTCGCCGCGCTGGACTCGCGCGAGCGCGCCAGCCTGCTGACGCACTACAACCTGCTCAACTCCGGTGCGTTCGCCGTCGGGACCCTGGGCGGTGCCTGGCTATTGTCGGCCTCCGGCGGCTATGCGTGGGCCTTCGCGGGCTCCGCGCTGCTGCGGGCGCTGGCGCTGCTGCTGCTCGTGCGGCTGCATCGTTCCCGGGTTGCGCTCAAGATGTGAGCGCGCGGCTGCCGATGCGGCGGCCATGAGAGGGACGGTTCTGGCAGTGCTCGTTCTGGCGGCTTCGGTCTACGGGGTGGGCTATTGGATGAGCCACGGTCCCGGCACGGCATCCAAGGGACGGGTTGGGGCGCTGCTCGACGAGGAAGAGGACAGCGAGCGTCGCATCATCGACCAGGCGGAGGCGCTCGCGGGCGTCGACGGAGCGACGGCGCTGGAGGGCCTCGAGCGCGTGGTGCGCCGCTATCGCGTGGATCTGCGCAGTCAGGATCGCTTCCTCGAGGCATCGATGGCGGGCACAGGCACGGTGCGCGAGAACCTGGTGGTGGCGGCGAGCGTCGGCGACGGACGGCTCAGCGGACCGGCGGTGCTCACCGAGATGGTGCGCATCCTGGCGGACAGCCACATCGATTTCACCGTGCGCTGCGTCTGGCTCAGCGGTGCGGGCAGCCTGAAGGCTTACGAGACCGATCTCCAGCAGCGCGGCGAGCGCGTTCGCGGATGGATCGTGCTCGACAGCGTCGGGCGCTTCGCCTCCGGCGGCACGAAGCAGTTCTGGCCCTGGTACACGCGAGCTTTTCAGGACGCGGGCCCCGAGGCGATCACGTTTCAGGCCGGCATCGGCTCTCGCAGCTGGATGGAGACCGTGGTTCGCGATTTCCGCATCCGCGCGCGGCTTCCCAGCGCGGTCCTGTGCGCGCCGGAATGTTGGCTCTCGATGGGCATCACGCCCTGGAAGGAAGCCGCGGCCGACCAAGTGTTCGTCAGCGACACGGGCCCCTGGCGCGGCGTGAACCGCGAGGATCCAAGCTCGCTCAACGGTCCCGCGATGGCGCAGTTGACGCACGGATTGGCCGCCACGGTGGTGGCGCTGTCGCGCCGCAACCAGCCCAAACTCTAGCGGCCCATCTGGCTCCCGGCAGTTCCGCGCACTACAGTCTGTGCCCATGCAGCCCGCGCTGGAGGTGATCGGCTTTTCCAAGGTCTACGAAGGCGCGCCCGCCGTCAGCGAACTCGGTTTTGCGGTGGCACCCGGAGAAATCCTCGGTCTCGTGGGCGCCAATGGCGCCGGCAAGACCACCACGCTGCGCTCCATCTGCGGGATCCTGCCGATTCAGCACGGCACGATCCGCATCGCCGGCTTCGACCTCGTGGAGGCGGAGCAAGCCGCCAAGCAGCACCTGGCCTGGATCCCCGACGATCCTCAGCCTTTCGAAACGCTCACCGTTTGGGAGCATCTGCACTTCCATGCGGCGCTGTACGGGGTCAAGCACTGGCAGGCTCACGGCGAGAAGCTGCTCGAGCGCTTCGAGCTGGCGCACAAACGCGAGGCACTCGGGGGCGAGCTTTCGCGTGGCATGCGCCAGAAGCTGGCGCTGGCCTGCGCCTGGCTGCACCAGCCGCGCGTGGTGCTGATGGACGAGCCGCTTTCCGGCCTCGATCCGCGCGGCATCCGCTCGGCCAAGCAGGCCATTCAGGAACTCGCCGCCGCGGGCAGCGCCGTGGTGCTCTCGACGCACTTGCTCGGCCTGATCGAGGAACTCGCACACCGGATCCTGATCCTCGACAACGGCCGCAAGATCTTCGAGGGCACGCTGGCACAGGCGCAGAGCAGCTTGAGCGTTCCGCACGGCTCCAGCCTCGAAGAGATCTTCTTCGCCGTGACCGCTCCGCCTCCGGTGCCCGGCTAGCGCATGTTCGGCCATCCGGCTTTTCTGCTGCTCTGGCGGCTCAAGCTGCGTGCCGGCATCCGCGCGCAGTTCCGCAAGCTCAAGCGCCCGCGCAACTGGATCTTCCTCGCGCTGGGGCTCTTGATCTTCGCGCTGTGGATTCCGACGCTGTTCTTCGGCGCTTCGGGCAACAAGTCGGTGTCCTGGAACCTCGCGCCCGAGGTGAGCGAGGCTCTGACCGGGCTGGGACTGGCGCTGCTGATGCTCCTGAGCATCGTGGGGGCCTTTCAGGTGCGCGGCCTGTACCTCGCCAAGGAGGAGATCGAGCTGGCCTTTTCCGCGCCCGTGCCGCGCTCCGATCTCGTGCGCTACCGCATGCTGTCGAACGTGACGCGCTCCCTGTTCGGCGGCCTGCTGTTCGGAGCCGGGCTGGCGCAGCGCATGCCCCAGGCAACCTTCGGGTTCCTGATGGCGATCGTCGTGATGCTGACCGTGCCGCTGCTCTCGCAGGCGGCCTCGCTGATCCTCGGCGGAGCGGAGAATCGCTTTGCGAAGCGACTGAGCGGCTGGCCGAGCCGCGTGCTGCTGATCGGGCTGCTGCTGCTGCTGTTGATTCCGCTGATCCAGTTTCTCACCCGGCCTGAGCGGTTGAAGCAGTGGCTCGGTGGCAGCGCCGAGGAGTGGCTTAGCCATCCGGCGCTCCAGGCCGTGCTGGTTCCGCTGACGCCCTGGGTGCGCGCCCTGCATGCGCACAGCTGGTCGGAGTTTCTGCCCTGGCTGGCGCTGTGCATCGCGATCTGGTTCCTCCTGTTCGAGCTCACCGCGCGCATCCGCGTCGACTACCGAGAACTCTCGCTGTCGACCTCGGCTCACTTCGCCGCGCGCATCGCGCGCATGCGCAAGGGCAGCACCGGAATCGGCTCGGCGGAAGTCGACCGCAAGACCGCGGGCTGGAACGTCCCTTGGTTCTTCGGGCGCTCGCCCTTCGGCGCGGTCGCCTGGCTCAAGTGCGCGAGTATCGTGCGCAAGGCCCGCGGCACCCTGCTGTTTTCGGCCGGAGCGCTGCTGCTCGTGACGCTCGCCTTTTCGCTGGCCGTGGGGCAGTCCGGTTCGGACAAGCAGATCCTCGGCGGCACGGCGCTGGTCGTCATGTTGGGCAGCCTGTATCTCGCGGCGGGGCTGCGCTTTGACTTCCGCCAGGATCTGGACCTGATGGGGGAGATCAAGAGCTGGCCGCTGCCGGCCTGGCAGATTTTCCTCGCCACGATTCTGCCGCAGGTCGCGCTGATCACGCTGATGCTGTGGTGCGCGGTGCTGCTGCGCAGCGCCTACGTCGGCTTCTCCCCGTGGCTGATTCCGATCCTGCTGGCCCAGCCCTTCCTGACTTACATCTGGACCGCGATCGACAACGGGGCGCACCTGCTTTCGCCCGTGCGCTATTCGCCCGGTCAGGAGGGCGCACTGCAGAATCTGGGGCGCGCCGTGATCCTGATGGTCGGACGCTTCCTGACGCTGCTGTTGTTGCTCGCCTGCGTCGCCCTGCCCGCGGCGCTGGCCTGGCTCGCCTGGAAGGAGTTGGGACTGGCGGCGGGTTTCGCCATCGCCCTCGGCGGCGGCTTCTCGCTGCTGATCCTGGTCGGCTTCGCGGCCTTTTTGACCTTCCTCGGCGCCAAGCTCTTGCAGCGCTTCGACGTGGCGCGCGATCGCGGCTAGGCCCCGGACGAGCCGCCGAGCGCCGCGTCCAGATGCGGCCGCAGCCTGCGCTGCGTGGCCGAGTTGTGCCAGCCCACGAAGGAGACCGGTGTCCGGGCATCGAGCGGAAAATCCAGTGGCGCGCCAAGCGCGTCCGTGATCACGCAGCCGGCGGCTTCGGCGCACAGCAGCGCTCCGGCGATGTCGTAGGGCTTGGTGGTCAGGGTCGCGCGGCCGCGGCGTTCGGCGAGATGCGCGCGCAGTTCCGCGATCATGCGGTACTGGCCCGTGATCAGGCATACGAGCTGCCCCGCGTTGCTGATGTACTGATCGTCGTAGCAGTTGCGCACATCGGCGCGCTCGTGCTGCTCGAGGCGCGCGAGGAACCGCGTCTCGACCTCGCCGATCATCACGCGCATGTCGGCCATGTACTTGAAGAAGGGGAAGTAGCCGTGGTCGACGCGGTCGTCCGCGTCGGCGCGCAGCGTGCGCGGCCCCCGTGCGGACTGTCCGGTATGGAGCGCGAACTCCTCGAACTCGCAGGCTCCGCCCTTGTCGGCGCAAAGGCGCAGCCAGGAGCCGGCGCGCGAGGTGGGAATCTCGCTCAACAGCCCGTGCACCACATCCGACTGCCGGGGCTCGCCTTTGCCCGGCCCGCACAGCGCAATCACGCTCCAGGCGCTGCGCAGATCGGTCATCAGATTGCGCGTGCCGTCGATCGGGTCGACCACGATGCGCGGCCCGCCATGGTCAAAGCCGGGCAGCTCCCCCGGGCCCGCGGGGCCCGGACCGAAATGCCGCCAGCCCGCATCCTCGGTCAGCAGCGACAGCGGCCCGTGCCGGGCCTGTTCCAGCAGCCACCGGGTCAGGACCTCCTCGGTCGGCGCATCGATGCCGTAGGTCAGATCGCCCGCGCCCACGGCGACCGGCCGCGCCACACGCGAGAAATCCCCGCTCGCCCGCGCGCGCAAAAGCTCGGTGCGGGCCGCCTCGCGCATCGCGTCGGCCAGGCGGGCTGTCGATGCCTTCCAGCGAGCCAGCGTGAGCATGTCCATGTCCGACTTATCGCTCCATGGACGCTCCGGGTCAATCTCTCGCCAAGAGCGGGGCCCAGCCCTACACTCATGCCCCCTATGAGCCAAGTTCGTGAGGTGATCATCATCGGTTCCGGCCCTGCCGGTTACACCGCGGCCATCTACGCGGCCCGCGCCAACCTCAAGCCCATGCTGTTCCAGGGCATGCAGCCCGGCGGCCAGCTGACGATCACCACCGATGTCGAGAACTACCCCGGCTACCCCGAGGGCGTGATGGGTCCGAAGATGATGGAGGACTTCCAGCGCCAGGCCGAGCGCATGGGCACGGAGTTCCGCTTCGAGCAGATCGTCGAAGTCGATCTCACAAAGCGCCCCTTCACCGTCAAGAGCGACTTCGAGACCTACCAGGCCAACAGCCTGATCATCGCCACGGGCGCCTCGGCCAAGCTGCTCGGCCTGCCGAGCGAGTCCAAGCTGATGGGCCACGGCGTCTCGGCCTGCGCGACCTGCGACGGCGCCTTCTTCAAGGAGAAGCACGTCATCATCGTCGGCGGCGGCGACACCGCGATGGAGGAGGCCAACTTCCTCACGCGCCATGCCGCCAAGGTCACCGTCGTGCACCGCCGGGATGAGTTCCGCGCCAGCAAGATCATGCTCGAGCGCGCCCGCAAGAACCCGAAGATCGCCTGGCACCTGTTCCAGGAGGTGGTCGAGGTGCTCTCCGAGCCCGGCAAGAACAAGGTGCGCGGCGTCAAGCTCAAGGACACGCGCAGCGGCGCCTTGAGCGAGTTCGCCTGCGACGGCGTGTTCATCGCCATCGGCCACCAGCCCAACTCCTCGGTCTTCGCCGGCAAGCTGACGATGGACGATGTCGGGTACATCCAAGTGCGCGCTGGAAGCAGCTACACCTCGGTCGAGGGCGTCTTCGCCTGTGGCGACGTGATGGACAAGACTTACCGCCAGGCTGTCACGGCGGCCGGCTCAGGCTGCATGGCGGCCATCGACTGCGAGCGCTGGCTGGAAGCCAACGAGTCGCACTGAGCAACAGGAAGCGGGCTCCACCGATGCGCTTTGCAGGCCGCCACATCGTCGTGACCGGAGCGGGCACTGGCATCGGCCGTGCCATCAGCCTGCGACTTGCCCGCGAGGGTGCCAAGCTCTCGCTCCTCGCCCGCAACCAGGCCCGGCTCGAGGAGATCGCCCACGCGATCCTCTCGGCCGGCGGCAAGGCCGCGAGCGTGCAGGTCGCGGATATCCGCGTGCAGGCACAAGTGCAGCGGGCCTTCGAACAGGCCGCCGCCGCTCAAGGGCCTGTGCATGCCTTGATCGCCAACAGCGGCATCGGCGGGCCCAATGCGCCCGGCTCTCCCGATCGATCCGCCGATCGCTTCGAGGATCTCGTCGCCACCAACCTCACGGGCACCTACCACTGCCTGCGCGCGGCCGAGGCGCACCTCGCCGCGGGGCCGGCGACGCGTCACCTCGTCGTGATCGCCTCGATCCTCGCGCGGCTGGGTGTCGGCGGCTACACGGGCTACTGCGCCTCGAAGGCCGGACTGTGCGGGCTCGTGCGCGCGCTGGCGGTCGAGCTCGCGCCGCAGAATGTGCAGGTCAACGCCGTGCTGCCCGGCTGGGTCGAGACCTCGATGGCGCTCGAGGGCCTCGACGGCATGGCGAAGGCCATGAACACCAGCCGCGAGGAGGCGCGCCGCATCGCCATGAGCGCGGTTCCGCTCGGCCGAATGGGACAGCCCGAGGATGTGGCCGGGATGATCGCCTGGTTGCTCAGCGACGATGCCCGCGGTGTCACCGGTGCGAGCCTCGACATCAACAACGGCGCGATCATGTCGTGAGCCATGGCTCCTGCCCGTCCCATACCGCCCGCGGCACGCGCTCTCGATGATGCGCTCGCGCGCCTGCAGGCGCACGACACCCGCGAGCTGGCGCTGCATGCACTCGCCGGCATCGACCAGCTCGCCGAGGGAGTGCTGGGGCCCAAGGCGCGCCGCGAGGAGCGCCTGCTCGTCCGCCTCGAGACGCTCGAGCGCCAGCAAGCTGCTGCGCTTGAAGCCCAGGCTGCGCTGGCGCAACGGCTGCGCACGGAGCTCGAGCGCGAGCTCGCCGCCCGCGTCGAGGAACTGCGGCGCGCCTCCGCGCAGCACGGTGAGCTCGAAGCACGCATCCGCACGCTCGAGGCCGAGCGCGATGCGATTGTGCGCTCGCAATCCGAATTGTGCGCGCGCCTCAAGAGTGTGGCTGGTTCCGTCGGCGGCCTGCGCGAGAAGCTGCTGCCCGCGGAACTGCGCGCGGAGCTCGAGCGATGGCGCAAGGGTACACCATGAGCGCGCCGATCACGCTCCTGATCGTGACCGGCGAGGCTTCCGCGCCCTTCGATCTGCAGCTCGAGCCGCAAATCGCCCAGTGCATGCAGCTGCTCGAGGCACGCGGCGTCGGCGATGAGCTGCTGCTGATCGACAACAGCGGCACGGGTGAATTGGGGCGCGCCGCACAGCAGCGCTTCCCGCCGAGCGCCACCTTCGAGGGCGCGCGCGCCGAGCTGCGCACGCTGGCGCGCCCGAAGGTATTCGATCTGCGCGCCGCGGAACTCGCGGGCGCGCAGGCCGCGGCCTGCGATCGCGTGCTGCTGCTCGAGACCGGCGCCACACTGGAGTCGGCGAGCCTCGACAAGCTGATCGCTGCGCTCGTGCCCGGGGTCGCGGCCAGCACCCCGCGCGAGGCCGCTCGTGCGCGGTATTCCGCGCGCTGGTCGGCGACCGAACTGCTGCTCGAGCCTGGCGATCCTTGGAACCCCGGCCTGAGCGAGCTGTGCGTGCTGTTCCGCCGCGAGGATTTCCTGCGCCTGGGCGGTTTCGACCCGCTGTTCGGTCGCGGCGGACTTTCCGGCCTCGAGTTGTTCGTGCGCATGCAGCGCGCCGGACTCGCCCTCGCCGTGCCTCCCGGCACGCGTGTCGAGAGCTCCCGCCCGACCCGCGCGGATGAGCCTTTGTGGCGCGAGCGCGAGCGGCACCTGCTCAACTGGCGCGAGCTCGTCAGCGGGCCGGATGGCGAGGCGCGCTGGCAGCAGCACATCCGCCTGCTCGAGGACCGTGCGCTCGAGCTCATGCGCCGCGAAGCGCGCGTCGAGCTCCTGGGGCTCAACCTGGCGCTCGCGGACGCGCCGCGAATGCTGGCGGCACAGGTCGCGCAGGCGGGCCAAGTCTCCTCGCGTCAGTAGGCGCGCAGTTCCACGCCGCCGCAGGGCTCGCAGGCGCCGCTCGAGTGCGTGTACTGGCGTTCGCAGCGCGGGCAGTAGCTCAGGACATCCTCGCCGAGCCGCTTGGGCGCCGCGGCGAGCACCGCGACCGGCAGACCGGCGCGATCGAGCAGTTGCTGCATCTCGGGCAACAGCACCGCGATCCATTCGCGTGTTTCCGCGCGCAGGCCCGGCGGCTTGAGGTAGGCGTGCTCGCGCCAGCGCTGCCGGGCGTAGGCGACATGATCCTTCCGCTCGAGCAGGAAGCTCGCGGCCGCCAGTGGCTCCAGCCGCGGCAGCGCATCGCGGGAGAGCACATCCAGCGCCCGCAGCGCCGCGGGCGGCGACAGGCTCATCCCGAACACCTTTGCGCGGCGCTCCTGCACTCTTGCAGGGAACAACTGCCGGTGCGCGCGAGAAAAACACCACACGACGCCGGCGTGCACCGCCACCAATGCGCCCAGCAGCCAGGGCCAGCCGCGCGAAAGTCCCACGCTCCACTCGACCAGCGGCAGGCCACCGAAGAGCAGCATGAACTCCAGCAGGATCAGCGCCCACAGCCCCCTGCGCAGCGGCAGCATGCGCGCACACACCGCGCGCAGCCGATCTGTCTGGCACATTTCGCGCGCCAGATCTTTACGTGCACGCTCGCGCACGAGCGATGACTCGCCCGCGCGTTGCGCCAACCAATCCTGCCACTCCAGCGCCGCGCGCTCGCTCGAACACTCGGCGAAGACCTCGCCACCGACCACCAGCCGTCTTCCGTCCGCGCTCACGCCCGACAGCGCGCTCCACTCGAGCACGCGTCCGCTCGAGAGACCCAGCACGCCATCCACGCCGGCATGGAAGGGCGGGGCTTCGAAGACCCAGAGCGCACCGAAGGGCGGCAGCGGCCAGGCGAAGGCGAAGCCCGCGCGATCGTTGCCGAAAAGGCCATCTCCAGCCTGCACCGAGTAGCGGCGCATCCGCTTCACGAACGCGGCCCCTGACCGCGTGATCCAGTGCGCGCACTCGACCCCCGCCAGGAGCGCGAGCACCAGCGTGAACTGCAGCAGCGGATCCACGCGGACGATTACTCGCCCGACTGCGCCGGATCCTGCTTCTTGCCGAAGAACAGCTTCTTCAGGAACGCCCCGACCGCTACCAAGCCGATCAGGATGAACTTCCAGAACTTCTGAAAGATGCCCGCCTTGAAGGCCAGCGCTCCCGCGCCGCCGACGACCAGCGCCGCCAGCCCGTACTCGGCGACCTTGTCACCTTCCTTGAACTCCGCGTAGCGCTTGCCCGAGCGGTACTCAAACCCGGAGAGCAGCGTCTTGAACTGCGGCAGAGCCGCGTCGAATTCCTCGGGGCCGATCACGAGGTCCACGCTCATCACGCCCTCGCGACCGAGCAGTCGCGTCGAGTGGTTGATGGTCTGATTGCCCTCGCCCGCGATCAGCTTGCTCCACGACAGGTTCTTCGTCTCCTCGTCGTAGTAGGGCTGCTTGTGCCAGCCGACGAGCTCGATCTCGGGCCAGCCGCGCCGGCGACGCTCCTCGTTGCCGGCCTTGTTGCCCTCCTTCATGACCTCCATCAGCTGATCGGCGTCGATCTCCTCGTTGTCCTTGATGTAGCCATCGGCGCTGAAGCTGAAGTACGCGCTCCACGAGGGCGCGGTCTCGCTGCCGAGGCACAGGATCATGCCGAGCTCGTCACCGCCGGCGATGTTCTGCGAGAGCTCGAGGAACTTGCGCGTGCTGTCGCCGTCGGCGAAGAAGCAGCCCTCGGGCACCGCTACTTGCGCCTGCGGGCCGAGCTCGCCGGTGTAGGGGCCCTTGTGCAGCGTGACGCCCTGCTTGGCGAATTCCTGGATCAGCGACTCTTCGTCGTAGACCTCAGACTCGGCCTCGGACTCGGGCTGCGCAGCCTTTGGCGCAGGGGCGGGAGCAGGTGTGGGGGCGGACTGGGCAGGGTCCTGCAGCAGCAGAGCGAGGAGGATCGGCAGCATGCGGGCGAAGTATAGGATCACGCCGCAGCTAGATGGCCAAAAATCGGTGAGGTGCAGGGCCTCCGGCCATTGAGGGGGAAGTTATTCTGCTCCCATGCCGCCCGCCGCTCAATCCAGCCCTGAGGACCGCGATCCGCAGTCGATCGCGGAGGAACTCTATGCCCGCTACCTGGTGCGCCGAGAGCAGGGTGAGGCGCTGGAGTTCACTGCCTACCTCGCCGAGCATCCGGGCCAGGCTGAGGCGCTGCGCCGGCTGCACGGGCAGTACGAGCAGTGGAAGTCGATCTTCGAGCGGTTGTCGAGCAGCGCCGGCGGCGCGGCGGGCGAAAAGCGGTTGGCCGACGAGTTGCGGGAGCAGTACGGGGAGGGGGTGGATCCCGGGATCTCGCTGGATGGCGGGAGGCCCGGCGACGACTCCGGTCCCTCGAGCGAGTTGCTGCGGCGGCTGCGCACACACGCGCCCTCGAACTCGCGCTACAAGCTGCTGGGCGAAGTCGGCCGGGGCGGGATGGGTGCGGTGATCCGCGTGTGGGACGAGGACCTGCGCCGCACCTTGGCCATGAAGGTGGTGCTGGGCAAGGAGGACAAGGCGGGAAAGGGCCCGACGCCGCCGGTCGACTCCAAGACGCTCGGCCGCTTCCTCGAAGAAGCGCAGATCACCGGGCAACTCGACCACCCGGGGATCGTGCCGGTGCATGAACTGGGTCTGGGCGCGGACGGCCAGGTGTACTTCACGATGCGCCTCGTGAAGGGCGAAGACCTCGGCAAGATCTTCGCGCACGTCGAGAGCGGCCACGAGGAGTGGAACACCCCCCGCGCGCTCTCCGTGATGCTGAAGGTCTGCGAAGCGATGGCCTACGCGCACTCGAAAGGTGTGATCCATCGCGACTTGAAGCCGGCCAACATCATGGTCGGCAGGTACGGCGAGGTGTACGTGATGGACTGGGGCCTGGCGCGCGTGGCGGGCCAGAAGGACCTGCACGATTTGCGCCTGCGACCCGATGGAGCGACCAGCCAATCGGTGCGCACCGAGCGGCGCGAGGAGCGCGTGGAAGCT
>JBIKMH010000007.1:0-115662 GCA_044359355.1 Planctomycetota bacterium | reverse complement strand
GGCGCTGGAGGACGTGCTGCGGGCGGGGTTGGGGTGATGGGTTTGGCGTGATGGCTGCTCGCCCCGTGCGCTTTTACCCCCCGGCGGCGCGCTTGTGATCCACTTCCGCCGCGATGCGGCCGAAGGCATTCTCCGGATCGCGCTCGACGATCTCGCGCACAAGCGCATCAGCCTCGGCGTTCATGCCGTAGAGCCGGTACCAGGCTGAAACACCATAGCCGCGAGTGGCATGCTCGCTCGTGCCGGGTGCGATGCCTTCGAGCACGGCCTGCGGCTTGCGCTTGCCCGCAAACAATAGACACAACTCGAGATAGCTCTCGTTTTCGAGCAGTTTCAGATCCGGCTGGATCTTTCCGAGCAGCGCCAGCGCTTCCGAGTCCCGATTGAGCCGAAACAGCGCCAGCGCGTGCCAGTATGTTGAGGAAACAAGACGATCCGGGTTGGCGGTGTTCGTGCCACCGCCGCGCTCCCATGCGGCGCAGGCCTGCTCGTACTCGCCGCGCAGGAAGTGCGCCAGCGCCAGGTGATAGGTGATGTTCGAGCGGTAGGTTCCGATCGGCACGCCCGCGGCATTGGGCATGCCATCGGGCTCGATCTCGTCCGCGTGACCCTGCATCAGCTCCTCGGCGCGCGAGAGATCTGCGACCGCGATGTCGAAGCGCCGCAGCGTGATCCAGCGATGACCGCGGTGGCGCATGAGCTTGTAGCTCCGCGGATGCAGGCTCAGTGCCTGCGTGTAGTGTTGCTGCGCATCCTGGAAGCGGCCGAGATAGGCAAGGCGGCGTCCGACCCAGATCAGCAGATCCTCGTTGCGGGGGTCCTTGGCGAGGGCCGCCTGTGCCTCTTCGAGCGCGACGAGCTTTGAATCCTCGGTGGGAGCGCTTGGTGCTGCGGTCGGTTGGGTGGGCGCGGCGCAGCCGGCGATCGCCAGGGAAAGAATCAGGCAGAGGGACGTGCGCATGGTTTTGCCTCAGGGGTGCGAAATGCGGAGTTTCTGACGCAGGGAGATGTCGCTGAGCTCGCTGAGCGCGCCATCGGGCCAGTGCACGCGCACACGCACCAGATTGGCGCTGGCGAAGCCCAGGTGGGCGATGGCAGGGTTGGCGGCCTGGTAGCTGCCCCCGGAGTGGATCCAGCGCGTCTGAGTCAACTGACCCTGCACGACCTCGATGCGCGCGCCGAGTCCGCGGCGGTTCTTCGACTGCGCCCGTTCGTCGAGCAATTCGATCTGCAGCCAGTTGCCCGGCGGCGCGAGATTCTCATACAGGCGCAGCGGGCCGTGCTGCTCGGCGACGATCGCGTCGATGTCCCCATCCCCGTCGAGATCGCCGAAAACGGCGCTGCGATCGACATGCGCCGGAGCAAGCCAGTCCGCCTCGACGCGCTCGAAAGCCGCGCCGCGCCGCTCGAAGCACAGCGCCGGCTGGCGGTATTCCGAGTTCATCGTCGCCGTGGTGGCCTGCGGGTAGACATGCCCGTTGAAGATCAGCAGATCCTCGTCTCCGTCGAGATCGAGGTCCGCGAAGTGCGCAGCCCAGCCGAGGAAGGGTCGGCTGATCGCCCCGAGCTTGTACTGGCGCGTGCGGTCCTCCCAGGAGCTCTCGCGCGAGACCTGCAGCAGGTTGGTGTCATCGGCGAAGTTGGTCGTGAAGATGTCCGGGCGCTGGTCGCCGTTGACGTCGGCGATCGCGATGCCCATGGTCGCCTGAGCGGCGCCATCGCCGTTGACCGCAAGGCCCAGCGGCAGCGCGCGCTCCTCGAAGCGCCAGCCGCCCTGGTTGAGGAACAGCTGCTTGGGCGTGGAATCGTTGCCCACGAAGATGTCCTGGCGGCCATCGCCGTTGAAATCGAGGATCACGCAGCCCAGGCCTAGGCCCGGTTCCACGGCGAGGATTCCGCTAATGGCGGAGCGCTCTGTGAAACGCATGTCGCCGATGTTCTCGAAGACCGCATCGGGCTCCGGTTCCAGCGAGAGCGGGCCGCCGAAGACCTCGATGCCGCGGTATTGCTCATGCGGCGGCGGCTTCGTGGGATCGAAGACCAGGTAGTTGACGAGGTACAAGTCGAGATCGAGATCGCCGTCGAGATCGCCGAAGGCCGCCGCCGTGCCCCAGGCCGGATTGGAGAGGCCCGCCTGCATGGTGATCTCGCGCAAGCGCGAGCCGGATTCGTTGGCGAGCAGCGCGTCCTTCCCGAGGCAGGCGATGTAGAGATCCTCCCAGCCATCCGCGTCGACATCGGCAACCGCGACACCCATGCCCCAGCGCGCGAAGTCGATCGGGATGCGCTCGCCGGCATCCTCGAAGCGCAGACCGCCCTGGTTGAGGAACAGCCTGGCACCCGGGCCGCGTGCCGGCGCTTCCAGCGTGGCGCCATTGGGTACGAAGAGATCCAGATCGCCGTCGCGATCGAAGTCCAGCAGCGCCAGTCCGCCGCCCTTGGTCTCGACGATTTCGCGCGGCGGTTCATGACCGGCAAGCACGAAAGCGCCGAAAGCCCCGTCGTGCACGCGCATCCGGATGGCGGCTGCCGATCCCGCCTGCGGCGGAGCTGCAGGCGGACTCGACTCCCGCGAGCAGGCCGAAAGCAGGAGCAGCAGGCCGAGCCGCTTCATCGTCCGCGCGCGGCGAGCAGTTCCTGTGCTCGCGCTTCGGCGGTCTTCGCGCGGGCCTCGTCGCCGGCATCGCGCGCGACCTTGGCGAGCTTCGACCAGACCTCGGGGTATTCGGGCACGAGCGTCACGGCGCGCTCCAGGGCCGCCCGCGCATCCTCCGGCTTGTTCTCGCGCACGCACAGGTCGGAGTAGCGCGCGAGGTAGCGACCGAGGTCGTTGCCGGCATCCTGCCGCTGGCTTTCCACCTTGAGGCGCAACTCCGCCAGCTCGATCGCGCGCGAGAGATGCTTGCGCGCGAGGATCAGCTCGTCGTTCTCCAGCGCGACCAGCGCGCGGCCGAACAGCGCCGAGGGATGGTCCGGCTTGAACTCGAGATAGCGGTCGAAGGCGCGAGCGGCGGTCGCAAGATCCCCGGCATCGAGCGCGCACATGCCTTGGTAGTAGTAGCTCGGCAGGAAGTTCGGCGAGAGCTCGATGGCGCGCGCGAAGTGCTTGAGCGCCTCCTGCGGGAGCTTCTCCTCGTAGTACGAGTAGGCCAGCAGGAAGGAGCGCTCGCCCTCGCGGTTCCAGGGCAGCGGGAGCTTTCCGAGCGCCTCGCGCGTGGGCTCCAGCTGACCGGACTGTATCGCCGCGTAGTAGGGTTTCAGCTCGGGCGCGATCGCCTCTCGCGGCTGCTGAGCGGCAGCGGCGGCGGTGGGCGGCCTGGCCTGCGGCGCTGGGCCGGTCTGGCCGGGCTCAGACGAGCAGGCAGGCAGCACCGTCGGAAGGCAGGTCAGCAGGAACGATGAGGCGACTTTCAATCTCCGCTCAAGGTGCCATCGGCAACGCGAGTCCGCTAGAGAGGTTGCTCGATCCGCCGTCACGGTACACGGCCTGAAGACGGATGGTCTTCCCGACGAGCGGGCTCTGCGATCCGAGGGCTGCCAACCGCGGCGCCATGCCGAGCCATGCGATATTGCCTTCAGTGTCCGCACGGCCCTGGGCAAGCCGTGTCAGCGCGCCACCCAGGCACAGGCGGCCGCGCCCCATGGGCTGATCAGCCACTCCGACTGCCCCGTAAAGCGTGACCTCGGCACCCGCGGGCAGCCCCGTGCAGAGCAGCACGAGGTCAGCGGCTGCCAGGCTGTTGCTTCCACCTCCGACCGTCAGCGTGGCTCCGCCTCCGCTCGAATTGGTGCAGCCGCCCAGGTACTCCTGCTGGCCAGCGGGGCAGCGATCTCCGAAGCAGAAGGTCTCCGCGAAGGAAAGACCCATGAGGAGATTGGTCTTTGGCGGCACGCTCGACTTGATGCGGATGGAACCGAAGAGAGCGGGGATTGCGCCCTCGCAGTGTTGCTCGAAATCCACGGCAAGGCGCTGCAGGAGGTTGCCCGGGCCGGCCTGAATCTCGGAGACCACGAAGCGTCCGGTCAGCGTATTGCAGCCGGCTCCCGTGTGGGAGACCGACAAGCCCGGCGTTCCCGGCGGGTTGAACGGGTAGCGCACCGCACCCTCGTAAATGCCGGGAGCCATTGGGAGGTCCGTTCCCGTGTCGAAGTTCGTGTAGAACCACGGGGCCGTGAACCCCGGTTGGTTGATGTTGACTGTCACCACGCCCGTGGGTGATGCGGAACGCGTGAAGTAGTGCGTAGCGTTCGTGACCTGAGAACTGGTCCCGCCTCCGATGAAATCACCCGGTTGACTGGTCCAGGCGTACAGTTCAGGGACGTTCGCGGCGTTGATGAGGCGCGTGAGGAGACTGGGAGCGGATGAGTTGATGCGCAGCGAGCCGAACAAGGCGGCATCATTGCCTTCGCAATGCTGCTCGAAATCAACCGCAAGGCTTGTCAGGACGCCTGCAGGCGACACGCTGATTTCAGAAACGACGAAGCGTCCGAAAAGCGTGTTGCAGCCACTGGAGTTGCGCGTGACGGACAGCCCAGCGGTTCCGGCCGGGTTGAAGGGCCAGCGCGTGGCGTAAAGGTAGGTGCCCGGTTGCAGCGCGGTGTCAGTCCCGTTGTCGAAGTGCAGGCTCCAGTTGCTGCCACCCGTGCCTGTCCAGTTGACTTGCACTCCAGAACCCACCGAGTAACTCTGCGTCACGCTCCAGCCGGAACCTGCGGTGATCAGTCCCTGCGTGCCGGCACCGATGAAGTCGCCAGGCTGGGAGAAGAACTGCAGGTGAGTGCTCTGGGCGCCGGCGGGGCTGAGCAGCGCGATGAGGAATGAGAGGTGCAGGAGGAATGAGCGCAGCATGCGCTCCAGCTTACCGGAACGCACCGGATCCCGCTCAATAGAGCTTCTTCGCTCCGTTGATGATCGTCAGCGCTTCCTCGCAGTTGAATCCCACCAGCTGCGAGTACTCGCGGATCGAGGGGAAGCGCGGGGGCGCCAGCTCAGCGGCGCGATGCAGGGCCTGCTCGCGCGTCAAGTGCTGCTCGCGGATCATGTTCGAGAGCATGACCTCGTCTTCGGTCCAGCCCGCGATGGTCTGGTAGATGTAGTTGTAGAAGGGCGCCGTGCCATCCCCGATGCGCCAGGTAGTCTTGGTGTCCGTCGCGACCTCCCAGTCGTACTCCCGGCGGATCGTGCCGACGATCTCGTCCTCGTGCCACGGCAGGTAGTGGAAGAGGTAGAGGAAGTCGTCCTTCTCGACGAAGGTGGCGTAGTAGGCCCACAGCGTGTCCCAGATGGACTCGTTGAAGTACGAGGGGTTCTTGACGTAGTTCTTGAAGTAGTACCACAGGAGCGCCATTTCGTTGCGGAACGAAAGGCCGGTCAGCGTCATGCCATGGTCGTCTTCCATGATCCCGCACAGGCCCGTCTTGTAGGGCGTGTCCTCGATCATGTTGCCCGTGCAGAAGATCACCAGCTTGATGCCGGTCTCTTTGCGCAGTTGGCGCGCGTAGTGATAGAACTGCTTGTCACCCGCGGTGAACAGCGTCACCATGCCAAGCTCAGGCCGCTTGAGCCAGGCTTCGACGTTCTTGCGCACGAAGCGGCGCTTCTGCTGGATGTCCGCCGAGCGCAAGATGTGCTCGACGCCGAGCTTGCCGCACAGGCGCGCCTGGTTGCGCCGCGCGAGGTCGGTGACCATGCCCCAGTCGTAGGTGAAGGCGACCGGATTCATCTTCAGCACGCGTTTGACGTAGTGCAGCCCGTAGGCCGAGTCGCGGCCGCCGGAAAAGGCCACGATCACGTCCGGGCTGCCATCCTTGGAGCGGTAGGGCTCGACCAGCGCGCGCAGCGCGTCTTCGCCCTTGACGCTGACCTTCTTCCAGCGGCGGCAGTAGGTGCACACGCCGTTGGCGTCGAAGCGCATGAACGGGTAGCTCTCCGGCAGGATGCACTTGGTGCAGCGCTTGAGGTTGGCGGCCGTCTTGGTGTGGTCGATGATCGGCAGAGCGCGGGCGCTCGGGTGCGCCTCGACGCGCGGATTGGGCGCGTGGTCGCGGTTGATGCAGGCGAATTCCCGGATCGAGAGGTCGCGCAGCGAGACCAGCATCGCGCGCCCGGCGCCTACGGGGCGGATTTCGACGCGTCCCAGCGCCTCGGACAGTCCCGCTTCCTCGACCAGCGAATGCAGAATGAAGCGCTCGGATGCAAACGCGAGGAAGCTGCGACGCTCATTGGTGACGATGAACAGCGAGCCCGTGTTGGTCGCGAGCAGCAGGTCGTCGAGCTCGTCGAACAGCATGCCCGTCGATGCCGATCCGGAGATCTCGGCGAAGGTCTGCTGGACGGCCTTGACCATGTCGCCGGTGCTGTCCCAATAGTGGCGCAGCAGGTTGACGAGGATCTCGGTGTCGACCTCGGAGCGGCGCACCCAGTCCTTGTGCTGCGCCCACAGCTGCGCGTCGTTGACGATGATGCCGTTGTGGATGGCGACCGTGCCGCGCGCGACGACCGGCTGGTTGTTTTCGTCGTTCGACTGAAAGCCGTTGGTGACCAGACGCGTGTGGCCCGTCCAGGCGAGGCCGGTGGGCGCGTTGGTCTCGCGGTTCTTGTGGTACAGCTCCAGCGCGCGCGTGCGCAGCTCGGCGTACTTGGGGCTTGCGAGGAAGGCGTCGACCGAGCCCGCCTGCTTGAGCACGTCGATGGTCTCCCCGTTGCGGCTCGTGAGCCCGGCGGCCTCGCTGCCGCGCGTCATCGAAAAGCGGTAGAGCTTGTCGATCACGCTGCCCGCAAAGGCGGGGCTGATCGAGGGATCCTTGCCGAACACGACTCCGAAGATTCCACACATGCTGGGGGGGGCTATTGTAGGTGCGTGCGGGGCGGGATTCTCGCCGGTTCGCCTTCCCGCCGGCGCGGCGGGGGAGCGATCGGCCGCGAGGGGGCGGTCTGGATGTCGAGGGCGGCTGCCTGCAGCAGGAGCTGCACGCCCAGGATGATCGGCATGGCGGACATCATCACATCGCCCGCCGGGGCGACGGCCGTCTCGCCGGCATGGGCGCCGATCCACCACAGGCCGTACCCGATGCCGAACAGCACCAGCGGCAGGCCCAGCAGCAGGTACAGCGACACCGCCGAGAAGTCGTGCACGAAGTAGCGCCAGAACATGCGGCGCAGGAAGCCGTGCAGCAGCTTGGGCGGGAACTCGAACAAGGTCTTGGTCACCGAGAGCGAGGATTTCTCGTCCCCGTAGCGCGCCGGCGCCGCGATGTCCTGCACCACGGCGCGCTGGATGCCAAGCTCGATCAGAAAGCCGCTTTCGAAGAAGTAGCGCTTGGGCAGCGCCTCGAGATCCAGCCGTTCGAGCACCGGCGCGCGCAACGCGATGTAGCCGTTCGCCGGATCGAAGGTGTTCCAATAACCGCTGGCGAGCTTGACGAGGAAGGTCAGGCCGGCGTTGCCGATCACGCGGATGATGGGCATCTGCTTCAGCGAGCCCAGCGAGCTGTAGCGGTTGCACTTGGTCATGTCGCACTCGCCCGCGATCAGCGGTGCGAGCAGGCGCGGCAGGTGCACCGGATCCATCTGGTCGTCGCCGTCCATCTTGACGACGATGTCGAGCTCCTGGCGCAGCGCCTCCTTGAAGCCCGTCACCATCGCGCCGCCGACGCCCTGATTCTGCTCGTGCACCAGCAGCGTGACGCGCGGATCGGCGAGTTCCTCGACCACGGACCGAGTGCGGTCCGGGCTGGCGTCCACGACCACGATGATCGTGCGGATCTCCTGAGGGATGCCGCGGATCACCTGGGCAATGTGGCGCTCCACCCGGTAGGCCGGGATCACAACCCCGAGCTTGAGGCCATGGAGGTCGAGGGATTGCATGGGGGCGCAGTGTCCCTATCGGACGCCTTCGCGCCAAGGTGAAGCCTGGCCCGCCGGGGGGGGGGGCGGCCGCGGTAAAGGCCCTAGCGGCAGGGCACGGCACGGATTTCCGCATGCCGCAGCTGGTAGCGGCTGGCGGGCACGCGCAGCATCACCCGGCCGCTGCGGTAAGCCTCGGGCAACAGCGCCGAGAGGGTCTGGGGCCCGGCCTGCAGCCAGAGATCGACCTTCTGGCCGTGCCGGTAGTCGGCCGTGGCAGAACTGGGAAACATCAACGTCAGCAGGAGGGGTTTGGGCACGGACAACTCCAATCGCAGCGCGGCGCAGTTGCCCTCCTCGAGCGTGCACGCGGGCAGTTGCAGCATGTCGACCAGACTGCTTTCCTCGATCTGGAGCCACTCGCTCTCGATTTCCAGACGCGGCCTGCCAAACAGCGCCAGCGGCTCGAGGCCTTGGGATGCGTCCCAGCGCCAACAGATGGTCGTGCTGGGCTCAAAACGCTGGCGCGCAAGTTCCCGTGCCTGCCTGGCGAGCGGATGGCCCGCGCGGATCTCCGCCGTCTCCTCGGCCAGGCGGGCTTCCCACTCGGCTCGCGCCGGCGCGTAAGGGGTCGCGTAGGGCACGCGCGGATCGATCGCGCCGGCCTGCAGCGCGGACAGGAAACCTGCCAGCAGCGCGGCGTGCAGACCGGCCAGCGGCAAGACGAGCAGCGCGGCTGCGCGCGGAGTCCAACGCCACAAGAGCCACATGCCCAGCAGCGCCGGCAGCGGCTGCACAGTTGCGTAGTAGTGCGGCTCCGGCGTATAGCGCCCCCAACCCAAGGCCAGCACGAGGCCCAGGCACAACCAGGCCGCGAGGATCACCAGCGATTCGAGCAGCGGGAGTTGCGCCCGTTTTCGAATCCAGCCGAGGCTCCACAAGCAGGCCGCGCCGATCGCCACGCCCATCCAAATGTTCCACAGCTGCGCCACCAGCATCGCTGGCCGTGTGTCGGCGAGCTCGCCCGCGCCGGAGTTCTTGAGCAGCTGAACGAAATGCAGGCTGAGTGACTCGAAGCGAGTGAGTGTTGGCGCGGGAGCCCGCTCGCGCATCGTGGCGACGAAGCGCACATCATCGAAGTTCGACTCCAGCAGTCGCAGCAGATAGGGAGCGTGCAGCACCACAGCCAGCGCGACTCCGCAGGCAACCCAGCGCCAGCTCCACCTCTGTACGAAGCACGCCGCCCACACGATCAGGATCGGCAGCAGGAACAAGGCCGAGTGGTGGAAACCGGTCCACAGCACGCACGACGGGATCGCCAGCGCCCAGAGCACGCCCGTGCGCTGCTCGCGCAGGAGTCCGAGCACGCACAGCAGTGCGGCCAGAAAGGGAAACAGCAGGTCTGGGTTCCAGATCTTGCGGGAAAACAGTACCAGCATCGGCGAAGTCGAGAGGAAGGCGCTGGCGACGAGCGTTGCCGTCCAGCCGACGCCTTGGGCGGACAAGGCGCACCAGAGGAGCCGGGCGAGCGCAGCCAAGCCGAGCACGTTCAGCACTCCGACGAAGCGGACGAGCGTCAACGGGTCGGGATGCAGCCACGCGGGAATCGCTAGCAGATACAGGATGAAGTTGGGCAGTGGCAGCCCTATCGAGGTCTGGGGGCCGATGTCGCGCCACTCTCCGGATGCGACGGCGATCGAGTCCCGCACGAGGATGTACTCATCACCGGCGTACTCCATCCAATCCAGCGCATGGAAACGCAGCCACAGGCCGAGGCCGAGCATGAAGGCGGCGGCACAGATCAGCGCGGTGCGCCCGGGGAAACGGGCGCCAGGGGAGCGAGGGGGCGGCAAGCGCCCCCAGATTAGCTCACAGAGGCCGATGGCGTGACATTCACCCCGAAAGCGATGCGGGCGCCCGGATCCATCCAAGTCTGGGGCTGGATGCCGTACAGGCTCAGGATGGTCGGCGCGATGTCCGTGACCGAGATCACATCTGAGGGACCCTCGAGGCGCCCGCCCTTGCAGTAGGCGAGCAGCCAGCCCGAGTCCTTGTGGTGCGAGGTCGACTGGTCGTTGGTGCAGTGCTCGTGGATATGCGTGCCCAGCGGGATCAGAAGCTCCGGCCGCGCCGTAAAGCGGATGAACAGTTCCTCTTCCTTGTGCGCGCGTTGCGGCATGTTGAGCTCGAGGAACAGCTGCGGACCCTTGCGCTGCACGGTGAACAGCGGCTCGTGCGCATGGACGTGCAACTGATCGAGCAGTGCGTGAGCCTGCTCGGCAGCGGAATCATCGGCGAAATTGACCGTGACATCCGGGTTCATCTGGTGCAGCACCGTGTAACCCTTGAGTCCGATCGCGTCGAAGAGCTCGCGCTCCTTCACCAGGCGTACGACCGGGTTGTAGATCTCACCCTTGGAGGGATCGAAGGGCCGCACGCCCAGAGCCGTGCCCACCAGCACGACGGTGTTGTCGTCGACCATGTTGAGGATCTCGCCCAGACGCTCGTCCGTGTAGCGGAAAGCGCTCTCGATCCAGTGTGCGAATTTCTGCTCGTAGCGCATCCGCTCGGCGGAGGAATAGAAGAAGCGCTGGTCGGTGGGGGAAAGCTCCGCCGAGAAGCGTTCGGGCTCGCTGGCGCGCCAGTAGCGGTGCTGCATGTACGCCACGTGGTTCATGTGCAGCGAGGCGTAGCGCGGTTTGCTGGTGGGATACAGCTTCAGGAAGGCGTCCCAGGTGAGGTAGGAGTGCAGCATGGCCCGCTCCGGATAGAACGAGGGGCCCTTGATCTGCTCCATCGGCATCTGCGAGAGCGTGCGCCAGATATTGCGCGTGGTGACGCCGCTCTTCTTGGTCCGCAGCAGCAGCTTGACGGCGGTCGCCGCGCTCGCACCGAAGCTCTCCGAGTAATTGCGCGCGCTGAACACGCAGAACTCCTGCAGCGGGCGCGCTTCCTCCGGGAAGCAGGAGGGGTCGTCGGCCAGCGACTCGGGCACATAGTAGGCCGCATGGCCCTCGCTGCGCGGGGGGTAGCTCATCAGCGAGCCGAGCACACCGATCGAGATGCCGTGCTTGTCGAGCACGTCCCACACGCAGCGGCCGCGGATGCGGCTGGTGTCCTGACCGAAGCCGACGATGCCGTGCTGCTCCGGCGTCATGCCGGTGTAGACAGAAGGCCAGATGATCCAGGGGCTGATGTGGCGCCAAGCCTTCTCGGCGCCAGCCTCCCAGGTCGGGATGCGCGTGCGCATCAGCTTGCCGCCTTGGATGCAGCGCGCGAAATTCGGCAGCTTGCCCTGCTCGACGAATTTCTCGAGAAAGTACTTCTCGGCCTCATTGACCTCGAAGAACAGCACGGAGAGCGGCTTGGCAGTGGTGGCGATCATGGAAGGCTGACTCAGGATAGCCGATTTCGGCCGGGAAGGCCTTGGCACTGGAGCACCGTGCCCGCGGAGCCTACCTTGGGCTTCCCCCCATGGCCCTCCCCAAAACCTCAGGCCGCGCCTGGCTGCTGTTGGCGGCCTTGACCGTGCTCCTCGCCATTCCGCGCCTGTGGGGCACGCAGGGAGGCCTGCCCGCACAAACGGAGCCCGATGGTCTGGTGATCGCCACGCAGGCCCAGATCCTGCGCACGGGGGCCGATCCGGGGGAGGAGCGGCTGTTGTGGGGCTTTTATCCGCACCTCACGGCCAGGCTGGCGGCGCTGCAAGCCGGCCCGCGTCCGGTGGAGGGGCTTTCCGCGCAGCGCCGCGAAGCGAGCCGGGGGTACGGCTCCGTGCGCGAGACGAGTGCGTGGCTCTCGCTGCTGATCGTGCCGCTGAGTTATCTCTTGGCGCGCCGCTGGCTGGAAGAACGGATGGCGCTGTTGGTGGCAGGCTTGAGCGGAGCTTCCTTGCTGCACCTGTGGTTCGCGGTGCAGGCGCGGCCCCATGCGCTGCTGGCGGTGC
This sequence comes from Planctomycetota bacterium, assembly GCA_044359355.1. Classification (GTDB taxonomy): domain Bacteria; phylum Planctomycetota; class UBA1135; order UBA1135; genus SYGM01. Next base: position 103,870 of record JBIKMH010000007.1, on the reverse strand, counting down.
TGGCGCTCGCGAGCGTGCTGGCGGCCCTCTCCTACGCCTCAAGACCGGGTTTCCTGCGGCTCGTGCTGCTGTCCGTGCTGTGCGGGCTGGCGCTGGGGACGCTGGCCAACGGACTGTTCACACTGCTGCCGGCGCTGGTGGCGTTGTACTGCGCCCACGGGTTCAAGGGCTGGTGGCGCGCGCTCGTGCTGGCGGGGATCGCCGGATCACTGGCGGCGGCGTTCCATCCCTTCGCGCTTGCCTCCGGCGCAGCGACAGGACCTGCGCTGGGCTTGGAAAACGGCCAGTTCCTGCTGTTCGGCCACCGCATCGATCTGGCGCTGTTCCGCGGCGCGGGTTTTCTGGAGCTGGCAGGCAGCCTGTGGCGCTACGACTTGTGGCTGGCCGTGCTGGCCATCCTGGCGATCGCACTCAGCTTCTTTGGCCCGCGCGAACGCATCGAGCGGCGCGAGCTCTGGATCGTATTGGCCTTCGTGATTCCGTATCTGCTGGTGTTTGGGCTCTACGGACGCACCTACCAGCGCTTCCTGCTGCCGCTGCTGCCGTTTGTGGCGCTGTACATCGGCTGGAGCCTGTCGGCCTTCTCGCGCGCTCGCTGGATCGTCTTTGGTGCTTTGGCGCCGCAGCTGTTGCTGTCGCTGCAGTTCGCCCGTCTGCACGCCGCGCCCACGACGATCGATGAGGCTTCGGAGTGGGTCGCGCGCGAGCTCGATCCCGCCAGGGACCGGATCGCGTTCCTGCCGAGCTTCGAGTTGCCGCTGCCCTATTCATCCGCCGCTCTGGAGCGCAACGCCGTGATGCTCGACAATCCCCAGCGCCCCTGGTTTCGCTACCAGAAGGCGCTCGCGCCCCGGCTGCGCGTGCAGCCGGGCTACGACCTGACCGCCTTTGCGCTCGATGGCGCCGAGAACTTCCGTCGTGCGCAGTCCGACACACAAGCCTGGCTCGCCGAGCTTTCCGCGGACTACTTCGTGGTCGAGGTCTACAGCGACGGACGCAAGCCGCTGGCGCTTGCCAACATCCATCCGACGCTGCCCGCACTGGCGACGCGCGTGGCGCGCTTCGCTCCGGGCGGTGCAGCACAGACAGACAACTGGCCGTTGGCCTACTCCGACGATGAGTACCCGCACAAGAAGATCTGGGCGCTGGAGCTCCTTCGCGCCGAGCGTCTGGGCCCGGTGATCGAGATCTGGAAACGCGGCAGCTAGAGCCGCACGCCGATCTGCCGCCGCGTGAGGACGCGCAGCACGAGGATCGAGAGCAGCATCGAGGCCGAGGTGGCCAGTGCCGCGCCGACGATGCCCAGCACCGGAATCAGCAGCGCGTTGCCGAGGATGTTGAAGGCGACGGCGGAGGCCATATAGAGCGTGTGCCAGCCGGGATGGCCCGCCATCAGCAGGATCTGCGCAAACGGAATCAGCCCGGCGCAGAGCACGATGCCGAGCACCAGCGCCTGGAAGGCGCGCGTGCTCTCCTCGATCGCCGGGTTGCCCGCCAGCCAGTCGAAGGGCCAGGGGTAGATGAGCGCCGCCGCCAGTCCCACCACGAAGACGCCGGCCCAAGTGTTGCGCTGGCCGCGCCGGATGAGGGCTTCGAGCTCGCCCGTGCTTCCCGTGCTTCGCGTGCTTCCCGTGCTTCGCAGTGCGAGATGCCGCGCCAGCACCGGGTTGTACATGTTCTGCAGCACGACCAGCAGCTGGTACATGCCCTCGGCCACCATCGCGGCGAAGGTGTACACGCCGACCATGCGGTCCTCGAGGTAGTAGCCGATCATCAGCACATCGACGCGCGCGTTGAGTTCCAGCAACACGCCGCTGCCCGCGCTCTTGAGGCCGAACACGAGGTGCTTGCCGATCCACTCGCCTGCTCGGGAGGGAGCCCAACCGCGCATCTGCAGTCCCACCTCGACCGCCAGCACGAGGAACAGCACGGCCTCGGCGAAGGTGAACACGAAGGCGAGCTGATCTCCGCGCACGCGCTCCGTGTCGAGCAGCGCAAAGCCCGCCAGGCAGGCGAGGATCCCGATGTAGCGCAGCGATTGGTAGATCGCGAAGGCGCGCATGCGATTGAGCCCGTTGACGACGCCCAGCAGCACCTTGTTGAGCGCAAAGAAGAACAGCCCGGGCGTCGCGGCCGCGATGCCCGTGGCCGTGCCCGGCGAGTCGAGAAAGTCCGCGATTGGCGTGCGCGCCAGCCAGAAAGCCAGCGTCACGAGGCTCGCCAGCAGCAGTGTGGGAGCGAGCGCGCCCAGCACAATGCCGCGCAGGCGCGCCGGATCGTGCGCGTGGGAAGCCACCTCCTTGAGCGCCGAGCGATCGAGGCCGCCGACGGCGGCCTGCGAGAAGAAGATATAGGCCGCCAGCGCCTGATTGAAGACGCCCAAGGTCGCGGCGTCGTAGAGCCGGCCGATCAGCAGGTTGAGCGCGATGCCGGAGACGCCCAGCACGGCGAGGCTGGCGAAGTTCCAGACCATCGCCGATTCGAAGCGGCGCTGCTGCGGATCGGCGCTCATCCGCCGTGGAAGGGGAGGCCGGCGCGGATCCGGCCCGCGGGCTCAAAGCGCGGGTTCGCGCCGCCGTGCAGCGCAGCGAGCTTGGCGGCGAGCTCGCGCGGGCCGATCTCATCGGCCCAGGCCAGCAAGCCGCCGCGGAAGGGCGGAAAGCCCATGCCGAAGATCGTCGCCAGATCGAGCTCACGCGCGCTCGCAACGACCTCTTCTTCGAGCGCGCGCGCTGCTTCGCAGAGCATCGCCAGCAGCGCGCGCTCGGCGAGCGCCGCTTCGGAGAGCTTCGCGAGCGCAGGGTCGGGCTGCGTCACGAAGCGCGCGAGGTCCTTCGCCAGCCGGCGGCGCGGACCGTGCTCATAGAAGCCCCGTCCGCTCTTCTTGCCCAGCCGCTTGGCTGCCAGCATGCGCTCGAGCGTGCCGCAGGGCTGCATGCGCGTTCCGTAGGCGCTGTGCAGCGACTGCGCGGCGTGCGCCGCGATGTCGAGTCCGACCTCGTCGAGCAATTGCAGCGGCCCCATCGGCATTCCAAAGCGCTTCAGCGCGCGCTCCAGACGCGCCGGATCGACGCCCGCCTCCAGCATCCGCACGCACTCGTCGAGATAGGGCCCCAGCAGGCGGTTGACGAGGAAGCCCGCGCAGTCGGCGGTGATGATCGGCGTCTTGCCCAGCGAGAGTGCGAAGGCCGCCGTGCGGCGCAGCGTCGCTTCGCTGGTGGAACGTCCGCGCACGATCTCCACCAGCGGCATCTTCGCCACCGGATTGAAGAAGTGCAGTCCCACGACGCGCTCGGGGTGGGGCAGGCCCTCGGCGATCGCGCTGACCGACAGGGAGGAGGTGTTGGTGGCGAGGATCGCATCCGCGGGCAGGCGCGCGGCAAGCTCGCGGAAGACCTTGCGCTTGATCTCGAGTTTCTCGGCGACGGCCTCGATCACGAGCTCCTGGCGGGTGAGCGTGGCGAGCTCCGGCGTCGTGTCGAGCGCATCGAGCTGCGCAAGCGCCTCGTGGCGCTGCACGCGCCGCTTCTTGAGCTGGGCCTCGACGGCGGCGCGATGCTCGAAGAGCGCCGTGTCGAGCGCGGCGGGCGCGATGTCGAACAGGCGCGTGGGAAAGCCGCGCTCGGCCGATAGACCTGCGATGCCGCGTCCCATCACGCCGGCACCCAGCACCCCGATCACGCGCGGCGCCTCGGCGCGCGTGCCGTCGCGGAACTTCGCCATCCCCTTGGCCTCCTCTGAAAGCCGGAAGATGCGGATCAGGTGCTTGGTAACGGGCGAAACCACCAGGCGCGCCGCCAACTCGGCCTCGAGCGCCAGGCTGCTCGTGCGCGAGGAGAGGACGGCCTGCGGCACCACGCGCGCGATCTCCAGCGGGGCGGGATAGTGCCCGCCGGTGCGCGCGCGCACCTGCCGGCGTGCGAGCCAGGCCAGCGCGCCGATCGCGGCCGGGTTGCGATCGACCAAGAGCCCCGCCAGCCCGCGCGAACGCCGCTCGAGCGCCTGCGTGCCGCGCGCGAGCTCGCCCGCGATGCGCCACAGGTCTTCCTTGGCGCAGAGCCGGTCGACGAGGCCTTTCTTGTGTGCTTCGCGCGCGCCCATCAGGCGGCCTTGCAGGATCACTTCCAACGCCGCGGGCACTCCGATGCGGCGCGGCAGCCGCGTCGAGCCGCCCCAGGCGGGCAGTATGCCGAGCATCACCTCCGGCAGGCCGATCTTCGTGCGCGGATCCTCGACGGCGAGGATCGTGCCCAGCGCCAGCGACAACTCGTACGCTCCGCCCGCGCAGGCTCCGCCGATCGCCGCCACCATGCGGCCGCGGATGCGGCCACGCAGATCCTCGATGCGGTCGTAGAGCCGCTGTCCGCGCTCGATCAGCGCGCGCGCTTCCAGCTCGTCGGTCAGTCCCGCGATCGCGTCGATGTCGGCTCCGGCGGCGAAGACCAACTCCTCGCGGCCGCGCACAACGAGCCCCTGCCAGTCGCTGCGGCGCTCCAACTCGGTGATCGCCTGCTCCAGATCGGCGATCAACGCCAGATCGAGCACCGGCAGGCTGCGCTGCGGCGCTGCCAGCGTGATCCAGGCGAGGCCCTCGACGATTTCCAGCGTGGCGTGCGTGCCGATCATGATTCGCAGCGCTCCAGAATGAAGGCGCCGCCCTGGCCGCCGCCGATGCACAGGCTCGCCAGGCCATAGCGAGCGCCGCGTTCGTGCAACTCGTGCGCCAGCGTCAGCAGCAGGCGCGAGCCCGTGGCGCCGACCGGGTGTCCCAGCGCGATCGCGCCGCCGTTGACGTTGACGCGCGCGGGATCGAGCTCTGGCAGCAGGCGCAGGCAGGCGAGCACCTGCGCGGCGAAGGCCTCGTTGATCTCGACGACATCCATGTCCTTCCAGGAGAGCCCTGCGCGCTGCAGCGCCTGCCGGCTGGCGTGCACCGGGCCCAGTCCCATGCGCGCCGGATCGCAGCCCGTCCAGGCGTGCGCCACGAAGCGCGCCAGCGGCCGGAGCCCGAAGCTCAGCGCCTTGGCGCGCGTGGTCACGAGCAGCGCGCAGGCTCCGTCGGTGATGCCGCAGGAGTTGCCGACCGTGACGCGTCCATCAGGCTTCTCGAAGTAGGGCTTGAGCTTGGCGAGCGCGGGCAGGCTCTGGTCGGCGCGGATCGCATCGTCCTCCGCCAGCGCCGCGCTGCCCGCGCGCGCGCCCTGCGGCAGCACGGACATCAGCTCGCGCGCGAAGCGGCCGCTCGCACGGGCAGCGTGCGCGCGCTGGTGGCTCTGCAGCGCGTATTCGTCGGCGGCGGCGCGCGAAATAGCCTGCTCGCGCGCCAGGATTTCGGCCGTGCGGCCCATGATCAGGCCGCTGATCGGATCGGTGAGCCCTTCCAGCAGCGCGATGCGCGGAGCGAGCATCGCCGGGCGGAAGCGCGCGATGCTCCCGAGCTTCGCGAGCGGGGTGCGCGCCCGGGAGAGCCGGTCGAAAAAGCCGGTCAGCGCATCGTTCATCACCAGCGGGTAGCGACTCATCACCTCGACCCCCAGGCACAGGTAGGCCTCGCCTTCGCCCGCCCGCAGGCCGGAGAGGGCGCAGGAAACCGACTCCATGCCACTGGCGCAGTTGCGCGCCACGGTGCGCGCCGGCAGCGCCTGCGGCAGGCCGGCGCGCAGGGCGATCACGCGCGCGACGTTGGCCTGGTCGTGCGGCGGCCCCACGCAGCCCGCGATCAGTTCCGCGATTCCGGCGTGATCGATCCCCGTGCGCGCCAGCAACTCGCGGGTCACCAGCGCGCCCAGATGCCCCGCATCTTCGCGCGCAAAGGCTCCGCCGGCGCGCGCCCAGGGGGTGCGCACGCCGGCAGCCAGTACCAGATCTTGGGGGGAGGGGCTCACTTGGGGCGCAGGTCGAGGAAGCGCTTCTCCTTCATCTCGGTTTCCATGCCGAGGAACTCGAGCATTTCCTTCGTCGTGTGGTACTCGATGCGCGTCGGTGCCACTTCCGTGGCGTCGAGGATGCGCTGGCGCAATTGAGGCTCGCCGAAGCTGCGCTCGAGACCGCCGCGCAGCGAGACGCGCAGGATGAACTCATCGAGCTCGTGGGGATCGTCGTTGATCTTCTTCAGCACGACCTGCCACTCTTCGACCTCGACCATGTCGGAGACCACCGAGCCGATGTGCGCCAGATCGACCAGCGTGCCCTTGATCTTGGTGAGGTTCATGTCCTTCTGGTCGCTGGCGCGGCGCAGCTCGCTGGTGATGCGCGGCACCGTGCGGCCGCAGTGCGGGCAGGGCTCGTGCACGATGCCCTTGACCGCCAGATCGCCCGTGCGGTAGCGGCACACCATGGTTCCGCGCCCATCGAGCGGCGTGAACACCAGCTCGCCGCTCTCTCCTTCGCGAACGGGTTCCAGCGTCTTGGGATCGAGCACCTCGAAGAGGCCCAGATCCGGGTAAAGGTGGTAGCCCGGCGACACATCGTGCGGCGCGGGGCATTCGCTGAAGGCCATGCGCGCCTCCGTGAAGCCGTAGGTGCCGCTGATCGTGACCTGGCGCGCTCCACAGGCTTCCAGTGCCATGCTCATCTTCTGCTTGAGCCCCGGCGTGACCTTTTCGGCGCCGAGGATCACCAGCTTGACCTCCGAGAGATCGCTGCGCTTCGCTTCCGCCTCGCGCAGCATGTGGTAGAGAAAGCCCGGCGTGCCGATGATCACGGTCGGTTTCATGCGCTCGGCGAGGCGCAGATTGCCCGCCGTGCCCATCAGCTTGCCGCCGCCGGTCGGCAGCATCATGCGGCCGGTCTCAAAGCCCGCGAAGGTGGTCTGCCAGAAGGCGAGGTGCGGCGCGAAGGGAAAGCAGTTGAGGATCCGCGCCGCCGGGTCGTGGATCGCGTGCACATCGAGCATGCGCCCGCCCACTTCGCCGAGCAGGTCCAGATCGTGCGGAGTGTAGGCAAAGCCCACCGGATCGGCCGAGCGTCCGGTGGTGAAGGTCAGGAAGTTGGGCGTGTACTCGCGGCGCAGAGCCTCGCGCGCCTCCTCGCCGCCGAGCAGCAGCGCGAGCTTGCGGCCGAGGCCCCAGTGCGCGCGGATCTTCTCGGGCGTGGGAATCAGCACGAAATCGCGCTTGCGCTCCGGATCCGTCTGCGCGTCGATGAGATCCTTCTTCGTGGTCAGCGGCAGCGCGGCGAGATCGCGGATCGTGCGCACCTTCCCGGGTCGGATGCCGGCCTGATCGAAGAGCTTTCGGTAGTGCGCCGAGAACGGGTACAGCCGCAGGCGCACATGCTCGGCGAGGCGCTGGTTGCTCCAGGCCTCCTGCTCGCGTCGGTCCATCCTCGACAATCGCGACCAGGGGATCAGCGGGCGGCTCATGCCATGAGACTGCCAAGCTCCGCGAGCGCTTCCAAGCAGGAAACGGCCTCGGGCTGTAGGATGGCTCAATTGTATGTGGACCGCATTCACCGCTTTCGTGCTCGCGCTGATCCCGCAGCTGGATCTCCCAACCCCATCCGCGCGCCTGGAAGGACGAGTGCTGACGAGCTCCGGTGCCGCGCCCGCGCAGCCAGTCGCCGTGACGGTGGCGATGCGCAAGGATGACGGCAACTACCAGCAGCTCAACGCGCGCAGCGCCGCCGACGGCCGCTGGTCGCTGGAGACCGAGCCGGGCTGGAAGGTGATCGAGGTCTGGGCGCGCGGCAAGGGGCACGGGCCCGGGCACGTGGTGCTCGAGCGCCTGCTGAAGGAGGGCGACAACGGGCCGATCGATGTGCCCCTGACGCGCGGAGCGAGCATCGCCGGCCGGGTGCTCGACAAGGCGACCGGAAGAGCGGTGGTCGGCGCGCGCGTCTGGGCCGACAACTGGGAGTTCCGCGAAGATGGCGACACGCCAGCCATGCGCACCGATGCCGAGGGTCGCTTCGAACTGATCGGCGTCGAGGAGCGCAGCACCTACGAGGCCGGTCCGGGCCATGTACACTTCGATCTGCACGCCGACGGACCCGACCATGCACCGTACCGTCAGGATCTCGCCGGCTTTCCTCGGCAGGAAGCCGGCCGCTACGCGCTCGATCTCACGCTGGTGCCGTTCAACTGCGAGATCAACGGCGTGGTCAACTTCGCAGAGACCGGCGAGCCGTGCTACTCGGCGATGGTGGCGCTGATCGATGAACTCGGTCAGTACCGCGTCACCACCAGCGGCGCAGGCGGGGTGTTTCGCTTCGAGCGCATCGCGGCCGGCCGCGCCCAGCTGTGGTCCTGGCCGATCCACTCCCAGCCGAGCCAGCCTCGGCCGTTGCTGTTCGGCACGGACTCCGTGCCCGTCAATCCCGGCGACAATGCCTCGGTGATCTGGCTGGAAAGCTGCGCCGGAACCCGGGTGATCGGCAAGGCCGACGCGCTGCCCGGCGCCGAGGGGCTCCGTCCCGTGCTGGTGCTGCGCCGCGGTCTGGGACGCGAGTCGCTGACCGTGCACTTCGAGGAACAGCGTTTCCCGCTGGCGACCGACGGCAGCTTCGAGGCCAACGATCTGCTGCCGGGGCGCTATCAGGCCGAGCTGGTCTTTCCCGAGGGCCAGAGCGGGCTCGTCGAGCCGCGCATGCTCGATTTCGAGCTTGAGCAAGGCCGCAGTTCCGCTCCGCTCGAGCTGCGCTACGCCCAGGGTTCGATCTTCGCCGGCCGCTTCGAGGCGGCGCAGCAGGACCTGCGCTTCAGCACGCTGGAGTACTCACCCCTGGAGCGGGAATCGTGGACTAGCCTGATGCTGGAGCCTGACGGACGCTTCCGCACCCCGCCCGTCTGGCCCGGCAAGTGGCGCCTGCGCGTGCGCCACCAGGGCTGGCCGGGTCCGGAGCTCACGGTTGGGCCCGAATCGGCCTTGGATCTGGTGCTCAAGCCCAAGCCCTGATTCGGGAATCGGCGGCCCAAGGGGCTCGAGCGGCTCACGCTCCGGCGGACTTCTGCCGAAAGCAGAGGACGATGAGCAGCCTTCCGGAACGAGCCCCTCGCCGACCGCGCACGGTCCTCGTCCTGGGGGGCGGCGGCATGCGCGGCATGGCGCATGTCGGCGTGCTGCGCGCGCTCGAGAAGCTCGGCATTCAGTACGACGCGATCGTCGGCACCAGCATCGGCTCGCTGGTCGGCGCCATGGCCGCCGGAGGCTACGGCATCGATCGCATCGAGTCGCTCGTCGCCGGCGTGCAGAAGGACGATTACTTCCGGCTGAACTTCGTCAAGTTCCTGCTCAAGGGAGCGCGCACGCAGAGCATGTACCGGGGCGACACCTTCCGACGCAGCCTCGAGCGCGTCCTGCCGCCAATCAGCTTCGCCCAGATGCGCGTGCCGTTTTACTGCAACGCGGTGCGGCTGGAAACGGGCGGCAGCGTCTTTTGGGGCACGCCCGGGCACGAGGACATCAACCTCGTCGACGCCGTCTATTCCTCCTGCGCGCTGCCGGGCATCTTCGAGCCCTACGAGCGCGGCGGGTACAGCTACATGGATGGCGGGATGGTCGACTCGGTGCCCTTGCGCTTCGCCAAGACGCTGCACCCCGAGCTGATCATCGCCGTCGACCTTTCGATCAAGGGCACTTCCAAGAGCCCGGACTACAAGAATCGGCTGCTCTCCACGCTCTACCGCACCTTCGAAATCGTCGAGGAAGTGCTGGTCGAGCACTCGCTGCACATGCAGGTCGACTGGCGCGTGGCCCTGATCCAGCCCAAGGTCGCCCACGCCAGTCGCTTCGGATTCGATCATGTGTCCGAACTGGTGGCCGCCGGCGAGGAAGAGGCGCTGCGCACGCTGACCAGCCATGCCGCGACGCGCGATCTGGTTCAGACCGATCAGGTCGTGGATGGGCTGACCTGTCCGGTAAGGCCGCGTGACTTCGTCTCGGTGCGGATCGACGCGGACAAATGCACGGGCTGCGGCATGTGCGAGATGGTCTGCGAAACGCAGGCCTTCCGGGCGCTGGGGGAGAAGGCGACCGTGCGGAAGTTGTCGAATTACGAGTGCACGAGGGACCACGCCTGCGCGCGCAACTGCCCCGAGGATGCGATCCGCCTCGGGAACCTCTGAGTCGGCTTTCCAAGCCGCCTTGGGGATCGCAAGCGCGCTGCACGAGCTGCACGAGCTGCACGAGCTGCACACGCTGCACGAGCTGCACACGCTGCACGAGCTGCACACGCTGCACGAGCTGCACACGCTGCACGAGCTGCACACGCTGCACGGGCCACGCCAGCCCTGCCAGCGCTACCGCCCGGAACGCAGCGTCGGGGGCGGGGATTGCATGCCCTCGAGGAAGACCGCCGCGCGCTCCTCGGACTCCTCGCTGCGCTCCGGGCCGCTGGTCCAGCGCTCGATCAGGCTCGCCCGCGTCTGCATGGCCTGCTCCTGCGCGTCCTTGCCGTTGGCATCGACGCGCATCAGCTCCTGAAGACCGCGCGCGTGCAGGCCGAGGAAAATGCGCTCGACGGCGGCCTCCTGGAACAGCCGCAGGAAGCCCCGCTCCAGCTTCACGTTGTGCATCGGATGGATGCTCGCCATCCCCTTGCGCCAGCGCTCGCGCTCGGAGACCAGCAGCACGTGGTTGAAGAGCAGCTTGTTGGTGCCCATCGAGAGCGCCTTCTTGGGCACGCAGCGGTTGACGATCTCGTCGAGTGCGGCGAGGCGCTTGTCGCCCTTGAGCTCGGTGACCAGTTCCCAGCGCTCCTCGGGGATGAAGCGGTCGGCGTTCATCTCCCAGTAGAGATGGCCCAGGCCCTTGGTTCGCGCGTAGCGCGCGAGGTGGTAGGGCACGAAATGGTTGTGGGCGATCGTGTCAGCGGCCAGATGCGAGAGGTAGCCGAGGATGAAGGCCTCGCCGCGATCGGTGTGCGCATGTTCGCGCATGTCCTCGAGGATGCCCCAGCGGTGGCAGTGGCTGTAGGCGCCGCCGAAGTTCTTGAACGTGATCAGGTCGGCGGCCAGCGAGCCGTAGAGGTAGGCATCGCGGTGCTCGTGGAGCAGCTTGGCGGTCGCGGCCGGCAGACGCTCCTTGCGCCGCCGCAGCACGCGCACGGCAAACTCGAGATGGTGCCCCGGTCCCCAGGGGCAGCAGAGCAGGAGCGGCAGGAGGATCAGGAGGCCCAGCAGCATGCGTGTCCGTTCTTCTAGCGCAGACTGGGGCGCCGGGCCAAGGCCTCGCGCAGCAGCGCCTGATCGCGCTCGAGCGCGGCACCGGAGAGTTCCAGGCGCGGCGCGCGCACCCGCGTGCCGCCGCGTCCCACCCGGCCAACGGCGGACTGGGCCAGCTTGATGCGCTGGACGAAGTCAAAGCTCGTGTCCATGCGCAGGAGCGGCAGGAACCAGTGGTACAGCGCGGAGAGCTCCGGGCTGGGACCGCGCAGGGCCAGCTCGAACAAGCGCACCGACTCGTGGGGGAAGGCGTTGACGAGTCCCGCGATCCAGCCGCGCGCCCCGGCGTGCACGCCTTCGACCAGGCAGTCATCGAGACCCACCAGCAGCGTCAGCCGATCGCCAAGAAGTTCGCCGAGCGCGCGGATACGCCGCACGTCGCCGCTCGATTCCTTGACCGCGTGCAGGCGGGGATGCCGTTCGGCCAACTCGCAGAGCTGCTCGGGCAGCACATCCGTGCCGTACGCGATCGGATTGTTGTAGAGCATGCAGGAGAGCGGCGTGGCATCGATCACGGCCGAGAAGTGCGCGCGCAGCTCCCGCCACTCGCCCTTGTAGACATAGGGCGGCAAGACCATCAGGCCGGTGCAGCCGGCGGACAGGGCCGCGCGCGCCTCGCGTACCGCTTCGCGCGTGCTCGTCGCGGCGATCGCCGCCAGCGTTGCGCCGCGACCCTCGAGCGCCGCCGCGAGCTGGCGCCACAACTGGCCTTTCTCCTCGAGGGACAGCGTCGCGCCTTCGCCCAGCGAGCCCGGCGCGACGATCCCGGTGCAGCCCGCGCTGCACATCCAGCGCGCATGCTCCGCCAGGAAATCGAGATCGAGCGTGTCGTCGTCAGCAAAGGGCGTGGTGATCGCGGGGATCACGCCGGTCCAATCGAAGCGTGTCATGGGGCTCTCTCGCTCAGGCGCAACAGCGGAACAGGACTGAGTGGCGGACGGGCATCCTGGGCAGCATAACCGCGTAGGAACGCCAGCGCAGGTCCGCATACGGCACCCTGACAGGGCCCCATGCCGACGCGCGCGTACAGGCGCGCCTCGCGCCAGTTCTCAAGGCCCGCCAGATCGCCCATGCGCACGTCCTCGCAGCGGCAGACGATGGTCTGTGGCTCCGCCAATTCGCGCAGGGCTGGATCGAGCGCGAAGGCGCGTTGGAGCGCCGCCGCGAAGGCCTGTTCGCGCTGCCACGCCGAGCGCGCGGCGCGCGGCAGCGCGCTTCCTCCGGCCGCGAGGCCCGCCAGCCGGCCCTCGGTGAGCGCCTTGTCGAGTCCACCGATGCCCGTGCATTCGCCGGCGGCGTACAGGCCCGGAACGCTGGTCTCCTGACGCTCGTCGACGGCCACGCAGCCCTCCGTGAGCTTGCAGCCAAAAGCCTGTGCCAGCTGCGTGCGCGGCACGAGCCCGAAGCCGACGCCGAGAACGTCGCAGGCGATGCGCTCCTCGCGCGCGCCGATCCGCACGTGCACGGCGCGCAGCCGCTCGTCGCCTTCGGCGCGCGTCACCCAGGCAGCGTGATGGCGTGGGATGCCCCGCAATTGAAAGCCCAGTCGCGCCGCCTGCGCGAGTTTGCCGGGTCGCGAAGCGAGCGTGGAGTACAGGCCGCGCACGCGTGACCAGGGTGCCTGTTCCAGCACGCACAGCACCGCCGCACCCCGTGCGCGCAACAGGGCCGCCACGGCCAGCAGCAGCGGTCCGGACCCGGCCAGCACCACGCGCCGGCCGCGGATCGCGAGCCCGTTCTTGACCAGGGCCTGCAGCCCGCCGGCTCCGTGCACGCCGGGCAGCGTCCAGCCGGGGAAGGGCAGGAACAGCTCCGTCGCGCCGGTGCACAGCACCGCGCGCGAAAACTCCAACTCGATCGTCTCGTCGGGTGTGCAGATCTGCACGCAGTCGGGCCTGAGCACCTGCGTCACGCTGGCGTTGGCGAGCCCTTCGGTTCCGCGGGGCGCGCTTCGCCCGGTGCGGCGCCAGATCTGGCCGCCGGGGCTGGCTTGATCGTCGACCAGGACGACGCGCGCAGCGCTGCCCGCCGCTGCCTGTGCCGCGGCGAGGCCCGCCGGACCCGCGCCGAAGATCGCGACCTCGCAGCTCAGTCGGCGCGGGGTCGACGCCGGGCTGGGCGAGCGGGGGAGACAGGTGCGCCCACCGTCGCGGTCGCGGCACTCATGGCAACTGCCCATACCGCACAGCGCGCTGCGCGGCTCACCGCTCACGGAGCGCCGCAGCGCAAGGGCACCCTGATTGAGCGCAGCAATCCCGCGCGGCAGCTGGGGCTCACTCATCGAAGCGCTCCCAAGCATACGGGCTCGGATCGATCGGCGGGGCAGAGCCCGTCACTGCGGCACGGACCAGCGCGGCTGTCCCGAGTGCGGTCGTGATCCCCAGCCCTTCGTGCCCACAGGCCGCGTAGAGTCCCGGATGGCGCTGGTGTCCGCCGATGATCGGCTGGCCGTCGGGCGTGGCTGCCCGCAGTCCGGTCCAGGCGCGGATGGCGCTCGCAGCGCCGAGCCGCGGCAGGAATTCCACCGCGCGCGCGACGATGCGCGACAGCATCACCGGGTCGATCGCGCGTGATTCCTCGTCGAATTGCCGCGAGGAGCCGATCAGCAGTTGGCCGTTGGGCCGCGGCTGGACATTGAAGGCGACCGATTCCGTGGCGGTGCCGTGGGCGTTTTGGATGTAGTCCAACTCGACGAGCTGGTGTTTCACGAGCCCGGGATGGCGATCGGTGATCACGAGGTGGCCCTTGCGCGCCCGCAAAGGCAGACCCGGCGCCAATCGGCGCGCATCCAGGCCGGCTGCGAGCACGAGGCAGCCCGCCTCGAGCGTGCTGCCATCTTGCAGTCGCGCTCGTCTGCCCTCGAGTTGCTCGACCCGGGCCCGGCGTACGCGGATGCGCTGCATGAGCCGGCCACGCTCCAGCAACCAGCGCACCACTCCTGGCGCATAGACCACTGCATCGTCGCGCACGCACAGGGCGCCCCGCAATCCGGGCCGGAGCTGGGGTTCTAGGCGTTGGAGCTCGCGGCCCTCGAGCAGTTCATGCGCGACACCCGCCGCAGCCAGTCGCTGTGCCTTGGACTGCGCCGCTTGCCACTGTGCATCGTCACTGGCGATCCAGAGCGTGCCGCAGGCGGAGTACTCTGCGCCTGCGGGCAGTTCCGAAGCCAGCGCCTGCCAGCGCTCCAGCGAGTCGCGCGTGAGTGCGAACTCGGCCTGCGGCTCGTCGATCAGCACCAGGTGACCCATGCCCGCGGCTGTGGCGCCGCCGCCCGGCGTCGCGCCTTCGATCAACTCCACTTGGAGGCCCTCCCGGGCGAGTTCGAGCGCGCAGGCGGCGCCGACGATGCCCGCACCGATCACCAGCGCATCCGCTCGCGCGCTCATGCACCGATGCCCGCACGAAACGGATCGGCGGGGTCGAACAGCAGGTGCCCCTCGGCTGTCGGGAAGGCCGAACCGCACAGGTGCGGCACCAACTCGTCGCCGCGCCCGACCAGCCAGCCTTCGAAGGCGCTCGACACGATGCTCTCCTGGCGCCAGCGTTGGCCGAGCGCGAGCTCGCCGCGCGCGTGCAGGCAGGCGAGCTTCGCGCTCGTCCCCGTGCCGCACGGGGAACGGTCGTAGGCCTTGCCCGGGCACAGCACGAAGTTCCTAGAGTCACAATCCTCGCGCGCAGGCGGACCGAACAACTCGATGTGGTCGATGGCTTCACCGGCGCGGCCGCGGTGACCCTGCGCCTCCAGCGCGCAGCGCAGTTCCCACGCGAAGCTCGTCAGCCGCTCGAGGTTGGCGAGTTCCAGCTGTTCCCCGTGATCCTCGCACAGAAAGAACCAGTTGCCACCAAAAGCGATGTCTCCGCGCACGCGCCGCTCGCGTCCCTCGAAGGCGAAACTCAGCTCGACATCGGCGCGCTCGCGCCAGGAGGGAACGTTTTCGATTTCGACGCGTCCGTCGGCGCGAAGCTCAAGTCCGACCAGTCCCACGGGCGTCTCGATCCAGTGCTTCCCCGGGCCGATGCGCCCCAGTTCCCGAAGCGTCACGGCGACACCCATCGTGCCGTGGCCGCAGGCCCGCAGCAGTCCCACGTTGTTGAAGAACACGACGCCGCTGACCGCGCGCGGATCCGAGGGCGGGATCAGCAGCGCGCCGACCAGCGCCGCATGTCCGCGCGGTTCGAGGATCGCCGCGCGCCGCAGCGGGTCGTGCTCGCGAGCGAAGCGCAGCGCGCGCTCGGCCACGCTGCCCGATCCCAGATCCGGCAAGCCCTCGAACAGCACTCGGGTGGGCTCGCCCTCGGTGTGCGAATCGATGAAGCGCAGCCGCTGCATGCTCAGCACTGCCCGTCGATCCGGCGCGAGTCGCCAATCGGTTCGCGATCCTGCAGCACAGGCGGCAGCCAGGCCTGCGGCCAATTCTGATAACAGACCGGCCGCAGCCAGCGCAGGATCGAGCGCCCGCCAACCGAACTCGTGTCCGGCCGCGTGCTCGCCGGCCAGGGACCGCCATGCTGCATGGCATGATTGACCTCGACACCGGTTGGTACGCCATCCACGATCAAGCGCCCGGCGAGCGGTGTCAGCAGCGCCAGCAGCTCGCGCGCCAAGGGCTCGTCCGCGACCCCGCGCTGCACGCTCGCCGTCAGGGTGCCGGGCAGGCTGCGCGCGGCCTGTCGCAGTTCCCCGGCATCCGCGCAGACCACGACCAGCGTGCTCGGTCCAAAACATTCCTCGCGCAGGCTCGGCTCGCGGAGAAAGGTTGCGAACCGGCAGCGCTCGATGACGACACCGACCTCGTCGCGTGCAGGCTCATCGGCGTGCAAACATTCCAGGCCAACCAGCCCGGCACGTGCGCGCCAGCGCGCGCCCAAAGCACGGCGGTGTCCGGGGGACAGCATCGTCTGCGGTGCGGCGGCGCGCGCGCGCACTGCCAGCTCCTCCGCCAGCGTCGCATCGGTGGTGAAGATCAGCCCCGGCCGCGTGCACAACTGTCCCGCGGAACCGCTGATCGAAGTGAATAGCTGCGCGGTGATCGCCTCGCGACGCTCGCAAAGCGCGCCGGTCAGCACGAAGATCGGATTGAGCGCGCCCAATTCGGCGTACAGTGGAATCGGCGTCGCGCGGGCCTCGATCGCGCGCAGCAGCGCCTTGCCGCCCTCGAGTGAGCCCGTGAAGCCCACCGCACGGATGCGCGGGTCCTGCACGAGTTCAAGACCCACAGCATGCTCGCGCTCGCCGCCACTCAACAGCTGCGCAAACATGCCGGCCGGCAGTTCGCAGGCGGTGCGCGCCCGCTCGATGGCTGCTGCCGCGAGCAGGCTCGTGCCCGGATGCAGCGGATGGGCCTTGACGATCACCGGGCAGCCGACCGCCAGTGCCGAAGCCGTGTCTCCGCCGGCCGTGCTGAAGGCCAGCGGAAAGTTGCTGGCCCCGAATACGGCGACCGGACCGAGGGGCACGAGCATCGAGCGCAGATCGGGCTTGGGCAGTGGAATGCGCGCCGGGTCGGCGCGCTCGATGCGCGCATCGACGTAGCGCTCCTCGCGCACGATCCCCGCCAGAAAAGCCAGCTGGTTTTGCGTGCGCAGCAGTTCGCCCTCGAGGCGGGCTCCGGAGAGGCCGGTTTCCAAGGCGGCACAGGCGAGGATCCCGCTGGCGTCAGCCTGCAGCTCGGCGGCGATCCGCAGCAGGAATCGGGCCCGCTGCTCGGCGCTGGTCTGGGCACAGGCCTCGGCGGCGTCCGCAGCTTGTTCGCAGGCCTCCAGCACCTGCGCGCGCGTCGCGGCCTGGTATTCAGGCAGCCGCTCGCGCTTCTCCACGGGCGACCAGGCGCGAAAAACATGTGACATGGCCTGAGTCTAGAGCGCATGCAAGGGTGGCGCGAGGCAAGTTCCGCGTTCTAGGATGCTCGCCTGTGGAGACGAGGGCCTTTGTGTGGATCTGGATGGTGGGCGCGGCTGCGGTCGGCCTCGCGGGTTGTGGCCACGAGGAGCCCGACACACGCGGCAGTCGGCAGATGCAGGCCTTGCTGCGAGCCAGACCCGAGGCGCGGGTGCTGACGGGAGCCGCGAGCGATGCGCAGCTCGGCCCGCTGCTCGAGGCACTCGGTCTGGTCGTGACGGAGCAGGCCTTCGCCTGCGCAGGCAACGCATTCATCGGGCCTTCGGATGCGATCCTCGCGGTGCTGCCCGACCCCAAGCTGCCGGGCCTGCCGCTGACGATCGTGGCCGCCAACGACGCCGCGCGCCTGCCGCGCGAGGTTGCGCCCGGCTGGAGGAATGGCGTTCAGCTGTGGCGCGGAGCGCTGCTGGAGCTCGAGGCGCCGCTGGATGCCGCCGGGCGCATCGACCTGAGTCGCGCGCGCTTTCATGGCGCGCCGCGGACGCAGCCCATGCCGGCCTTGCTGGGCCTCGAACTGGCGCAAAGCCTCGCGCGCGCCGGTGAAATCGCCGGGCGGACGCTGCAGCCGGCGGAGCTCATGCTGTGTGCCGAGCGCCGTGAGTACCGGATCCACGGCGGTGTGCAGCGCTCCGCGCACTTCGATCCCAAGAGCGGCCTGACCTTGGGCCTGCCGGGCTCCGATCTGGTGATCGAAAACGCGCGCGCCGCGCTGCGCCAGGCGCTCGGCGAGCCGCGCGATCGCTGGCTGGAGGATGGGGCTGCGCTCGCGGCCGCCCAGCAGCTCGGCGAGCAGGAACTGGCGTGGTGGCACCGCCAGCTCGCTCGCCTCAAGCTGCCGGCGCCGGCCGAAATCTGCAGCGAAACGGCCTGGAGCACGCACAGTCCGCTGCTGGTCATGGCGCTGCGCGCGCGCGCCTTCCAGCAGTTGTCCAAGCAGCACGGATCCGTGGCCATCCGCCAGTTCTGGAAGGACGGCGCGACGCCGCTGCCCGCCAGCTGGGATCTCGAGGCCGCGCCGCCGCCCGCGCCGCTGCGCACGCTGCCGAGCGGTCTGTGCGGCGTGGTCTGCGCCGGGCCGCCCGATCGCGCCGCGCTCGAGGCCGCCAAGGCCGTGGGAGCCAAGGCCCTCAGCATCCAGGTGCGCTTCGCGCTCGAGCGCGCCCCGACAGCAGAGCCTCGGCTATGGGCCGAGCCCGCCATCGGCACGCTCGAGGGCGATGCGCTGCTCGCCGAGTCGATCCGCGCGGCCAAGGCGCTGGGGCTCAGCGTGCTGCTCGAAGCCGATGTGCTGCGCCAGCCCTCCGCCGGCCTGCTCGGCGATCATCCGCCTGGCAGCCCGGCCGAGTGGGAGCGACTCTTCGCGCAACTCGGAGCCCGGCTGGAGCATCTGGCGCTGCTCGGCGATAGCACCGGCGCCGATGCGCTGTCGCTCGGCAGCGGACTCGTCGGAGTCAGCCGCGCGCAGCCATACGGGCAGCGCGCGCTCCCCGGCGAGGCGGAACTGCGCCGGCGCTGCTGGAATCAGCTGCACGAGCGCGTGCGGCGCGCCTTCGGCGGAACGCTGACCTACGCCAGCATCTCGCTGCATGAAAGCCTCGAGCTGGCGCCGGCTGCGGCCCTGGATCTGCTCAGCATCCGCTGCGACGCCAAGCCGGTGCCGTTGCGGGGCCAGACGCGCGCCGAGCAGCGCGCGGAGCGCGTCGAAGCGCTGCTGCGCGTGCTGCTGCCGGTCCGCCAGCAGGCCGGGCGCCTGGGCAAACCCTGGCTGCTGTCGCGCTCGTACGCGAGCACTGCGGAGGATATCGAACTGATCGGCGCTGCCCTGCGCAGCCTGCCGCCCGAGGATCGTCCGCTGGGCGTGTTCCTCGCACGCTGGCCAACCAGCCTGGATCAGCAGCCGCGCTCACCCTCTGATCCGCTGATCTTCGATGCGGCGCGCCGCGGCGCGCTCGCCCGGCTGTTCTCGCTATTGTGAGCACACCGGCTTCTGTCTGGCGGCGCCCCTTTGCGGGGCTTGGAGCCGCGATGCTTCGCTTCCTCGCGGGCAGCGCTTGGATGGGCGCCGCGCAGGCCGTGCCGTGGACGATGATCCCGCTCTTGCTCGACAAGCTGGGCTACAACAAGGCCGCCATCGGCGCCGTGCAGTCCTGCGATGCCTGGGGCAAGGTCCTGATGGCGATTCCTGCGGCGCTGCTCCTGTCGCGGCGGCCCACGCGCGGCGTCCTGGTGGGCTCTGCGCTGCTCGCCGCGCTGGCTTACTGTCTACTGCCGTGGATGCCGAGCCTGGGCTGGATGATGGCGCTCAACCTGCTCGCCGGCTCAGCCTGGTCGGTGCACTACGTGGCGATCGCGCCGTTTCTGTTTCGCAACGCCGACGTTCCGCAGCAGGCGCGCGTATTCGGCCTCTCGGAGGCTGTGCATACGGCTGCGGCCGTGGCCGGAGCATTCCTCGGCGGGCGCCTGTCGGTTGTCCTGACGCAACACAGCGTTGAGGAAGCCACGGCGCTGGCCTGGGTCGTGACCAGCGGCGGCCTGATGGCGCTGTGTGCGGCCTGGCCCTACTCCCGCATCGAGGAAGGGCCGCAGAGCTTCGAGCGCGCGGCTGGTTCGTCCGGCTCGAGCCTGCTGCCTGTGCTGCGCGCACACCGCGGCATCCTGCTGCGCTTTGCGCTGCCGACGTGGATGATCGGCTTCGGTGCCTCGATGTCGATTCCCTTCCTCGGCCTCTACTTCCACGAGTGCTTCGGTCGTTCCGCGGGGGACTACGCCAACTACCAGGCGCTGGCCTCGGTTCTGATGACGGCCGGCTATCTTCTGACGCCGTTCCTGATCTCGCGACTGGGCTTCGTGCGCAGCATCGTCGGACTGGAACTGGCCTCGCTGCCCTTCTTCCTGCTGCTGGCCTTCACGACATCGCTCCCCATCGCCGTCGCGGCCTTCCTGCTGCGGGCCTGCCTGATGAATGCAGCCACACCGGTGATCAAGAACCTGTCGATGCGAGCGGCGCCCGAGGGCGCGCGCGAGGCGCAGACCGCCGTGACCAGCCTTGCCAACTCGCTGGGCTGGGTGCTGGGACCGCACGTGGGCGGCTGGATTCTCGACTCGGGCGAAAACCGCTACGCCAGCCTGATGCTCGCCACGGTCGCGATCTACGTGCTCGCTGGATTCCTGACCTGGCGGCTGCTCGCTCCGCTAGAGCAGCGAGCCGGACAGCACCGCCAGCGCGATCGAGAAGAAGATCATGATGCCGGTGACGTCCGAGAGGGTTGCGACCAGCGGGGCTGAGGCGCTGGCCGGGTCGAGTCCCAGCCGGCGCAGTCCGAAGGGCAGCAGCGCGCCGACCAGCGTGCCCCAGGTCGCCACTCCGATCACCGCCAGCGCCACGGTGATGCCGACCAGGAGGTAGCGTTCGCCGTACATCGGCTCCCCGGCCCCGTCCTTGAACAGATGGTGCCAGGCCACGATGCGCACGAAACCCAGCGTCCCGAGGATCGCGCCCAGCGAGAGTCCGGCGGCGCATTCGCGCAGGAACACGCGCCACCAGTCGCGCAGCCGCACCTCGCCCAGCGCCATGGCGCGGATCACCAGCGTGGAAGCCTGCGAGCCCGAGTTGCCGCCGCAGGAGATGATCATCGCTATGAAGGTCTCGAGGTAGCCGACCGAAGCGATCTTGCCCTGAAAGTGCCCGATGACGCTGACGGTGAACGTGCCGCCGATGAACAGGACCATCAGCCAGCCCGCGCGCTTCTTCAGCATCTCGAGCAGGCCCACCTGCAGGTAGGGGGCATCGAGCGCTTCCGAACCACCGATCTTCTGGATGTCCTCGGTCGCCTCCTCGCGCACGACGTCGACGATGTCATCGGCCGTGACGATGCCCTTCATGCGTCCCCCCGGGTCGACGACCGGAATGCACATCAGGTTGTGCTGGGCGAAGATGCGCGCGACCGCTTCCTGGTCCATCTCGTCCTGGACGGTCACCAGTTCCGTGACCATCACCTCGCGCACGCGTGCATCGCCGCGCGCCATCATCAACTGGCGGAACGAGACCACGCCGACGAGCTTCTGCTGCTCGTCGAGCACGTAGGCGTAGTAGATGTTCTCGACACGCTCGCGGGTTTGGCGCCGTAGGTAACCGATCGCCTCATCGACGCTCATCGAGGAGCGCAGGCGCGCGTAGCGCGGGTTCATCAGCCCGCCGGCCTCGTCCTCCGAGTAGGCGAGCAGCACGGTGATCTCGCGCCGCGTGGCCTCGTCGAGCAGGCCGAGCAGCATCGAGCGCGATTCCTCAGGCGCCTCCTGGATCAAGTCCGCCACGTCGTCGGGTGGCAGCGCGCGCAGCCACCAGCGTTGCTCGACCGGCGGCAGGGCCAGCACGATCAACGCGCGGTCGTGCGCGTTGAGCTCGTGGAAGAACTCCTCGGCCTCCGCGCTCGTCAGGTAGCGGAAGCCCTCCACTCGCGCCTCCGCGTCGAGCACCGCCCAGGCGTCGCGCAGGTCCGCGCCCATCACGCGTTGACCGAGCAGCGGATCGTCTTCAGGTGAGTTCATGGGTGCACCTGAACGCTCCTTGTACTCGATCCCCGCGGTCGTTGCGACCGATCAGCGCAGGCGATTCTTGGCCACTCTCCAGCCTGCGTAGAGAAACACGAGCAGGCCCAGGGCGGACACCCCGGTGATCCACGGGTTGTGGAACAGCTCTTCGCTCTTCGCGCCGAGTGTCAGGGCCAGCGTGGCGAACAGCACAGCCTGCAGACCGGTGCCGGCGGCCACCGCCAGCACCGTGCGCGGACGAGAGAGACCGACGATCTGCCCGGCGAAGACGCCGCCGACCGCACCCGTTCCGGGCAGCGGCAGGAACACGAACAGCACGACACCGATGAAGGCCATGCGGGAGAGCTTCTTGTACTCCATCAGCATGGCCTGCGCGCCGTCGTGGGCGCGGCGCAGCGCCGGTCCCAGCTTGGGCAGCCGCCCGAGCGGCCCGAGGAACAGGCACAGGATCGAGGCGACGATCGCGTCGACGGCGATGCACAGGAGCGCGAGCCCGACCGGGCCCATGGGCGAGCTGGACGAGATCCCGGAGAAGATCACGTACTTGCCCGGGAACGACGCGATGCCGACCATCTGCAGCCAGATCCAGTGCAGGTTCTCGCTCTCCGAGCGCAGCATCCAGACCACCAGCCCGAGCGCCGTTGCGCCCAGACTGGCGCCCAGCAGGCCCCAGACCCTGCGCGTCTCGGCGCGCTCGGGGAGAGCGGGGCTCACGCTTGCCATGCGCGGTGGTTCTCCGGGCACTCGACCCGCGCGAAGCCGCGGCGGCGCAGTTCCTCGGCCAGCGGCTTGCGCTGGTCGTTCTCGCCATGGATCAGGAACAGCGCGCGCGCTGCGCCGGCGTGGGGTGAGAGCGCGCGCAGCAGGTCATCGCGGTCGGCGTGCGCCGAGAAGCCCAGCATGCTCGTCACGCGCGCCCGCACCTTGTGCATCATCCCGAAGATGCGCACCTCGGATGCGCCCTCGACCAGCCGTCGTCCGAGCGTGTGCTGGGCCTGAAAGCCGACCACCAGGATCTCGGTGGCCGGGTTGGAGATGTTCCAAGCCAGGTGGTGGAGGATGCGTCCGGTCTCCATCATGCCGGAGGCCGAGATCACGATCAGCGGACGCGGATCGTCATTGAGCGCCTTGCTCTCCTCGACACTGCTGGTGAAGCGGATGCGCTTTCGGAACGAACCGTCCTCCTGCATCGCGCGGAAGGCGGCCAGCGCCTCCTCATCGAAGCACTCGGGGTGGGCCATCACGATGCGCGTCGCGGCTTGCGCCAGCGGGCTGTCGACCACGATGCCGACATTCGCGCAAGTCCGGCGGCGGCAGATCTTGTAGAGCTCGTACAGGATGTGCTGGGTGCGGCCCACGGCGAAGGCGGGGATCAGGAGCCGCCCGTGCGGCTTGCCCGCCAGGCGCTCGACGGCCTGCGCCAGCTCGCTCTCGTTCTCCTGGAAAGGAGCGTGGCAGCGGTTGCCGTAGGTGGATTCCGAGATGTAGACCTCGGCTTCGGACAGCGGCTCGGGATCGCGCAGGATCGGCTGGTGGTAGCGGCCGTAGTCACCCGTGAAAACCAGCCGCGTCACGCCGCTCTTCTCGCGAATCTCGCCCTCGATCCACGCGGATCCGAGGATGTGGCCGGCATCGCGGAACCGAAAGCGCATGCCGGGGACGGGCTCGAACCAGGCACCGTATTCGTGCTTGGCAAAGCGCGGTAGCGTCTCGTAGACATCCTCTTCCAGGTACAGCGGCACGATCTCCCTCGCAGGGAGCAATAGCTCGGGCACGAGGCGTTCGTTGCGGCCGCGCGGGTGGGGCAACTCGCCGCGGCTGCGGCGCCCCTGTTTGTGGTGGCCCCGCTTGTGGTGGCCCAGCTGCTTTCGTGGCTCGGGAGGCGCGGGCCTGCGCTGCTCCCGCCAGCGCTGGCGGTTCAGGAACTGCGCATCGGCGAGCGCGATGTGCGCGCTGTCGTGCAGCAGGATCTCGGCGAGGTCGCGCGTGGCCGGCGTGGCATGGATGCGACCGGCAAAGCCTTCGCGCACCAGCATCGGCAACTTGCCGGAGTGATCGATATGCGCGTGTGACTGCACAACGGCATCCACCGTGCGCGGATCGAAGCCGAACCCGCGGTTGCGACGCCAGCTCTCCTCGCGGCGTCCCTGGAACATTCCGCAATCGAGCAGGACGGTCCGCCCCTCCGAGTGCAAGAGATGGCAGGATCCGGTGGTGGTGCCCGTGGCGCCGTGGAAGCGCAGTTCCATGAGCCCAGCAGCGTAGGACGGCATGAAGCGCGGAGCAAGGACGCTAGGATTTCGCCCGCATGAGAACCTTGCTGCCCCTGTGCGTGACCCTCGTGATGGGTCTTTCCGCCTGCCGACACAACCCGGTCGCCACCGCCGAGCGCGATCCCGCCAAGCGGGAACAGCTCTTCGCGGCCGTGAAGGCGCTCGCGGGCGACTGGACCGCGCCGATGCCCGATGGAAGCACGGCCCATGCGCACATCGAGTCCAGCGCTGGCGGTTCCGTGATCGTCGAGACGATGTTCCCCGGCTTGCCGCACCAGATGACCAATGCCTATCACCTCGATGGCAACAGCCTGGTGCTGACGCACTACTGCGGAGGCGGCAACCAGCCCCGCATGCGCGCCACGCAGTTGCAGGGCAATACGCTGCACTTTTCCTTCGACTCCGTCACGGACCTCGCCGCTCCTGATGCGCTGTACATGGGGGAGATGACGCTGGAGCTCGTCAGTGCGACCAGGATGGTGCAGCGCTGGAAGGCGCTCAAGTCGGGCGAGGTCGACCACGAGATGGTCTTCAACTACACGCGCGCTGAAGTCGCCGCCTCCCCCGATTCCGCCTCCGCCCATTCCGATGCGGCCCATTCCGATGCCGTCACGGCGCAGCCGATGAGCGAAGCCGAGATGATGGCCCGGACGATGGAACTCGCAAGCCCCGCCGCTGTGCATGCGAAACTCATGGCCAATGCTGGAGATTGGGAACAGGAGTACCGCATGCGCTGGGATCCCAATACCCAGTGGCAGGAGACCAAGGGCACCAGCACGGCCCGCACACTGCTCGATGGCCGCTACTTGATGGAGGAAATCCAGTTCGAGCTGATGGGCATGCCGATGAAGGGCGTACACCTCATGGGCTACGACAAGCGCACCGGCGAGTACATCACGCTTTGGATGGACACGATGAGCACCTGGTGGATCTCCCAGCGCGGCAAGGAGGGCCCGGACGGCGCGATCGAGTTGCGCGGAACGATGATCGATGTGGCGGGTGAGCGGCCCTTCCGCTCGGTGATCCGCCACCTCCCCGACGGCAGCGTCACGACCGAGATGTTCGACACGATCCCGCCCCACGGCGAGATCCAGGTGATGAGCATCCGGGCGCGCAAGCGCGGCTGAGCGGGAGTGCGGCTGAGCCGCAGCGCAAGTCCCCCGATTCCAATTGGCGCCCGCGCGGAAACCTAGAGGTTCTTGTACGCCGGGCTGCCGCGTTCGAGGAACCGGACGGTCTTCACGCCGATGTCCGCGCCCAGGTGCTTTTGCAGCACCTCGGCGAGCTTTGCAGACTTGATCTCGTAGCCCGGATCGCGCTCCCAGCTGTGCTCGCCCGTCTTGCGGCGGTTGTCCGCGTCGCGGAACACGCGCAGTTCCTCGAGTACGAGTGCCAGCTTGGGCGGCGGTTCCTGCAGCAGCGCAGCCAGCGCACCGAAGGCCAGGCGCGCCCGCTCACCATCCCAGCGCCCGCGCGACCAGCCCTCGAACGCCGCCCAGTCGAAGGGCGACTCCATCTTCGCGGAGCGCTGCTTGAGTTCACCGGGCCAGGCGCCGTGCTCGGTGGCGTACACGAACTCGCGCCGGAACGGGAAGCAGTAGAGCGAGCCGTCGTAGTGCCATTCGGCGCACCAGCCGATGCCCTGCTGGATCCAGAAAGGCTGCAGGCCGAAGCGCCGCACCAGCAGGAGCTGCGCGCAGCGGTTGACGAGCTCGTGCTCGGGATCCCACTCCTGCATGCCCGCCGCATTCTCGAGGAAGGCCGCGCACAGGGGGCGCGGAACGACGAAGCCGGTCTCCTTGCGGGCCGCGATCGTCCAGCTCTCCAGGCTTTTATCCTGCCGCGCGAGCTCCTCGAGCAGCAGCTTGTACTCGGCCTCGCCCGGCAGCACGAACAGCACGCCGCAATCGCTGTCGGGAGCGAGATCCTCGGTGCTCCAGCTCCAGGTGCGCGACTCGCCCGGTGCGAGCGGCTTGTCGGCGTCCTCGGGTGGCGCGCTGGCCGGCTTGTCACCCGCGGGTACCGCGCTCGCGACCGCCGGAAGGCGCGCGTCGAACCACTGGATCGTCTTCTGCAGCTTCTCGATGCGCCCGGAGCCGCGCGAGTTCTTGACGCTGCACGCGAGCAGGAGCCGCGGGTCGGCGCCGGCGTAGAGGTTGTAGTCGAGGCTTTCGCAGAAGGGCTTCCAGCGCGAGATCGCCGAGCGCATGGACGCATCAAGCTCCGCGGGCAGCTTGTCGAGCGGATGGCTCTTGCCGCCCACGATCAGCCGTGCCTTGCTCTGGGCCGGGCTGGTCGCGCACAGCAGGAATGCAGCGAGCAGTGCGCCCAGCAGCAGTTGCAACCAGGTGCGCAGCATCACTTCCCGCTGGCCTTCTCGCTGGCGTTCCCGACCGGTTCCGCCAGCACCTTGGATCCGGGTGCGAGCTTGTCCATCAGGATGCCGACCTCGCGCACGCGCGGGATCGACTTGCACTCGGGCAGTTGCGCCTCCAGCACGCTGTCCGCCAGCAGCCACACCGCCACCGTGCCCTCCAGCGTGGAGTGCAGGCCATCCTTCTGGAGCAGCTGCTTGGCACTGCCGGCCTTCCAGTGGTTCTGGCCCAGCGTGATCGCCTCATCCGCGAGCAACTGTCCCATCAGCTTGTTCAGCGGCACCAGCATCACGTTCTTCCTGTCCTTGGCCCAGGCGCGAACGCGCTCATTGAGCTTCGCCAGGGTCTCGGGCTTGGGCACCGCCGCCGCGGGCAGCATCGGGATCGGCGCACTCACCGCGCTCGACATGTCCGGGAAATCACCCAGCAGGATCGGGCAGCTCTGCTTTTCGAGGAGCCCTAAGCCCCGTTCCAGTGCTTGCAGCCGACCGTCTTCATCCTTCCAAGTCGTGCCGTAGCCAAACCAGAACAGGTAATCGATCGCGATCACCAGCGAAGGCTCCTCGTTCTCGATCTGCTGCAGCGCCTGAGTGGCGAATCCTAATGGATCGAAGAACATCAACTCGCTTGCGTGCACCTTGGGTGCCGGCGTGCCTTCCGGCAGGCTCGCGGCGAGGACCTTGCCGAGATTCATGCCCTTGGGTTTCAGCCCGAAGCCCGCCGAGACGCTGGCCCCGAGCACGTGCACCTCGCGCAGCAGCGCGGCTGGCGCCGCCTTCGCAGCCGGCGCGTCCGGGACCTTGGGCTTGGCCTCGTCCGCGAGGGCCGGGATCAGGAACAACGAGCCGCCAACCAGCAGGCTGGCCAGGAGGGAAAGTTGGGAGCGCATGCGCATCATCTCACCATGTGAGACGGCTCCGCTTCGAGTCCGAGACTCCCGACTTGGTTTTTTTTGTGTTTCGCCCCAAGCTCTCCGCTCGCCCCATGTCCGCCACCCCGGCTACCGACACCCCGCTCTGCGGCCTGCCCGGCATCGGGCCGGCGCGTGCGCAGGCCCTCGGGGAGCTTGGCCTCCATTCCGTGCGCGATCTCCTGCTGTGGATCCCGCGCGCCGAGACCGACCTGCCGGAGCCGATCCCGATCGCCCAGGCGCGCGGCCGCGTCGGGCAGCTCGTGCGCCTGCAAGTCCAGGTCAGCGGAGTCTCGGTCCAGCGCTTCGGCGGCCGCTCGACGCTGCGCCTCAAGGTGCGCGATGCCAGCGGAGAGCTCACCGCCGTCTACTTCAACCAGCCCTGGCTCGCCAAGCACTTCCAGGTGGGGGAGTCGCTCGAGCTCGCCGGCCGCATGGTCGAAGCGCGCGGGCTCGTGCTCCAATCGCCGCGCATCGGCCGCGCCGAAAAGCCTCTGCCCAAGGCTGGCGAGCTGATGCTCGAGTATCCCGCTGTCGCCGGCCTCTCGACGAGCGGCATCCAGAAGCTGCTCGCCCAGTTGCTGCCGCGCGCGCAAGCACTGCTGCCCGAGCTCTTGCCCGAGGACCTGCGCGCCTCGCTCGCGCTCCCGCCGCTTCCCGACGCCGCGTGCCAGATGCACCAGCCCACCGATCTCGCCCAGTTCACCGCCGCGCGCGCCCGCGTCCGGCTCGAGGCGCTGCTCTCTCTTGCCGCGGCCGAGCGCGAGCGCGAGGAGCTGCGCCTTGCGAGCAGCACCCTGCCTGTCGACACCGGCGCAGCGCGCCTCGCCGAGGTGCTCCACGCCCTGCCCTTCGAGCTGACCGGCGGACAGCGCGAGGTCCTCGACGCGATCGCCGCCGACCTCGCGCGCAAACAGCCCATGCGCCGTCTGCTCCAGGGCGATGTCGGCTGCGGCAAGACGCTCGTGGGGCTTGCCGCCGCGATGCTGGTCGCACGCTCCGGCGGCCAGACCGCCTTCCTCGCACCGACCGAATTGCTCGCCGAGCAGCACTTCGACGGCCAGCGCGCGATGCTCGCGCGCTTTGGCCTGCACGCCGTGTGTCTCACCGGCTCGCTCAAGACCTCCGAGCGCAAGTCCGTCCTCGCAGGGCTCGAAAGCGGCATGGCCGACATCGCCTTCGGCACCCACGCGCTCTTCTCCGCCGATGTGCGCTACAAGAACCTCGCCCTCGCCGTCATCGACGAGCAGCAGCGCTTCGGCGTGCTCCAGCGCCAGACGCTCTTCGACAAGGGACAGGGCGTGCACGCGCTCCTGATGACCGCCACGCCGATCCCGCGCACGCTGGCGCTGGCCCTCTACGGCGATCTCGACACCTCGATCCTGCGCGAGCGTCCGCGCGGCCGCGGTCAGGTCAGCACGCGCTGGCTGCGCGGCAAGCAGCGCGAGAAGCTGCCCGCCTTCCTCGACCAGCGCCTCAGCGCCGGCGAGCGCGTCTACTGGGTCACGCCGCGCATCGGCGAAGAGGGCGAGCAGGAGAGCGTGCGCGAGAGCGGGCAGGCCAGTGCCGAGGCCGCGCGCGAGCGCCTCGCCGGCACGGCGCTGGCGCGCTTTGGCATCGAACTCGTCCACGGCCGTCTCGATCCCGCCGAGCGCTCCGCGCGCCTCCAGCGCTTCCGGACGGGCGAAGTGCAGATTCTCGTCGCCACGACCGTGATCGAAGTCGGCGTCGATGTGCCCGAGGCCACCGTGCTCGTGGTCGAGAGCGCCGAGCGCCTGGGGCTGGCTCAATTGCACCAATTGCGCGGCCGCGTGGGCCGCGGGACGCGCGATTCCTGGTGCCTGCTCTTCGGCGACTCCACTGCCCGCGAGCGCTTCGAGGCGCTGGAGCGCACGAATGACGGCTTTGAGATCTCGGAGGAGGACCTGCGCCAGCGCGGGATGGGGGATCTGCTCTGGGTGCGCCAGGCGGGGATGGGGCTGCTCGAGCCGCAGGCGGAGCTGGAGCTGCTGCTGACCGCCCGGCGCTGGTGCGCGGAGCGCGAGGATGTGCTCAGCGCGTACCGGCCGCACGCGCGCACGGCGACGCCGTAGCACTCAGGCCGCCTGCACCCGCACGGCCTCTCCGGATAGCGCCTGCAAGCAACAAGATCGCTCGCCAGGCACTCGAGATTGAGCCTGAGCCCGAGCCCGTGTTCGCGGGTGGGCCTCTGTTGCTCCACCCGCGGGAATGCAAAGCCTGCGCCCGAAGTCCGCGGGATCCGCGTACCATCGCTGCACCTCCACGCGCACCCGCAGCCGTCTCGTTGAGGCTTGTTGGATCGTTGAGAGAAAGACTGTCTTGCCATTGTGCCAAGGACGCTGCCACCGCATCGCCGCCGCTCGTCAGGCCTCTGGGATCCAGCAACCCGTCGTGCGCAGCCAATTCTGACGCCGCCCGCTCGCCCAGACTCGTCAGTCTCTTGGAGGGAGATCCATCGATTGTACCTACCCAGCGCCGCTGTCGGCCCCTCGCTCAGGCTCGTCAGTCCGTCCCGCACGAGGTTGTCCGGACACCCGCCAGCGCCGCTGCTACGGAGTCAGTCAGGAAGTTGTCTGCACTCATGGAATGCTCCCGGTTGATTTGATCCAGCTCTCCATATAGGAGATGACATTCTGCGTCCCTATCGGGTTCGCGCTGTGGACCTGGTACTTGGGAGGTGTGGATTGGCCGTCCCAAATTTCAGCTACGAGCCTTTTGAGGAAGATCATGGTCGTGTCCTCCCCTCCAAGGTCGTGATCAAGGCTCATGAAGTCCGGGATTCCGTTTTCCCTGATGATCTTCAATGCCTCTTGTGTCGATCGGCAAACGACCCAATCTTCGTCGGGCGGGTTTCTCATGTCGTCGAGGAACAGGCGATACGTCACTGGGCTCGTAGCACTCGCATTTTAGTCGTTGTGGGCCCGATGGGGAACTCGCCTCGCACGGCGGCCCACTGAGGATAGGAACTCCAAGCGGATGACTTCCGCCGGAGGCGCTCGTCGTCCACCGCGAACGAAGGCTCGGTTTGAGGCGCCTATCTGTCAAGTAGGGCCGCCGGAGCCCGCCTTGGGCCTCGGTGAGTCGGCTGGTGAGCCGAGCGAGGCGCGTTCAGGCCGTGAATCGGGCGCTTTGGGAACGAGCGAACCTACTCGCTGACGCCGGTGGCGGGCGAGGTGCGGTATGTGGACGACTTCGTGCTTTTCGGGGATCCGCGGGGTCAGCTGGTTGGGTGGCGTGAGCGCGTGGGGGAATTCCTCGAGTGTGAGTGTGCGCTTCAGCTCAAGCATGCCGGTCCGCTGGACCGCACGGCCGCGGGAATCGGTTGTCTGGGGATGCTGGTGCTGCCGGGCCATGTGCGGCTGATGGCGAAGACCAAGCGTCGGGTACGCGTAAAGGGGAAGGGGCTCGTGAGCGGCCAGCGCGAGGGCCCGTGTGACGCCCTGTCGTGTCGTTCGGGCGTGGAGGGCTCCCGACCGGTGAGCGGGCTCATGGAAAGCAGCCCACGCGCGGCATCCGCGGGTGCAGGACTGACTTGCACGGCCAGAGCCTGCTTGCGAAGAAAGGCGACGCACCACCCTGCCGGAGGCCCTCGCCCCCCTTCAATTCGCGGGCTTGAGCTGCTTCATCGTCCGCAGGAAATCAGCCACTACCTTCGTCAGCTCCGGCTGCTTGCTGAGCTCCTTCGCTCGCTCGAGGCACAGAATCGTCACGGCGTGGTAGCGGGCTTCGTGTATGTGCACGGTCGTGCCTTCCGGTGTCGTGCCCAGCCGGTACGCGGCGATGGCCAGGGACCCCGTCATGCCCTGCACGAAATAGACTTCAAACGCCTTTTCCTTGTGCTTGAGGCCGCCCTTGGCGAACTGCTCGAGTTGCTCGATCCTGCTCTCGAAGGAGCTGATGGAGAGTGCTGTCCATTCGCACCGGAGGTAGAAGGCCAGCTCGAGCAGGCCGAGCTTGTTCTTGGGATCGAGCTCCTGGGCTTGCGTGATCTCCTCCGGTGTGGCGGCGCGGTTGAGCAGCAGAGCTTCGAGCGCGAGCTTCTTTCGTCCGCGGACGTTTGTGGGATCGGACTTGATGCCGGTGCGAACGGCGCCTTCGTACTGCAGGTGCAGCGGATCGTCGGTCTTCTCGCGGTAGAGCTTGGCGAGCTTGTCCCACAGGAGCCAGCGCGTCTCGCCGGCCGCGGCGTCCCACTCGGCGAGAGCGGTGGCGGTTTGCTGGAGCCTGGGGAACCGGTTCTTCCGGAGCTTGGCGATGGCGGCGAGGGTGTCGGCGGGTTTCGCTGCCTCGGTCGGCTTGTAGCGCGCGTAGGCGCTGCCCTCGGGGCTCTGGAGCAGGATCTCGGGCGTGAGGCGGCCGATATTGAATCGGTTGTAGAACTTCTGATGCTCGCTGGCGCGCTGGATCTTGGCGCGCTCGGCGGAGTCGATCGGAAGGTTGAGGAGCACGAGGATGAACGAATCAGAGAGCTCGGGGGCGAAGCCCTTGTCCTGGAGCACCCGATCGTGGAAGTGCTTCGAGTTGGACTGATCGAGGGCCAGGCCGGCGACGAGGATGTGCTTGTTCTGTGCGGCGGCCTGCTGGCAGGCTTCGTCGTAGTCCGTCAGCCAGGGGTCCGAGGCGGATGCGGTGAGCGGGAGGATCCAGCAGAAGAGGAGGATCAGCAGGTGCTTCATGGGGGGCTCCAAGTGGTCAATGCCGCGGGCGGTGCGCTTCTCACGGGGTAAGCGGGAAAAGTGTGATGGTGGTTGAGGAGTGGGGCCGCCGGCGGGAAGGCAGGGTGCTTTCCAGTTGCCTGGGGAGCCCTGCTGCGGGCGGTCGCCTCACGCATGGCAGACGACACGACAGGGGATTGAACGAATTGCATGGCCGGGGGGGAGGGCGAATTTGAACCCTTGTTTCCGGCACTAAAGTCCTGTCGACTGCATCCTCTACAAATTCGACCGTGTCCCCGTTCAACCCTAGTCCCCAACAGCAAGCCGTCATATCCCATCGGGGTGGACACCTTCAGGTCATTGCCTGCGCGGGTTCGGGCAAGACCGAGAGTATTGCGCGCCGAGTTGCCGGGTTGCTGGCCGAAGGCGCCACCCCCGAATCGATTGTCGCCTTCACCTTCACCGACGGGGCGCTCTCCTCGTGCTCACGCGGCAGCGCCACCCACAACTGCAATCCGTGCAAGCGCCGCGCCGGGCGCGGCGAGCGTAGCCGCCAGCGCGAGGCGCAGCGCCGGTGCATTTGCATTTGCGCTCACTTTTTTCGAATATTTCCTCGTTTTGTGGGGGTGTTGGGGAGGGACGGCGGGTATCCGAAGCGAGCTACCATGCGCGCCAAGATCCTGACCCTGCGCTAATCCGCCACCCTTGGCGGATTCGACGACACGCCGCTCTCCGAGTTCTCCCGCGACAAGGAGATCATCGCCGTGCGCGAGCACTTCTATGTCGTGCACGACACGCCGCACATCACCTGCGTGCTGACCTATCAAGACGCGATCGTCTCGCCGCAAGTTCAGGCTCTCGCCGCCACCGTCGCCGCGCCTGGCCCACGACCCGAGTCGCACCCGCGCGCCCGATGGACCGAAGCCCGGCGTGGGGCTCCGGATCCTTGCGAAGGGATGAGCGCAGCCGAGCGGCTCTTGTTCAACGGCCTGCGCGAGTGGCGCTCGAAGCAAGCGCATGAAGAGGGAATTGTGGCTTTATTGTAGCTACTATTTGTGAGCTATTCACTCGGAACGTTCTCTATGAACTCTCTAGCCAAAGTACGTAGTTTAGAAAGGTACTTTGCGGCAACCCGTAACCGTGCGCTTTCTGATACCCACTGCGTATCATTATCAAAACAAGCGAGGTATCGACATTCAGCCGTGCGAATCGCATCATAACCAGACTGCGCTGCCCATTCATCCCCCCAATGACGTTTTAGGATCCATCCCGCTTGGACAAAATGCCATGCGAGGTCGGGACATCGGCGTTCATCGGCGGTCACCAGATCTGAAGCTATTTCTCTCAGCAGCTGTAACACATTCTTTTCTGTCAACAGCGCTTGACCACCGGCGCTAATCAGAACATTCTCCCACCATTCTCGATCCGACTCTATACAGTACCGAAGGGCATTCCCGTATTCGGGATTCCTGCCAAACTCCTCAACTAATGGCTTGACACGACTACTATGATCAAATTCTGCTACCTCTCGAGCATACTCTTCAATGCCGACCTTATTTAGCCTGTCGTCAAGGGTCCCCTGCGCCCATTCTCGGATGCTATCTTCAAGGCTCTTTATCATATGTCATCTCAATAGATTGGTTTTGGCTGGCGGATAGGAACTCCAAGCGGATGACTTCCGCCGGAGGCGGTCGTCGTCGACCGCGAGGTGGAGGTTCGCCGCGGCAGGCCGTTTCGTCAAGTGGCTCCCCGAGGCTTGCGCCCGCGCGCGTTGGCGGGATCGGACTCGATGCCTGTACGCACGGCGGTTTCGTACTGCAGGTGCAGCGGATCGTCGGTCTTGTCGCGATATAGCTTGGCGATTTTATCCCAGCGCAGCCAGCGGGTCTCGTCGTCGGCGGCGTCCCACTCGGCGATGACGGCGGCAGTCTGCTGGAGCTTCGGGAACTGGTTCTTCCTGAGCTTTTCGATGACGGCGAGGGTGTCGTCAGGTTTCGCTGCTTCGGTAGGCCGGTAGCGCGCGTAGGCGCCGTGTTCGGGGCTCAAGAGCAGGAACTCGGGCGTGATGCGATTGACATCATATTTCTTGAAGAACCTGCGATACTGCGCGTCGTGTTGGAAAGTGGTGTACCCGGTGTTATCGAAGGGCCGGTTGAGGAGCACCACGACGAACTGATCGCAGAGCCGGGGCGCGAAGTCCTTGGTCTGGAGCACCCGATCGTGGAAACGGCGGGAGTTGGACTGATCGAGCGCCAGGCCGGCGACGAGGATGTGCTTGCCCTGTGCGGCGGCCTGCTGGGAGGCTTCGTCGAAGTCGGTCAGCCAGAGTTCCTGCGCAGGGGTGGCAAGGTGCAGGAGTGCGAGGGTCAGCAGGGTGAGGAGGTGTTTCATGGGGGGCTCCAGAAGGAGGAATGTCGGGAGCGGCGCGCGGCTCACAGGAAAAGTGAAAAAAAGAGGGTTGCTTGCTTCTGAAAGCAGTGCTGTAGACCTCAAGCCCAAGTTCCCCTGCTCCCAACGCCCTGCCGCGTCGATTCCGCGTGAAGCCCTTGTCGATTCCGCGCCAGACGCTTCCTACCCACCTTCCGCCCGCTGCCTGTCGCGCTACCTTGGTGGTGTGAGGATCCTCCTGATCGAAGACAACACGACCGTGCGCGCGAACCTGACCGAGCAGCTCGAGCATGCGGGCCATGAGGTCGATGTCGCCGTCGACGGTCGCAGCGGGCTGCTGCTGGCGCTGGCGGGTGATCACGATGTGCTGGTGCTCGATCTGGGCCTGCCGCGGCTCGACGGGCTGGAGCTGTGCCGCCGATTGCGGGAGCAGCGCGGCGCGGGGCCGCTGGTGCTGATGCTCACGGCGCGCGACACGCTGGAGGACAAGCTGCAGGGCTTTGCGGCGGGTGCGGACGACTATCTGGTCAAGCCCTTCGAGGGCGCCGAGCTGCTGGTGCGCCTGCAGGCGCTCGCGCGCCGTGCGCCGCGCGCCGAGTCCGAGGTGCTGGTGGTCGAGGATCTGCGTTTTGATCTGGGCGAGCTCAGGGTCGAGCGAGCGGGCCGGGCCGTGGTGCTCAACCGCGTGGGTCTGCGGATTCTGAGGGAGCTGATGAGCGCTGCGCCGCGCATCGTGATGCGCGAGCAGTTGGAGCGGGTGTTGTGGGATGGCTTTTCGCCGGAGAGCAGCGTGCTGCGCTCGCACATCTATGCCTTGCGCAAGGCGATCGATGTCGAGGGGCTGGTGCCGCTGGTGCAGACCGTGCGGGGCATCGGCTATCGGCTGGCGCGCGAGGACGGGGCGTGAACTCGCCGGCGCGTCTGCGATGGGGGTTGACGGTGCTCTTGGCCGGCTTTGGCCTCGCGCTGGCGCTGACCTATGCCTGGGTCGTGCCGCGGCTGGTGCTCGACACGGAGGACACGATCTTTGCCCAGCAGTTGGAGCGTCTGCGGGTGCAGGCGGCGCAGCCCGGCGCGAGCAGTGCCACGCTGGAGGCGCCCGGCGTGCGCGTCATTCGCGATCTGGAGCGCGAGGGGCCACAGCTCGCGGGTTTTCTGG
The DNA here is from genome assembly GCA_044359355.1 of Planctomycetota bacterium. Classification (GTDB taxonomy): domain Bacteria; phylum Planctomycetota; class UBA1135; order UBA1135; genus SYGM01. The sequence goes on along the minus strand of JBIKMH010000007.1, from coordinate 68,478 downwards.
GCGCCTTGGCACCGGGCGTACACGAGTTCTGGGACGAGCCGCTGCCCGGGCTCGACACGACGCAACTGCTCGTCGCCGTGGAAGCGGATGCCAGCGGCCGGCCGGTGCGCTGGCTGCTCTACGATCTCGCCGGGCTCGAGGCGCTGGAGGGGCCCTGGAGCGCGCGCTACCTCGGCGCGGTGGGTGGGGGCTTTGCGCTCGCGCTGCTCGCGACCCTGGTCGCTCTGCTCGCGGCAAGGCGCTTGTTCGGCGCGCTCGCGGATCTCGAGCGGCTCGTCGGCAGCGAGCCGACGGCGCAGGTCTCGGCTGCCGAGCGGCGTGACGATGAGATCGGCCGCATCGCGCGGCTGTGGCGCAATGCGGATGGGCGGCTGCGCTCCGCGCTCGAGCGCGAGCGGCGCTTCACGCGCGATGCCAGCCATGAGCTGCGCACACCGATCGCGGCCGCGCGCGGGGCGCTCGAGCTCCTGCGGGCCGAGCCGCAGGCCGATGCACAGCGGCGCGGGGAGTTGCTGCGGCGGGCCGATGCCGCGCTGGTCGAAATGGGGGATCTGGTGCAGGCCTTCCTGTGGCTGGCACGCGAGCCTGCGCCCGCGCCGACGGGCTTGGATCGCGAACTGTTCACGCTCGGCAAGCTCGTGGAGCGGCTGGTGGAGGAGCGCCGGGCGCTCGCGGGACGGAATGCGAGCCTGGAGTGGGTGCGCGGCGGCGATGCGCTGGTGGAAGGCAGCGAACGGCTCGCGCGGACCGTGATCGGCAATCTGATCGGAAATGCGCTGCACCACGGCGATGGCCGGGTTCGGCTGGAGGTCGACGGTGCCCGGCTCGTCGTGAGCAACACGGCCGTGCCGCGCGCGGCGGCTGAGCCCGGTGAGGGCTTCGGGTTCGGGCTTGCGATCGTGGCTGATCTGTGCGCGCGCTTCGGCTGGCGCCTCCACACGAGCGAGCAGAGCGGCGTGTTCACCGTCGTGCTCGATTGCACAGGGGGCCCGGACCGTTCGGCGGTCTGAAGCGCGGTCCCGCTCAGAACTGCCAGCGCAGACCGAAGAGCACGCCCATGTGGTCGTAGTCAGCCTCGAAGGACTGTCCGCCGCCCTCGAGTTCGACGCCGCTGGTTCCGAGGTAGCGACCTTCGAGCGTCAGCTCGATCGCCTCGCTCAACCGATAGCCGACGCCGCCCAGGAGCTGGTAGGCGAACGCGCCGCGGTCGCTGACCTCGCCAATCGCGGGCTGCAGGTCGGCGTCGATCTCCTGCAGGAAGCCCAGTCCTGCGCCGATGTAGGGCCGCCACGCGCCGCTCGTCGAGAAGCTGTAGATCGCATTGCCCGTCACGGCGACCGAGGCGTAGTCGCCGCCGTTCGCCACCGAGCCGCCGGCACCGATCGAGTCGACGTCCCCGCTGCGGTAGGTCCAGTCGGCCTCGACGCTCCAGTTTTCGTTGAAGTCGTAGCCGATGGCGGCCCCGCTGACCATGCCCGCGGAGTACTCGCCGTCCGCGCTCGACCCGCTGGGATCGAAGGCGCCATCGAGCGTCTGTCCGTAGCCGATGTTGGCGCGCGCGTAGAGGCCCGAAGGCCCGCGCGGGGCTCCGCTGGAGGCGCAGGAGGCGAGAGGGAGAAGCAGGAACGACAAGAGCAGGAGTTGCTGGCGCATGCGAGGATGTTCGCGCGTCCGGTTCGGGATGGATCGTCGAAAATTCGTCAATTCGACGTGTGCCGGACAGCGAGGCCGGGCAGCGAGGCCGGGCAGCGAGGCCGGGCAGCGAGGCCGGGCAGCGAGGCCGGGCAGCGAGGCCGGGCAGCGAGGCGGCGGGGACCGGGCAGCGAGGCGGCGGGGACCGGGCCGGCGGGGACCGGGCCGGCGGGGACCGGGCCGGCGGGGACCGGGCCGGCGGGGACCGGGCCGGCGGGGACCGGGCCGCAAGGCCCGGCCCCCGCGCCCTCCACACACACCGTGGAATCAGAACTGCCAGACGAGCGCCAGCGAGAGCTCGCTCTCGTAGTCGTCGCGCGCGATCGGGCTGTCACCGATCTGCGAGTTGTAGAGCTCGACGCCTGCGGAAGCGATGAGTTGCAGGTTGTCGGTGAAGCGGTGGCGGTGCACCAGCTGCAGCCCTGTGGATCGGTAACCGCCGTCGAGCTTGGTCTGTGCGAGCCCGGATCCGGCCGAATCCTCCGCGCTGACGCCGAAGTCCTTGTTCAGGAAGGCACTGTCGCCGAAGGTGGAGAAGGCGTACACCTCGGTGCCCATCCCGTCCAGCCGATCCCCGAAGCGATGGCCAGCAGCCAGCACGCCGAGCATGCCGAAATCGCTCTCGCCCGCGAGCACCCGTCCGCCGACCCAATTGCGCCATTGGTCGTCGAGGGCCGCCCGCAACTCGACAAAACCGACCAGGTGCGAGTCGCGCTCCTCGATGCCGTCGAGTGCGCCGTCCTCGGCATCGGAGGGATCGAGTCCCGCTTCGTAGCGCAGGCCCGCCTGCACCAGCCAGCGCTGGTCGAAGACCCCGCGCCAGCCGAGTTCGGTGCCCTCGAAGAACAGCATGTGATCGCCCGAGCGCCACTGGATCGCGCCCGCTGGATCGAGTTCGAACTCGTACTCGTCCGAGCCGTCGTACGCGGCTTCGTACTCGACGCCGAGGCCGAGTGCGAGGCCGAAGCCGCCGCCGCGCGTGAAGTCGAACACGGAAGGTAGCGGCACCAGCGCTTGCTCCATGGATGAGGCCTGTTCGGCCGCGAGCGCTCCCGACGGCGGTGCGGCTTTCGCCGGTGACTGGAACTCGCGGGGCGCTGCGGACGGCAGCGCAGTGGAGGCCGGTGTGGTGGCCGGTGTGGAGGAAGCTCTGGGAGCAGGCAGCAGCGGATGGTTCGCGTCATGGCCCGTGTCCGGGCCGACGGAAATGCAGGACGCCGCGCCGAGCGCGGCGAGCAACGAGAGATACATGGAGTGCTTCATGAGGTGTCAGCGTAGGCGCGAAGGCTTGGGCCCGCGCGTCGATTCGGCGTCGATGTGCCGTGGAATCGCCGGCCTGTGGATCGCTCCTGCGTCGCGGCACCTGGTAGCTTCTGCAGCATGCAAAGGTCTGCGCTGCCGAGTCTGCTTGTGCTCTCGCTCTCCTGTCTCGCCGGGGCTCAGGTCTCCCCAACGCGAGCCGCCCAACCCAGAGCGGAGGCCCTCGCCGGATCGATGGATGGCTACCTCGGCGTACCGCAGGCGCGCGTTGCGCTCGAGTATGGCGGCGGCTTTTCGATGCATGTCGCGGCCTGGCCGCTTCTGAGCGCCTGGCCGGGCTCGGATTTTCAGACCGGGTTGTTCGGTACCTGGATGTTCGCGCAGTTGGGCGAGGACAAGCCCAAGGAAGGCCATTACTCCGATGTCGAAGGCGGCCTGGGCTGGTGGCGGGACACGCGCTTTGCCACCGCGACGCCGAAGTTCATCATGGGCGGCGTCGCGCTGGAGTTCGTGCAGTGGGCCAATGGTCCGGGCGCGGGCCAAGGCCGCGATTGGAATCGTCCGGCGGGCAAGTACGGCGTCGCGCAGCTCTCACCGTGGGTGCTCTGGCCGCCCGATGGGCTCAATCTGAAGCAAGGCACCTGCGGCGAGCTGTTCGGTTATGGCTACCTCGCGCTGCCACTGATCGAGCCCAAGGCGCAGACCGCAGGCGCGGATGTGCCGAGCGGCGGCCAGTGCTGGACGCTGTTTCTGGATACGGAGAACTTCAAGGGGCCCGTGGCCTTCTTCACGCCGTTCTTCTTCAGCGAGGCGACGCTGAAGAAGCCGGAGTTCGCCGGGCTGTTCCTCGACTCGCGGCCTGCGGATCCCAACCGCGCGCTGCAGATGGAAACGCAGCATGTACCCGCGTGGGTCGCTCCCGACAAGGACGGGGTGCTGCACGCGCGCATCGCGCCGACGCGCTTTCCTTGCGATGAGGAGGGCCGCTCGACGCTGGTGCATCGGATTCGCTCGTACCAGCGCGGCACGCTGTGGAAGGAAGTCGGTGCGTGGTTCGCTGGCGGCGCGGCGAGCGATGGCCGGATAGAGGAGGGCGAGTGCGTGGTGCACACGATGACGGGCCAAGGCTGGTCGACTTGGCGCATCACGGCGCAGGGCACGCCCAAGGAAGAGCGCATCGACATGGATTGGGCGAGCTTCGCCAAGCCGAGCGTGATGGAGGGGCACACCTTCGGCTGGGTGTGGGACAAGAGTCTGGTGCGCGTGCGCGGCGATGGATTGGCGACGCTGCCCGAGCATTTCATCGTCGTGCCGCGCGAGGGCAAGCAGCCGCTGTGGCGGGCCGCACCGCAAGGCGTGGATCTGCCGGCGAGCCTGCGCGAGGTGCAATTCACGCCACCGGAGAAGCACACACCGGAGCCGTATGTGACGCCCACCGACGGCGCGTGGGCCAAGCCCGGTCCGGTAGCGGGGCCGTTCCGCGCGGAGTTGGGTGATGGCAGCGTCGTGACCTACAGCTGGTATCGCTTCTGCGATCAGCCCGCGCTGCAGCATGCGGATCTCTCGAGCGAGGAGCGCGAGCGCATGCAGCAGCGCGTCGAGCTGCTGCATCGGAACTGGACCAAGGACCGCGCCTACCTGCCGAGTGCGACGACGGGCCGGCTCGCGGCGCTGGATGCGGGCGTGCTGGTGACGCCGCCCAAGGGCTTCGAGGTTGGCTATGTGCCGATCGTGACGCGGCAGGAGGCGAAGTAAGCCCCGCCGATCAGGCCCCTCAGCGCGGTGCGGGTGCTGGCGGTGACGCTTTCTGCTCGCGAACGCTCCGCTCATCAATACCCTGCTCGCGAACGCATGCGGCGAGTCTCTCCCCCAGCGCCACGATGCCCGGCGTCGTGATCACGAGCTCGCGCTCCCTGCCCGGCAAGTCGAAGACCGGCAGGTGCACCAGATGGGGGTCCGCGGCGGCGAGCGCGCGCAGTTCCGCGGTCACATCGTGCGCCCCTGGCTGGTCCGAATCGCTCGGCGGCTGCTGGCTGACGAACCAGCACAGCTCGGGCAGCGCCAGATCCTTGCGGCTCTGCGCGATCAGTTGCGCAAGGTCGCCGATCGCGCGGCGGCGGTAGGGACCGAAGGACATGTCGTTCTCGCCGAGGTGGTAGACGATGCCGGCGAGCTCGACGCGCTGGCCGCGGGCCTCCAGCTCCTGAATGGAGCGCGTCACGAAACGGATGAATTCGGGATAGAGATTGCGCGAAGGCGTCTCACTGCCCTTGGGCGTCCAGTCGACGATCTGGGATCCGCTGTGCGTGAACTTGGCGATGGCGATGCGCTCCTGCGATGCGCCTGCGAGAGCACTGCCAAAGCTGAGCTCGGGGCCGAAAGTGTCGTAGCAGCCCGCGGGTCCGAGCGGTTCCCAGCCGTCGCTGAGCTTCGCTCCGCCGCCGACGCTGTAGCGAAAGGCAATGCGCAGGTTGTCGTTCGCCAGTGCAGCCTTGTCGGGGAGTATTTTCAGATCCTGCACGAAGGCGCACTCGCCTTCCATGTTGCGATGCCCCGCAAGCACATACAGGCGCACCGTTTCGCCCTTGGCGTAGGGCCAGTCGGCGAGCGGGCGTGTGCGCGGCTTCCACTGGCCGATCGCGCGCAGGTAGGTGTGAGCGTAGTTGACGCCGTGCTCGAGCTGGCCCAGCGTGCCGTAGTGGTAGTGCAGGCCTCCCTCGCCGCCGATCTCGACTCCGATGTGCGAGGTGGGCACGTAGTCGACGAGCGTATCGGCATCGGCGACCGCCTGCTGCGCCAGCGCGATGGCATTCATCGGCGCGCGGTTGTCCATGCCCCAGACGGTCTTGGTGCAGAGTTCGCCGATGTAGAAGCGCAAGGCTGGTGCCGCCAGATCGCGGCGCCAGCAGGCGATGAAGCGCGCCAGGTTGGCGGCGTAGGACTTGCGGAAGGGCTCCTCGAACATGTCGTTCTCGCCCTGGTGCCAGAAGAAACCCTCGAGCCGGTAGGGGATACCGCTCTGTTCGAGGTCCTTGAGTGCGTTGCGCACCCACTCGAGCGCCAGCGGGTAGAGCTCAAAGCCGCTCGGCTGATCGGGATTCCAGTCACCGCCGAGCGTCGTGCCGCCCGCGGCGACCTTGATGATCGCGATGGGGGCCTTGATGGTCTGCGTCACGCTGCGCGCGAAGCTCAACTCGGGGCCGAAGACGCCGTCGAGTGCCCGGAGTTCGGTCCAGCCCTTGGACTTGGCTTTGTCCTCGCGACCGATGCAGTAGGAATAGCGTACGGCGCTTCGCGGCTGCTCGAGGCCGGCAAAGGGCGGGTAGAGGCGGATGTCCTCCACGCGCGAGTGCGAGCCCACCATGTTCGACTGGCCCATGAAGAGGAATACGCGCAGCGTGGTGCGGTTCTCTTGGGCAGCGCTCGCGGCTGAGGCGAGGATCAGGCCGCACAGCCATATCCGCACGAGTTGCTGCCAGTTGAGAATCCGGTGCACGCGCCTCTCCATCAGCGGCAAGCTAACCCGCCCGTACGCGAACGCCAACCACTGCGGCCTTCGAAGCTGCCCCGAGCCGGCCAGCGGCGGATCCGAGACGGGCGCGCTCCGGAACTCGCTGCAACAGCCCTCGACGCCGGGAGCTGCCGCTGGCTGGACTCCGCGCGCGGGTGTCCGTACGCTTTGTGCGCGAGGTTCCTGCTTCGACCCGCGCCGACCACGCGAGTCGCCTGCTTCGAGGGGACCTCGACCGCGCATGTGGTTCTTCCTGTTGGTGCCCGCCTTGCTCTTCGCTCTGCCGCCGCTCTTGATGCTGCGCAATCTGTGGCAGGTGCGCGGCTGGCAAACGGCGTCCGCCGAGGTGATTTCGGCCGAGCTTCGGCGGATGCGCTTTCCGAGAAGCAGGGCCGTTTCGTATCGCCCGCTGATCCGCTACCGATACACGGTCCACGGCACCGAGTACCAAAGCGGCGTGTACGCGCACGGCATGGAGGTGGGGGTGCACAAGCCCAAGGCCCAGCGCCTCCTCGAGCGCTACCCGCCCGGCAGCACGATCACCGTGAAGCACCATCCCACGCAGCCGGAGCGGGCTTGCATCACGGTTCGCTTCGATCCCTTCGGTTGGGTCCTCGCGCTGCTGTCGCTGCTGCTGTTCGTGCTGGCCTTCAGCCTGTGACCGCCGACGGGTCCGTCTACTTCTTGGCGGCTCGCATCGCGGCGATGTCTCTGCGCAGATCCTCGCGCTCCACGGCGTCGTGCGCGGCTTCGACGGCCCTGGTCCAATAGCGCTCGGCCTGCTCGGGTTGCGACAGCTCGAAGGCCCGGCACCCGGCCTCGTACCAGACATACGGATCGTTGGGGTGCAGTTCGCAGGCGATCTCCAACCAGACGAGCGCGTGTGCCGGCCGCTTGTCGGCGACCATCCGGCTCTGGCAGACGAGCATGTCGAAGGCGCCCACCTTGCGTTGCTGCAGTTCCTGGGCAATCTCGGCTCTGCGGGACCGCATCTCCTCGGGCGTCATCGCTGCGAAGCGCTGGGAGCTCTCCACGGGATCGAGGCCTTCGATCAGCGTCTCCTCGAGCATCTTCCGCGTGCACACGTCCTCGAAGCCGCCCTCCGAGGTGGTGTTGGTCGGGATCAGCAGCTCGGCAGGAATGTCCTTCTCCTTCAGGAACGCGGCGAGTGTGCGCTTGCGCTGGTTGATCACCTCATGGCGCTCCTTGGGCTTGTTGTACAGGCATCCCGTCACCAGAGCTTGCTGCTCGGCCATTTCAAAGACCATGTACTCGGGCGTGGGGACTTCCCAGCCCTCGGGCGGAGTGCCCCGCTTCAACAGGTGCACGACCAGCCGCTGGCTGCCATCGCTGATCTCGAAGCGGTCCTTCACCAGCAGCACTCGCCGCCGCAGCGCGGCCTCGTCGGCCGACAGCTTGACGAGTTCTTCCAGATTCCAGGCCGAAGTGACCAGCGTGGCGCCCGAGGCCAGCAACGGATCGACGGCGTAGATCGAATGGTCGTGGTGGTGCGTGTGCATCACGAAGCGCAGCGGTTTGTTCGGGATGCGTTGCTCGATCGTGCGCAGAATCCGCCGCACGGTGCGGTCGTCCCAGGGCGCCTCGATCAGAGCCGTGAAGCTGTCGAACTCGACAACGACCACCTTGGCCCTGCGCCGCTCGACCTCGGGGAATGTCGGCGTCCAGATCAGATGCACTCCGTCCGCAATCGTTTCAAAGCGCAATTCCTGTTCCGAAGCCTTCACGGCACTCGCAGGTTGCGTTGACGGGGCCGCGCTCGGCGGCGCGGCAAGCTCCGCAGGGCCGGTTGCCGCCGGTGAAGCCAGACAGGAAAGGCACGTCAACAAGAGGAGCGGGACGCAGTGCAGCAGTTGCATGATTCGGGGGCTTGGTCGGGGTGGTGCCAAAATGCCGTGTACGAGAGCGGGGCGGTTCGAGTTGGCGCCGTCACGCGATCGCTCAGATATTCCGGCGCTCCGCCGTCCGCGCTAAGCTGAGGCGATGATCTTTTATGACATCTACTCGAATGTTCCCGATCATGCGCTGCATGCCTTCGTCTCCGGCCAACGCATCGGCCGGCTGATCACGGCCAGCCCCCAGAGCCAGCCGCACATCGGGCTCTTTCCGTTCCTGTTCCTCGGCGACCGCGTCGAGATGCACATCAACCGCTCCGACGAGCAACTGGCGGATCTGCAAGCGAACCCGCTCTGTGCCTTCGAAGTGGATGAGCTGCACGGCACGATTCCCTCGCACTGGGTTCACGACACCAACGCCGTCTTTGCCACGGCTTACCACCGCACGGTGATCTTCGAGTGCACGGCCGAGGGTTCGGATGACGCCGGGGTGCTTGCGGCGCAGCAGCAGCGACTGCTGGCGCATTACCAGCCGGAGGGCAAGTACGTCCCCGTCGCCGCCGGGCACGACATGTACCGAGGCCCGCTCGTCATGCTGACCGCGCTCACGCTGCACGTGCGAGCCCGCAAGGTGAAGTGGAAGCTCGCCCAAAACCGCGACCGCGCGACGCGCGAGAAGATCATCGGACTGCTGCGCCAGCGCGGCGATCCCGGGGACGCGGCCGCGGCCGATGCGCTTCAGTGGACTCTGGACCACGAGGCGAGCAAGCCGATCTGATCGGCTCGAATTTCTCCGGTACCCTGCTCGCAAAAGCACAGCGGCCGCCGGATGAGGGCGGCCGCTGCCTTGCTGGCTTGCGCCGGAACTGGAATCAGCCCGCGAGGATCGAGTCGAGGAACTCCATCTGGCGCGGGTCGCCGCCGCCGATCTCCTTGGCGCGCGTCGCGAACTTCTTCGCCGCCTCGTCATTCTTGAGGTGCTGCTTGTTCATGAAGGCGCAGATGAAGTTGAGGTCGAAGTCGACTTTCGAATCCTTCAGCTTGCCGGCAGCGAACAGCTCTTCCGCCGCGGCGACCGCGGCCTTGACATCATCGAGGCTCTGCAGCGTGTCGAAGCGCGCGCGCACGGCGCGCTCCTTGAGGCCCTTTTCGTTCTTGGGATCGAGCGCCAGCGCGGTCGTGAGGACTTCCTCGTTGGCGTTGCCGCTCTTCATCAGCACTTCGATGGCGCGCAGCTTCTTGCCGAGCTTGTTGTCCTTGTCGGACTCCAGCGCGGAGCGCACGGCGGGCAGGTAGGCCTTGGCGAGGATGCTCTCGGCGCTGGCGGTTTCCAGCGCGGCGGCGATCTTGTCCCAGGCGGCCCACTTGTCCTTGTCCATGGCCTTCTCCCAGGCCGCGACCAGCACCTTGGACTCGGCGAGGTCCTTCTTGCCGGCGGTGCTGATCTCCTTGATGTGCGCCATGTACTTCTCGGGGCCGCCCTGCTGGTAGCCCGTCTGGCCGTAGACCTCGCCCTCAGGAGTGATCAGCAGGATCGTGGGGAAGCCCTGCACGCCGTGCAGTTCCTGCAGCTCCTTGTTGCGGTTGGGGTTGGGGACCTTGGCCTTGGCTTCCTCGCTGCGCGGGAAGTCGAGGCTGACGAGCACGAAGTTCTTCGTGATCTCGTTCTTGAAGGCGTCGTGCACGAAGACTTCCTTGTCGAGCTTCTTGCACCAACCGCACCAGTCCGAACCGGTGAAGTCGACGAACAGGTCCTTCTTCTCGGCCTTGGCGATCTTGACCGCCTCGTCGTAGTCAGCGACCCAGCCCTCGCCCGCCAGCAGCGGGGAACAGAGGAGGGCGATCGTCGCCAGGGAACGCAGGAGAGAGAGCATCATGTGGATTTGCAGTGGTTGGGTCCGCCCGCACGGGGCGGGGTGGTGAATGTATACCCCAGCAGTCTAGCGTCACAGGGGCGCGCCGCCTGTTCGGATTGGGAAAGTCCGGGTGCGTGGGAGGGGCGGCAGGGCTGTGGTAGCGATGGGGAGCGATCAGGGGGGGGCTCATCGGGGAAGCACATGAGAGGGGGCCTGCGCCGGCGGCCGCTAGGATCAAGGGCCGGATTCCTCCCATGGCGAAGCACCGCATCTACGGCATGTCCGTCGCATCCGTCTACCCGCACTATCTCGCCAAGGCGGAGAAGAATGGACGCACCAAGGCCGAGGTGGACGAGATCTTCCGCTGGCTCACGGGCTACACGCAGGCAGCACTCGAAAAGCAACTCGCCGCACAGACCGACTTCGAGCACTTCTTCGCCTCTGCGCCCAGATTGCACCCGCAGCGCGTGCTCGTCACGGGTGTCATCTGCGGAGTGCGCATCGAGGAGATCGAAGATCCGCTGATGCTGGAGGTGCGTCGGCTCGACAAGCTGATCGACGAACTCGCCAAGGGCCGGCCGATGGCGAAGATCCTGCGCGAACCGGGCGTGAAATGGCGGGGCCGCAGCTGCGGAGTCAGCACCGATGGGTGAGAAGCTGGAACTGCTGCTGCATGCGCCCTGGCTGATGCAATGGCACCTGGCGACGGTGCTGCCCGCCACGATCCTGGGCGCGTGGCTGTTGCTGGGGAAGAAGGGCGACACCCGCCACCGCACGCTGGGCAAGCTCTACCTCGGGCTGATGCTCGTCACCGCCCTGTCGACGATCGGCATGCCGGCCTATGTCGGTCCGCCGCTGCAACTCGGGCCGGTGCGTCTGGGACTGCTGCACCTGTTCGTGCCGCGGACGCTGCACGGCGTGTGGAGTGCGTTGGCCACCGTCCGCCGCGGCGACATTCAGGGCCACAAGCGCGCGATGGTGGGCTTGTACGTAGGCGCGCTGCTGATCGCCGGAGCACTCTCCTTTGCGCCCGGTCGGCTGATGCATCGAATGTTCTTCGGCTGAGTCGACACTTCGGCTGAGTCGGCACTCAGGGTGCCTGGGCCGGGCGATCTCAGGGCGTGCGCGCCACCCGCAGGCCGGTGCTCGAGCCCGTCCACGAGTTGATGTCGTAGCGACGCGAAGCACGGCAGAAACCTGCTTCGAACTCGAAGTAGCTGCCCCGGATGATGCGCGAGGTCCCGGTCGGCGGGCCCTTGGGATCAATCTTGGGCGCGCGGGTGTACTCGGAGTACCAGTCGCTGACCCATTCCCAGGCGTTGCCGAGCATGTCGTGGAAGCCCAGGGCGTTGGCGGCCTTGCCACCGACCGGTTGCTTGCGTCCGCCCGAGTTGCCCCGGTGCCAGGCGATCTCATCGAGCTTGCCGTAGCGGCCTTCGCTGACTCCGGCCCGGCAGGCGTACTCCCATTCCGCTTCGGTCGGCAATCGCAGGCCGGTCTGGAGACAGAAGGCTTCGGCCTGCTTCCACGACGTCAGGATGGGGAGATTGGGATCGGTTTCCGCGGCCTGGGCCTCGCCCCCGGGATCGGCCGCGGTGGTGGTGATGACCAGCGAACCATCGGCTTGGCGCTCGCTCGTCGTCTGGAGCTTGATTTCCTTGCCCTGCTGATCCACGACCACGACGCCGCCGCTGATGCCGATCACGCTGCCCGACGAGGTGGGCACCAACTGCTGCTGCGCTCCTTCTGGCTTGGGCTGCTTCGGCTGGGCGCCGCCGGATTCCATGCTGCGCTTCCATTCGGCGCGGGTCACTTCGAAACGGCTGAGGTAGTAGGCGCGGGTGAGCGTGACCGAATGCGGCGGCAGCTCGTTGGCCATCGCTTCCTTGTCGCCCGGGCTCTTGCCCATCACGAATTCGCCCGGCGGAACCAGCAAGAGCTCAATGCCCGAGAGCTTGTCCTGCACGCGCCAGGGCAGGCCGGTCTGCACGATGCGCTCCCGCAGCGCCGGATCGCGGACCACTTCCGGGTCCGGAGCCTGTTCGAGGAGTTCGCACCAGCTGAGATCCGGGGCGCTGTTCCCAGGAGCGGTCGGCTGCACAGCCGCCCGAAGCGGCGCGGGGGTGTTGGCCAACAGCACGGCGGGCTGGGCCGCGCTGCCTCCGCCAGTTGCGCCGCCCGCCGCGCCGTTCATCGACGCCTGAGCGAAGGCTTCCGGGAGCGGCGCGCTGAGTGAGGTTGCGGTAGGGCTGTTCTTCAGGAACAGGCCGTACCACACGCGATCGAGCTCGTCGGTCCGCGTACGCAGGCGTGCGCGCAGCTGTGCGGCATCGTTGTCATTGCCGCCCATGATCAGCATGCCGTTGCGGCTGACCGGAATGATGTCCTCCAGCATGCGCAGGCCGAAGCGGTAGAGCGGCAGGGCCGCTTCGCGGTCCAGCGCCTGGGTCTCCTCGAACATGCTGTTCAGCACCCAGACCGCATGGAACTGGGCTTTGGCGCCCGCGGCGAGTTCCTCGACGTCCTTTTCGCGGTGCGCCTGGGAGCGAACCAGCCGGTTCTCGACGGAGGGAGGCAGCAGCACGCGGTCGACGACATGCACGACGTTTCCGCCGACCGCAATGTCACCGGCCACGATGCGCGCCTTGAAGGGCTCCTCGCTCTCGCGCGGGACACCCCGGGAGCGCAGCCGGTAAACGAAGACCATGCCATTGCAGAGGACGTCGAGGACGAAGCGGTCGTTGGGCTCCGAAATCATCGCGGGGCCGCGCTGGCCATCGTTGAAGTCGAAGCTCCAGGTCTGCAGCCTCGGCAAGGCGTGCCAGTCGAGCACCTCGCGCAGCAAGGCGCGGTTGGCGGGATCGAGCAGCGCGGCGAGTTCTGCCGCCGACAGGCGGCTGAAGGCCGCGTTGGTGGGAATGAACAGCGTCCAGTTGCCTTGCGGCTCGGCCTGCGCCCAATCCTGATCGCTGCCGCTCGCCTGCACGGCCGCGACGAAGGTGGAGAAGCGGCCGTCGGGAACCGCGCGCAGCGCCTCGATCAGGCTCGTCGGCGGAGCCTCCTTCAGCGCCATCAGCACGCTGTTCTCGTCGCGCGGCGGCTTGGGCAGCAGCACGCGATCGATCACATGGATCAGCCCGTTGGTGCAGCGCACGTTGGCACCGACGACCTTGGCATCACCGAAGCGGAACTCACCTGAGTTGGCGCTGACCGGGAGGCGAGCGCCGTTGACCGTGCTGGCGTACTGAGGAGCGTCGATGTTGTCGATCTCCATGGGCGTCAGGCGGCCGACCACGACGTGCAGCGTGAGGATCTCCTGCAGCTTGCGCTTGTTCTCCGGGAGCAGCAGCTCCGCCAGCGTGCCCTCGGGCAGGGCGGCGAAGGCCTCGTCCGTGGGCGCGAAGACGGTGAAGGGGCCGGGACCCTTGAGCGTGTCGACCAGACCAGCGGCCTTGACGGCCGCGACCAGCGTCTCGAAGCGGGCGCCGATGGCCGTGTCGACGATGTCTTTGCCTCCGACGGCCTGGGCAGTGGCGGAACCAGGCAGCAGGGTGACGAACAGCAGGGCCCAGGCAACAATCAAAGGATGGCGCATCGATCGGGACTCCAGTGGGGGCCGAGACAAACTCTCGGCTTAGGGCTTACGAGGGGGTCAGGGTGGCGGATGCGTTGGTGTCCGTTTTCCCGGACCCTCGCAGCCACCGGCGCGTCGCCCAGCCCCCGGAAGGAACAGGCGCGAGGCGGGCGCGCATCCCGGTGACCGACTGAGGGGACGCGCAAGGTCGCGAGGGCGACCCTGCCGGACTCGATCCGGTGACCGAAGAGGGCCGGTTAGCCGCGCAGTCCGCGGTCCCCGAACGAGCTTTCGAGTGGAGTCGGGAAGCTCTCGCGTGCGACGGCTCCCGAGACGGCCCCTGTTGCCCGCAGTTTCTGAGCTCGAAGTCGCGGACCGCAAGCGCGTTGCGCCTGCTAAAGGAGGCCTGGGGTGGCGATGGCGCTGCAGGTCTTGGAGAGGCAGGACCTTCGATCGACCAGAGTCCACGCTGCGCGGCTCGCTGTGGATCGTGATCGTGCGCTCCCGCTGCGCCAGCGTCCGTTCGACGCCGGCCCGTGCTTTCGGATTTCGGTGGCCCTTTTCTAGACTATTGCCATGCCGAAGTACGTCATCGAAAGAGACCTTCCGGGTGCCGGAAAGCTGAGCACCAAGGACCTCAACGGGATCTCCCAGAAGTCCTGTTCGATCCTCAACCAGCTCGGTCCGCAGATTCAGTGGGTCCAAAGCTATGTGACCGACAACAAGATCTACTGCGTCTACATCGCTCCGAACGCGGAAACCGTGCGCAAGCATGCGGAAATGGGCGGTTTTCCGGCCAATTCCATCAGCGAAGTGCGCACCGTGATCGACCCCACGACGGCGGAGTGAGTCTTCGCGCCTGACGGTGGCGCAGCGTCGATCGCCGTCCACGGCCTCGCAGGGAAGCGCCGGAACGTAGCCCCTGTCCGGGTGCTGCCCCTTCCTTCCCGTCTCGAGCGGGCACCGTGCCAGAAGACCTTCCGGGTCTTGGCCGGGAGTTGCTACCCTGGATGCGCGCAGCATGCCAGACGTGAAACGAGAGGCTGACGAATCGCATCGCCTCGGGCGCGGCCCGCAAGCGACCCTTCGATGATCGGGCGCTGGCCGCTGCGCGCGCGGCGCTGGATGCGCCGGTCCCAGGGGCGAATCGGCAGGCTCGGTCCCGGTCTGATCACCGGTGCCGCCGACGACGATCCGAGCGGCATCGCCACCTACTCGCAGGCCGGAGCCCGCTACGGCTACTCGATGCTCTGGAGCGTGTTGTTCACGCTGCCGCTGATGGCGGCGATCCAGATCGTGAGCGCGCGCATCGGGTATGTCACCGGTCGCGGGCTGGCGGCCAACATCCGCAAGCACTTCCCGCGTCCGGTATTGCTCGGCGTGGTCGGCCTGCTTCTGGCAGCCAATACCCTCAACATTTCTGCCGATATCGCGGCCATGGCCGAGGTTCTGCGCCTGCTGCTCGGCGGTTCGGCGCATGTCTACGCCATCACCTTCGGCCTCACCTGCCTGGTGATGCAGGTGTTTCTGCCGTACGCCTCCGTCGTTCGCTGGCTCAAGTGGCTGACGCTGGCCCTGCTCGCCTATGTCGCCGTCGCCTTCTCGCTGCAACTGGACTGGTGGCTGGTGCTGCAGCGCACCTTCCTTCCCGAACTCGTTTGGTCGCGCGAACTGCTGCTGACGGTGGTGGCGGTTCTTGGCACGACGATCAGCCCGTATCTGTTCTTCTGGCAGGCCGCGCAGGAGGTGGAGGAGCGCCACCTGCACCATCGCAGTTCGGACGGTGAGCCGCGCTCGCTCGCGCAGGTTCACCGCCATTTGCGCCGGATCCAGTGGGATACCAATGTAGGAATGCTGTTCTCCAACCTGGTCGCTTTCTTCATCATCCTCTCGACCGCGGCTACGCTGCACGCGTCCGGGATCACGAGCATCTAGACCTCGGCGCAAGCGGCCGAGGCGCTCCGGCCGATTGCCGGGGACCGCACCTTCCTGCTCTTCGCCCTGGGCGTCATCGGCACGGGCATGCTCGCGGTTCCGGTGCTGGCGGGTTCCGCTGCCTATGCCGTGGCGGAAGCCGCGGGCTGGCGCGGGAGTCTCAACCTGCGCATCGAGAAGGGCGAAGGCCGGGGCTTTTACGGCGTGCTGGCCGTGTCGACGCTGGGGGGCGTGGCGCTGTGCTTCACGCCGATGGATCCCGTGCGGGAATTGTTCTATACGGCCGTGATCCATGGGCTGATCGCCGTCCCGATCATGCCCGTGATGATGCTGCTGGCATCCAATCCCGCCGTGATGGGCCCGCACGTGCTGGGTCGGGGACTGCGCTCCCTGGGTTGGGCGGCGACGGCGGTGATGACAGTCGCGGCGCTCTGCCTGCTGGTCTCTTTCCTCTGATCCAAGGTTCCCGGAAGCGGCGACCGTCCCGCTCGGGACCTTTCGTCCTGTCCCCGGGAAGCCTGTCTGCCGCCGCTTGCCGAAGACACTTTCTTCGAAATGGCCTGAGAGGTCGGATCGGTCCTTTGGATTCAGGCAGAGTACCCTAGACCCCGATTCGCAACCGCGGCATACCGCCCGCCGCATCCCCCCCGGAGGAAACCATGGCCTTGAGAGTGAGCAATCCCGTTCTGACCGAAGGCTCGTTTGAGCGCGCGGGTCGCGAGAGCGTTGGTACCAGCCAACTGACCATCGGAGGCGTGATCGCGAAGACCGCCTACCTGTGCGGCGTCGCGGGTCTCGCTGCCAGCATCACCTGGTCGCGCGTCGGCGGTGAGGATCCACAGGCCGTGTATCCGTGGATGATCGGCGGCCTGATCATCACGCTGGTGCTCGGTCTGGTGATGGCCTTCGTGCCGCGCAGCGTGCCATTCCTCGCGACGCCGTACGCGGCGGCCGAAGGGTTGTTCCTGGGCGCGATTTCGGCCTTGGCCAACGCGCGCTATCCAGGCATCGCCTCGACGGCCCTGTTCCTGACCTTCGGAGCAACGGCGGCTGTGCTCGCCGTCTGGCGCAGCGGGCTGGTGCGCGGCGGCGGCGTCGTGATGAAGATCGTGACGGTCTCCACGGTGGCCATCGGCTTGGTCTACCTCGCCAGCATGCTCTTCCGCCTGTTCGGCATGGGCGGCTTTGATTTCCTCTTTGACTCCTCTCCCCTGGGGATCGGGGTGGGAGTCTTCATCTGCGTGATCGCCTCGCTCAATCTGGTGCACGATTTCGAGTTCATCGAGGGCCGAGCCAAGGAGGGTGCGCCCAAGGCGTTGGAGTGGCGCGCGGCCTTTGGCGTGCTCGTGACGCTAGTGTGGATGTACATCGAGTTCCTGCGCCTGCTGCTGAAACTGCGCCGGCGGTAGGAACAGGAGAATCGAATGCGAAAGCGTCGCCCTGTGAAGGAAGAGGATGTGGCACCGAATGGAATCGATGCCGGCATGGACTGTCCCAACTGCAAGGCGCCGATGACCAAGGGTAAGGCGACGCTCGAAAAAGGGCTCGGCAACTTCATGCTTTTCGGTTTCGGATCAACCGACCTCTACTTTCGTCCCGAGTAAGGGCAGGTGATGGAGTTGGGATCAAGGAAGCGCAACTACCGACCCAGCAAGAAGGGGCGCATCCTCGTCATGCCGGCTTCGGCCGTGTGCCGAGCGTACATGTGCGACAACTGCGGAGCGATCACGATCGCGACAACGCTGGCGACGCTCTAGCCTGAGTCGGTCCAGCACGGTCGGTTTCAGCGCGGCAGAGGTTTCCGCAGCGCTTCCGCCGGCAGTTCTTCCTCCAGCGTGTCGAGGAAGGACAGCAGATCGTCCATCTCCGCCACACTCAAATCCAGGTTTTGCAGCACCCGCTCGCCGTGATGCCCGGCCGGCTCCGCTCCTTCGAGCTCGGAGTAGAAGAAGATCACGTCCCGCAGCTCGGGGAACTGGCCGCGGTGCATGTACGGAGCCGTGCGCGTCACATTGCGCAGGGAAGGCGTTCGGAAGGCACCCCACAGCTCGCCCGTGCGCGGCGTGTGCTCGAGTTCCTGTGCTCGCTCGCCCTGCGGCGCGTCGCTGAAGATCCCGCCGGCGCGGAAGGGATTCTGGGCGAGCTTCGCGAGCGCCTCGTAGCGTCCGGCGTCTTCCTTGGCGCCGGTGCGCGAGCGCGGCAGGCCGAGGTTGTGGAACTCGCCGTCGCTGAACAGCGGGCCGGAGTGGCACAGGCGGCAGTTGGCCTTGCCGATGAAGAGCTTGAGTCCGCGGCGCGCGTCGGCGGGGTACTGCGCCTGTGCGGTGGAATTGTTCTCGCGCAGGGCGCGCGCGTAACGGTCGAAGGCGGAGAGTCCGCCGACGAGCTGGTGTTCGTAGGCGTGGATCGCCTTGCCCAGGCGCGCGAAGGACTCGTCCTTGTCGTCGGGCGCGCTGCCGAAGGCGGCGCGGTAGAGCTCGCTCAGCGTGGCGTCGGATTGGACCAGTTGGAGCGCGGCGTCGCGGCGCAGGCCCATTTCCAGCGGGTTTTCGATCGGCTGGAGGGCTTGGCTCCAGAGCGAGTCGGCGCGGCCGTCCCAGTAGAACCAGCGCTGGTAGGCCGCGTTGAGGATGGTGGGGGTGTTGCGCGTGCCCTTCTCGAGACCTTCGGCGAGGCGCTTGTCGTCGGTGAAGAATTGCTCGGGGATGTGGCAGGTGGCGCAGGAGATCTTGCCGTTGCTGGACAGGCGAGGTTCGAAGAACAGCGCCTGTCCCAGCTTGGCGGCGGCAGGATTCGTGAGGTGCGCGTTGGTGGCGTCGAGCGGCACGGGCGCGCGCTTTTCATGGGCGAGGATGCGCGCGAGCTCGGCGGGGCTCCATTCGGTCTGCA
Source organism: Planctomycetota bacterium (assembly GCA_044359355.1). GTDB lineage: Bacteria > Planctomycetota > UBA1135 > UBA1135 > SYGM01. The sequence continues at coordinate 49,908 of JBIKMH010000007.1, read as the reverse complement.
GGAGCAGCAGGGCGCCGGCGAGCATCATTCGAGCACCACCTCCCACTCGGCGCGCTCGGTGTGCGCGCCTTCGTGGATGTCGAAGTACAGCCGCCAGCGGCCGCCCATGTGCAGGCGCAGGCCCTCAAACTTCCAGTGCCGGTCCCCAAGGCGGGTGGCGCGGGTGTCGCGCGGCAGACCGTGTCCATGCTCGGGCATGCCGCCGTCGAGCACGAGCGCCGGCTCCTTGGTGAGCTCCTCCAGCGGCACGAGGTGCGCTTCGATGGCCAGCGTCTCGCCGACGGAGGGCGGCCACTGGCTCGCCTTGTAGTGGATGCGGTAGCGGTGCTGAGCGCTGCTGACTGCAGGCCAGGTGGTCCACTCGGGCTGTTCGGGGGGCGTGTAGCCCTTGCGCAGAGGCTCGGTGAACAGGCGCGATCCGAAGGCGTGGAGGAACACGCCCTCCGCGGAGAGGATCTGCACGCGGTGGTTGCCGGCGTCGAGCACCCACCAGCGTCCTTGCGCGTCGACGGCGATGCCGCGCGGCTTGAAGAACTCGGCGCGGCCGAGACCCGGTTGGCCGATGCGCAGCAGTTCCTGCCCTTCCCGATTCCGCTCGCGCACTTCGTGGCGGCGCTCATCGGTGAGGACCAGCGTGCCGCGCCTCGTCCACGCCACGGCACTCGGCCGCGAGCCCGCGGGCTCCCGCAGGAGCGCGAGGCTGCTGCCATCGGGCTGTACGATTTCCAGCGTGCCGTCGGTGGGGTTGGCGAGCGCGATTTGGTCGCTGCTCGTGTCGACGGCGAGCGCCGTGCACCCGGCGCGCGCGGCGTCCGGCGGGGCGATGCGCCGCCAGCGCCGCAGATCCGCTCCCGCGCGCCACAGGCTGCCATCCGCGGCGAGCGCGAGGATGGAGCCGCTGGATGCGCGAGCGATCGCGCGCGGCTCAAAACCGGCCCCACCGGGCAGGTTCCGCGTGTCGCTGGCGCATTCCAGGCGCGGCAGCAATAGGTCGTAGCGCAGCGGCTCGGTGCTGCTGCGCGCGAGCGCGAAGCAACTGATGCGGCCGCGCAGCGAATCGGCGAAGTAGGCGCGCTCGCCGGCGCCGTCGAGCGCGACGGAGCTCGGCCGCGCGAAGAGATCCGGCTTGTCGCCGAAGCGTCCCAGACGCGAGATCTCGACCGGATCCAAGCCGGAAGTGTCAAGCACCACGGCGTTGGAGCTTTCCGGCTCGAGCACGACGCACAGACGGCCGCCGAGCGCCAGCGCGCCGCCGTAGTGCGCGCTCGCGCTGAGCTCGTTCTGCAGTTCCATCACGCGGCTTTGGGGTGTTTCCTCGCCGAAGAGCTGCACGCGATCTTCAAAGCCCTCGACCACAGCGATGCGCTGGCCGTCGGCGGCGACGGCCAGCTGCGTCGGATAGTGCAGTCGCCCGGCGCCGTCGCGCGGCCGGATCGAGTGCGCGCCGAAGCCATACTGGAACTCGCCGTCGGCGCGGAAGCGCTGGATGCGGTGGTTGCCGGTGTCGGCGACGAAGATGCTGTCCTGCGCGAAGTCGATGCCCGAGGGTGAGGAGAACAGCCCGGGGTAGGGGCCGTAGTCGCCGAAGCGGCGCAGGGGCGCGCCGGCCGTGGAGAAGACCTGCACGCGGTGGTTGCCGGTGTCGGCCACGAAGACTTCGCCGCTCGCGGACACGGCCACATCGCGAGGCCCGAGCAACTCACCCGCTGCGCTGCCGCGCGTGCCGATGCGGTCAAGCTCGTTGCCGGTATGGGGATCGAGCACGCGCACGCAGTGCGCTTGCGAGTCCGCCACGTACAGGGCCTGCGCGGTCCAGGCGAGGCCCTCGGCGCGCGCGCCGGAGAGCGTGATGCGGCTTTGCTTTCCGGGGCGGATCACGAGGATGCCTTGCGCGTCGGAGACGAACCAGGCTCCATCGTCGGAGCGCGCGAGGCCGCGCGGATCGCGCAGGTTCTCGAGTGCCAGACCGGCGCCCGTGACCCGGCCGGCATGGGTCTCGACGACCGCGAGCGTGCCATCGGGCCCGAACAGCGCTGCCGCGGGCTCGCACAGCCCGCGCTGCTCGCTCAGAAAGCCCCCCAGACGGGGCAGGGCCGGACTGGCGTCCTGCATCAAGCACAGAAGGAGGCTCAGCATGTCCTCAATCTAGCGCACCGCGGAGGGGAGGCTTGCAAGTTCGGGGCGCCGCAAGGCATACTCTTGGGCTACCCCACAAGCCCCGCGAATGGAACTCTCCCTGCCCCAGCGTCTCCAAAAGTCCGTCTCCGGCTCCTTCCACAAGACCGCGCTGCTCCAAAAGCGCGTGCGGGAGCTGATCCGCGGCGCGGCGCCGCTGGTCGAGACCCGCGAGGTCAATCCGATCAAGATCGCCTTCCTCGAGATGGAGCGCGGACTGATCGAACTGATCCCCGACGAAGAGGGGCAGACCCCGACGCTCTGAGCGCTCGCGCGCGATTCGCCGTGCGTCCCGAAGAGCGACTTGCGCGGCGTGGTGGCTGGGAGGAGTGCCTGCGCGCTCCGGCTCTGTTGTTCGGCGCCGCCGTGCGGCTGCGCCGCAGTGCCTACGACTGGGGACTGCTGCCGCGCACACACCTCTCCGTCCCGGTCCTGTCGATCGGCAATCTCTCGGCGGGTGGAACAGGCAAGACGCCGCTCGCGATCTGGGCCACGCGCCAGTTGCAGCAGCGCGGTCTGCGGCCGGGCCTGCTCTCGCGCGGCTACCGCGCGCTCGATGCGGGCGGCAACGACGAAGCGCGCCTGTTCGCGCAGGCCTGCCCGACGGTTCCGCATGTGCAAGACCGCCGGCGCGCGCGCGGAGCCCGGGCGCTCCTCGCGCGCGGCGCCAACGCGATCCTGCTCGACGACGGCTTCCAGCACCGCAAGCTGGCGCGCTCGCAGGATTGGGTGCTGATCGACGCCTTGCGGCCCTGGGGCTTGCCGCGCGAGGGCCAAAGCGGTGCCAGCCTGCGCGCCCTGCTGCCGCGCGGGCTGCTGCGGGAGCCGCTCTCCTCGCTGCGCCGCGCCGACGCGATCGTGATCACGCGCAGCGACCAGATTCCGCCCGCCTGGCTGGCGGAACTGGAGCGCGAACTGGAGGCGGCCGCCCCGGGCATCGGCCGCCTGCACGGTGTGCACCGCGCTCGCGCCCTGATCGACGCCGAGGGCCGCGATCTGGGTCTGGAGCGCCTGGGCGGGCGGCGCGTGCGCCTGCTGAGTGCGATCGGCAATCCTCAAGCTTTCGAACGCACCGTCGAGGCGCTGGGCGCCCGCATCGAGGAGCACCGCCGCTTCGCCGATCACCATGCGTATACCGAAGCCGACCTGCGGGCCCTGCCGCAGGATGGCCTGCCGCTGGTCGTGACGGACAAGGATGCCGTCAAGCTCGCTCCGCTGGGTCTGTCCTGCTGGCGCGTCAGCGTCGCCTTCGAGATCACGCAGGGCGCCGTGCTGGCCGAGGCCCTGCTCGACACGCTGGCGGGGGCGCAGCCGTGAACGACCGATCGCCGTGGACTGCGCCTTGGACTGCGCCGCGGACGCACGAGCCCGTTGCGGATCAGGAAGTGCTGGGCACGAAAAAGGGCCTGCTCGCCTGGCTGGAGTACGCGCTCGCGCGCACGCTGGCGGGCACGGCCGCGGCCCTGCCGCGCCGCTTGCGCGAGGCGCTGATCGAAGCGCTCGCGGCGCTGTTGTGCGTGCTCGATCGCGCGCACTCGCGTGCCGCCGAAGAGTACCTCACGCAGGCCCTTGGCTCGCTGCCCGCAAGCGAGCGCCGGGCGCGCGTGCGTCAGGCCTGGCGTCACCTCCTGCGCCTGACGCTCGATGCGGAGCGCTTTTCCCGCGAGGTTTCGCCGCAGTCCTATCCGCAGCGCACGCGCGTCGAGATGTGCGCGGGCGCCGAGGCGATCGCGCGTGCGGGCCGGCCCTGCGTGATCATCAGCGCGCACGTCGGCGACTGGGAGAATGGTGTGGCGCTGCTGCCGCACCTGGGCTTCTCGCCGCTGTATGCGATCAGCAAGCCGCCCAAGAATCACTATCTCGCCCTGCACGCGCAGCGCCTGCGCAAGAGCCGCGGCATCCGCCTGCTGCCGCGGCGCGGCGCGATGGAATTCGTGCCGGCCGTGATCCGCGGCGGCGGGTCGGTGGCGATGCTGCTCGACCAGCGCGCCCGCGTGAAGCCGGTGTTCGCGCCCTGGTTCGGCCGCTTGGCGAGCGCGGACCGCTCGGCGGGCGTGCTGCTGCGCCGCCTCAAGGTGCCACTGGTGATCGCGGCCGTGTACCAGGAGCCCGAGCCCTTCCACTACCGGGCCGTGTTTCCCTGCGTGATCGAGCCCGAGGAGTTGTCGGGTGCCTCCCCGGAGGAAGTGGCTGCGCGCTTGCACCGGGAACTCGAACAGCTGATCCGCGCCTGTCCCGAGCAGTACTTCTGGTTGCACGATCGCTACCGCGGCGCCCCTCCCGAAGGCTAGGATCGCTGCACGCATGGCCAGACAGACGCAGCGCCCCAAGCATCCCTTCCCCAAGATGCGGAAGGTTCGGACCTATCCGCTCGCCTCGCGCAAGAGCCTCGTCGATCTGCGCGATTTCTGCGCGACGCCCGAGCCGCTGCCGGGATTCGCGGGCTTCGTCGATTCGCTGCCCGACATCTACGTCGGCAAGCATTTCAAGGAACTCGTGCAGCGCATCGTGGCGGCCAAGCAGGCCGGTCGCCCGGTCGCGGTGGCGCTCGGCGCGCACGTGCTGAAGGTCGGGCTGGCTCCGCTCTTGATCGATCTGATGGAGCGCGGCGTGATCGACCATGTCGCGCTCAACTCCGCGGGCGCGATCCACGATTTCGAGATCGCGACGCTGGGGCGCACGAGCGAGGATGTCGCCGAGCAGTTGCCCAAGGGCGAGTTCGGCTTCGCGGACGAAACCGGCAAGGGTCTGGCCGAGGCGGCTCGGCGTGGCTCGGCGCCGAAAGCGGGTGATGAGCCGGGCCTCGGCCGCGGGCTCGGCCGCCTGCTGCTGGATCGCAAGGCGCAAAACGCGCACCTCTCGGTCAGCGCTTCGGCCGTGCGACTGGGTGTCGGCATCACGGCGCATGCGGCCTTGGGTGCTGACATCGTGCACATGCATCCGGCCTGCAATGGCGCCGAAATCGGTCAGGCGGCACTGTGCGATTTCCAACACGTGTGCCGTTTTGTGCACGGCATGGACGGCGGCGTCTGGATCAACATCGGCTGCGCCGTGATCTTGCCCGAGGTATTCCTCAAGGCCGTCAGCGTGGCGCTCAACCTCGGCGCGCCGCTCGACGGCATCACGACCGCCAACTTCGATATGCTGCGCCAGTACCGCGCCGAGACCAATGTCGTGCAACGCCCTCCCGGCCGCGGCATCTCGATCCTCGGCCAGCACGAGCTGATGCTGCCGCTCCTGCGCATGGCGGTGTTGTGCAAGCTGGAGGAAGCGGGCTGGCAGCCGCCCTCGAGGCGCAAGCCGCGCGGCACTTCGCGCGGCACTTCGCGCGGAAAGTCGCCCCGATGAACGCCTTTGAACTCGAAAAGCTGGTGCTCAACCTCGGTCGTCCACGCGTGCTGATCGTCGGCGATCTGATTCTCGATCAGTATCTCTCCGGCGACGTCACGCGCATCTCGCCGGAGGCGCCGATCCCGATCCTGACCGCGCGTCGCAGCGAGGATCGCCTGGGCGGAGCCTGCAATGTCGCGGCCAATCTGGTCGCGATGCAGGCCGAGGTCGACATCGTCGGCGTGCTGGGGGAGGATGGCTGGGGCCGCGCGCTGCGCGATCTGCTCGCCGAACAGGGCATCGACACCGGCGGCTGCGTGCTCGATCGCACGCGTCCCACGATCCAGAAGACGCGTCTCATGAGCGGCAGCCAGCAGATGCTGCGCGTCGACCACGAGGACGCGCGGCCTGTGCACGGCGAGGCGCTGGCCGCATTGCTCAAGCTGCTGCCCGAACGCGTGCGGCGCGCCCAGGCCGTCGTGCTTTCCGACTACGGCAAGGGTGTCCTGACGCCCGAGGTGATCCGCTGCGCCATCGAGGCCGCGCGCGCGGCCGGAATTCCCGTGCTGGTCGATCCCAAGGGCGATGACTACACGCGCTACCGCGGCGCGACGCTGGTGACGCCCAACCGCAAGGAAGCGGAGCAGGCGCTGGGGCGCAGGCTCGCGCGACTCGACGATGTGGCGAGCGGAGCAGCGGAGCTGATCGCGCGCAGCGAACTTCAGGCGGCGGTGATCACGCTCGGCCCCGAGGGCATCTACTTTCGCACGCGCGCGGGCACGAGCGGGCATGTGCCGGCGCAGGCCCGAGCGGTCTTCGATGTCACGGGCGCCGGCGACACCGTGATCGCGCAGCTGGGCTTCCACCTCGCCTCTGGGCTGGAGCTGGGGTTGGCGGTGCAGCTTGCCAATGCGGCGGCGGCGATCGTCGTGGGCCGGCTGGGCACGCATGCCGTGACCCGCTCGGAACTCGCGGGCGCGATCGTCGAGCGCGCCGACGGTGCCGGGAAGGTGCTCGCCACGCGGGAGGAACTCGACCGCCAACTCGCCGCCTGGCGCAAGCAGGGCAAACGCATCGTGTTCACCAACGGCTGCTTCGACGTGCTGCACGTCGGCCATGTCACCTACCTGCGCTTCGCCAAGGGCTACGGCGACGTGCTCCTCGTCGGTGTCAACGAAGACGAGAGCGTGCGGCGCGCCAAGGGGCCTGCGCGGCCGGTCAACCCGCTCGCCGACCGGATGGAAGTGCTCGCCGCGCTGGAGTGCGTCGATGCCGTCGCGAGCTTCGCCGAGGACACGCCGAAGCATCTGATCGAGCGTGTGACGCCGAACGTGCTCGTCAAGGGCGCTGACTGGGCCGACAAGGGCGTCGTCGGGCGCGAATGGGTCGAGGCGCACGGCGGCCAGGTGGTGCTGGCGCCGCTGGTCCCGGGCAAGTCCACGACCGGCATTCTCGAGCGCGGCAGGGGCTAGGGCAGTCGGTAGAGCCGGAGCTCCTGCCCCATCCGTTCGGCGCGCAGCACCTTGAGGAACATCCAGGTGTTCCAGTCGGTCTCGTGCCGGTAGAGCAGCGCGCCGCCGCGCTGGGGATCGGCCGCATGGCGGGCAAGCCGCTGCGCATGCGATTCCAGCCATTGCGCGAGCGGAGCCAGCCACTCAAGGCGCGGATCCAATCCCGCCAGCACGACGTAGCGGGCTCGATGCTGTTCGAGCCAGCCGTGAGGGTTTTCGCGCAGCGCCTGCAGAGTCTCGGTGCGCGGCCCGGGCATGGCGAGCAGCATGCGGCCCGCTGCGGTCCGTTCGGGGGGCACATGCTGCTTTTGGTAGCGCAGCCAGAGTGACAGCGCGATCGCCTGCGGATTCTCCCCCAGTGCCTGCGGCGTGCTGAACAGCGGAAGGTCGACATGGGGCGCGAGCACGATGCGGTCCTCGGGGCTGCAGCGAGCCTCGACTTCCACGGCCATGAGCTCGAAGGTGCTGGGTGCGCGCTTGATCAGCGCGTACTGCAGGCAGATCAGCCCGGGGATCACGAGCAGGGCCAGCAGCGCGAAACGTCGGGCCGGCTGCTCCCAGGCCTGTTGGACGGCGCGCGCGCCCAGACACGCGATCCAGGGCAGCAGCACGAGCACGAAGCGCTCCCAGGTTTCGTCGTACAGGCCGACCACCAGCAGATAAGGCCCGAGAAAGGCGGTCGCGATCCAGGTGTCGGCGCTCCACTGACGCGGTGAGCAGGGTCTCAGCGTCACGAGGCCCAGCCCGGCCAGCACGCTCAGAACGGGATCGTAGGAAAGGAGCGACCACACAATCGTCAGGAAGCCCGCGCCCGTGAAGCGGCTCAGCTTGAGCGGCTGGCCGGACAGGTCCAATCCTTCGGGTTGCAGCCCGAAGAAGCGTTCGGGTGCGTGGAAGTAGAACGGGTAGAAGCACCACAGGGCGAGCGACAGGAGCAGCGCGCCCGCGCCGATTCGCAGCCAGCCCGCTCGGCCTTCCCGGCGCGCCAGATGCGCGAGCAGCACCGGAGGAATCGCGAACAGGCCGTAGTGCAGCGAACCCAGTGCCAGCGCCGCCGCCGACCAGGCGGCGAGCGAGCGCCACCACCCGCCACGCTCGCGGTAGAGCAGCGCGGCGAGCACCGTGATGCTGATCCACGCGGCCGCCGTGCCGTGCGGTCGCGCCTGCGTGCTGAAGGCATGGTGCAGCAGACTGGTCGCGACCAGCCAGGTGGCCGCCAGCGCGGGCCACTCGCCGATCCAGCGGCGCGCCATCAGAAACGTGGCGGGCAGAATCAGCAGCGAGAAGAGCAGCGAGACCAGCATCAGATCCCGCTGGGGATCACCCGCTTGCGTGAGCGCCATCGACAGATCCTCGGCAGAACTCCGGCGAGCATCGGGCAGCCAGGCGGCGGTGCGCGAAACCAGATGCGGGTAGTAGATCCCTTCGAGGGCGACGTTCTCCGGTTCCTCGCGATACAACTCGACATGCCTCGCGAATGCCTGGGAGTCCAGAGGCGAGAAAACGGGCAGCAGGCAGCCCAGTCCGCTGAGACGCAGCAGCAGCGTCAGCAAACACAGAGCTCCCGCCAGCGAGATGGCGAGTCGGGGCATCGAGCAGGCGGTCGATTGCGAGTCGAACCGCAACTACAGGGGACACCAAGATCGGCTGCATGCCAAGACCTAAATGGCTTTCTACCATGAGACCCATGCCTCCGATTTTTCAAACCACGGTCCTGCTGGTGCTTTCCAATGTATTCATGACGTTCGCCTGGTACGGGCATTTGAAGAACATGAAATCCCATCCCTGGTACCTCGCGGCGCTGTTCAGCTGGGGGATTGCGCTGTTTGAGTACCTGCTGCAGGTGCCCGCCAACCGCATCGGAGCCACCGTCTACAGCGTCGCCCAGCTGAAGATCCTGCAGGAAGCGATCACGCTGCTCGTGTTCGTGCCTTTTTCGATGCTGTACCTCGGCCAGCCGATCAAGCTCGATTTCCTGTGGGCGGGCCTGTGCCTGATGGGCGCCGTTTACTTCGTTTTCCGCGGCTGATTAGGCCCGCGGCAGGCTGCGGCGCAAGGCTGCTTCGGCGGCGCGCAATTCGGCCAGCGAATGGAAGGTGTCGCGCCAGCGCACGCCGCCCTGGCGGATGGTGATCCAGGTGGAGCGCAGGATCGCCCAGGGAATCACGATCAGAAACAGCGGTCCGGCCATCGAGGCGAGGCGCGAGGTCTGGAAGCGCCTGGCGGCCAGCGCGGCCGGCAGGATGCTCAGCGCGAACACACCGAAGGCCAGAAGCCCCATCGGACGGAAACTCAGCAGGCCCGCCAGCGGCAGGGCCCAAAGAAGCGCGATCACGGCGCTGACGAGCAGGGCCAGCGGAACCGAGTACAAGAGCTGCGCGAAGAAATTCTTCTCCAGGGCGCGCGGAACGCCCTCCAGCGTGCGGGCCCAGTCGGCTTCCAGCGCATGCCGGGCGAAGGCCGTGCGGGTCCTGCGGCCGGCGCGGCGCAGGAGCAGGCCGAGCAGCATGTCGTCGACGATGGCGAGCCGCAGGCGCGCGTGACCTCCGATCGCCTCCCAGTCCGCGCGCCGCAGCAGGTTGAAGGCCCCGATGCCCACCGCGCCGCGCCTCGAATCGCGATTGGCGCGCGCCAACTCGTGCAGCAGCAGCGAGCCGAAGGCCGCCGTGGCCGCGGCGGCCGCGAAGCTCTGGCCCGTGATGGCGGGCGGAATCACGAGGTGGTCGGCGCGCTGCGCCTCGAGGTGACGGATGGCGCGGATCAAGAGACGCGGCTCCATCCACACATCGCCGTCGGTGAACAGCAGCCACTCATGGCGCGCCGCGCGTCCCCCGATCTCGCAGGCGTGTACCTTGCCGAGCCAGCCCGCGGGCAGCGTGTCGATGCGCACGACCCGCAGCCGCGGATCGCGCGCGGCGATCTCGCGCGCGATCGCGCCCGTGTTGTCGCTACTGCGGTCGTCGACGAGGATCAGCTCCAGCTCCACGTCCTGCTGCTCGAGCAGGCGTATCAGCGTGCCGCGCACGCGTTCTCCCTCGTTGCGCACGGGGATCACCACGCTGATGCTCGGGCGCGGATCCCCGCCAGCGGGGGCGTGGGGGAGCTTGGGCACGGCGAGGAGGTCGCGGCAGATCTTGGCGATGCCCAGCGCCGACAGCAGCGCGGAGCCCGCGAACAGCGTGTCGAGCGGGCTCACTTGGGCGCGCCCAGCTCCGTCTGGAAGAAGCGCAGCATCAGCGAGCGCCAGTGCAACAAGAGCCGTTCATCCGTGATGCCGTGGCGCTGGCGCCCGTAGTACATCAACTCGAAAGGCTTGTTTTCCTGCTGCAGCGCATAGGCAAGCTGCTCGGTGTTGGCGGGGTGCACGTTGTCATCCATCGCGCCGTGGATCAGCAGGAGCTTGCCGCTGAGGTCCTTGGCGCTTTTGACGACGCTGGTTTCCTCGTAGCCGCGCTCGTTGTTCTTCGGCAGGCGCATGTAGCGCTCGGTGTAGATCGAGTCGTAGTTGCGCCAGTCGGTCACCGCGCCTCCAGCGATGCCCGCGCGGAAGCTCTTCGAATGCGTCATGGAGTAGCTTGCCATGAAGCCGCCGTAGCTCCAGCCGCTGATCCCGATGCGCGCTGCATCGACCCAGGGCTGCGATTTCAGCCACACCAAGCCTTCCTCGATGTCGGCCAGCTCGCTTTCGCCGAGGCGCTGGTAGCAGACCTGTTCGGAGACGGCACCCTGACCCGAGGCCGAGCGATTGTCGCACACCCAGACCACGAAGCCGTTGGCCGCGAGCAACTGGCCGAACAGGCCCGCGCCGCCATTCCAGCGGTTGACCACCTGCGGCGCGTGCGGGCCGGCGTAGGTGTGCTGCACGACCGGGTAGCGCTTGCGCGGATCGAAATCGAGCGGCTTCATCAGGATCGCGGGCAGGCGGAAGCCGTCGCGCGCGCGGACCTCCATCAGGACCGGCTTCGCCAACTCGTGGTCGGCGAGCGCCGCGACCTCGTTGGCGTCGATCAGCCGCTCCTCGGTGCCGTCCGCGACGTGCATGCGCACCTGTGGGGGAGTCCACAGATTGCTCCAAGTGTCGATGTAGCGCGCCAGACCGGGGCTGAAGCTGACCGTGTGCGTGCCTTCGGCCTGCGACAGGCGCGTCAGCTGCGTGCCGTCGAGGCGCACGCGGTAGACGTGCGTCTCGACGTGGCTCTTCTCCGTGCCGGAGAAGTAAACCCAGCCGCCGGCCTCGTCGACGCCGTGCAGCGTGCGCGCCTCCCAGTTGCCTCGCGTCACGGGCGCGATCAGCTGGCCCTGCGCATCCAGATGGTAGAGATGCTTCCAGCCGCTGCGCTCGCTGAACCACAGCAGGCTGCCGTCGGCGAGGCGTCTGGGACTGCCGTTGGCGTTGACCCAGGCGCGCGATTCCTCGCGCAGCAGCACCCGCGGTGCGGTCTCCTGGACGCGCACGGTGCACAGATCGAGCCAGGTCTGCTCGCGGTTCTGCACCTGAAACGAGAGCTGGCTGGCATCGAGCCAGGCGACATCGACGACCAGCGGCTCGTCCATCGACCAGCGCGTCAGATCGACCCAGCGCACCTCTGCCCGGGCGGCGGGGACAAGGCCCACCCGCACGCGCGGATTCTCCTCGCCGGGACGCGGATAACGGCTCTTTTCGATCACGGGGTTCATCGGCACGCCGTCGACCAGCGTCCACTCGGGCACGCCCTGCTGATCGAGCTGCAGGAAGGCGATGTTCTCCGAGTCGGGGCTCCACCAGAAACTCTGAAACTGCCCGCGTCCGTAGATCTCTTCCTGATAGATCCAGTCCAGCGTGCCGTTGAGGATTGTCGCGCTGCCATCGCGCGTCAGCCGGCGCTCGGCGGGCGGATCGACCTCGCAGACGTACAGATCGTTGTCGCGCACGAAGGCCACGCGGCGGCCGTCGGGGCTGAAGGTGGCGTGCTCCTCGGCCGCGCTGGGCGTGTTGGTCAGGCGCACGACCTTGTCGGCCTTGGCCAGCCACACGTACAGATCCTTGCGGATCGTGAACAGCAGCGCATCTCGATTGGCATTCATGCGCGCGGGATTGAGCTCCGCGAGCTGCGCGGCTTCTTCGCTCTTGATCGCGCCGATCTTCTCGATCGCGGCCTTGGCCGCCGCGACATTGCCGAAGCTCGAGACTTCGCCGCTGGCGGCATCCACCCGCTTCCACTCGGTGCGCCGGCCCTCCTTGCGCGGCACGAGGTAGTGCTGGTCATCGAGCCAGACCTGGCCGCTCTCGGGGCTGCCGTTGAACGAGACCCGCTGTTTGGGATCGTAGAGCTTGGCGAGCGTCACGCGCTGGCGCCGCGATCCGTCGGCGCTGCGCTGGTCCCGATCCCCGGCCGCCGTCGGGGGGGCCGAGCAGCCGCTGAGCGTGAGGGGGAGCAGGGCCAGCAGGAACAAGGACGGCTTGAGCATGGCCCTCATGATCCCCGCTCGGCGGGCCGGAGGCCAGAGCCCAGCGGGCGCGGCGCGCGGCGTCCAGATTGCAAGATCCTTGAGTCGCGGCGGGGCTGAGGATATCCCTTTTGGCCCGAAACACCGGCGGAGCCTCTCCGCCGCCCCCCCCCCAACCGTCTCCAACCATGCTGACCTCCTCTCTGTTCCTCCCCACCCTGGCCCTGCTCAACACCGCCCAGAACAGCACCCCCGCCCCCGCCCCGGCGGCGGCCGACAGCGGGCTTGTCGCCGGCCTGCTCGGCCTCGTGCTGGGCGTGCTGCAGTTCGTCGTGGCGCTCTCGATCGCGGCCTACGCGATCAACAAGGGCTTCGCGATCGTCAGCAAGATGCTCGACGGCCTCAACATCTGGGCTGAGGTCAAGAAGCGCAACGTGGCCGTGGCGCTGCTCGCCGCGGGCGTCGTGATCAGCTACACCAACGTGATCGGCGGGGGCATCGAGTCGATGACCACCGGCCTCAAGAGCCTGACGAGCTTCGATCTGGGCGCGGGCATCTCGGCCATCGTCGGCGGTGTGATCAACCTGATCGTGGCGCTGGTCGTGGCGGGCTTTGGCATCAGCGTGACCTTCAACGTGATGGACAAGCTGACCACCGACATCAACGAGAAGGACGAGCTGCGCGGTGGCAACATCGCCATCGGCGTGGTCTACGCGGGCATTCTGGTCGGCGTCAGCCAGATGATCTCGGCCGGCGTCACCGGCATCGGCGGCGCGCTGACCAAGCTGATCGACAGCCTGATCTGATACTTTTCCTGCATGCGGCGGCTCAGGCGGGCTCCTTTTGCGAAAGGCGGCCCGCCTGACGATTTTTCGCCACCCTTCGGGCTGGATTCCCCGTAGCACCCTGCCGGACAATCACCTATCCCAAGCCCATGTTCCGCTCCTCCCCCCTGCTGCTCTCCTTGTTCGCGGGCCTGTGCGCCTGCGGCCCCAAGACCGGTCCGGACGTGATCGCGCCGCCGCGCGAAACCCGCGAGCAAGCTCCGGCCTGGGATCAGAGCGCCATGGAGCGCTTCGGGCTCAACCGGAGCGCCCCCGAGAACTCCCCGAAGACGCAAGCGCAGCCCGCGCAGCGCCTCGTCTGGGACCTGCCGAGCGGCTGGACCGAGCGCCCCCAGACGCAGATGCGGCTGGCGAACTTTCTGGTTCAGGGAAACACGGACGCCGAGTGCTTCCTGACGCTGCTCGGCGGCGATGGGGGCGGGATGCTGGCGAACATCAATCGCTGGCGCTCGCAGATGGGGCTCTCGCCGATGGAGGCCGCCGAGGTCGATGGGCTCCCCAAGGCGCGCTTCATGAGCGATATGGCGGTGCTGATCGATTTTGAAGGCAGCTACAGCGGCATGGGCGGCGGGGAAGGTCGCCCGGGTTGGCGCATGCTGGGACTGCTGCTGGTGGAGCCGCAGGGCTCGGCCTTTTTCAAAGCGACGGGCCCCTCCGCACTGCTCGCCGCCGAGCGCGAGAACTTCCTGAAGCTCGCCGCTTCGCTCCGCATCGAGGATGCGCCCGCGGCCAACAGCGAGAGCTCCGCGCCGGCGGCCCCCGCCAGCGAAGGCGGCGGCGGCGCTGCTGACAAGGGCAAGGAGATGGCGGGCACGATCCCCACCGCTTCCGCAGAGGCGCTGCAGTGGCAGCCGCCCGCGGGCTGGCGCGAGGGACCGAAGAAGTCGATGCGCGCCGTGACCTATCTGGTGGGTCCGGAGCCGGCCGTCGAGTGCTACATCACGGTGCTGCCGGGCGAATCGGGCGGCATGCGCGCCAACATCAACCGCTGGCGCGACCAGCTCGATGCGAGCGAACTGTCGCAGGCAGAGGTCGACGCGCTGACGCGCATCCCGATGCTGGGCAGCACGGGGCGCCTGCTCGAAATCGACGGCACCGGCGCATCCGCGGGCAAGAAGATGCTGGCGGCGCTCTCGGTCAGCAGCCAGCGCTCGGTGTTCGTGCGGCTGACCGGTCCCAAGGAACTGCTGGAGTCCGAACGCGAGCACTTCCGGGCCTTCGCGGCCTCGATTCAGGAGCGCAAGTGAAGCGGATCTTCGACGCGCTATCCTCGTTTTGGCTGTCGGCGCTGCTGCTGAGCCTGCTGGCGCTGCTGACCTGGCTGGGCACGCTGGAACAGGTCGACCACGGGCTCTACGAGGTGCAGAAGAAGTACTTCGAGTCCTTCTTCCTGTTCCACGAATTCGGGCCGATCTCGATTCCGCTCCCGGGTGCCAACCTCGTGATGTGGATCCTGCTGGTCAACATCGTGCTCGGCGGGATCGTGCGGCTGCGCAAGAGCAAGGCCACGATCGGCGTCCTGACCACGCACATCGGCATCATCATGTTGCTCGTGGCCGGCTTCGTGAAGAACTACTTCTCGACCGACGGGCACGTGACGCTGTTCGAGGGCGAGAGCGCCAGCCATTACCAGAGCTACTACCGCTGGGAAGTCGCGATCGCGGAGGAAAAGCCCGATGGCACCGTGGTCGAGCACCTGCTCCACCACGATCAGGTGGCCTCCAGCGCCAGCGCCGAAGGCCGCGTGTTCCGCTCGCCCGCACTGCCCTTCGAACTGCGGCTCTCGCACTTCCTGAAGAACTGCCGCCCGATGCCCAAGGGGCCGATGTTCGAGGTCAAGGTACCCGTCTCCGAGGGCCTGTTCCTCTCGAGCGTGCCGCTCGAGACCGAAGCCGAGGCCAACATCGCCGGTGTCTGCGTCACGGCCACGGGCCGGGACGGCACCCAGGCGAGCGGGTTGTTGTGGGGTGTCGAGCGCGCGCCGCTGACGGTGCGCTTTGAGGGCCGGCGCTTCGGGCTCACGCTGCGGCACGAACGCTATCCGATGCCCTTCGAGATCCAACTGCTCGACTTCATCAAGGAAGAGCACCCGCGCATGGCGATGGCCAAGGCCTTCGAAAGCGACGTCAAGGTGCGCGAGGACGGCACGGAACGCACGGTGAAGATCGAGATGAACGCACCGCTGCGCGACCGCGGGCTGGTGCTGTACCAAGCTTCCTGGGGGCCGCAGAACGCGGGCCCTGACACGCCGCTGTTCTCGACGCTATCGGTCGTCTCCAACCCGGCGGACCAGTATCCGCTCTACGCCTGCATCGTGATCGCGGCCGGCATGCTGCTGCACTTTTTGATGAAGCTTGCCCGCTATCTACGATCGCAACAATCCAAGCGCGAGGCTGTCTCATGAGCACCCTGATTCGCATCACCCTGACCTGGATTCTCGGCGCGCTTCTGGCCGCGGGCGCCGCGGCGCAGAACTGGACTCCGAGGACGGTGGAACTGTTCGAAAGCCTGCCCGTGCAGGATGGCGGACGGATCAAGCCGACCTCGACTCTTGCCAACTTCCTGCTGCTGCGGCTGTCGGGCAAGACCTCGCTCAAGCTCGAAGACGGCACGAGCCTGAGCCACACGCAGTGGCTCCTGGACACGATGTTTCAGCCCGAGAAGGCCGCCGCTTACCCCGTGTTCCTCGTGCCGGATTCCGATGTGCTCGATGCGATCGGAGTGGGTCACGAGGGCCGCAAGAAGCGCGATCGCTACTCGCTCAACGAGCTCAAGCCCGGCGTGATGAAGCTGTTCGAGCTGGGCCAGGAGTACAGCCGGCGCGAGCCCAAGCTGCGCAGCTCGCTGGAGCAGAACGTGGTCACGCTGGCCGAGAACATCAACGAATACGGCAGCATCACCGGCCGCATGCAGCTCGCCAGCGTTCCGCCGGATGTGTCGATCGAGCAGGATCCGGCCTGGCACTCGCCCGAGGAGCTGTTCTCACGACAGCGCGCTGGCGAGTCCATTCCGGCCGCCCACGCGGCCATGCTGGAGGACTACCTCGAGCTCGCCAAGCGCCGCGACAAGCCCGCGGAGTTCGAACAGCAGCTCGAGAAGATCCACGGCACGACGCTGCAGCTGGCCGAGGCGCGCGGCGAGTACGCGAAGGTCCCGCTCGAGATCCGCTACTACGATCTGGGACTGATTCAGTGGTCGCTGAGCGCGTTCCTCTTCTCGTTCGTGCTGGTGGCCTTCGCATGGCTGTTCGCCCGGAGTCGCGCCCTCTACGCTGGGAGCATCTCGGTGGCGGCCATCGCCACGGTGCTGCTCTCGATCGCGATCGTGCTGCGCTGCATCATCCGCGGCCGTCCGCCGGTCTCGACGCTGTACGAAACGGTGATCTTCATCACGGCCGTCGGCTGCATCGTGGGCCTCGTCACGGAGTGGATCCAGCGCAATCGGCTGGCGCTCTCCGCCACGGCGATCCTGGGCGTGGTGGGGGTGTTCATCGCCAACGGCTACGAGACGCTCGACAAGCGCGACACGATGCCGAGCCTGGTGGCGGTGCTCGACACGAACTTCTGGCTCGCGACGCACGTCACCGCGATCACGATCGGCTACGCGGCCGGTCTGTTCGCGGCCATTCTGGCGAGCATCTTCCTGCTCTCGAGGCTGTTCCAGATCGCGCGCAAGGACAAGAGCTACTACACCAGCCTGACCCGCATGACCTACGGGGTGCTGTGCTTTGGCGTGATCTTCTCGACCGTCGGCACGATCCTCGGTGGCATCTGGGCCAACGACAGCTGGGGGCGCTTCTGGGGCTGGGACCCCAAGGAAAACGGCGCGCTGCTGATCGTGCTTTCGCAGCTGGTGATCCTGCACCTGCGCATGGGCGGCTACATCCGCGATTTCGGCATCGCGATGCTGGCGGCCTTCGGCGGCATGATCGTGGCGTTCTCGTGGTGGGGCGTGAACCTGCTGGGCGTGGGACTGCACAGCTACGGCTTCACCAGCGGCATCTCGTCGGCGCTCAACACCTACTACATCGTGCAGGCGGGCATCATGGTGCTGGGAGCGGTCGGGCAGCTGATCGAGCTCAACCGCCAGCAGGCCGCGGTACCCGCGACGGTTTCGTTTGCTTCCGACAGCCAGCGGAGTGCATCCTGATGGCGGGATGCAGACTCGCTCCGTAGTTCCGGCCTGCAGCGTGCGCGGCTGCGGCCAGCCGCTGCTGGCGACGCCCGACCGGCGCAGCTGGCGCTGTCCGCGCGCGCACAGCTTCGATTTGGCCCGCTCCGGCTATCTCAACCTGCTCCAGCCCAACGAGCGCCGCTCGCGTGCGCCGGGCGACAGTGAGGAGACCGTGGCGGCGCGGCGGCGCTGGATGAAGTCCGGCCGCAGCGCGCCGCTGATCGAGGCGCTGCGCGAGCGCGTCCTGCGCCTGGGACTCGGTCCGGATTCGGCTGTGCTGGATGTGGGCTGCGGCGAGGGCACGCTGCTCGGGAGTCTGCAGATGGAATTCGGCTTTGAGGCCTTTGGCGTCGACATCTCACAGCCCGCGATCGACGCCGCCGCGCGCCGCTGGACGGACTGCGGCTGGATCGTCGCCAACGCCGACATCGCGCTGCCCTTTGTCGCCGAGAGCTTCGATCTGGTGCTGTCGATCACGGCGCGGCGCCACCCGCAGGAGTTCGCCCGCGTGCTGAAGACCGGTGGGCACGTGCTGTACGCGGTGCCGGCCGAGGACGATCAGGTGGAACTGCGCGAGCGGCTGCACGGCGAGGCCTACCGCGTCGATCGGCTGCCGGCGCTCGTCGAGGCGATGGGCGGCTTTGAGCTGGTCGAGAGCGCCGGCTGCCGGTGGCAGAACACGCTCAATCGGGAGTCCTACGAAGATCTGCTCTCGACCGCGTACCGCGGCGCGCGCGACTCGCAGCGCCTGCGCCTGGAGCGCAGCGTCTCGATGGTGATCACCTCGAGCTACCAGCTGGCCCTGTTCCGGAAGTTGCCGCGTTGAGCGAATCCACCCGCATGGTCCGCGCTTTGGGGCTCACGGGAGCCGTGGCCCTGATCGTCGGCAACATGGTCGGCACCTCGATCTACACGCTGCCCGCGTCGCTGGCGCAGACGGCGGGTCCGGCCTCGATTCTGGCGTGGTTGATCACCGCGCTGGGTTATCTGTTCATCGCGCTGGTGTACGCGCGGCTGGGGCCGCTGTTTCCCCGCACGGGTGGTCCCTACCACTACGCCCGGGAAGCCTTCGGCGATTACGCGGGCTTCCTCTCGACCTGGGCCTACTGGTTCAGCGCGACGGTCGGCAATGCCGCGATCGCGCTGGGTGTCGTCGGCTACCTCGAAGGCTTGCTGCCCGAGGGCTTTGGCGGCGGCTGGAAAACCTTCGCGCTCGCGCAGCTTTGTCTGTGGACGCTGACCCTGGTCAACATCCTCGGCGTGCGCGAGAGCGCCCGGCTGCAGATCGTGCTGATGTTCGCCAACGTGATTCCGCTGCTTGGCATCACGGCGCTCGCGGCAGGCAGCTTCGATCGCGCCAACCTCGAGCCCTTCGCGCCGCAGGGTTTCGCATCGATTCCGGCCGCCTGTGCGCTGATTGTGTGGGCCTACTCGGGCATCGAATCGGCGAGCGTGCCGGCCGAGGAGGTGCGCCATCCCGAGCGCACCATCCGCCGCTCCACGCTGATCGGCTACGCGCTCGGTACGCTCGTGTTCCTCTCCACGGCGCTGGTGACGGCCGGTGTCGTGCCCAATCAGGAACTCGCCCAGAGCGCGCGCCCGCTGGCCCTGATGGCCGAGCGCGGAGTGGGCCACTGGGCTGGAACCTGGATCGTCTGGGCCGCCGCCATCGCGGGTCTCGCCACGCTCAACGGCTGGATCCTGATGGCCGGCCGCATCCCGGTCGCAGCCGCGCAGGACGGGCTGTTCTTCGCGGGGCTAGGCCGGGTCCACCCAAGGCTTGGGACGCCGGTCACGGGACTGCTGATCGGCAGCGGCATCGCGAGCCTGGCGCTGCTGCTCGCCCTGCACGATTCCCTGCTGGATGCCTTCAACAGCATCGTCGCCCTGGCGGTTCTGACCACGCTGCTGCCGCATCTGTTCGCAGCGGCGGCTCAGTTGTACCTCGCGCGCCTCGATCCGAGCCGCTTTGCGCCCGCCGAGCGACGGCGGGCCGCCGTGGTGGCCCTGCTGGCCTTCGCGGCGGTGCTGTTCTTCATGTACGGCTGCGGCCCAACAATCGCCTTGTGGGGCTTCCTCGTCATCTTCGCCGGCACGCCGATCTACGTCTGGCTGAGGACTCCGGGGAGCCGATCCCGTATCCTTTGAGCGACCCAGGAAAATCGCACACACATGATCCACGCTTTGCTGTCCTTCGCGTTGGTTGCGCTTGGCGCGGCCGATACCCATCCCTTCGGCGTGCACGACATGCTCGCGATGCAGCGCATCTCGGGCGCGCAGGTTTCACCGGACGGCCAAGCGGTCGTCTTTGAGGTGCGCACGACGGATCTTGCCGCGAACCGCGGGCGCTTCGATCTGTGGATGGCGCCGGTGATCGGCGGCGAGCCGCGCGCGCTGACCACGCATGAGGCCAACGACACCAGCCCGCGCTGGGCCCCGGATGGCGGCTCGATCCTGTTCCTTTCCACGCGCTCGGGTTCCTCGCAGGTCTGGCGTCTGCCGCTCAGCGGCGGCGAGCCCCTGCAGGTGACGAATTTCCCGCTGGATGTCGACAACTTCCTTGTCTTCCCCGATGGCAAGCGCCTGCTGCTGACCATGGAGGTGCTGCCGAGCGCTCCGTTGGAGAAGGCGCTGGAGGAAACGGCCGCCAAGGACGCCGCCGATGCGGGCAGCAAGGTCAAGGCGCGCATCTACGATCGCCTGCTGTTCCGCCACTGGGACAGCTGGGAAGACAAGAAGCGCAGCCATGCCTTCGTCTTCGAAATCGGCGGCGGCGCTCCGATCGACCTGATGCCCGGAATGGATGCGGATTGCCCGCCCAAGCCCTTTGGCGGAGCGGAAGAACTCGCGATTTCGCCCGATGGCCGCATGGTGGCCTTCACCGCGCGCGTCCACACGCGCGAGTCGGCTTGGAGCACCGATCTGCACGTTTTCCAGACGCTGGCGGACGGATCGGTCCCGCCGCGCAATCTCTCGGTGGCCAATCAGGCCCAGGACGGGCAGCCGCAGTACTCGCCCGATGGTCGCTTCCTCGCGTGGCTCGCCATGGCGCGCCCGGGTTACGAGGCCGACCGCCAGCGCATCGTGCTGCTCGATCTGCGCCTGCGCAGCCTTGGACCGCCGCGCACGCTGACCGAGGAGTGGGATCGCAGCCCCGGCGAGTTCCGCTGGTCGCGCGATTCAAAGCAACTGTGGTGCACGGCCGACAACATCGGCAACCGCTCGCTGTACGCGGTGGACGTCGAGACGGGCAAGCCGAGGCTCGTCTTCGAGAAGGGCTCCTGCGACAACCCCCAGCCCGCCGCCGAGGGGCGGATCGTGTTCGGACTCAACACGCTCGACATGCCCACGGAACTGTTTTCCGTGAAGGCAGATGGCTCGGATCTGGATCCGATCACGAAGCTCAACGCCGAGCGTCTGGCACAGACGCAGCGCGGCAGCTTCGAGCAGTTCCGCTTCGCCGGCTGGAACGGCGAGACGGTGTACGGCTACGTCGGGAAGCCGGCCGGTTACGAGGCCGGCAAGCGCTACCCGGTGGCCTTCCTGATCCACGGCGGTCCGCAGGGTTCCTTCGGCAACCACTTCCACTACCGCTGGAATCCGCAGGCCTACGCCGGGGCCGGCTTCGCCACGGTGTTCATCGACTTCCACGGCTCCACGGGCTACGGGCAGGCCTTCACCGACTCGATCCGCGGCGATTGGGGCGGCAAGCCCTACGAGGACCTGATGAAGGGCCTCGATTTCGCGGTCGAAAACTTCGATTGGCTCGACAAGGATCGTGTCGCGGCCCTGGGCGCCTCCTACGGCGGCTACATGATCAACTGGATCGCGGGACAGACCGACCGCTTCCGCTGCCTCGTCAACCACGACGGCAATCTGGACGAGCGCATGGCGTACTTCGACACGGAAGAACTGTGGTTCCCCGAGTGGGAGCACGGCGGCACGCCCTGGGAAAACCCGGCGGGCTACACCAAGCACAACCCGATCGACCATGTCGCCAAGTGGAAGACGCCGATGCTGGTGATCCACGGTGCGCTCGATTTCCGCGTGGTCGACACGCAGGGCATGAGCACGTTCACCGCGCTGCAGCGCAAAGGCATTCCCTCGAAGTTTCTGTGGTTCCCGGATGAGAACCATTGGGTCCTGAAGCCGCAGAACTCGATCCTGTGGCACCAGACCGTGCTGGGCTGGATTCAGGAGTGGACGAAAGCGGGCGGCTCGAAGTAGGCTTGAGCGACCGAAAGGAACTGATGCCCATGAACATTCGTGTGCTGTTGCTCGCGACGCTGGCCTTGATCCTGCCGGCGTTGCCGCTGCGGGCGGAGGGGGAGACCTTCCAGCCGCTGCCGCAGGTCTCTCTGGAAGGATTCACCCAGACCAAGGCCAAGTCGCTCGATGACTACACCGGGCGCGCGCTCCTGATCGAGTTCTTCGCGTACTGGTGAGGCCCCTGCAAGAGTCAGGTCGGGCACCTGAACGAACTTCAAGCGCGGTACGGTGATCAAGGTCTGACGGTCCTCGGCGTGACCGCGGAAACTCCCAAGGACACCGATCCCTGGATGAAGAGCCTTGATGGCAAGTACGCCTATGCGTACGAGCGCAGCGGCAAGCTGATGAGCGAACTGGGCTGCAACGGCTATCCCTCGGCCGCGCTGGTCAACGCCAGCGGCATGGTGATCTGGGTGGGACACCCGGCCTCGATTCCCAACAACCTGATTCAGGAAGCGATCAAGGGCGCGCTGCCCAAGCCCGTCTACGAATGGCCGGCGAGCGCTTCCGCCGCGGCGGCCGCGCTGCGCAAGAAGAAGTATGCCGATGCGATCGGCGCAGCGGCCAAGATCCCGGACGCCGACGGCGGGCCGGCGATCAAGACGGCGCTCGAGGCGGTCGTCAGCGGCAAGGTCGAAGGGCTCAAGAGCGCGCGGGAGAAGGGCGACTTCCTCACGGCTTTCGAAAGCGCCAAGGCGCTGCAGAAGGAACTTGAGGGCTTGCCGCAGGCCAAGGATGCCGATGCGATCGCGGATGAAATCTCCAAGGATGCCCAGGCCAAGAAGATCATGGCGGCGCAGAAGCGCCTGCGTGAGATTCGCGGTCAGCGTCTCGGCAAGAAGAACGAGCGCGAGAAGGCCATCGAAGACCTTGAGAAGATGATTGAGGGCTTCCCCGACACCTATCTGGCCAAAGAAGCAAAGTCGACGCTCAACGGACTCAAGCAGAAGAAATGAGCGCGGCACCGCGTCCACCGCGCCTGATCGTCAATGCGGACGATCTGGGGCTCTCGGAAGCGGTCAACCGCGCGATCTTCGATGCGCATCGGCTGGGCATACTCACCAGCACCAGCCTCATGGCGACAGGCCCTGCGTTCGCGCCCGCGATCGCAGGGCTTGCGTCTTGTCCGCAGCTGGGCGTGGGCGTGCATTTGACGCTGCACGATGAGCTGCCCGCCAGCGATCCATCTGCGATTCCCTCGCTGGTGGGGGAGGACGGACGCCTTCATCCGCTCGGCAAGGTGGTCAAGCGCCTGCTGACCGGGCGCATCGCGCGCGAGGAAGTGCGCCGCGAGTACGATGCGCAGCTCGCGCGCGTGCGCGCGGCCGGTGTCGAGCCCACGCATGTTGACAGCCATTGTCACCTGCACGCGTTCCCGGCGATCGCCGATGTCGCCGAGGATGTGGCCGAGCGCCACGGCGTGCGCTGCACGCGGCGCGCCAAGGCTTTCCGCTGGTCGGATTACTCCGGAGCACCGCTCAAGCGCTGGCCGCTGGGGCTCCTGATCTCCACCTGCCAGCTTCTCAGCGAACGCAAGCTGCGCGGGGTGCTGAAATCGCCCGATCGCTTCCTCGGATTGATCAAGTCCGGGGTGCTCGACACCGAGTGGCTGCTCGCCACGCTGCCGACGCTGCCTGCGGGCAGTGTCACGGAGATCATGGTGCACCCCGCTGATGGTTCCGGCCCCGATCAGGACCTCGAAGATCACGGCCCCGCGCAGCGGCGCGTCGAGTACGAGGCAATGGTTTCGCCGCGAGTGCGCCAGCGCGTTCAGGAACTGGGCATCGAGCTCGTGACCTACCGCGCGCTGTGCTGAAGCGCGAGCAGGCGCTCGCGCATGCCGAGTGCGAGTCGCTCCAGCGCACGCGGATTCTGGCGCAGGAACAGCGAGGGTTCGATCAGCTCGAGCTCCATGATCATCGGGACGCCGCGCTCATCCCGAGCGACATCCACGCGCGCGTAGGTAAGCCTCGGATAGCGCGCAAGCACGCGTTCGCCGAGCTCGCGCTCGTCGGCGTGCAGGCTGACTGCCTCGGAGACGCTCTCCTCCATGCCGATGAAACGGGGGCTCTTGCGCACGGCATGCGTGAACTCGCCTTCGATCGCGACCATGGCGCGCTCGCCATGTCCCTCGACCGAATGCAGATAGGGCTGGATCATCACTTCGACCGCGGAGGAAAGCTCGGCGAGATGCTGCTGTGCGCTGCCGATCTGTGACAGCGTGTAGCGCTGCGTCGACCATGAGCCCGCTCCCACGGCGGGTTTGACCACGAAGTCCTCCCAGCCGCGCGCCCTCAGTCCTGCCGCGAGATCGACCCGTTCACCGCGCTCGATCAGCCAGGTGGGCACGACCGGCAACCCTTCGCGTGCAAGCTCAAGCAGGTAGCGTTTGTGCGCGTTCTCCAGCACGACCGCGGCCGGATTCCACAGCGGTCCTGCACGATCCACGCGCTTCACCCAGTCGAGAAAGGGGGAGAGCGAGTGAATGTAGTCCCAGGGCGAGCGGATCAGCGTCGGCTCGCCGCTGTCCCAGCGCTCGGCTTCGTCCTTCCACAGGGCCATGCGGGCCTCGATGCCCTGCCGGCCGAGTGCTTCGAGCAGCAGCAACTCGTCGTGATCGGGATCAGGCAGAGGACGCGTGGTGGCGATGCGCAGGGTGGGTTTCACAAGAGCGGCGAATTCTAGCCCCCTCGCGCGAAAACGACTATCCTGTGCGCACCGCCCTATGCGCGTCCTGTTCGTCTACCCCAACCTCTACACGCAGATGGGGTTCAACCACGGCCTGGCCTCGCTCTCTGCCGTGCTCAAGCGCGCCGGCCATGAGTGCGAGCTCTTCAACCTCAACGAGAACCTCCCGCCCGTGCCGACGCATGAGCAGATCCTCGAGCGGGTGCGGACGGGCGGCTACGGCCTGATCGGCTTCTCTTGTCTGACGCAGCAGTACCCGGCCGCGCTGGAGCTGGCGCAGTGGCTGCGCGCTCAGTCGCCCGATCTGCCGCCGCTGGTCGTCGGCGGCATCCATCCCACGATGGTGCCCGAGGAAGTCATGGCGAGCGGCGTGTGGGACCATGTCGGCGTCGGCGAGTGCGAGGACGCGCTGCTGGAGCTGGTGAAGCGGTTGGAGCGCGGTGAGCAGCCGAGCGATGTGCCCAACTTCCTCTCCTGGAAGGAAGGCGTGCGCCGGCCCGGAACGCGCGAGTGGATCCACAATCGAGTCGGCGAGTTCCCCGATTTCGCTGCGCTGCCGATGCCCGACTACGAGCTCTTCGATACGCAGCGCATCACCGACCAGAAGCAGGGCTGGTTCGGTCTGATGAGCTCCCGCGGGTGCCCTTACCGCTGCACTTACTGCCTCAACCACCGCATCGTCGATCGCTACAAGGAGGAGCTGGGCCGCAACGTCAAGGGCCTCGGTTTCTTCCGCTTCCGCTCGGCCGAATCGATGATCGAGGAGATCCGCTGGGTGCTCGCGCGCTACCGCGACATCGGCACCTTCATCCTAGACGACGATCTGTTCACGCAGAATGTCCCGCACGCGCTGGCCTTCTGCGAGCTGTACGAAAAGAGCGGCATCGGCGTGCCTTTCGTGGTCAACAGTCACGTCAAGCAGCTCGATGAACGCGTCGCGGAGGCGCTGTCGCGTGCGGGCTGCCGCATCCTCAAGCTCGGCATCGAATCGGGCTCGCCGCGCGTCCGCAAGGAGGTCCTCAAGCGCCACATGACGCAGAAGGACATTCTCGAGACCGTTGCCAGCGCCGAGCGCTGGCGTCTGCACAGCTCCGGCTTCGTCATGGTCGGCCTGCCGACCGAGACCCGCGCCGAGCGCCAGGAAACCGTCGATCTGCTGGCCCAGACGGCGATCGGACGCTTCCGCACCTCGTTCTTCTTCCCCTTCCCCGGCACCGACGGCTACCGGATGGCAGTCGAATCCGGCGAGTACGTTCCCGGCCGCGAGCTTGGCCTCACGGACTTCACCGACCGCTCCTGCATGGATTTCGGCGCGGAGGAAAACCTCCTGGTGGAGAAGCTCGGTCTGTGCATGCCCTGGTTCGTCAACGAGCGATTGGATCGGTTCCGCGAGGCGCCCGCCAGCCGTCGCTACCGTCCGCTCGTGGAGCAGGTGCTGGCGCTGGACGCGGCCGCGTGGACTGCGTTCCAGCCGCGCATCCGCGCCATCGATCACGAGTATTCGCGCGCCGCGGCCGAGCACGAGGAACTGCACTACGCCATTCGCTACAACGCCTTCATGGGCGTGCGCTCGGACTACTTTCTGGCCGAGGAGCGCGGCCTCGAATGGCACACCGCCAGCGCGCGTCCCACACACGAATTGCGCGCCGCGGCTCTGGCTGCGGCCGCTTCCGAGGTGTGCTGAGCGATGTTCGCGGGTCTGCGCGTGCTGGTGGCCGGGGATCTCATCGCCGATCTTTGGATCCACGCCACGCCCCAGCGCGTCTCGCGCGAGGCTCCCGTACTTGTCTTTCGTCACGAGAACGAGCGGCTCGATCCCGGCGGCGCGGCCAATGTCGCGCGCAACCTCGCGGCGCTGGGTGCGAAGGTGGAGGTTTTCGGAGCCGTGGGCCGGGATGCCAGCGGCCGCGAGCTGCTCGCGCGCCTCGAAGCGGAAGAGATCGGCATCGACGGCGTGGAGCGCATCACCGGGACCATCACCCCCACCAAGACGCGCGTCTACGCCGCCGAAGCGCGCCGCAGCCCGCAGCAGGTGCTGCGCCTCGACCGCGAACCGCTGGAAGCGTCGAAGCCGGGCAGCTTTGCCGCTTCGCGTCGTCTGCTCGCGCGCGCGCTGCAGTCGGCCGATGCCTTGCTGATCTCGGACTACGGTTACGGCTACGCCAGTCGCGAGCTCGCGGAACTCGCGCGGGCGGCGGCGGATGCGGGTGTGCCGGTGGTGCTCGACCCGCGCCGGGAAGCGCAGCACTTCGCGGGCCTGACGGCCTGGACGCCCAATGTGGGGGAGCTGGCGCAGCTTACCCAGCGCGATCCGGACTGGCTCGCCGACGAGCGGGAGCTGTGCCTCGCGGCTCAGGAACTGCAGAGCCGGATGCTACTGAAGCACCTACTGGTGACGCGCGGCAATCAGGGCATGAGCCTGTTTGGTGCGCAGTCACTGAGCATTCCCGCTTCGGGCGGCGGTGAGGTGACGGATGTCACCGGCGCGGGCGATACCTCGGCGGCGGTGTTCACGCTGGCGCTGGCGGCAGGCCGCGATGCAAGCGCCGCGATGGTGCTCGCCAACGCCGCCGCCGGCGTGGTGGTGCAGGAACGCGGCGCCGCCGTGTGCACGCCGCGTGCGCTGAAAAAAGCGCTGCTCGAGGCGCCGGGCCGCGAACTGCTGCGCCAACGCCGGGGCGGAGCGCGATGATCCGCTCGCGCGAGGAACTCGCGGCCGAACTCGCAGCTCGCCGCTCCCGCGGCGAGCTGCAACGCGTGGTGCTCGCCAACGGCTGCTTTGATCTGCTGCACGCGGGCCATGTGCGCTATCTCGCGGCGGCGCGCGCCTGCGGCGACTATCTGGTGGTGGCGCTCAACAGCGACGAGTCGGTGCGCGCGCTGAAAGGTCCCGAGCGTCCGCTCCAACCGCTTCAGGATCGCGCCGAGCTGATCGCGGCGCTGCGCTGCGTCGATGCGGTGACGGTGTTCGGTGAGCGCACGCTGGAAGCCACGCTGCGCATGCTGCGACCCGAGGTTCACGCCAAGGGCACCGACTACAGCGTCGAGACGGTTCCGGAACGCGACATCGACCGCGAGCTGGGCATCGAAATCGCGATCTGCGGGGACGAGAAGACGCGCTCTTCCAGCGCGCTGATCGAGCGCAGTCGGGGATGAAGCGGCTGCTGCTGGCGCTGGCGGGTCTGGTGATCGGCACGTGGGGGTCCCTGTGCGGGATCGGCGGAGGGATCTTCGCTGTTCCGATCTTTCACTACATCCTGCGCATGCCGCTGCCGCAGGCGATCGCCAATTCGCTGGTGCTCGTCGCCGTGATGACAACCGGGGGCACGCTGGTGGAACTCCTGCGCGCGGACTGCGCGATCGCGTGGGATGTGCTGGGGGCGCTGGTCGCGACCAGCTGGCTCGGCACGCATGTCGGCCTGTGGATCGGGCGGCGATTGAGCGTGCAGGCGCTGAAACGTCTGTTTGCTGTGCTGATCGCGCTGGTGGCGCTGGAGATGCTCTTCACCGAGCCCCTGCGTGGTACCCCGCTGGACTTCGAGTGGAGTGTGGGGCTGCTCGTGCTCGTGTTGCTGCTGGGTTTCGCCGCCGGCATCCTGGCGCCGCTCTTTGGGGTCGGAGGGGGACTTCTGGCCGTGCCGGGTCTGCTGTATGGCCTGCCCGAGATCGGTTATGTCGGTGCGCGCGCCACGAGCACCGCGATGTCGACCTTCAACGCGTGGCAGAGCCTGATCTTGCAGCGCAAGCAGGGCCATCTGCGCCTGGCCGAAGCGCTGCCGCCCGCACTGGGCGCCTTCGCTGGCTCCTACGCAGGCGTCTGGCTGGCGCACCAGCCACAGATCGCGGTGCCTGCCCAAAGACTGATCGCCGCTACGCTGCTTCTGATCAGCGTGCGCTTTTTTCTCGATCGAAAGTAGATCCGCCATGTTCCTCTTCACCGCTCTTCCGCTGATGTTTTCCGAGGTTTGCGCACCAGAGCCGCTGCTGCCGATTCCCACGCCGGCGCAGCTGCAGTGGCAGCGCATGGAGCGCTACGCCTTCGCGCACTTCGGTCCCAATACCTTCACCGACCGCGAGTGGGGCGAGGGCAACGAGGATCCGAAGAACTTCGCGCCCAGCGCGCTCGATGCGCGTCAGTGGGCCCGCGCGCTGAAAGAAAGCGGTTTCGGCGGCCTGATCCTCACCGCCAAGCATCACGACGGTTTCTGCCTGTGGCCGAGCCGCCACACGACCCACGACATCGCCGCCAGCCCGTGGCGGGATGGCAAGGGCGATCTGGTGCAGGAGGTCTCGCAGGCCTGCCGCGAGGCCGGCATCGCCTTCGGCCTGTACCTCTCGCCGTGGGATCGCCATGAACCGAGCTACGGCGATTCGCCGCGCTACAACGATCACTATGTGGCGCAGCTGACGGAACTGCTGAGCGGGTACGGGCCGCTCTTTGAAGTGTGGTGGGACGGCGCCTGCGGGGAAGGTCCCAACGGAAAGCGTCAGGAGTACGACTGGCCGCGCTTCCGCAAGCTCGTGCGCCAGCTGCAGCCCCAAGCCGTGATTTTCAGCGATGTCGGCCCCGATGTGCGCTGGGTCGGCAATGAGCGCGGTTTCGCGGGCGAGACCTGCTGGAGCATGCAGAGCCCCGGGGATCGCACACCGGGCATCGGCGCGCCGCCGACCTCGGAGCTCAACGAGGGTCTGCGCGACGGCCTGCAGTGGATCCCGGCGGAGTGCGATGTGTCGATCCGTCCGGGCTGGTTCCACCACACGCGCGAAGACGAGCGCGTCAAGAGCGTCGCGGAGCTGCTCGAGATCTACTACGGCTCCGTGGGGCGCAACGCCAATCTCCTGCTCAACATTCCGCCCGATCGCCGCGGCCTGTTCCACGAGAACGATGTGGCGCGGCTCCAGGAGTTCGACACGGCGCTGAAGCGGATCTTCGCGCATGATCTGGCGCGCATGGCTCGGATTGCGGCCAGCGGCACGCGCGGAAGTGACGCACGCTATGGTCCTCAGCAGCTTCTGGACGGCAATCCGTCCACCTACTGGGCCCTCGACGACGGCCAGCAGACCGGCCATGTCTCGCTGAGCTTCGAAAAACCCGTCCGCGCCGACCAGCTGGTGCTGTGCGAGCCGATCGAGCTGGGGCAGCGCGTCGCCCGGTTCCGCGTCGAGGTGGAGCGGGCCGGCGTCTGGAACGAACTCGTGCGCGGCACCACCATCGGCGCCAAGCGCATCCTGCGCTTTGCCCCACAGGAGATCTCGGCCCTGCGCCTGCACATCGAGGACGCGCGCGGAACGCTGCTACTCTCCTCGCTGGAACTGTATCTGGCGCCGGAGAGCGTCTATCCGCTGGTCCATGGCTCAGGGAATGGAGCGCCGCTGCCCGCGCTGCAGCTCCTGCGTGCGCCGGATCCGGGCCTGCGCGTGCGCGCCTACGAAGTCGAACTGCAGAAGCTGGGAGGTGTGCCGGGGCTGATCCCCGACACGCATGTCCGGGAGTCGATCGTGACGCGCATCGATCTCGCGCCGCTGACGCGCCCGGAACAGGCCGCGCTGGTCTTCGACGGTTTTCTGCAGATCCCACGCACTGGGTGCTTCCAGTTCACGCTCGCGAGCGACGATGGCAGCCGCCTCTTCCTCGACGATGCGCTGGTGATCGACAACGACGGCTTGCACGGGGCCGAGCCGCGCCAAGGCAGCCTCACGCTCGAGCAGGGCTGGCACCGCGTGCGTCTGGAGTACTTCCAGGCCGGGGGGGCCAAGCAGCTCTCCCTGCGCTGGGCTGGGCCGGGCTTGGGGCTATTCGGCGTGGAAATGGCGCCGGAAAGCCTGTTTCACTGACGCGCACTGCGCTGGCGCGTCACACATCGCAGATCGTCGCCGCCTCGCCCAGCGAGGTCAGCGGATCGCGCTTGGGAATGAACTCCTGGCCCAGGAAACCACTGTAGCCGGTGTCCACAATCGCGCGGCAGATCGCGGGATAGCACAGCTCCTGCGTGTCGTCGATCTCGTTGCGTCCGGGCACGCCGGCGGTGTGGTAATGGGCGATGTGCGCGTGGTGGTCGCGGATCGTGCGGATGACATCGCCTTCCATGATCTGCATGTGGTAGATGTCGTACAGCAGCTTGAAGCGCGGTGAGCCGACCTTCTTGACCAGCTCGACGCCCCATGGAGTGCGGTCGCACTGGTAGTCGTGGTGGTCGACCTTGGAATTGAGCAGTTCCATCACCACCGTGACGCCCAGCGATTCCGCCAGCGGCGTGATCTGCTTCAGGCCCGCGGCGCAGTTCTCGAGACCCGCCATATCCGAGAGTCCGGCGCGGTTGCCCGAGAAGACGATCATGTTGGGGCATCCGGCCTCCTTGACCATGGGCAGTAGCCGTCTGGCTTCCGCGATCAGGTGCTCATGATGCTCCACCCGATTCCAGCCCTTGGTCAGGGCACTCCAGCCCGGAGTGTAGAAACCCGGGCCGTTGACCACGGCGCAGCTGAGCCCGAGTCGCTGCACGGTCTGGACTTCATCGATCTGCAAGAGCTCGATCGAGGAATACCCCAGATTCACGCAATGCTTCGCGAGCTCCTCCAGAGCGAAGCCGCCGAAACACCAGCGCGAGACCGACTGCTTCAGCCTCCCCCTCGTGATCGCCTTGGAGGGCGGCGACTGCTGGCCCTGAACCGGTCGGCTCAGCAGGGAAGGCACGGACAGGGCGGCCATCGAGGCCCCAAGGAATGTGCGGCGTTGCATGATGTCTTTAGAGGATACGCGTCCGCGGCGGTGCGCTCCATACCGAACCCGAACAGGACAGCGCCCCGTTCGCGCGCTAGGCTTGGCCAGCCATGAGCGAACCTGTTTTGCGGCTGGAGCACCTCCACAAGCGCTACGGCGATTTCATCGCCGTTCACGATCTCTCCCTGACCGTGCCTCGCGGCTCGGTCTACGGCTTTCTTGGACCCAACGGAGCAGGCAAGTCGACCACGATCCGCATGGCGCTCTCGATCTACGAGCCGACGGCCGGCACGGTCGAAATCCTTGGGCAGCACAGCGCGCTCGAGGTGCGCAACCGCATCGGCTACCTGCCCGAGGAAAAAGGCCTCTACAAGAAGATGCGCGCCGTAGAAGTGATCGCCTACTTCGGCATGCTGAAGGGCATGAAGCGTGCCGACGCGCACGGCAAGGCTGCCGAGCTGCTCGAGCGCTACGGGCTCGCCGAGAAGGCCAAGGTGCGCTGCGAAGCGCTGTCCAAGGGCATGCAGCAGAAGGTGCAGGTGCTGGCCTCGATCGTGCACTCCCCGGAGTTCGTCATCCTCGACGAACCCTTCTCCGGCCTCGATCCCGTCAATCAGGAAGTGCTCGAACAAGTGATCGCGGATCTTTCGAAGGCGGGCGCCACGATCGTCTTCTCGACGCACGTCATGGAGCACGCGGAACGGTTGTGCGACCGCATCGTGCTGATCGCGCGCGGCCGACGGCTCTTTGACGGCACTCTGGAGGAGTCCAAGCGGATCCTGCCTCGGCGAGTGCTGCTCGAAACCGGCGCGCAGCCTGAGCAGCTGGCCCGCCTGCCCGGCGTGGCCCGCGTGGAGCGGGCTGAATTGCCCGGACGCTTCGAGGTGTTCGTCAGCGAAGGCGCCAAGGCCGACGAGATCCTCAGCGCGTGCTTCCGCTCCGGCATCGAATTGCGCTCCTTCGACAAGAACGATCCTTCCCTGCGCGACGTGTTCCTCAAGCTCGTCAGCCGCGCCGAAGCCGAGGAGGTGGTCGCTTGAGGTACGCCTTCCTTGTCGCCCTGCGCGAATTCGCCGAGCACACGAAGACCAAGGGTTTTTGGATCGGCATCCTGCTCTTCCCGGTGCTGCTGGCCGCCGGATTTCAGGTGCCGCGCCTGCTCGAAAAGTACGCCAAGCCCACGCGCAACTTCGTCGTGGTCGACCCCTCGGGGACGCTCGGGAGCGTGATCGACGCCGCCATCGAGGCTGACTACCAGAAGAAGAACGGCCTGGCGCTGATGCAGTGGAACGAGCAGCACAAGAACGACGCCGACAAGCCGATCTTCGAGCCGCTCAAGCCGCTGTACCGACGCGTGGACCTGCCGACCGATCTCGCCGGCGCTTCGCTCGAGGAAACCAAGGCCAATCTGCGCCCGTACCTGAAGGGCGATCTCGACTGGGTGCTCGATGGCCGCAAGGACGAGCTCTTCGCGCTCGTCGTGCTGCCGCCGCACGAAAATCAGCTCAAGAAGGGCGTCGAGTTCTGGTGCACCAACCTCGCGGACACGGGCCTCTCCGACATCATCGAGGGCGCCTTCACCGAGCATCTCAAGACCCGCGAGTACGAGTCCAAGGGTGTCGACCGCCGCGAAATCGAACGCATCGTGCGCATCGATGTGGAACTGGAACGCCTCGATCCCAAGAAGGCGCCGGGCGAGGAGGAGGTTTCGCAGGCCGAGAAGATCCGTCAATGGGCGCCTGTCGGCTTTGTCTACATGCTCTTCGTCGCGATCATGACGGTGGCGCAGATGCTGCTCGGCTCCACGATCGAGGAGAAGTCCAACCGCATCGTCGAGGTGCTGCTCTCGTCCGTGACGCCCTGGGAGCTGATGCTCGGAAAGCTCCTGGGCGTCGCCTTCGTGGGCATCGCGATGCTGCTCGCCTGGCTCGTCTCGATCATGGCGGTCTTGAGCTACTTCTCCGGCGCGGGGCAGGAGACGGCCGGCATCCTGATGGGCCTGCTCGTGGCCCCGGGCCTGATCGTGCCCTTCGCGGCCTACTTCGTGCTGGGTTATCTGATGTACTCGAGCATTCTCTTGGGCATCGGCAGCACCTGCACGACGCTCAAGGACGCTCAGAACTTCATGGGCCCGGTGATGACGCTCCTGATGGTGCCGCTCTTCACGATGTTCTTCATCGTGCAGGACCCCAACGGCACGCTGGCGACGGTGCTCTCCTGGATCCCGATCTTCACGCCCTTTGTGATGATGAACCGCATGGCGGGGGACCCGCCGACGGCCGAGATCGCGGGGACCTTCGTGGTCCTGACGATCAGCGTGGCCTTCTCGATCTGGTTCTCGGGCCGGATCTTCCAGAACGGGATCCTGAGGACCGGCCAGCCGCCGAAGTTCCTGGAGTTGCTGAAGCTCGTGCGGAAGGCTTGAGCGGGCGGGGCATTTCGCAGCGGTGGCGTTGGAACGTCAGCCAGTCGCTCCTGCCCCGCCCATGACCCTTCGGCTCACGCGAGAGGGAGACCGCCGCGGGTGCTCGTGTCGAGGAGCAGCCGCGGCGGTTCTTGTTTTGGAGCCGTGCGCGACTGGGGCGCGCACGGCTCAGACACGCTCTTCGATCAGGCGTATAGCCCGCGCAGGCGGTCGGCGCTCGCCACGCGCTTGACTGCCACCATGTGGGCGGCGTGGCGCAGGCGCAGGTTCTGTTCCCGAGCGAGGCCGCTGACTTCCTTCCATGCATCGAGCATGAAGCGCTCGAGGTTGGATTGGACTTCGCTCGCCTGCCAGGACTGTCCGGCGCGGTTTTGAACCCACTCGAAGTAGTTCACGACCGCTCCGCCGCCTGTGGCCAGGATGTCCGGAACGACGCGGATACCCCGCTCGGCGAGGATGCGATCCGAACGGCCGGAGACGGCCGCGTGCGAACCCTCGACGATCAGCTTGCATTGGATGCTGCGGGCGTTGCGCAGGTGGACGACGTTCGCCACGGCGCAGGGGATGAAGACGTCGCAGGGACGCTCGATCATGTCCTCGTTGGGCAGGATCTCGAAGGAGCCCGAGGACTTGCGCAGGTCATTGTGCTCGATGCGGGCGCGCACGGCGGCGGCCACATCGAGACCCTTCTCGTTGTAGATCGCTCCGTTGACGTCCGACATGCCGACGATGGTGTGGCCATCGCGCACGAGCAGTTGGGCGAGATTGCCGCCTCGACGGCCGGTGCCCTGGATGATGACCTTGGCACCCTTCTTGGGCAGGCCCATGAACTCGAGCGCCTGGGCGAAGACGATGCGCATGCCCTGCGCGACGGCATCGGTGTTGCCCTGCGTGCCGCCGAGCATCAGCGGCTTGCCGCAGACGACGGCGTTTTCGGTGTGGCGCGCGTGCATGGAGACCGTGTCCATGACCCAGGCCATCACCTGCTCGTTGGTGGCGAGGTCAGAGGAGAAGATGTCGCGCTCGGGGCCGATGTCGCCGAGCAGCGACGAGATGTAGCGGCGCACGGCGCGCTCGATCTCGCCCGCGGAGTGGCGGCGCGCCGACATGCGGATGCCGCCCGCGGCTCCGCCGAAGGGGATGTTGAGCAGGGCGCACTTCCAGGTCATCCAGCCCGCGAGCGCGCGCAACTCGTCGATCTTGAGCCCGGGTTGCAGACGCAGCGGGCCGAAGTAGGGGCCCAGACCTCCGTTGTGCTGCACGCGGACGCCGTCGAAGATCGCGAGCGTGCCATCGTCGAGTTGGGTGGGCACGCTGACATGGATCTCGCGGTCCGGCTTGCGCAGCAGCGCGTAGAGATCCGGATCGAGGCCGAGGCGGTCGGCGGCTTCGTCGAAGCTCGCCATCATCGTGGCGAACGGGTTTTCATCCTCGATCGAGTGGCTCGACGGCGCGAGGTCGTCGTACTCGAAGGTGGGGGCGGAATGGATTGTTTCCATCAGGCGAAGACTCCGCGCATCTTGTAGACGCTGGCAACGCGGTCGATGGCGAGGATGTAGGCTGCGATTCGCATCGAGCAGTTGTGCTTTCGGGCCATCGCATCGACGTCCGCGAAGGACTTGACCATGATCTGCTCGAGCGAGGTGTTGACGTGCTCCTCGGTCCAGAAGTAGCCCATGCGGTCCTGCACCCACTCGAAGTAGGAGACGGTCACACCGCCGGCGTTGGCGAGAATGTCGGGCACCACGATCACGCCCTTCTTCTCGAGGATGGCGTCGGCTGCATCGGTGGTGGGGCCGTTGGCGCCCTCGATGATCAGCTTGGCCTGGATGCGGGCCGCGTTCTGGGAGGTGATCTGGTTCTCGAGCGCGGCGGGCACCAGCACTTCGCAGGGCAGTTCGAGCGCGGCCGCGCTGCTGAGTTCCTTGGCGCCGGGGAAGCCGGAGAGCTTGCCGTTCTTCTTGAGATGCGCCATCACGGCCGGGATGTCGAGGCCCGCCTCGTTGTAAATGGCACCGTACATGTCGCTGATCGAGACGATCTTGTAGCCCTCGCGGTGCAGGAGTTCGGCGCCGATGCCGCCGACGTTGCCGGAACCCTGGACCACCACGCGGGTATTTTCCGGGCGCATGCCGAGCTTCTTGAGCGCTTCACGGCACACGAACATCACGCCGCGGCCCGTGGCCTCGCGGCGGCCCCTCGATCCGCCCAGGGCGATCGGCTTGCCGGTGACGACGGCCGTCGTCGTGCGGCGCACGTGCATCGAGTAGGTGTCCATCAGCCAGGCCATGGTCTGCTCGTTGGTGTTGACATCCGGCGCAGGGACATCGCGGTCCGGGCCGAGTATGTCGAGGATGCCCGAGGTGTAGCGGCGCGTCAGGCGCTCCAGCTCCCCCTGGCTCATCTTGCGCGGATCACAGATCACGCCGCCCTTGCCGCCGCCGAAAGGCACGTCGACCACGGCGCACTTCCAGGTCATCCAGGCCGCCAGAGCGCGCACCTCGTCGAGGTTGACCGCCGGGTCGTAGCGGATGCCGCCCTTGCAGGGGCCGCGGGAGAAGTTGTGCTGCACCCGGTAGCCGGTGAAGACCTCCAGCTTGCCGTTGTCCATCACCACCGGAATGGCGACCGTGACCTCACGATCGGGTCGGCGCAGGACATCGCGCAGACCTTCGTCGAGGCCGAGCTTGTCGGCCGCGGCGTTGAAGTTGCGCGCCATGGATTCGAAGGGATTGAACTCGCTCCCTTGGGCTTGGGGAGCGTGGGCAGTGCTTGCTTGCGACATGAGAGGACGATGTGTTGGAACGAGGCCTCCCGCGGCAGTTGTCGGGCCCGGGAGCATCTCTTCAGGATAGGGCCGCTCGCAGATGGATGCGAGGGGGGCTAAGCTCCCGCTCCAGATCCATGGCCGACAAGGACTTGTACGCCGAGCTGGCCGCGCGGGCGCTGACCGAGGCGCCCGGGACCCTGCTGCGGCGCCTGCCGGGCCGGGAAGTCTTCACGCTCGCGCCCGCGGCGGGGGGGCGGGTATTGGTCAAGCGCTTCACGGAGCGGCTCGCCTGGCCGGGCTGGACCCGGCTGAACCCCGCGCTGCGCGAAGCCGGGGCGCTGGCGGCCCTGGCGCGTGAGGGATTTCCTGTGCCCGCGGTCCTCGCGACGCGGGCCTGCCCTGAGGGTCGCTGGGGGCGCCGGAGCGTGCTGCTCCTCGAGTGGGTCGAGCACCGCCAGAGCCTGCGCGAGCGGCTGCGCGAGGCGTCGGGCTTGGAAGCACGCGGCTGGGCGCGCGCGCTGGCGGAACTGGTCGCGCGCTTCCACGGGGCCGGCTGGCACCATCGCGACCTGTACCTGCAGCACATCCTGGTGCGAGCGGGCGAACTGGTGCTGATCGATCTGGGGCGCGCGCGTTCCCGCCTGCGCTGGCGCACACGCTGGTTCGTCAAGGACATCGCCGCTCTGGTGCACTCCTGTCCGCGAGCGGTGCCGCAGCGCGCCCGCCTGGAGTTCTTCGTGCGCTACGCGCGCGCCCGCGGCCTGAGCGATGCCGAGCGGCGGCGCTTCCTCGCCGCGGCGCTCGCCAAGGAACGGCGCATGGCGGCGCACACGCCGCGCCACGGCGAAGAGCAGGGCTGGACGGATCGCTAGTCGATTTGGCCTGATGGTGGCTGCGATGAATCCGTCCGTGGTGGTGCGCGCCCCCAACTGGGTGGGGGACATGGTGATGGCGACGCCGATGCTGCTGCGCCTCGCCCAGAGCGAGGCTTTTCGCGAGGTGCGCATCCTCGCGCGAGCGCAACTGGCGCCGATCCTGAAGGACTCGCCGCTGGAAGCGCGCGTTGTGACGATCCAGAGCGACGCCGAGGAGCTGGATCGCTACCGCGAGCTGCGGCCGGACATCGCGCTGCTGTACTCCAATTCGCTGGGTGCCGCCTGGCGCGCCTTCCGTGCCCGCGTGCCCATGCGCGCGGGTGCCCGGCTCTCGGGTCGCAGCTGGCTGCTGACGCATGCCGTATCCGTGCCCAGCGAGGACGGTCGCCGCGTGGCGATCCCCACAGCGCACCTGCTGCGCGACATCACGGGCCTGCTGGGTGTCACGGTCGCGGATCTGCATCCGCGCCTGTGGGTGCGCGAGGAGATCGTCGATTCTGAGCGGGCGCGCCTCGAGCGCTTGGGCCTCGCT
The DNA here is from genome assembly GCA_044359355.1 of Planctomycetota bacterium. Lineage (GTDB taxonomy): Bacteria > Planctomycetota > UBA1135 > UBA1135 > SYGM01. The sequence continues at coordinate 12,167 of JBIKMH010000007.1, read as the reverse complement.
GCGGGCACGGGCTATGTGCTGTGCTGTCCGGGTGCAGCCTACGGTTCCGCCAAGCTGTGGCCGCCCGAGCGTTTCGCCCGCGCGCTCGATCTTCTGCGCGAGCGCCATGGACTGCGCGCGGTCGTCAGCGGCGGTCCGGGCGAAGAAGCGCTGATCGCCGCGGTCGTGCGCGCCAGCGCCAGCGAAGCGATCAGCTTGTCGGCCGAGCCGCGCACGCTGGAGAGCCTCAAGGCGCTGGTTCAGGGCGCGCGACTGGTGCTGGTCGGCGATTCGGGCCCGCGCTGGTATGCGGCGGCCTTTGACGTGCCCTGCGTCAGCGTGATGGGCCCCAATGCGCCCGAGCTGACCGCCAGTTCGCTCGAGCACGCGCGCATCGTCCGGCGCACCGATCTGGATTGCGCGCCCTGTCTGCGCAAACACTGTCCTCTGGGACACCATGCCTGCCTGCGCGGGCTCGGGGTCGAAGCGGTGGTGCAGGCGGCGGAAGAACTGCTCTCATGCGCGAAATCCTGCTGATCCGCGCGCCTTCGCATCTGGGCGATCTGGTGATGGCGGAGCCTGTGCTGCGCGCGATCGATGCGCACCCGGGGCTTGCGCCGCGGCTGATCGGCCCGCGGCGGCTGATCGAGTGGCTGGGGCCCGATCTGCCGCGCACGAGCCTGATCGCGCTCGACGCACGGGAATCGGAGAGCGTGGAGCACTACCGCGGAGCGTCGCGCGCACTGCTGCTCAACGGCGCGCTGCGCTCACCCTTGCTGGCGTGGCTGGCGGGCGTGCCCGAACGGCACGGGCTGGGATCGCGCGGCCGCCGCGTGCTGCTGACGCATTCCATGAGCGCGCCGGGGCCGCGTCCCTTCGCAAGCGTCTGCGTCGAACTGGCGGCGCGCATGGGACTCGAGGTGCGCGAGCGCGAGCCGCGGATCCGGGTGCGTGCGCAGGGACTGGAACTGGCGGAGCGACGACTCGCGGCTCTTCGGCTCACGGAACCTTATGTGCTCGTGTTGGCGGGCGCGCGGGAGCACAGCGCCAAGGGCCTGCTTCCCGACCTGACGGCAGCCTGCCTCTCCGGGGAGCGCCGCGCGATCCTGCTCGCCAGCGCCCCGGGCGAGCAGCAGCCGGCGCTCGCGCTGGCGGCCTTGCTGCCGCGGGCCTGCGTACTGGCCGATGTCGGGCTCGAGGAACTCGCCGCGCTCTCGGCCCGCGCGGCGCTCGTTCTGTGCGCCGATGGCGGTGCGCGCCATGTGGCGCGCGCCAGCGGAGCGCGGGTGATCACGCTGTTTGGTCCCACGGATCCGCGCCACACCAGCGACGGGGCGGGCTCGGGGCCGGAGCTCACCGGCCGCGTGCCCTGCGGGCCCTGCCATCGCGAGCGCTGCCCCAACGCGCCCGCGCTGCGGCACGCCTGCTGGAAGGCGGTCGATGCCCGGCGCGTGGCGGCCGAACTCGCGTCCGCGCTAGACTAGCGCCGCTTTTCCATGTCCAACACACTTGCGAACGTGCTGGCGGATTTTCCCGCCGATGTGCCCGACCTGCCCGAACTGGTGCGCTGCGAGCGCGAGGGGGATCTCGTCTGGCTGACGATCCAGCGCGAGGAGGTCATGAACTGCCTTTCGTTCCCGACGCTGCGCCGCCTGCGCACGCTGTGCGCCGAACTCCGCGAGGATCTGTCGATCCGCGCGGTGCTGATCCGCGGCGCAGGCGAAAAGGCCTTCTGCGCGGGCGCGGATCTCAAGGAGCGCAAGACGATGCCGGCCGAGCGCGTGCCGCTGTTCGTCAGGAACATCCGTCGCACGATGGATGACGTGGAGTCTCTGCCGCAGCCGACCATCGCCGTGATCAACGGTTTCGCCTTCGGCGGCGGCACGGAGCTCCTGCTGTCCTGCGATCTGCGCATCGCCGCACCGCATGCGCAATTCGGTCTCACGGAAACGACGCTGGCGATCATCCCGGGCGCTGGCGGAACGCAGCGCCTGCCGCGCCTGATCGGCCGCAGCCGCGCCAAGGACCTGATCCTCACCGGCCGCAAGCTCGACGCAGAGGAAGCCGAGCGCATCGGGCTGGTGAATCGCCTCGCGCATCCCGGCGCGCTGGTCGAGGGCGCGCGCGCGCTGGCTCAATCGATCGCCGACAACGGTCCGGTTGCGGTGCGCGCCGCCAAGGCCGCGATCGATTCCGGCTGCGAGCATCCGCTCCCGCAGGGACTCGAGATCGAAGCGCGCTGCTACGAGCGCGTGCTGCCTACCCAGGACCGGCTGGAGGCGCTGGCGGCCTTCGTCGAGAAGCGCAAGCCGCGCTACAGCGGACGCTAGGACGCATGTTCGTGCCGCGCAGCCCCGGGATCGAGAGTGCGCTGCGCGCGCTGCTGGGCTTGTACGCGCTGCTCGACACGCTCGAGCGCACGCTGCCGCTGGAGACGAATTTTCGGCCCTTCAGCGCCTTCTCGATCCTGTTTGCCGTGCTGCTGGGCCTCGGTTTTCTGGACCGACTGGCGGGTCTGTGCCTATTCCTGATCTGGTGGTTGCGCCCGGTGCCGCCGGATGCCTGGCAGCTCGACGCCGGGATCAGCGTGCTGTTCCTGGCGGCCTGCTGCGTGCCACGCACGCCCTTTGGCAGCTGGAGCGCGCGCGGCCGGCTCGATCCCGGCGAGGGTTGGACGCTGCCCGGCTGGGTCACCAACCTGCGCATGGGGGCGCTGTTCGCCGCCTTGCCGATGATCGCGTTGCCCGCAGTGTTTCCGCTGGATGCCAACCGCACCTGGGAGGTGCAGAGCGATGTTGGTCGGTTGTGGGGGGTGCCTGTCGGCCTCGCGGAGCTGAGTCTCGCCTGCATGCTGCTGCCGCTGTGCTTCACCCAGCGCGCGCTCGCCTGGTGGTGGCTGCTGTTCCTCGCCGGGCTGCTGTACACGGCCGGCGAGCCCGAGAAATCCGGAAGCATCGGTACGCTCGCGTGGCTGCTGGTGTTCACCGCACCGCTGGAGCGCGTGCCGGAACTCGCGCCCGGCACGCTCGATCGCGTCTGGTACGACGGGCAGTGCGGGCTGTGCCATGGGGCGGTGCGCTGGCTGATCGCGGAGGATGCCGACGGCTCTCGCTTTCGCTTTGCACCGCTCGCCGAGGAGGCCCGCAGCATGCGCATCGAGTGCGCCGACGGACGATGGTTGGAGGGCAGTGCCGCGCCGCTTCACTGCATGCGCCGACTCGGCGGAGGCTGGCGTCTGATCGGCGAAATCCTGCGCTGGGTGCCGCCGCCGGTGCGCGATGGCGCTTATTTTCTCGTGGCGCGCGTGCGCTACGCGTTCTTCGGACGCCGGCAGCAGAGCTGCCCGGCGCTCGCTCGTCACCTGCAGCAGCGCTTCCGCTAGTCCGCGGCCGCCTGCGATGCGCGCTGGAACAGGACCGTAGCCGAGCGGCCTTCCAGCGGCGCCTGCAGCGGCGCGTAACCCAGCGTGTTGCCGCTGAGGTCGGGATGGAGCCTGTGCAGCAGTTCGGTGAACAGCACCAGCGCCTCCGCGCAGGCATCCGGACCGGTCTGGGGCAGACTCGCGGCATCGAGCTCCTGCAGCGCGTCGCTGCGCTCGACATCACTGGCGCGGCTGTGCTGGTCGCTTGGGCGAGTGCCCAGATCCGCAACGCACAGCAGCAGGCTGTCCCCGCTCAGTTGGCGCAGCCGACTCAGCCGCTCGAGCGCGGCCGCGCGCTCGCCGCGGTGGCGCGAAACGAGCACCGCCACGATCGGCAGCGTCGGGAAGACCACGCGCAGGAACAGCAGCGTCGGTTCCAGCGTCGTGCTACCGCGGTGCGTCAGCTGCCAGGCGCTGGGAGCGGGAAACAGCGCGCTGCAGGCGGTCGCATCGGAGTGCAGCACGCCCAGCGGCGTGGCGTGGTCGCGGGGCTCGACGACCAGCGCTTCACCCAGATCCGCGCGCGCGTCACCCAGCAGCACCACGCGCGCAAAGCGCTGGCGCTCGTGGCGGATCGAGGCGAAGGCGCGACCGAGCAGGCGCGCGCTGCCCGAGAGCGGCGCGGCGGGGACCAGCAGCGCTTGCGGCTCGCGCGGCGGTGGCATGTCCCAGTCATCGGCGACCATCCCGGCGACGGCCGTGCGCAGACCGAAGGGATCGCGGGCGCGATCGGGGCCGGCCCAGGGCCGCATCGGCGAGGAAGCGTAGAGGGCGGTCTCGGCCGCGAAGCGGGCGCGGAAGTGATCGTCCTCGAGCAGGCAGCCCTGCGAAAGCCGGTAACGCAGGCTCGGGTCGCACGCATGCGGTGCCAGCCAGGCCGCGTGCTCGGCATCCGTGAAGGGGGTCAGAGGGACCAGCCCCAGCGGGTCTTCGAACACCCAGCCAGCCGCCTCGCGCCGGACGGCCAGCGGTCGCTTGTGCGGATGTTGCTGGGGGTTCATGGGTAAAAACCTGCCGTGCGGTAACCGCTCAGCCTAGATGGGCTACGCTTCGGATGCCCGTGCGGTTTCGCACAAGGCACCGGCCCGGAGCTGCTGCATGCTGATCTCGATCCACGAAGAGGGTACCCGCTCGGAGCTGCGACTGGAGCAGCCCGTGATCCGAATCGGCCGCGCGCTCGACAACGAGATCCGACTTTCGAGCACGCTAGCGAGCCGCTACCACTGCCGCATCGAGCAGGGGCCCGAGGGAGCCTTGCTGGTCGACCTCGGTTCGGCCAACGGTACGCAGGTCAACGGAGAGCGGGTCGAGCGGCGCCGGCTCGCGGTGCGGGACCGCATCCTGGTTGGTGGGGTGCGTCTTGTGATCGAGAGCTTCGACGATCCCGCCGCCACCGAGCTGTTCAGCGCCGCTCAGGCTCCGGGGCTCTCGACGCTGACCGGCGATGCCCGCGAGGAGCGCGCCAACTTGCACGCCTTTGCCGCGATTACGCGCGAGCTGGCGCGCGAGAGCGAAACACCCGCGCTGCTCAAGCTGATCGTCGACTCGGCGCTGCGACTGCTCAAGGCGGAGCGCGGATTCCTGCTGTGGAACGAGACGGGCGCCGCGGAGGAGCCGCATTTCGACGTGCGCATCGCGCGCAGCTTCGATGGTGCCGACATTCCGCTGCCGAGCTCGCGCGTCAGCATGGGCATCGCCCGCAACGTGTTCCGCTCGGGGGAGGGCCTGCTCTCGGTGGATGCGGCCCGCGACGAGCGCTTCTCGGCCATGGCGAGCGTCGAGGATCTGCGCCTGCGCTCGGTGCTGTGCACGCCCGTCTGGCGGGAAGGTCGCGTGGGCGGCGTCCTGTACGTCGACAATCGACTCCAGCATGCGCTGTTCCGGGAGCCGGATCTCGACCTGCTGGCCCTGTTCGCCGATCAGGCCTCGATCGCGCTCGCCACGCAACAGCGCATCGAAGCGCTGCGCGAGCGCACGCGCACGCTGGAGCACTCGCAGCGCCAAGTGGAGCTGCTCAACGAGCAGCTCGGCCGCAAGGTGCGCGACCGAGACAAGGAGCTGGCGCTGGTTCGCACCGAACTGGCGCAGGAACGCGGGCGCTACGACTACTCCGCGATCGTGGGCGCTTCGGAGGGCATGCGTCGCGTCTTCCGGCAGCTGGATGCGATCATTGATTCGGAGCTCTCCGTGCTGATCCACGGCGAAAGCGGCACGGGCAAGGAGCTGATCGCGCGCGCGGTGCACTTCAACGGCCTGCGCGCGGACAAGCCCTTCATCAGCGAGAATTGTGCCGCGCTGCCCGACTCGCTGCTCGAATCCGAGCTGTTCGGCTACGTCAAGGGCGCCTTCACCGGGGCGTACAAGAACAAGAAGGGGCTCTTCGAGCAAGCCAGCGGAGGCACGCTGTTTCTCGATGAGATCGGTGACATGAGCCCCGAGATGCAGAAGAAGCTCCTGCGCGTGCTGCAGGAGGGCGAGGTGCGTCCCGTCGGTTCCGACCAGCGCATACCGGTCGATGTGCGCCTCGTGGCCGCCAGCCATCGCGATCTGGAGGCGCTCGTGCGGGCCGGACAATTCCGCGAGGACCTGTTCTATCGCATCCACGTGCTGCCCATCCGTCTGCCTCCGCTGCGTGAGCGGCGCGAGGACATCCCGCGGCTCGTGGAGCACCTGCTGGCGCGCGCGGCGCGGGAAGCGGGCAAGCTCGCCCCACTGGTCCCGCAGGAAGTGATGGCAGCGCTGGTCGCCTACGACTGGCCCGGCAACGTGCGCGAGCTGGAAAACGAAATGCGGCGTCTGGTGGTGCTGGCGCGCGAGCACATCGAACCGGAGCAGCTTTCCAAGACCGTGCGCACGCGCGCGCCGGTGCAGCGCGGCGGCGAAATGGCGGCGGAGGGCACCGACATCCGCAGCGCCGTGGCGGATCTCGAGCGACGCTCGATCGAGGCGGCGCTGCTGGCGGCCGGCGGCAACAAGAGCCGGGCGGCAAGCGAACTGGGCATCAGCCGCTTCGCGCTGCAGCGAAAGCTCGACAAGTACGGGCTGGCGGCGAAGGAAGAAGCGGGTGATTAGGCGCTAGCTGCCGGATTCGGCGACCTGCTTCAGTTTGGTGAGGCCTTGCTGGATCATGCCGTCGAGCGCCGGACCCATCAGCACGGTCATCCAGCCCCCGACGATCGGCACGTCGAGTTCGCCCTCGAGGCCCCAGACGACCTTCGTGGCGCCTTCCTGCGGGGTGTAGCTGAGCCAGCTCCTCGCGGGAGAGCGCCGCTCGCCGTCGATGAAGAGCAGGTCGTAGGCGATGCCGCGCTCGGGGTCGCACTGCGTGAAGGTCAGTTCCCCATCGCCCGTATCGCCTTTCCAGCTCTGGCGGGCGCCGACGCCGCTGGTCCGCTCCCCGAGGGTCACGACCAGTGTGGGATCGCCGTCCTTCCACGGACCCCAGCGATCCCATTGCGCCAGATCGCCGACCAAGGCGTGCACGCGCGTCCTGTCCGCGGCGATCGAGATCTCGCCCGAGGCGGAAAAGCGCTTCGGCAGGAAGGCTCCGATGAGGACCAGAAGACCGATCAGGATCAGGACGACGATCAGCAGGCGCTTCCACATCGCGTGGAGGATACAAAAGTGCGGCGTGGGGGTACGCTACGGACATGAGGTTGGTACTCTCCCTGTTGGCGGTGATGGCGCTCGGGTCGGCCTGGTCTCCCGCAGAGGCGCGGGCCGCGTGCGCGGCGCAGACGCAGGGGCCGAATCGCGCCCAGGAGTTTGAGATCCGCTTCAAGGCCGCGAAAAGCGCGGAAGAGTTCTTTCAACTCGGCCAGTGGGCCGTCGAAAAGAAGCTCAAGAGCCAAGCCCGAAAGGCCATGCAGCGCGTGCTGGAACTGGACTCCAGGCATGCCGGCGCCAATCAATTCTTCGGCAGGGTGGAGTACAAGGGGGAGTGGCTCGATCCGGCGGAGCGCGATGCGCGCGTCGCCAAGGATCTCGAGGCCGAGATGCTCGCCAAGGGGCTGGTGCGCTGGAAGGAACAGTGGGTCACGCTGGAGGAGCATTCGCATCTTGCGAAGGGAGAGGTGCTCCATGAAGGCCAGTGGATTCCATTCGAGGATGCCCAGCGACGCCGAGGGCTGGAGCTGTTCGATGCTCAGTGGCTGCCGCGCTCGGAAGCGCTGGCGCGCCAGACGGCGGCTGACATCGAGAAGCTCGTCGCACGTCCGCTCGAGAAGGTGCTGAGCGCCGACGCCCTGATCGCGGGCGATGTCGCCGCGGCGGATCTGGAGTCGATCGCGAAGGGGCTCGAGAAGGGGCGCGCATGGTTCGATCCGCTCCTGAAGGCGCCCTCGGGGCTGGAGCTGTTCGGCGGACGAAGAGCGGTGTTCTTCGCCTGGAAAAACGACGAGCCCTATCTCGGCTCCATCGCGGCGATCGGCGCACAGACGAATTCGATCCCGCCCGGGTGGGCCGAGGCCGTGGCGAAGAGCTACGGGTTCGTTTGGTGGGATCCCTATCCGATGAGTTCCGCGCGAGCCTGGAAGCGCGGGCCTCGGGATCTTGCGGGGCACTGCTTCCACCACTGGGGGCACCTTATGGCAAACCGGCTGGGCTACGATGGCCGGCTGCTGCCGCCTTGGTACGAGGAGGGCTTCGCGGCGCTGATGGAACACCGCGTGCACGGAGTGAATCTCGTGTTCTGCCGCGGAGAACTGGTCGAGAAGCCGATCGCGGGCAATCCCACCGGAGAGGCCGGCAAGGGGCGGCGCCACGAGACCAAGGTGGCGAAGAAAACGGCCCCTCCGGTCGCTCTGGATGGCCGGGGCGTCAACGAGGGCAAGTGGCGCGAGGGCCTCAAGGGAGCGCTGGATCAAATCCCGCCGTTCGACGAGATCGCACAGCGTGCCTTCAACGAGCTCTCGCTCTCCGACATCGCGGCTTCGATGGCGATCGTCGAATGGCTGGAATCGCGCGGAGAGGGTGCGCTGCGGCGCTTTCACGATGAATTGAAGAAGGGGGCCCCGCCGCCGCCCAATCGCGTCCTGCCCAACGAACTCCTGCGCGAGGCCTGCTACAACGCGGCTTTCCAGGCGGCGGTCAAGCTCAACTGGCAGGAGGCCGACAAGGTGTGGAGGGAATGGTTCCGGAGCCGCTGAAGAAGCAGCGCGAGCTGCCCCAGATCCCGGGCTATCGCATCGAGGGCATCGTTGGACGGGGTGCAACGGGCATCGTGTACCGCGCCCGCCAGGTTTCCGTGGACCGACTCGTCGCGCTCAAGGTGCTGCATGCGGAGCTGGTCGGCAGCGCATCGGCCGCGCACCGTCTGCAGCGCGAGGCCCGACTGACTGCACGTTTGGCGCACACCAACATCATCAGCGCCATCGACATGGGCGAGATCGACGGCCAGTGGTGGTACGCGATGGAGCTGGTCGATGGTATCTCGCTGGCGGAGCGCATCGCGGAGCGCCCGTTCAGCGAGCGCGAGGCACTGCGCGTCTTCGCGCCGATTCTGGATGCCCTTCAGCATGCCTTCGAGCGCGGTGTGGTCCACCGCGACATCAAGCCATCGAACATCCTGCTCGAGCGCACCGGCCGTTCGCTGCTGGTCGATCTGGGGTTGGCCTACAGCGACGAAGATCCGGAATTGACCAAGCACGGAGCCACGCTGGGAACGCCCCACTACATGAGCCCCGAGCAGGCGCGCGATCCCAAGAGTGCGGATGCCCAGAGCGACCTGTGGTCGCTGGGAGCGACGATCTACCACGCGGTCACGGGACAGACACCTTTCCGCGGCGAAAGCGTGGCGGAGATACTCTCGAATGTGCTCCACGCGCGGATCCCCGATCCGCGCGAGCACGCGCCCGGGCTCAGCAATGGATTCGTGCTCGTGCTGCGCAAGCTGCTCGCGCGTGATCGCGGCGTGCGCTACCGGACGCCGAGCGAGTTGGCGGCCGACTGGGAGCGGATGCGCGAGCGTCGCGCGCCCGAGGTCAGCGCGCGCGGGCTGGATCCGCTCGCGCCCCGCACGCTCAGCGGCGGGCGGCGCTGGGCTGTGCTGGGAGGAGCCGTGCTGGCTCTGGCGGGAACGGCGATGGTGGGCTGGTGGCTATGGAACCGCGGCGCCGCGGCGCCTGCGCCCGATCCGCGAGTGCAGACGCTGGCGCGTCTGGCCGCCGTGCCCGACGGACCCGCGGTGCAGCTCTCGGCGGCTCTGTCCGAGCTCGAGCAATTGCGCGCCAGCGGGTCCTACTCGGCTCACCAGTTGGACGGGCTCGAGACGCGCCTCGTGCAGCGGCTGGAAGAGGAATTGCGGGCGCTGCAGCGGGAGCGCGAACGGGTGGTGCTGGAGGCATGCGAGAAGCGCGATTTCGAGCGCGCGCGCAGGCTCGCCCGCGAGAGCCTGCGACCGGAGCTGGCGCGGCGGGTCGGTTCGCGCGCGCTGCCGAAGACGCAAAGCGATGCGCTCGAGGCCTGGCAGAAGGGGCTCGGTGAGCAGGTGGACCACGGCGAGCGGGCCGCGGAACAGTTGTTTCTCGAAGGAGTCGACCGCTACACGAGCGAGATCCTGCTGCCGGAGCTCGATCAGCGCGAGCGCGAGGGCGACTGGCGTGGAGCACGCGAGCGGCTGGAGCAGGGCGCGCAGGAATTGCTGGCTGCCGCGGGGCTCGAACAAATCGGGCTGCGCCCCGAAGTCGTCGCTCGCGGCGAGGCAGCCCTGCGCGCGCGGATGAGTTCGAGGCGCGCGGCGCTCGATGCCGCCTGGCAGCGTCAGGACTCGGAGTGGGTGGCGTGGATCCGTGCACGCGAGGCCGAGTTGCAGCGCGATCTGGAGCAGCGATCGCAGTCGCAGGCCAGCGATCGGCTGCAGGCCGACGCGGAGTTGCGCGGCTGGCTGCGCCTGCGGCCGCCCAGCGGTCTGGTGGTGCTCAGTTCCGAGGAGCTGGTCCGCGCGCGCGAACGTCTCGCGAGCCGCGAGGAGCGTTTGCGCGAGGAAGACTCGCTGCGTTTGGTGCGCGAGTTGGATGCGCAGGCGAGCAGCCTGTGGAAGGCTCGCGACTACGAGGCGGTGCGCGCCTTGTATGCCGGCGTCGCGCCTGCGCTCTTGCGCGGAGAGGCTGCGGTCACCATTCCCCTGCGGCTGCTGGAAGCGGATCGGCTCCAGAGCCTGCTGGCACGTGCCGCCAAGGCGGTTCTGAGCGGGGCGGGTTCGCGCCGTGAGGTGCTCGTCGGCACATTGCCTCTGCAGGGCCGTATCGAGGTGGATCAGGATCCGCTTTTCCATCCCTTCGCCTTTGCGATCGATTCCGCTCCGCTGCGGCGGCTCGCCCTGCGCGAGCGGGCCGCGCGCGAAGGCACGCTGGTGCTGTCCACGGCGGGCCTGCTGCAGTTGGTCGCGCTGAGCCCCAAGGTGCCCGCCGACCGGCTCACGCGAGCCCTGTTCCTGTTTCGCGAGGCGGGCGAGTCCGATACCGAGGGACTTGCAGAGGCCGGGCTGGAGCTCGACCGCGCTCCGCTGTCCGCCGAGGATCCGTTGGTGGCCGAACTCGGTCGTCTTCTGGCCCAGTCCCGCAATCGCACGATGGATGCCGCCCAGCGCGAGCGTCGGGCGCGCGAGGCCGAGCGGCTCGCTTTGCTGCGGCGCATGCTGGCGGAGGGCAGCGGACCGGATTCCGCGCTGACGCTGGCGCGTGACCTGCTCGGCCAGAAGGAGCTGTGGACCGAAGAAGAACTGGTCTTCCTGCGTCAGACCCGCGACTCGCTGGAGGCAGCACGGGCGCTCGCGGCCGATCCGCTGCGCCTGTTCGGGGACGTCAAGGCGCAGGAACTGGGCGGTGGCCGCATTCGCTTCGCCTTCGATTTCGCGCGTGGTCAGACGGGGTCGTTCGCGATCGGATCGTGGCTGCCCGACGGCGCGGGCTGGGCGGCGGCGCGCACTGCGCGCGATGATGCCGATTTCCTCGGACGGCCATCGCCGACCCTGCCGCTGGCGGGCATCGCGCTGCAGAAAGACGAGCTTGAGGTGCGGCTGGTCTTCCACCAGCCCGAGGACTCCCGAGCGGAACTGCTGCTCGTCAGCGTCGCGGGTTTTCATGTCGTGTTCTTCGGACAGTCGGAGGACCTGCGACCCCGCATTCTGGTCGACACCGTTTCGGCCGAACGGGCGCTGTCGCGAGCGCGAGGCGGGGAAGGTGTGGCCTTCGCGGGCTGGAAACCGGGCGCGCGGATCGAGCTTGGGATCGTGGTCAGTCAGGCGCGCGGGAGCGTGGAAGTGCGGCTTGGAGGCAAGCCCCTCCTGCGTGAGGATGTGGTGTCGCCACGCAGCGGGGGCGGAGTCATCAGCGTGCGCAGTTGGGAGAGGGTGCGAATGAGCAGCGGGGTGGTCGAGGCCAAGATAGGGAGATGAACTGCTCCAGACCGTTGGTCGGACTGGCTCCCGGAAACCGGTTTTTCCGCGATCCAGAGCTGCAGGAGCCGTCCTCCTGATTGCCGGGGCATGGGGCCGCGGCATCGAGGAGCCGATGAGCCAGTTCATTCCCACCGAGTGTCCCTACCCTGAGTGCGACCGCACCAAGCCTTTTCGTTATCAGTTCCGCGGCGCCTACACGCGCAAGGTCGACGGGCGCAGCGTGCCCCGAGTACAGTGCCTGGGCTGCAAGCGCCGCTTTTCCGCGCAGACCTTCCGCGTCGACTACCGGCTGAAACGCCCCGATCTCGTGGTCCCGATCTTCGAGCTTCTGACCTCGAAGGTGACGCTGCGGCAGATGGCTTCGATGCA
>JBIKMH010000034.1:0-35602 GCA_044359355.1 Planctomycetota bacterium | reverse complement strand
AGCGCATCGAGCGCAAACAAGATCACTTCTGGATCTACGCTGGCTACAAGAACTACATCCGGCCGCGCACCAACCGCGACCACCGCCCCAGCGCCGCCAGCAAGCTCGGCCTACTACCCAGACGCCTCAGCATGGCGGAAGCGATCGCTTGGAAAGGACGTTTTTCCTTGAAGTAGTAGGAGATTGCAATCCCAAGCCGATGTCCCCGAAAGGGGAGCAGTATCCGTGCGTGCTGCCTAGTGCGTGTGGCACAGAGTCACGGCATCCGTGGAGAACACCGGACCCTCGACGCAGGCCTTGGCGTTGCCCCACGAGCCGAGCGGACCTTCGGGCCTCGTGGGCACCGGACAGCCATTGCAGATGCCGACACCGCAGCCCATCATCGTCTCGAGCGACAGATGGCACTCCAGTCCGCGCGCGCGCGCATGCTGCTCGACGGCCTCGAGCATGCGCTCGGGACCGCAGGCGAGGATCCGCACCTGCTGCGGCACTTGTCCGCTGCGCTGCAGGTGCTCGAGCAATTGCAGCACATGGCCTTTCTGGCCGTGCGAACCGTCCATCGTGCAGGTGTGAACAGGTGTGCCGAGCGACTCGAACAAGTTGAGGTCGTAGAGCATCCCCTGATGGGCCGCGCCGTACAGATAGATCAGTTGCTCGGGAGCGCAGGGCCTGGCGCCATCCATGCCGCCCAGCGCCTGCTGAATGCCCATGTAGAAAGGCGCGGAACCGATGCCGCCGGCGAGCATCACCCAAGGCGCGCCGGCGCCATCGAGCGTCGGCCAGCCATTGCCCAGAGGACCGACGACCCGCAGGGCGGTGCCCGGCGCCGACTGCGCCAGAGCCTTGGTGCCCTGCCCCATCACCTTGATCAGGAACTCCAGCTCGGCACCGTTCTGGCGGTAGAGCGAAAAGGGCCGCGGGATGGCGGGCGAGAGCCGATCGTCGCGGCGCAGCATGAAGAAACGGGCGGCGCGCAGCGGCGGCTGCTGGATCTCGGTGCGGATCGTCAGCACCACGCCGTCCGAACCGCTGGGACGGACGCGGACAACTTCACCGCGCATCGAGCGCGCGTCAGACGGAGGCGCAGGCATGTGGTCGAGATAGGATAGCGGCGTTGATGAAGACCTTCGAGGACATCCTGCGCGGAGAAACCCGCGTCACCCGCGTTTACGAGGACGAGCGCTTCCTCGCCTTCCTGGCCCCCAGACCCCAGCGGCCGGGCCATGTGATCCTGTGCACGAAGACCGTGCAGCCCTACCTGTTCGCCATGGAGCCTCAGGAATACTCCGCGCTGTGGGAGCGTGCGCGGTTGCTGGCCCGTCAGATGGAGGCCAACCTGCCCTGCGAGCGGGTCTGCGTGGCCGTGGTGGGCTGGGAAGTGCGCCACGTGCACATCCACCTCGTGCCCACGGATGCGGGTGGTCAATTCCCTCCTTTGGGCGGCCCCGCAGCCAGCCCGGAGGAGCTGGAATGGATCGGCTATCGGATCCGCACCGGGGCCAGTCCCGCGTGCTGAGCGATCAGGCGAGCCTGCTGAGCGGCTTGTTGGCCTCAGTGGGCTGCGAGCTGGTGTTGTCCGTCGGCTGCGGGTTGAGGATCGCGGCGACGTCATTCGAGAACTGGTGCAGCGCGTAGAGCACCTGACGCTTGGGACCGTTCTGGAAGTCGGCGTTGCCGATGCGGTTCATCAGAGCTTGGAACTTCTCGGCTGAGCTGCGCAGATTCTGGATCTGCTGCTCGCTCAGTTCGCCCTTCTCGATGGCCTTCGCCACGCGGGCCTCGACCTTGCTGGTCATGTTGGCGAGTCGCTGGGCGAGCGGCGCGGGCGTTTCCGCCTGCGTTTCGGGCTTGGCGACGGGATCCTTGCGGGACGGGGTGGGAACGGCAGCGCTTTGCGGGGCCGTCGACGCGGGGATGCGGGAGATGCTCATGTCCTCGACTATCGGAAGGCCGTTCAGAATCTTGAGGATCCGCTGACCACAAAACGCGAGCTCGGAAAACCTTTCCGACAGGAGCGCAGTATCCTGTTTCGCCCCGCATGAGCCTCCTGATCCTCGACAAGGTCCGCAAGCTGTACGGCGCGCACGAAGTGCTGCGCGAGGCCAGCCTGCGTCTCGATCCGGGGCAGAAGGTCGGCCTGGTCGGACGCAACGGCGGCGGGAAGACCACGCTGCTGCGGCTGATCGAGGGTCTGGAGCAGCCTGACTACGGCACCGTGACGCTGCGCAAGGGTGCACGGCTGGCGTATGTGCCGCAGCGGCCGGAGTTTCCCGCGGGAAAAAGCGTACGCGAGATCGTCGAGGGTGGTCTGGACGAGTTGCGCGCACTGCAGGCGGATCTGGAGCGCTGCCACGAGCGCATGGGTTCGGCCGATGCGACCGAACTCGAGCGCCTGCTCGCCGAACAGCAGCGCCTCGAAACCGAGCTGGAGGGACTCGGCGGCTACGGCGGCGAGCGACGCGTCGAAGCCGTGCTCGACGGCATCGGTCTGGGCCCGGATTTTTGGGAGCGCGAGGCACGCACGCTTTCGGGAGGCGAGAAGAGCCGCGTGGCGCTGGCCCGCGTGCTCATCACGGGCAGCGATCTGTTGCTGCTCGACGAGCCGACCAACCACCTCGATCTCGCGGGCATCGAGTGGATCGAAAACTGGCTTTCGACGCTGAAAAGCGCGGTACTGGTGGTCAGCCACGACCGCCGCCTGCTGCAGAACGCGGTCGACACGATCTACGATCTCGAATTCGGCGAGCTGCAGCACTTCCCGGGCAACTTCGAGACCTACATCAACCTCAAGGAGGAGCGCTTCAAGTCCGCGATGCGCGCCTACGAGGAGCAGCAGGACTTCATCCGCAAGGAAGAAGTCTTCATCAAGAAGCACATGGGCAGCCAGCGCACTGCTGAGGCCAAGGGCCGCGAGAAGAAGCTCTCCAACCTCGAGCGCCTCGCCTGTCCGCGCCACGAAGTGCGCAAGCCGATCATCCGCGCTTCCAAGGCCGAACGCTCCGGCGAAATGGTGATCGAAACGCACGCGCTCTGCGGCGGCTACGATAAGAAGCGCCTGTTCGTGGACTGTGAGTTGCGCATCGGCCGCGGCGACCGCATTGGCATCGTGGGCCGCAACGGCGCCGGCAAGAGCACGCTGCTCAAGATCCTCGCCGGCCGCATCCAGCCGCTCTCAGGCGAGATCCTGTGGGGCCACAAGACCCACTGCGGCTACTACGATCAGGACACCTCGGATCTGCGCGCGGACGCGACCCCCTATCTGGAGCTGCGCCGTGCCCAGCCGCTGTGGACCGACCAGCAGGTGCGCGATCTGCTGGCGCGCTTCCTTTTCCGCGGCGATGAGATCGAGGCCTCGATCGCAAGCCTCTCGGGCGGCGAGCGCGCGCGGCTGGCGCTGGCGCTGCTGCTCTCGCGCTCGCCCAACTGGCTGGCGATGGACGAGCCGACCAACCACCTCGATCTGGCGGCCCGCACGGCGCTGGAGGAGATGCTCTCGGAGTTCGACGGCACGCTGGTCTTCGTCAGCCACGACCGGGCCTTCCTCGACGGACTGTGCACGCAGATCCTCGAGGTCGACCACGGCGGCGTGCGCCGCTACACGGGCAACTACTCCGACTACCGCGCCAAGCGCCGCGAGGAAGACGCCGCCCGCTCGGCCGCCCACTCGGCCAACAGGGCGCCGGCCAAGCCCAGTTCCAAGCCCCAGAGCGCCAAGGGACCCGCCGGCGAGGCCGACAAGCCCAAGTCCGCGCCGGGCAAGATCCGCAACCCCTGGCTGTTCGAGAAGCTGGAGCAGCGCATCATGGCGCTGGAGACCGAGCTCAAGTCCCTGCACGAAGCCTCCGTTTCCGAGGAGGTCTACCGCAACGCGACGAAGCTGAAAGAGACCCAGATGCGCATCGCGGAGGTCGAGCGCGATCTCGCCGCGGCCAACGCCGAGTGGGAAGCGTGGGTCAGTTCTTGAACCCACCGGCTCGCGCCCTCTAGGCTGCGAGCCTCCATGCGTCTGTTCGCCGATTCCATCGCCCAAACCCTCGCTGCGCACACCGGCCGCTCGGCCGCCGAGTTCCGCATCGAACTCCCGCGCGATCCCGCGCTGGGCGATCTCGCCTTCCCCTGCTTCCAGCTCGCCAAGCAGCTCGGCAAGGCTCCGCCGGCACTTGCGGCGGAGCTGGCAGGCGCGTGGAAGCTCGAGGGTATCACGGCACAGGCCACGGGCCCGTTCCTCAACTTCCGCATCGATCGCCAGGTGCTCGCGGAGCGCGTGATCCGGGCCATCGAAAGCGAGGGCGCCGCCTACGGCAGCAGCCGCGAAGGCGCCGGCCAGACGGTGGTGATCGACTACAGCTCACCCAACATCGCCAAGCCAATGCATGTCGGTCACCTGCGCTCGACGATCATCGGCGCGGCGCTGGTGCGTCTGCATGAGCAGTTGGGCTACCGCGTCGTCGGCATCAATCACATCGGCGACTGGGGCTCGCAGTTCGGCGGTCTGGTGGTCGCAATCCGCCGCCGCGGCAAGCAGCTCGACGAGACGAACCCGGTGCACGGCCTGCTGGAGCTGTACCAGTGGAGCAAGCAGCAGGTCGAGAGCGATCCCGCCTTCGCGGCGGAAGCGCGCGAGGCCTGGCGCGAGCTGGAATCGGGGCGCGAAGGCGAGGTGCGCGAGCTGTGGCGCCAGGTCACCAAGGTCTCGCTGGCCGGCTTCGAGAAGACGTACCGGCGGCTGGGCATCCGCCACGATCTGGTGCGCGGCGAATCGTGGTACGAAAACCTGCTGCAGGCGACCTTTGACCGCGTCGAGAAGGCGGGCGTCGTCGAGCTCTCGCAGGGCGCGCTGGTCGTGACGCTGGGCGGCGTCGAGAGGAGCCTCAAGGAGACGCCCTGCCTCCTGCGCCAGTACGATGGCACCACGCTGTACGCCACGCGCGATCTCGCGGCGCTGTTCTCGCGCTGGGAGGAGTTCGCCTTTGCGCGCGCGCTGTATGTGGTCGGCGGCGAGCAGAAGCTGCACTTCCGCCAGCTGAAGGGCGTGCTCAAGCGCATGAGTCTCGACTGGGAGCCGCGCGTCGAGCACATCGATTTCGGACTCCTGCTGGGCCCCGGCCGCACCAAGCTGGCGAGCCGCAAGGGTGCCGTGCTGGTGCTCGATGACCTGCTCGATGAAGTGGTCGAGGAAGCGCTGCGCGTGGTCAAGGAAAAGAACCCCGAGGGTGCGAACCTCGCGGAGATCGCCGAGCAGGTCGGCATCGGCGCGATCGTGTTCAACGACCTCAAGCGCGAGCGCATCAAGGATGTGCTGTTCGACAAGCAGGAGATCCTCTCCTTCGAGGGCGACACGGGCCCCTACCTGCAGTACACGCACGCGCGCCTCGCCTCGATCCTGCGCAAGGCCGAGGCGGCTGGAGAAGGCCGGGCCGCCGCCGACTGGAGCGGGCTTGGGGAGGCGAGCGGCGTGCTGATCGCGCTGGCGCGCTACCCCGATGTGCTGCGCTCGGCGGCGAAGAACTGCGAGCCCTCGGAGCTGTCGCAGTACCTGATCCAACTGGCTCACGAGCTCAACAACTGGTACGTGGGCAGCCGCGTGCTGGGTCAGGAGGCGGGCGTCACCGCCGCGAGGCTGGCTTTGGTACGCGCTTCCAAGTCCGTAATGGGCAACGGTCTAAGCACGCTGGGCATGTCCGCCCCGGAGCAAATGTGAGATCGGGCTCAAGTCTGGCAAAGCAGCTGCCGAGGATTGGCGATGGCGCGCTTTGTCGGGTTGACCAGCCCCTGGAGGAGACTTGATTCAACGCTTTATCCGCGACGTCCCTGACTTCCCCAAGCCGGGCATCCTCTTCAAGGACATCACACCCCTGCTGCAGAGCCCCGAAGGCCTTCAGGAAGCCGTCAGCGGGCTCGCCGGGCTCGTGAATCCAGCCAGCTACGACCTCGTCGTCGGCATCGAGTCGCGCGGCTTCATCTTCGGCACGGCGCTCGCCCACCACCTCGGCAAAGGCTTCGTTCCGATCCGCAAGCCCGGCAAGCTGCCGTGGAAGACCGCCGCCGAGAGCTACCAGCTCGAGTACGGCACCGATCGCATCGAGATCCATCTCGACGCGGTCCGCCCCGGCCAGAGCGTGCTGCTGATCGACGATCTGCTCGCCACCGGCGGCACGATGGAGGCAGCCCTGCGCCTCGTCCGTCGTGTCGGCGGCAAGCCTGCCGCCTGCGCGTTCGTGATCGAGCTTTCGTTCCTCAACGGTCGTTCCAAGCTGGACACCGCAGTCCATTCCCTGATCCAGTACTAGGCAAGGTGCACAGATGAAGGCCAAGAAACCGAATCCCAAGTCGCAGGCGAATGCGGAGCTTCCCGTGCGCGAAACGAAGCCCAAGGCACCGCTGCCCTCGGGCCGTCCCGCGCCGGTGAAGATCGAGAAGGTGCACGCCCCTGATCTAGAGAAGGTCCCCACGGAGGAGATCTGGAGCCTGTACCGCTCCGCCCGCAAGGCGAAGAAGGAAGCTGAAGTGGAGCGGTTGCGCAACGTGCTGATGGAGCGCCACTACCCGCTGGTGCGCTACATCGCCGAGCGCCTGCTCCAGACGCTGCCCAAATCCATCGAACTCGATGACCTCGTCAGCGCGGGCCTGTTCGGGCTGATGGACGCGATTCGCGGCTTCGAGCCCGAGCGCAACATCAAGTTCAAGACCTACTGCTCGACCCGTGTGCGGGGCTCGATCCTAGATCAGCTGCGCTCCCAGGACTGGGTGCCGCGTCTCGTGCGCCTCAAGGCCAGCCGGATCGAGCGCGCGCTGCAGCGACTAACCGGCGAATACGGTCGCGAGCCCACCCACGCCGAGCTCGCGGAGGCCCTGCGCGCCGAGCACGGAGAGCTCGCCGATGAATTGCTCACGGCCAATGCCAAGGCGATGTTCTCGCTCTCCGACAAGTGGGAAGACCGCGAGGACGAGAGCTCGGTGGAGAAAGTCGACGTGCTCGAGGATCGCAAGGCTGTCGATCCGATCGGCGAGTTGCACCGCCGCGACACGATGCTGTTCCTCACCAAGGCGCTGACTCACAAGGAGCGCTTCATCATCGAGCAGTACTACCAGGTCGGCCACACCATGCGCGAGATCGGCGAGATGCTCGGACTCACCGAGAGCCGCGTCTGCCAGATCCACTCCAACGTGATGAGCCGCATGAAGGGCCAGCTGGGCGAGCGCTCGGGCACCTTCCTCACCTGAAGCAGCTGCCTGATCCGGCGCGAGAGCCGCTCAACAGGCCTTCCAACGACCGCGGCCGGCGCAGAGCGCCGGCCGCGTGCTTTTTCAGGGCTTCAGGCGCTGCCGCCCGAAGCTCGAGTCAGAGTCAGGAATCAGGGGTTCCAGGTGACGCTGGCCTGGTTCGTGACGTTGAAGGTGCTCGAGGCCGAGCAGCCGCCGAGGACGATCGGGTCACGGTAGTAGATGCCGTAGTAACGGATCGAACCACCCGCGAGCGTGTCGCCCAGCGCTGTGGCGCGAGCGGTGATCGTGGGATCACCAGCACCCGGCATCGTGACCGCGCCACCGACCGCGTTCTTGACGTAGAGGCGCTTGAGGCTGCCCGCAACGCAGCGGATGCCCTGTCCGAAGACCGTGCCCGTGGCGTTGAGGTTGTCACCCTGCAGCAGGATCGAGGTAGCGGTCGGCTTCTCGCCGATCGCGTTGACGACGACCGTGTCGGAGCTCAGCGAAGCGTTGCCCGCCGCGCTCAGCATCGCACCGCCCGTCGAGGAGCTGTTGTCGCAGCCCTGACCAGGACCCAGAGCCGGGTTGGCGCAGGGGCAGGCGATGACGCCAGCGGCGCCCGGATCGCAGACCAGCGTGATGGGACCGCCGGAAGCGACCTGAGGCACCTGCGCGGCGACCGTGATGTCCGAGCCCGACTTGAAGGGGCTCAGCGTGATGTTGCCGTTCGTCGGAGGCGTATTGGCGTCGAAGCGGAAGTTGTACAGCGTGCCCCAGCGCAGCGCGTTGGCGTTGCTGTTGGCAGCAAAGGTATCGGTCGCCCAAGCCAGCGTGCCCGCCACGTTGGTGACCGACCAGTCCGTTCCGCTGGTGGTCACGTTGCTGATGCCATCGCCGCTGTGGTAGTCGACGTCAC
Source organism: Planctomycetota bacterium (assembly GCA_044359355.1). Lineage (GTDB taxonomy): Bacteria > Planctomycetota > UBA1135 > UBA1135 > SYGM01. Next base: position 27,477 of record JBIKMH010000034.1, on the reverse strand, counting down.
GGAACCCGAGGTTGCTCAGCATGGCCGCGCCCACGGGCAGCGCGAACTTCTGGACCGAACGATCGCTGTTGAGGTTGTGCAGCGCGTACTCGTAGTGCCAGGTGCCGGGCGTGATCTCAGTGACCTTCCAGCCGAGGATCAGACGGCCGTCGCCGGGGATGTCGATGTACTGGATCTGCACGGCCGGATCGATCGCCTGCCAGGCGAGGATCGCCGGCTTCTCGCGCTGGGTCGTCTGTCCCGCGGTGAGCGAGAAGGTCCAAGCCGTGCCCGAACCAGTGACGGTCAGCTCGCGGTAGCTGGCGTTGTTGTTGTCGTTGCCGGCGGCGGCGTCATCCTGCGTGACGTACTGAGCTTCGCCGAAGTAGCGCACCGAAGCCGAGGAAGCCTCGAGGTCCGTGATCTTGACCTGCAGACGACGGGCGGTCGATCCGCTGAACGCCGGGTTGGCCGGCGGGTAGGTGAAGACGCCCGTCGAGGCATTGACCTGCCACTTGGGACCCGCGCCGCTCTGCGAGCCGTTGCGCACGGCGGTGTAGGGGTCGGCGCAGCGGATGCCCAGCGAGGAGCCGCTGGTCGCCTGGCAGCCTGTGCAGCACAGGTTGTTGGACAGGGCGAAGAAGCCGTGCTTCAACCAGCTCATGCCCAGTTGCTCGAAGCGGCCCGAACCGTTGACGACCTTGTACTTGTACAGGTTGCCGCCGATCACCGGGTGGAGGTTGTTGTTCGAAATCCAGCTGAGCGTCTGGGTGCCCTGGTTGCACGAGTAGGTGCCCAGCGCGAGGGCTTCGACGCCGTTGAGCGAAGCGTAGTTCGCGACGTCCTGAATGTCGCCCACGATCACGTCAGGGCCTGTAGCTCCCTGGCAGGGGGTCTGGGCCTGGGCATCGAGCGAGAGCATCGCCGCGCCAGCGAGAGCAGTGCTGAGCGACAGCACCTTCGTCCAAGTCTTGGTCATTGCGTTCACTACCTTGTTGGTGAGAGTTGCAGGGTCCTGAGGAAATCGCGCGGCAGGCATTTCCGGCCGAGAAAGCGGTCGAGGGCAGTCGCTGCCGCCCTAGAGTCCGCCTGCGTGGGACGAAGGCATGCCTTTCCGAAGTTCCATGGTTTTTTTGCGCCCGGCCTGAGGGAGGACTCGTTCCTTGCCTCAGAGCGGGCACTCCTAAAGTCTACCCCCTCCCGGCGGGCCCGGGGAGGGGGTCAGCGGCTGCGATTCTCGATCGCGAGCGAGCAGCGCACGCCCCCGCCGCGCCGCTGACTCTCGGCTGCGGGCAGCGAAAAAATCGCCACTTCCGGCCCACAGGCCGCGCTGACCCGCTCGCGGCTGTCCTGGTCGAGCGCGCGGTACAGCCCGCCGTGGCCGGAGAGCAGCACCACCCGCGGCCCGTGGATCGCGTTGAGCGGAGCGACCCCTTGGGCCTCCTCCGGGAAGCCCGGGATGGGCACAATGCGCATTCCCAGATTCTCAAGGCCCCGGATCAGGATCAGCCGGTCGCGTTCGCGGCGCAGGAAGCTCTTCAGGTAGGCGGCGGTGGCCGGGTCCAGCCCCGGGTTTTCGCCGCCCCCGCTGACGCCGGTGATGTAGTCGAGGGCTGCGAAGAAGCTCATCAGGTTGCCGGGGCCGTGATCGCCCGGCAGCTCCCGGAACAGGCGCGCCAAGGCTTCCGGGAACTGGCCCGGTGCCGAAGCCCCCTGTTCCAGCACGGGTTCGAGCTCGCGCAGAAACTCGGGCAGCTTCCGTGCCTGCCAAGACTGCTCGAGCCGGCGAGCCACTGCTGGCTCGAGCCGCCCGCCCCGCTCCAATGCCGCCAGTCCAGCCCGGACGATCTTTTCCGCGCCCGCCTGCATGTCGTTGACGAAGGCCAACAATTCCTCGCCCACGGCCCGCACGGACACCTCCGTATCGATGTGAAAGCCCACCGCGGGCAGCACCACGCAGCGCTCGACTCCGAACTCGGCACGGAAGGCGCTCAGGACCTGCTGCTGGCTCAAACCCAGGCTCGTGTTGCGATGCAGTTCCGCCTCCCCCACCAGGAGCAGCCGCTCGCCGGTCTTGGGGTGGCGCACGCAGATCAGGTTCCCGCCCTGGAATGAAAGCGGCGAAACGACCACGCGCTCGCCCGCGGCCGCGTATTCCTCCACCAGGTAGGTCTCCGCGGGTACAAGGCTTGCTCCGAGTTCCGAGCGCGAGGCAAAGCGGGGGACGAGCAGCAGGGGCCCATCCTCGTCGCGGGCGGGCTTGCCGTTGTCCTGCGTCCATTGTGAGACCGGCAACTGGGTACACAGCACCCGTACCCGCGAGCCCGCAGGCCAATCCCAGGTGCCGGCCGTGCGCTCCCAGGTGGGCAATTGTTCGCTCGTGATCGTCACGGTCAAGGGCAGCGGCCCGAGGGCTGCGACCGTGGCCCGCAGCAGTTCGACGTTGCCGCCGTCTCCCTCGCGATGCCATGGATCACCGCGCGAAAGCTGGGCACGCAGTGCAGTGATCGGCTCCTCGCCCGAATCGGTACACAGTCTCAGGCCCTTGCGCGAGGGTTGAAAAACAAAGGACAGCGCATCGAGCTCGGGCTTGAGTTGCTCGGGTGTCAATCCGGCCGCGAGCCGCTGCCCGATCCACTGCGGCAGGGGCGCAGGTGCCTGGAAGAACGCCAACCAGTCGATCGGCAGTCCGCTGCGTCCAAGGTTCTCCAAGGTCACCGGTAGCTGCTTTTCGCGGAGCAACTGCACAACGCGGGCCGTGGTGAGCAGCAATCCGTCCTTGGAGAGCCCACGCGCGACGGGCTGGGCGAGTTCCGGTTCGGGCAGATAGGGCGCCGCAAGTGGCCTTGGATCCTCGAAGACGCGCACGGCGCGGTATCCCCGGGCGGGCGGCCAGCTCTCGGCCAGTCGCGGGAGGAACGCATCGCGGTCGGGATTGGCGCGCGCCCGGATCACCTCCAGCGGCGGATCGCCCTTGTGCACGGGGGGCGCCGGCGCAGCTTCGACGAGGCCGTCGGGCACGATCACGCGCTGCGTCTCGAGATAGCGCGCGCGCAGCACCCGGTCGCGCACTCGCCGCACGAAGGGCTCCGGCAAGCCCAGATCGGCAACCGTCCCGGGACCGAAGGATTGCGCGAGCAGTTCCTGCTTCAGCAGTTCTTCCGGGGCACCGGCCGGGGTTGCAGTGGCGGGCCCGCCGTTAGGCACCGCAGCGGGCAGCTGCGGCTCCTGCAAGGGCGCATCCTGCGAACAGGCGCAAAGCAGCAGCATCGCAGGGCCAAGGACGCGACGCGGGTTCATCGGAGTCGCCGGATTCTAGCGCTGTCCAGATCCGCAAGCCCGCGTTAGCTTGCGCGTGTGCGCCGGAATCTCATCCAGCACGACTCCGTCGATTCGACCAACGAGCGCGCGCTCTGCGCGATCGCCGCTGGCGCGGCGCGCGACGGGGATGTGCACGTCGCCCGCGAACAGACCGCAGGACGCGGTCGGCGCGGACACGCCTGGCACAGCGCCCGCGATGAGGGTCTGTACCTTTCCATGGTGCTGCTGCCGCCACCCCCGCCGCTGTCTCCGGCCGGACTGACGATGGCGGGCGGGCTGGCGGTTCATGCCACGGCCAGAGCGCTGCTCGGAAGCTCGGCCGAGTTGTGCCTCAAGTGGCCAAACGATCTGCTCTACGCTGGCCGAAAGCTGGCCGGCGTGCTGGTCGAGACCCGCGGGCTGGACCCCGCAGCCCCCCACTACGTGATCGGCATCGGCCTGAACGTGTCGCAGCGCAGCTTCCCCGCAGGCTTGGAGGCCACCAGCCTCGCCCTGTGCGGATGCACGGCATCGCGCGAGCTCGTTCAGGAACTGCTGCTCGAGAACCTCGGCCGCGAGACCCGGGCGGCGGTGGATCGCGATCCAGAGCTGCCGCTGCGCTTTCTCGCCTGCCTGGGGCTCAAGGACCGGCTTGTGCGCGTGTTCACCACCACCCAGCACCACGAGGGCCGGCTGCGCGGACTTGATTGGGAGCAGGGACTGCTGCTGGAGGGCCGTCCCTCGCTCGCGTTGGAATGGATCACGGGCGTGCAGGCGCTCTGATCCCTATACTCCCGCGCCATCATGCCGCGCATCGACGGACGTTCTGCGGGCGCCTTGCGCCCGGTCACCTTCCAGCGTCAGTTCACTCGTCATGCACCTGGTTCGGTGCTGACGAGCTTCGGCCACACGCGCGTCTTGTGCACGGCCATGGCACAGGATGGCGTTCCAGCCTTCCTGCAGGGCCGCGGCAAGGGCTGGCTCACGGCGGAGTACTCGATGCTGCCCTCCTCGACCGAACAGCGCAAAGCACGCGACCGAGCGGGTTCTGTCGATGGCCGTTCGGTCGAGATTCAGCGCCTGATCGGGCGCTCGTTGCGGGCCATCGTCGACCTGTCGCAGATCGGCGAACGCACCGTGTGGGTCGATTGCGATGTGCTGCAGGCCGATGGTGGCACGCGCACCTGTGCCATTACCGGCGCCTGGGTCGCGCTGCACGACCTCTTTCGGCAGATGGAGTCGCGCCGCTGGCTCAAGAGCTGGCCGCTGCGCTCGCAGGTCGCGGCCGTCTCGGTGGGCGTCGTCGGCGGCGAGACGCTGTGCGACCTCGCGTACGCGGAGGACTCCAAGGCCGAGACCGACATGAACCTCGTGATGACGGGTGACGGTCATTTCATCGAAGTGCAGGGCTCCGCCGAGGGTGCGCCCTTCACGCGCGCCGAGCATGACGCGATGCTCGGCCTCGGCGAGGCCGCGATCCGCGAACTGTTCGCGCTGCAGCGCGCCTCTGTCGGCGCATGAAGCTGCTGCTGGCCAGCAACAACCAGAAGAAGCTCCGGGAACTCGCGCGCATCCTCGAGGGTCTGGAGATCCAGCTGGTGCTGCCGCGCGAGATCGGCGGCATTCCGGAGGTCGAGGAAGATCAGCCGGATTTCGCCGGCAATGCGCGCAAGAAGGCGCTGCACGCGGCGCGCAGCAGCGGCATGTGGGCGCTGGCGGACGATTCCGGTCTGGAAGTCGAGGCCTTGGGGGGCGCTCCGGGCGTGTACTCGGCGCGCTACGCCGGAACGCACGGCGACGATGCCGCCAACAATGCCAAGCTGCTGCGCGAACTCGAAGGCGTGCCGGCTGAAAGACGCGGTGCGCGCTTCGTCTGCGCGCTGGCGCTCTCCCGACCTGACGGATCGATTGCCCTGGAGGTGCTCGGCACGGCGCGCGGCCGTATTCTGAGCGCTGCGCGCGGCACGCATGACTTCGGCTACGACCCGCTGTTCGAGTTCACCGAGGACGGTTTCTCCGAAACAGGCCGCGGCTTCGCCGAACTGGAACCGGAGCAGAAGGCGCGGGTGAGTCACCGCGGTCGAGCCCTGCGGGAGTTCGCCAAGAAACTGCCGAGCGTGGTCAACCCACGCTCGGCATGAACAGTCCGGATTCCGAAGGAGTTACTGGGCGGTCAGCGACAGCGTCCAGTTGCTCAAGGTGCCCGTGTCACCGGCCGCGAGGTCGCGCACTCGCAGGCTCCAGTTGCCCGTGATCGTCTTGCCGGTGAAGGCCGACAGCGACTGGGCCGGAACCGTGAGATCGGGGAACTCTGTCGTCACGTTGTCGGTAGCCCCGCCAGTGCGATTGTGCAGGAGCACCGTGGTCCCGTCCGGTCCGATCAGCGCCACCTCGAGGTCGCCCTTGTAGGTGTGCGGGATGGTCGTGCGCACCTTGACGCTCGCGACCGTTCCCGTACGAGTGTAGTTGATCGTGCTCGTGACCCCGGTGGTGTTGTTGTCGGGGATCGCGAGGCTCGGCGAGGCGGTCTGCTCGCCGTTGAACGTGATCTTCCACGAGTTGAACGTGCCCACCGTGCCGGCCGCGCGGTCCGAGACATTGAGTCGCCAGTTACCCAGCGTGTTCTTGCCGTTGAGCGCGGTCAGCGGCTGGTTTGGAGTGGTCACGATCGCGTAGGTGGTGATCACGTTGGCCACGTTGCCCCCTGTACGGTTGTGCAGGATGCGCGTGGTGCCATCCGGCGCAGTCAGGGTGGCGATCAGCTGGCTCTTCTTGGGGTGCGTGATCGTTACCTCGACGGAAACCGAGGCGATCGTCAGCGAGTCGGGGACGGCGATGGTGCTGTTGACACCAGTGGTGTTGTTGTCGGGGATGGAAAGGCCCGGCGAGGCGCTGAAGGTCTTGACCGGGTTGGCCCCTGCCGGAGCGTTGATGGTCAGGCTCACGTTCGTCGTGCGTACCAGCGCTCCGCTGGTGCCAGTGATTGTCAGCGTCTGCGTCCCAATCGTGGCTGCAGCCGTCGTGCTGACCGTCAAGACCGAGTTCGAACCGCCAGCGACGCTGGCCGGAGCGAAGGAGTAGCTGACACCGCTGATCGCGGGGCTCGCGCTGAGGCTGATCGTGCCCGAGAAACCGTTGAGAGCAGTGCTGCTGATCGTGAAGTTCGTCGAGGATCCCTGGATCACCGTGGCCGATGCCGGGCTCGCCGCAAGGCTGAAATCCGGGCTCGGAGCCGAGGCGGAGCCGTTGTAGACCAGCAGCGCGAAGTCCTGATCGGTCGTGTCGGCATTGCCCGGCACGCCGTCGCCGGCGATGTTGGTGCCGCGGACCGTGATGCTGAACGAACCGCTGGTACCCGCGGGCAGGAATACGCTCTCGAGGTTGTTGCGCACATCGGCAGTGCCGCCGGCGACGGAGTTCGCTCCGGAGAACACGTTGCCGCGGTACAGCGTGCCGTTGACCGTCACCTCGAGGTCGAGGTTGTTGACGTAGGCATTGCCCGTCGTGGGTCCGAAGGCATCCGTCCACGCCAGCGCGACGCGGAAAGGCGTCGTGCTGCTCGCGATGCTGCCGCTGACCGTGTAAGTGCCGCCCGTGGCGCCAATCACCTGGGTCTGGTCGACGCGGATGCGGGCTGCAGTATCGAAGACGCGCCCGAGGTTGACATTGCCCATGCCCTGGTTGTTGGACCACAGCGTGTCGTTGGCGCCGACCCCGGTCATGTGTGTCGCACTGGCGACCAGCGTGGCCTTGGTCATTGCCGGGCTGGGTGTGGGCAGGCTGTTGTTGGCATGCCACTGGCGAACCAGAGCCGCAGCACCCGCGATGGCCGGTGTCGAGTGGCTGGTGCCGCTCGACCAGCAGTAGAGCGTTTGACCTGTCGGCCAGTACTGGTTGCAGACGCCCGAGCCGTTGTAGACCGTCGAGCGGCTGGCAGCACCCTGAATGTGCGTGCCCGGTGCCATGATCTCGGGCTTCTTGCGCGAATCCGAGGTCGGACCGCGCGAGGAGAAGCTGATCACGTCCATCGCGTTGTCTGCGCCGGTGTTGGCGATTCCGCAGCCGTCACTGCCGGTCATGCGGTAGTTCTCCGCCGCGCCCACGGTGATGATGTTCTTGGCCGTGCCCGGCGGGTGGACCGTCGAAGCCAGCGAGCCGTCGTTGCCCGCTGCGAAGACGATCGCGAACTCCTGGTTGCCGGCCGTGCCGCTGAGCGCATCGCGCACGGCCTGGTCGTGGGCCTGGCTGTCGGTGTTGTAGGTCGTGCCCGAGGTGTAGCCCCAGGAGTTGGAGCTGATCCGCGCGCCGGAGTTGTAGGCCGCCGCCAGACGCGTCAGCGTCGGCTGGTTGAACACGCCCGCGCCGGAGTTCGAGAACACCTTGGTGTTGCCGATTCCGACCCACGGCGCGATGCCAAGTCCGTAGTTGTAGCCCGAAGCATCTTCAGCGGCCGCACCCGTCAGGTTGTTGTAGCCGCCGATGATCGAGGCGTTGATGTTCCCGTGGCCGCCCCCGCCATCGGCTAGCGCATCACCCGAATAGTTGTTGTTGAACGTGACCCGGCTGGCACCCGCGGCGGTCCCATTGACGCGGAACTCCACGTTGACATCCGTCGTGCTGCCGCGGTCGACGCCGTCGTCCACCACATCCACGCTGAAGGGGAAGGGGCTGGTGCCGGGGAAGCCCTTGGACGTGAGCCAGGCAAGATAGCCCGGACCGCTCGGCTGCGTCCCGGCGGCGTTGAGGTTGCCGGCCATGATCTGGCCCTGCGCCTCGTCGAACAGGCGCGCTTCCAGCACGGGCTCGATCGCGAAGATGCGCGGGTCGAGAGCCAGTTCGTGCAGGTTGGCACCGTCGATCTCGAGCTTGACGTTCCAGTAGCCGATCACGGCTTCGGGCTCGCCGAGGCTCGCGATCGCGAAGTTGCCCAGCGAGCGGGCGAAAGCCTCACCTTCGCGGTCGGCGATCACCTGCACGATCACGGTGTAGGCCCACGAGTCCTGGAAGTCCGTGCCGCGCAGCTCCGGCCGCAGCTTGAAGGCCGGTTCGTACGAACGGATCGAGAGCACCGCGGGCTCGCTGCGCAGACCCTGCACGCGCGCATCGCTGTGCGGGTCCGTCTTGACCACGTAGGCGTTGTTCGCGACGTAGCTGACGATGTGGGCGCCCGTGGCGCGCAGCATGTCGCTCCAGGCGTCCTTGACCGGTCCGGCGAACTGCACCACCCGCAGGCGCGACTCGCCGTCGGCAGGAGCGCTCTGCGGAGCGCGCAGATGCGCGGGAATCGTGGCGAGCAGCGCATCGCTCGTCGCGGGACGCGCTCCATCGAGCACATAGCCGTTGAAGTTGATCAGCGTGTCCTCGTCGCGCAGTTCGGCGCCCAGCGCACGCAGCCCCTCGACGCCACCGACCCGGTTGGCATCGACCCAGGCCCAGACGAAGGAACCGTAGTCCTCGCTCGACAGCACCGCGCCGCGCTCGAGCAGCGTCTGCAACCCGGCGGCCTCAGCCGGGAAGAGCACGCGGTGCAGCGGTCCCGGAGCGATGTAGCCCTCCGGAATGCTGCGCAGGAACGGTCCGTCGGCAGCCTGTGCCTGCGTCAGACCGGGGAGAGAGAGGGCACCAAGCGCGATCACAGAGGCGACCGCGCGTCCGAAGACGGAAACTCGCATGGTGGGGGGACTCCAGAGGAGGGACCGAGAAAAAACGGAGAGCAGAGACTCAAGACAGCACGGGAGCGACGAGGGCGCAACCCCGTTGCTTGCCTGGCCGGTCGAAAATCAGGCCTCGGTTGCACTGTTGGGAAGGGCCGAAGGGCGGCGGGCTGAATACCGATCCCCTGCCGGGGACATCGGCCCAGTCGCGGATCGAGTGACTGGGCGGAGACCCTCTGGAGCTGTCGCTGGCGCAAACCCGAACAAGCCCATACCCTTGCACAAACCAAATGTTCACCAACGCATTCAAGGAACTTGCTTTTCTGATCGCAGCCTCGCTGCTGGCCTCGTCGGCCTCGGCCCAGAACGGTGTGCTGCCGCCCGGCTCACTGCTGGTCTACCCGCTGCTCGACAACTCGGGCAGCTCCGTGACCTGGGCCACGCTGACGAACACCAACCTTGCCACGAGCTCCGGCAGCGTGCGCGTGGAGCTGATCTACATCCGCAGCAGCAACTGCCTCGAAACCAACCGCCTGCGCACGCTGACGCCCGGGGACACGCTGACCGTCAACACCAAGCTCGACAGCTCCGGGCTCAGCACCGGCTACCTGTACGCGTTTGCGCGCAGCACCAGCACGGGTGCCCCGATCAGCTTCAACCATCTGATCGGGACCGCGCGCGTGATCAACACCGCGACGGCCGGCGACTACGAGTACCAGCCCTACGTGTTCCGGGCGGTACCCGCGCAGGGCTCGAGCACCGACCTCGACGGTGACGGACGCAGGGACCTCAACAACCTGGAGTACCAGTCCGCGCCCGACATGCTGTTCTTCCCCCGCTTCACGGGCCATGTCGACAGCCCCAGCGTGCGCGCTTCCCATCTGGTGCTGGTGAGCCTCGCGGGGTCGGTCTTCAACACCTCGACGAACTTCATCGTGCTCAACGACAACGAGGAGCAGTTCAGCTCGCAGGCGAGCTTCACCTGCTGGACTCGCAAACGCCTGAAGGACATCAGCGGCGTGTTCACCAACGAGTTTCTGCTCTCGACCCTGCACACCGGTTCGGAGAACTTCCAGTCACGCGAGACCGGCGCGTTCCGGATCGCCGGGGGCAGCGCCAGCTCCACCCATGGCACGATTTCCGATGCTCCGATCCTCGGCCTTCTGGTCGAGGAGGTCAGCACCACGGGCGGCAGCGCGGTCCTACCCTTTGCCATCGGTTTGCAGAACAACGGCGACCTGCTCAACCAGAGCACGATTCCGGACACAAACTGAGGATTTGCCAGGCTCAAGGTCAGTTCGGGCTCGGTTCGAGGTCGACGCGCACGGGATCGAGCCACCGAGTCCGCTTTCGACGGCCGCACGTGCACGACACCTGCCGGTCAAGTGCCGGGCCAGTTCCAATCCCCGGGCTTGGGATGCATGCAGGCCGCCTTCCGTGCGCTGACCGGCCTGGAAAATCTCCAACTTCGGCCGCAGAGACGGCCCCACTGGGCTGGGCATGCCCCCTACCGCGCAGAATCGCCCATTCAGCCGGGAACATTGGCCAACCCTGCTGCACATCGAAAAGGCGCTGCAGTCGTGCGACACGTTCGAAGTGCTCAACGCCTCACGCACGCACTCTTGGAATGATCCCAACGGGCGATAGCTCACCATTCTCGACCGTGCACAGCTGGAACGGCTTGCCTACAAGCACCGCGTGGCGCCCAAGCACGAAGAGCCGTGCGAATTCAGCGGCTGCCAGATACATTCAACTCCAAGCAGGGTCTAGCCGTAGGCCCGCGCGGCGATGCATGCGTAGTCACCTACCTGTGTAGCGTAGCGAGCTTTGACCGATGCAAAGGCGCCGCTTTGCAGATCCGCAGTCAGCCGGGCGAGCCCGTCCTGGATCTCGGCGCTGGGAGCCAGGTTAGCGAACGAGCTGATGTTGGCGCGGACGGCTGGGTCCAAGTACAGCTCGGGCCGATGCTTCCCGGAGTAGAGGAACAGGTCCTGGAGCTCGTTTGTGACGAAGAACGGAGTGACCGTGACTGACTTGAACCCGGACCGAGACAGGGCAGCTCGAATCTGTGACTCTGACGGCATCTTCTCGATGGAACGGGCTATCGTTACCGGGAAGTAGTGGCAGAGCCAGTAGTGGCGCATTTGCTCGGCCAGGCCAGTGAAGATGACGAATGACCCAGAGCGAAGTGTCCTGTGGACCTCGGCAAACGGCGACTCGAGGTCAGGGAAGTGATGGATGGCGAGCGTGCAAATGGCACCATCGAAGGTCGCATCGGGGAAAGGCAAGGCACCCGCACCCGACTGTGCCCAGGCAATGGTGCTGGACTTCTGCCGGGCTTGGGCGAGCATCACCTCGGAGACATCGATGGCACTCCATGCGCCACCCAGGCCGCTCAGGGCAACAGTGTAGTTGCCAGTTCCACAGGCTAGATCCAGATAGGCGCCGGAGGGTTTCAAGCCGAGTTCCCGGGCGAGTGTCTGCGCGATGGCTGGATCCGCGCGACGTGATGTCGCATAGGTACCTCCGATGCGGTCGTAGAGCGTTGTCATCTGACTCCTACACACTTGACGCTGTGGCTTCGGTTCCCAATCGGCTCTCAGACTGCTTTTTCGGGCTGAGGCTGCCCGGGGACGTGCGCTGTCGATGCGGTTCTTGAAGCGCTCCATGCACTCCCTGGACGCAGGTTACCGCTCCATGTGGGCGGTGTCACCTCGTCCCGGCTGGGTACGCGGCCAATCGCGCCCTTGGAATCGTCCTCCGCTGCAGAATTACTGCCCGATCAGGGGTGCAACGCAGGTTTCCGGCGAGTTCCTCCGCACGCCGGAGCGCTTGGGGCCTCATCTGGGTGACCTCGCGCCCCTCGAGCCGCCGGATGATCCATCGGCGCAGCCAGCGGCCGTTGCCCGAAGCCAGCGCTCGAAGCGCGGAAAGCTGGATCGTCAATGTGGACTGGCAGCTGTCGTCGCGTTCGCATGCCTCGGCTCGTTGAAGACGCGAGGGCTCCCCGTGAGGGCCCGTGCTTGCCACGTTCGTGCCAAGCGAACAGGTCGCTACCCCGCCCCACCCGGCCACAGGGCAGGCGCGGACCGGGTCTGCTGCTGCTCGTCGGGCGGCCGTCAGCTTTCGGGAGTCGGGCGGCTCGGGTCGACAGCCTTTCTGCTATTCTCTTCGCCCCTTTCCGAAGGCCCAGCCGCTTGGATACCCGTCTCATCCGCAACTTCTGCATCATCGCCCACATCGACCATGGCAAGTCGACGCTGGCCGACCGCCTGATTGAGCTGACGGGCGCCGTTGAGAAGCGCGAGATGCGCGCCCAGATGCTCGACTCGATGGATCTCGAGCGCGAGCGGGGCATCACGATCAAGGCCTCAGCCGTGACCGTGTACCACAAGTACCAGGGGCAGACCTACGAGCTCAACCTGATCGACACGCCCGGCCACGTCGACTTCAACTACGAGGTGCAAAAGGCCCTGCAGGCCTGCGAAGGCGCGCTGCTGCTCGTCGATGCCAGCCAGGGCGTCGAGGCCCAGACCGTCGCCAACGCCTACCTCGCGGTCGATGCCGACCTGACCGTGCTCCCGGTGATCAACAAGATCGACCTGCCGCACGCCCGGCCCGACGAGGTCGCCGAGGAGATCGAGAACTCGATTGGCATCGACGCCTCCGATGCCGCCAAGGTCTCCGCCAAGAGCGGCGAGGGCGTGCGCGACCTGCTCGACCGGATTGTGCGCCAAATCCCGCCCCCCAAGGGCAATGCCAAGGATCCGCTGCGCTGCCTCATCTTCGACGCGGTCTACAACGAGTTCCGCGGCATCATCGTCTACCTGCGCGTGATCGACGGCTTCATCAAGGAGGGTCAGGAGATCTTCATGATGGGCACGGGCAAGGTCTACGAGGCGATCGAGATCGGCCGGCTGCATCCGGAGATGAAGCGCTGCGGGGAACTGGGCCCCGGCGAGGTCGGTTACTTCATCTCGAACATCAAGACCCTCGGTGACGTGCGCATCGGCGACACGATGACCATCAACAAGGGTCCCAAGGTCGAGATGCTGCCCGGCTACCGCCCGCCGGTGCACATGGTCTACGCCGACTTCTTCCCGACCAACACGGGCGACTTCGAAGGCCTGCGCGAAGGCCTGGAGACGCTCTCGCTCTCCGATTCGAGCTTCTCATACGAAGCGATCACCTCGGACGCGCTCGGCTTCGGCTTCCGCTGCGGGTTCCTCGGCCTGCTGCACATGGAGATAGTGCAGGAACGCCTGGAGCGCGAGCACGATCTGGACATGATCCAGACCGCGCCGACGGTCACCTACCGCATCCGCACCAAGGATGGACAGGAAGTCGAGATCCACTCGCCGGGCCAGTTGCCTGTGCCCGACAAGTACGAGGAGATCCTCGAGCCCTTCGCGCGCGTCAACATCCTCGTGCCCACCGAGTACATCGGCAACGCGATGCAGATCGCGGCCGACCACCGCGGCATCTACGTGCGCCAGGAGCACCTTTCGCCCACCCGCGTGCAGCTGGTGTACGACATCCCGCTGGCCGAGTTGATCTACGACTTCTTCGACAAGCTCAAGTCCTCCACCCGCGGCTACGGCACGCTCAACTACGAGATCAGCGGCTACCGCGAGAGCGACCTGGTCAAGCTGCGGATTCTGGTCAACGGCAAGGAGGTCGATGCACTGACCTCTATCGTCCACCGCGACCATGCCGAGCGCCGCGGCCGCTCCGCGATCAAGAAGATGCGCAAGGAGATCCCGCGCCACCTGTTCGAGATCGCGCTGCAGGCGGCCATCGACAGCCGCATCATCGCGCGCGAGACCATCTCGGCGCTGCGCAAGGATGTCACCGCCAAGTGCTACGGCGGCGACGTGTCCCGCAAGCGCAAGCTGCTCGAGAAGCAGAAGGAAGGCAAGCGGCGCATGCGCCAGATCGGCAACGTCGACATCCCGCAGAAGGCGTTCATGGCCGTGCTGGGAGATGACGGCGAAGACACCGCCTGAGTACCGTTCATGGAACCCAAAAAGGAACCCGTTCCGCACCAGCCGGGGGCTGGCCAGCAGCTGCTGGAGAACATCATCTTCGCGAGCCGCTGGATTCAGGCCCCGCTCTACGTCGGCCTGATCGTGGCCGGCATTCTGTACGCATACAAGTTCGCCGAGCACCTGTGGCACATGATCCACGGGATCCAGAGCCTCGACGAGACCATGATCATGCTCGGTGTGCTGACGCTGGTCGACATCACCATGGTCGCCAACCTGCTGGTGATGGTCATCGTGGGCGGCTACGCCACCTTCGTAAGCCGACTCGACATCGATGGACACCCTGACAAGCCCGACTGGCTCGATCACATCGACGCCGGAACGATGAAGGTCAAGCTGGCCGGTTCGCTGGTCGGCGTGAGCGGCATCCACCTGCTCCAGACCTTCATCAACGTCAAGGAACTCGACGAAAAGGCAGTGATGTGGCAGGTGATCATCCACACCGTGTTCCTGCTTTCGAGCATCATGCTGGCATGGACCGAACGGGTCCTGCACGCCAACCACGCGCGCTAGCGACCGGGCTGCGGGAAGGGACGCAGGGCGCCCCCTCTCTCTGGGCGCCAAACCGACATCATGCGTGCCTGCGCGATTGCACCCGCCGGGCTCCAAGCTAGGCTCTAGCCTCCTTGAACGCCTCCCCCCCCGACAAGCAGTCCGACCGGCCCAAGCGCTTCTTCCGCGACAACATCGAGGCCATCACCATGGCGATCGTCATGGCTGTGATGCTGAAGTACTTCGTCGTAGAGGCCTACAAGATCCCGACCGGCTCGATGCAGCCCACTCTGATGGGCAACGAAGACACGGCGATCTTCGATCGAATCCTCGTCGACAAGCTCTCGTTCCACTTCCGGGCGCCCGAGCGCTTCGAGATCGTCGTGTTCCGGTATCCGCTCGATCGCTCGAAGAACTTCATCAAGCGCCTCGTGGGCATGCCGGGCGAGCAGTTCCGCATCGCCGACGGCGATTTGTTCACGCGCCATGATGGCGGAGAGGAGTGGAAGGTGCTCCGTCGGCCGAAACCCGTGCAGGAAGTGCACTGGCGCTCGCTCGACCGCTTCGATCCGCGCTTTGATTCCTGGAAAGTGCAGGCGGGGACTCGCGGCTGGCTGCTGCAGGGCCGCGAGCAGGTTCTCGCCCGCGGCGGCGGCAAGGTGACGCTGCCCAACGACGGCGGCAGCGTCGTAGACCGCTATGCGGATGGCTATCCGGGCAACATGGGGCCGAAGCTCTCTCGCGGCCGCATGATCCCCGGCTCTCATCCGGTCGGCGACCTGCGTCTGCGCGGCGAGGTCACCGCGCTGGCGAATTGCCGCAGCGTCGCGCTGGAGTTCCGCGAGGGCGAGCGGCTGTACCGGATGGAGGTCCCCGGACCCAAGGCGGCCCCCGAAGCCGTGGCACGCATCGTCGCCAGCGGCATCGGCAAGGATCGCGAGGTCACTCTGGCCGGATGTCGACTGGCTGCGGATCAGCGCGTCGAGTTCCGGGCGCAGAACATGGACGATCTGCTGGAGTTCGAGGTCGGCGGCCAGTTGCTGTCGCTCGAAATCCCCTCGGCCAGCGATCAGCGCTCATCGGTCAGCCTCGCTGTCGAAGGCGATGCGGATTTCCGCGAGCTCGATCTCGCGCGCGACATCTACTACACGGCGGACGGGCGGCGCACCGAGTTCACCATCCCCGCGGATCAGTATGTGATGCTGGGCGACAACACGCAGGACTCGAGCGACAGCCGCGAATGGGCTCTGGTGCAGTACTCCTGGCCCGCATCGGACGACAATCCGGGCTCGGGCGGGCAGTTCGTGCGCGGCAATTTCCGCCCCCCCAACGAGAACCCGATCCGCGTCACCGGCGATCCGGCTGGCACGCGAGTGTTCCTGCGCGACGAGTGGGGTGAATTGCACCACTTCCTCGAGCGCGAGGCGACGCGCGGTGAAACGCTACCGGCGCCCTTCGTTCCCCGGGAGCTGATCGTCGGCCGCGCGGTGCTCGTTTTCTGGCCGCTGTGGACCGGGGACACCGGCGTCGTGCGCCTCAAGTGGGCGCGTTAGGGTGCCAAGGCTTCCGCCGGCCGTTTTCCACACGAGGCGCAGCGACGGCCGACCAGAACCCGAACACCTGATTTCAGGAACAAGAGTGCCGGGTCTGTCTAGAAAGTTGACATCAGGATCTTGTCAGGACGCCCGCAAGCCATGAAAGAGCAAGCACTTGCGTCTGCGGCAAAAGAGGCCAAAAAAAGGGCCGCGAGCATCCTCCAAGGCCTCTTCCCTACCAAAACACGAACCACCGTGGCTGCCCCGATGAGTTTTCCCCGAGTTATCCACAGAGATTCACAGCGCCGCTTCCCAGCTCTAGACTCGGGCGCTCGCACGGCATGAACCCCTCAGGTCAATCGCTGCTGGAAGTTCGCGGACTCGAGAAGAGCTTCAAGGGCCGCAAGGTCGTGCAGGGAGTCTCCTTCCGCGTTGCGCGAGGCGAGATCGTCGGCCTGCTCGGACCCAACGGCGCCGGCAAGACCACCAGCTTTCGCATGACCGTGGGCCTGATTCCGCCGGACAAGGGCGAGGTGCTGCTCAACGGCAAGGAATGCTCGCGGCTGCCGATGTTCAAGCGCGCGCGGCTGGGAATGGGCTATCTGCCGCAGGAATCCAGCATCTTCCGGCGCATGAGCGTGCGCGACAACCTGCTCGCCGTGCTCGAGGTGATGCCGCTATCGCGCAAGGAACGCCACTCCGATGCCGCGCGCCTGATGGCCGAGTTGGAGCTCTCGCACCTCGCCGACAACATGGCCGACACGCTTTCAGGAGGCGAGCGGCGCCGGCTGGAGATCTCACGCGCGCTGGCAACGCGGCCCTCGATCCTGCTGCTCGACGAGCCCTTCGCGGGCGTCGATCCGATCAACGTGCAGGAGATCCAGGGTCTGCTCGAACAGATGCGCTCGAAGGAGCTTGGGATTCTGATCACCGACCACAACGTGCGGGAGACACTGAAATCCACCGATCGCGCCTACATCATCGCGGCCGGTCAGATCCTGCGCGAGGGCACGGCGGTCGAGCTGGTCAACGATCCGCGGGTCAAGGAGGTCTACCTCGGCCACAGCTTCGACGACCCGATTCGCGTCGGCGTCAGCACCGCGGAAGAGCGGGCCTTCCTCGACGATCCACGCAAGCGCTGAGGCTGGCGCAAAAGAGGGGTTTTTCCTACTCTCTTCCGTTCTGAATCCGAGCCCGAGGGGTGTCCGAACCCCACAAAGGAAGAAGTACCCCCCAGATGAAGATCGTCGCCTGCATCAAGCGCGTGCCCACCACCGAAGCCCAGGTCAAGACTGCGGCTGACGGCAAGGGCCTCGACACGACCGGACTGACCTGGATGTGCTCCTTCTACGACGAGATCGCCGTGGAGCAAGCCATTCAGACCAAGGAAAAGCACGGCGGCGATGTCACGGTGCTGACGCTCGGCCCAGCCGATGCCTCCAAGGAGCTGCGCGAATTCCTCGCTCGCGGCGCGGACAACGCGGCGGTGCTCAAGGATGAGCAGTGGCACCAGCGGGATGCGCGCGCCACCGCCAGAATCCTCGCCAACCGCATTCAGAAGAGCGGCGCCGAGATCGCCTACTTCGGCAAGGTCGCGACCGACCGTGACAACTCCGCGGTCGGCCTGATGTGCGCCACCTTCCTCGGCTGGGCCTGCGTCAGCGATGTCATCAAGCTGGAACTCACCGCGACAGGCGGCACCGCTCAGCGTGAGACCGAACACGGCGTCGAGACCGTGAGCTTCACGCTGCCCGCCGTGATCACCTGCAACAAGGGCCTCAACGAGCCGCGTCGCGCCAACCTCAAGGGCATCATGGCGGTCAAGACCAAGCCGATACCCGAAGAGGGCTTCGATGAAGTCGCCAACCAGCAGGTCGTCGCCTCCGTCGAGCCACCTCCCGCGCGCAAGGCCGGACGCATCGTCGGCGAGGGTGCGGCTGCCGTGCCCGCGCTGATTCAGGCCCTGCGCAGCGAAGCCGGAGTCATCTGACCCACAGGGGAGCGAGCAACATGAGCAAGATCATCGTCTTCGTCGAACACAAGAACGGCACCGCCGCGCGCGCTTCGCTGGAAGCCGTCAGCGCCGCCCGGGCCACGGGAGCCGAGGTGATCGCGATCGCCAGCGCCGATGTTGCGGGCGCTGCCGGAGCCGTCGGTGCCGGGCAGCTGATCATTCTCAGCGGCGCGGGCGCCAGCCCGGATGCGCTGGCCGCCGATCTGGCCGCGATCGCGAAGGAGAGCGGAGCCAGCGGCTTCCTGGCCGCCGCCACCAGCGCGGGCCGCGACCTTGCGCCGCGCGTGGCTGCGCTGCTCGACAGCACGCTGTTCGCCGATTGCACGCAGATCCGCGGAACCCCTGCCGGACTCAGCGCCGTGCGCCCTTGGCTCGCGGGCAAGGCCATCGCCACGCTGACGAGCTCCGGCCCGGTGTTCTGCGCCACGACGCGCCCCAATGCCTTCGCGCTGTCCTCGGGCGGCGCCGCGGCAAGCATCAGCACTCGCGCGGCCACGGCCGGCGGCAAGTCTCAGGTGACCGGCATCGCGCCCAAGCCGGGCGGCAGGCTCGATGTCAAGGAAGCCCCCGTCGTGGTCTCGGGCGGCCGGGGCATGAAGGGCCCGGAGCACTGGAATCTGATCGAGGAGCTCGCGGCATCCTTCGGCAACGCCGCCACCGGCGCCTCGCGCGCCGTCGTCGACGCCGGGTGGCGTCCGCACGGCGAGCAAGTGGGTCAAACGGGCAAGACCGTCGCCCCGCAGCTGTATGTGGCGGTCGGCATCTCCGGCGCGATTCAACACCTTGCCGGAATGCGCACCTCGAAGGTCATCGTCGCGATCAACAAAGACAAGGATGCGCCGATCTTCAAGGTCGCGGACTTCGGCATCGTCGGCGACGCCTTTGAAGTCCTCCCGGCGCTGAGCGCGGCGGTCAAGGACCTCAAGGCCAAGGGCTGATGGACGAGGCCCGGATCCAGCTCCGGCTGCAAAGCCTGCCGAACTGGACGCGGGAAGGAAACAAGCTCCGCCGCGTGCTGGTCTTCACCAACTTTCGCGCGGCCTTCGCCTTCATGACGCAGGTGGCGGAGCTCGCGGAACGGCAGAATCACCATCCCGATTGGTCGAACTCGTGGAACAAGGTGGTGATCGAGCTCACCAGCCACGATGCGCAATGCCTCACGGAGCGCGATTTCCGGCTGGCTCAGGCGATCGATTCGCTGCTAACTTCACAGGCGCCATGAAAGCCCTGCTGATCCCCTGCCTGCTGCTTTCCTCCATCGCGCTTGCCGCTGCCGGCCTTCAGGATGAGCCCGTGGGCTACGACGACACGCCGCTGATTCCCGACTCGAAGTGGCGCGTCCACGACAAGGCCCGACCGGTTCCGCCGAGCGTGCGCCCCGGTGATGGATCCGCTGCGCCTTCCGATGCCATCGTGCTCTTCGACGGCCGGGATCTCTCCCAATGGACCGACGGCAGCAAGGAAGCGCGCTGGAAGGTTGAGAGCGGGTACATGGAGGTCAACGGCATGGGCCAGATCCAGACGCGCGAGCACTTCGGCGACTGTCAGCTGCATCTGGAGTTCGCTACGCCGGAGAAGGTCGAAGGCAGCTCTCAGGGCCGCGGCAACTCCGGCGTGTTCTTCTTCGGCCGCTACGAGGTCCAGATCCTCGACTCCTACCAGAACAGGACCTACGCCGACGGACAGGCGGCGGCACTCTACGGCCAGACTCCGCCTCTGGTCAATGCCAGCCGCGGACCGGGCAAGTGGCAGAGCTACGACATCATCTTCCATGCGCCGCGCTTCGAGGGCGACAAGCTGCTTGCGCCGGCGCGCGTGACGGTGCTGCACAACGGCGTGCTGGTGCAGGACAACACGCCGTTCATCGGCGCCACCGCGCACCGCGCCGTCGCGCAGTACAGCCCGCACGAAGCCACCGGTCCGATCGCGCTTCAGGATCACGGCAATCCGATGCGCTTTCGCAACATCTGGATCCGCAAGCTCTGAAGCAACCATGGCGCTGGAGATCGAACTGGATGGACTTGGCGCACGCATCTTGGGCGTGCTGATCGAGAAGGAGCTGACCACTCCGGATCAGTACCCGCTCTCGATGAACGCGCTGGTCGCCGGCTGCAACCAGAAGAACAACCGCGATCCGGTGCTCGATTTGCTGGAGAGCGATGTGGCGGCGGGCGTGCAGAAGCTGATCCATCGCTTCGTGGTGGGCTCCGTGCATCCGGCCGGCAGCCGCGTCGAGCGCTTCCGTCACAATGCACGCGAGGTGCTCAAGGTCGATGGATCCCAGCTGGCGATTCTGTGCGAGCTCCTGTTGCGCGGAGCACAGCAGCCGGGCGAGTTGCGCGCGCGCGTGGCTCGCATGCATCCGATCGACACGCTGGAGCAGTTGTTCGAGTCCCTGAAGCCCATGATCGAGGCGGGACTCGTCAAACGCCTCGATCCCCTGCCCGGCAGCCGGGCCGAGCGCTATGCGCAGTTGCTGACGCCGTCGGCGGCCGGGCCGAATGCGCCAGCCCTCCCGGTGCCGACACCGACCTGCCTTTCCGCTCCCGCTCCGGCTCCGGTTGCGGTTGCGGCCCCCGCCGGCCCGCCCGCGGTTTCCCGGGCCGAATTCGAGGAGCTGCAGCTCAAGGTGCTGGAGCTGGAGGAAAAAGAGGCCCGCCTGCGCCGGCAGTTGGACCACCTGGCTTGGTCGCTGGGAAAAAAGCTCGAAGGATGAGCCCGATGCCGCGTAGAGGCTCTCCGTGATCGAATCGGTTCTGTACAGCCTCGCGAGCATACCCCTGTTCGCCGCGCGCCCTTTTCTGGCGGCCTTCCTGACGGCCGTTCTGGCGCGCTGGGGCGTCGACCTGCCCTGGATCGGCGACAGCCGGGTGATCGTCGCACTGCACCAGTCGCCCGAGTGGTTCCAGAGCTGGACCTGCATCTTGAGCCTCTTGGCGCTGGCCGCCGCGGAATACTGGGCCACGAAGGATCCGGATGTGCGCGGATTCATGGAGGATCTGGACTCCTGGATCAAGTCCGGGGTCTCGCTGCTGGTGGCACTGGCGCTGATCGACAAGCAAGATGCTGCGCTGATCCACAAGCTCCAGAATCAGGGCCTGGTGCTGCACGATCTGTGGGCGGGTGTGGTCGCCGTCGGCACATGGATCATGGCCTGGATGCGCCGCGCTGCGCTGGCTCTGGTCTACGAGATCGACGATGACGACGATATCGGTCTGGGCACGCTGCTCAACTGGGCCGAGAGTTCGTTCACCCTGCTCGGAATCCTGTTCCTCGTCGTGTTCCCGATCCTGTCGCTGGTGCTGGCGGGACTCACGGCGCTGGGCTTGTTCTTCGCGCAGGCCTGGGTGCGTCGCCGCGAAGAGCGCCGCAAGCAGCCCTGCGAGCGCTGCGCCGCTCCGGTATACCCGCACGCGCTGCGCTGCCCCTTGTGCCGTCATCCCCAGTCGTCCCCGCGAGCCGTCGGCGTGTTCGGCCAGCCGCGCGCACACGCCTGCGAAGATCGGCGGAGCCAAGCCTGGCAGCTGCTGGCGCGCAAGCGCTGCCCCGACTGCGCGTCGCGGCTCAAGGAGCGCGCGGTACAGCAATCCTGCGGGGCCTGCGGCACGGTAAGCTTCGCCACGCGACGCGATTTCGAGGCCTACGCCGATGCGATCGATGAGCGCCTGCCCAAGACGCTGCTGGTCTGCGCGCTGTTCAGCGCGATACCGGTCGTGGGCGTGATTCCCGGGGTGATCTACTACCGCCTCAACCTCGTGACAGCCTTCCGCGGCTACCTGCCGCCGGTCACCGGCTGCTTGACGCGCTTCTATGTGCGCGTGCTGCACTGGGGGCTGCTGCTGCTCCAACCGGTCCCGTTGCTCGGCGCGCTGATTCTGCCGCTGATGTGCTGGAGCACGCACATGCTGTATCGCCGCGCGCTCAAGACCGAAGTGCAGACACGCCTCGCGGAGCCCGCGGCGCTCTGAGCCGTCAGCGCGGACGCGGACGCTCGAAGACTTCCAGCAGCTCGGCCGCCGCCGAGATCGCGATCGCCTTGGGCTCCTTGGAGTGCTTCGAAAGTCCGATCGGACAGCGCACCTTGGCGATCTCCTCGGGTTGGAAGCCGCGCTGCGCCAGACGGGTCTGGAAGCGCGTCCACTTGCGCTCCGAGCCGATCAACCCCAAATAGGGAAAGTTGCGCCGGATCGCGCGTGCGACGATCTCCAGATCCAGAGCGTGGTCGTGGGTCATGACGATCACCAGCGTGTCGGCCGGCAGGCTGTCGATCTCCTCTTCGGGATGATCGACGCACAGAATCGTCCAGTCGCGCTGCGCGGGCAGCGCCGGCACGATGGCGGCCTGCTCGCGCGCATCGATCAGGCGCACTTGCGCGGAGAGATAGGCGCCCAGTCCGGCCAGAGCCTGCGCGACGTGGCCGGCTCCGAAGATCGCGATGCGGCGGCGCGACCAGGGAAAGGTCTCGTAGAACAGCACGACCTTGCCGCCGCAGCACTGGCCGGTCTTCTCGGCCAGCGGGTAGGCAACGCTCTCGCTGGTCGGCTGGGGACGTTGCAGCAACTCGGCGGCGTGCTCCATGGCAGAGAGCTCCAGCCGCCCGCCGCCGATCGTGCCCTCGATCAGTTCCACGCCGCCTTCCGGCCGTAGGGCCACGATCATCCGGGCACCCGGCTCGCGCGGGCCGCTGCCCGCAAGCTCCGTGACCACGATCATCGCGCAGGGCCGCTCCGCGGCGCGCAGGCGGTTGAGGGTCTCGATCCAGGTCTGGGCGTGCATGCGAAGGGGCAGTGTAGCACCGCACCCATGGGGGCTGGTGGAGCGTATGCTCTCCACCCTCTATGCGCATTGCCTGTCTCGGTGGCGGCCCCGCGGGCCTGTACTTCGCGATCCTGATGAAGCAGGCCTATCCGGATTCCCGGATCACGGTCTTTGAACGCAACCGACCCGACGACACCTTCGGGTGGGGCGTGGTGTTCTCGGATGAGACGCTGTCCAATTTCGAGGAGGCCGACGCGCCGACCTACGCCGAGATCCGGCGCAACTTCGCCTACTGGGGCGACATCGACACCTGGTTCGGCGGCCGCTGGGTGCGCTCGAGCGGGCATGGCTTCTGCGGGATGTCGCGCCGGAAGCTGCTGCAGATCTTTCATGCGCGCTGCCGCGAGCTCGGCATCGAACTCAACTTCGAGCAGGAGATCACGAGCGCGGACGCGCTCAAAGGCTACGACCTGATCCTCGCCTCGGACGGCATCCAGAGCGCGGTGCGCAAGCAGTTCGAGCCGCATTTCCGGCCTTCGCTCGACTGGCGCAAGGCCAAGTTCTGCTGGCTGGGCACCGACAAGCCGCTCGGCGCCTTCACGTTCATCTTCCTCGAAACCGAATGGGGTGTGTTCCAGGTGCACGCCTACCCCTTCGAGAAGAACCTCTCGACCTGGATCGTGGAGTGCCACGAAAGCACCTGGAAGAACGCCGGTCTCGACGCCGCGGACGAAGCGCGCACGCTGGAGTTCTGCACCAAGCTCTTCGCGCCGTACCTTGATGGCCACAAGCTGCTCGCCAACCGCTCGATCTGGCGCACCTTCCCCACCGTCCGCTGCGAGAAGTGGCACCACGGCAACATCGTGCTGGTCGGCGACGCGGTCCACACCGCGCACTTCTCGATCGGCTCGGGCACCAAGCTCGCCATGGAGGACTCCATCGCGCTGGTCAAGGCCTTCCGCGAGCTGGGAACAAGCGATGTGCCACGCGTGCTCGAAGCGTACGAGCGCTCGCGCAAGCTCGATGTGCTCAAGACTCAGCGCGCGGCGCAGACTTCGCTGGAGTGGTTTGAAAACAGCGACCGCTACATGCGCCAGCATCCGCTGGTTTTCAGCTTCAACCTGATGACGCGCTCCAAGCGCATCACCTACGAAAACCTGAGGAAGCGCGATCCCAAGCTCGTCCGTGAAGTCACCGAGCACTTCGCCGACAGCCGCGGGATCCTGCGCGAGCCCGATGGCCGCGCGCGCGAGCCCTTCCTCGTGCCGCTCGAGCTGCGCCAAACCCGCCTCGAAAACCGCATCGTCGTCTCGCCGATGTGCCAGTACTCGGCCGTCGACGGCACGGTCAGCGACTGGCATCTCGTGCACCTCGGCAGCCGCGCCGTCGGGGGTGCGGGACTGGTGATCGCCGAGATGACCGATGTCTCGCCCGAGGGCCGCATCACGCATGGCTGCGCGGGACTGTGGAACGACGCTCACGAGGCCGCCTGGAAGCGCATCTGCGACTTCGTCCACACGCACAGCCGCGCCAAGCTGGGCGTGCAGCTCGCGCACGCCGGCCGCAAGGCCTCTTGCGAACTGCCTTGGGAAGGCGACCGTCCGCTGCGCGACGCGCGCGCCTGGCAGACCCTGGGTCCTTCCGCGACGCCCTTTGCCCCCGACTGGCCGACGCCGCGCGCGATGACGCGCGCCGACATGGATCGCATCCGCGATGCGTTTGTCGACTCGACGCGCCGCGCCGTGCGCGCCGGCTTCGACCTCGTCGAGCTGCACATGGCGCACGGCTACCTGCTCTCGAGCTTCCTCTCGCCCTTCTCCAACCGGCGCAGCGACGAGTACGGCGGCAGCCGCGAGAACCGCATGCGCTATCCGCTCGAGGTCTTCCGCGCCGTGCGCGCCACCTGGCCCGCCGAGAAGCCGCTCGCCGTGCGCATCTCCGCCAGCGACTGGCTCGACGAGCGCGGCGGGTGGAGCATGGCGGATTCGATCGCGCTCGGCCGCGAGCTCGAAGCGCTCGGCTGCGATCTGCTCGATGTTTCCAGCGCCGGCAACACGCCCGAATCAAAGCCAGTCTACGGACGCATGTACCAGGTGCCCTTCGCCGAAGAGCTCAAGCTCAACCTGCGCATCCCCGTCATGGCGGTCGGCGGCATCCAGGGCATCGACCACGCCAACACGATCCTCGCCGCCGAGCGCGCCGACCTCTGCGCCCTCGCGCGGCCGCACCTCGCGGAGCCCTACCTCACCCAGACGGCGGCAGGACAGGCGGGCAGCGCGTCCTTCCCCTGGCCGGTACAGTACCTCGCGGCACGCCCGCGTCCGGGCGCGCCGGTTGAGTGAAGCGCGTCTCCAACCCACCCAATCCCTGGCATTCCACCCACGTCGAGTGGCTCGAAGAGTCGCCCGAGGCGGAGCTTGAGATCTACGAAGAGGACGCCAAGAGCCTGCTCAGCGAAAACAAGAGCCCGGATCTCTCCTTTCGCTACAGCGTCAATCCCTACCGCGGCTGCCAGCACGCCTGCGCCTACTGCTACGCCCGTCCTTCCCACCAGTACCTGGGCTTCGGCGCGGGTACCGATTTCGAGCGCAAGCTGATCGTCAAGCGCAACGCGCCCGCGCTCCTGCGTCAGGAACTCTCCCGGCGCTCCTGGCAGCGCGAGCGCATCGTCTTCTCGGGCAACACCGACTGCTACCAACCCCTCGAAGCGAGTTACGCCCTCACCCGCGGCTGCCTCCAGGCCTGCCTCGAACACCGGACCCCCGTCGGCATCATCACCAAGAGCGCGCTCGTGCGCCGCGACATCGACCTCTTGCAGCAACTCGCCCGCGGCCCCGGAGCGCATGTCTTCGTTTCGATCGCTTTCCTCGATGAGCGCACCTGCCGCAAGCTCGATCCCGGCGCGCCCACGCCGGCCAAGCGCTTCGAGGTGCTGCGCGCGCTGCACGATGCGGGCATTCCCACCGGCGTCTCGGTTTCGCCGCTGATTCCCGGGCTCAACGAGCCCGACATCGCGGGGATTCTCGAGCGCGCCGCCGAGTGCGGCGCCACGCAGGCCTTCATGACGCTGCTGCGGCTGCCCTCGGAACTGCTGGAGGTCTTCTTCGAGCGCATCCGCGCCAGCCTGCCGGAGCGCGAGCAGAAGATCGTCTCCGCGCTGAAAGACATGCGCGGCGGCGGGCTCCAGGAGAGTCGCTTCGGCGCCCGGATGAGCGGCAGCGGACCGCGCTGGGAGGCCGTGCGCGGGCTGTTCGATCTGCAATGCCGCCGACTGGGGCTCAACCCGCGCGCGGAAGCGAAGGCGTTCGAGGAGCCGATGAAGCCCAGGGAACAGCAGCGAGAGCTATTCTAGGGATACAACCGAACACTTTGGGGCGTCCCCTTGCTGACTGATTTCTGGCCGTAACCCAACTCCGGCTCAGCGCAGCATGGAATTGGACTGTTCCAGATCCGCATAGAGCACGAAAGATGACCTGATTGCACACATTGGCTGCCAGGAGGTACGATTCTTCAATGAACTCGCACTTCCTCGCATTCAGCGTCGTCATCGTGGCTTTGAGCTCCTGTGGATCGGAAGGGCGCGACATCGACAATCATTCAACGGCGGCGAGTGTAACGGTCGGGGAACCGGCATCCCAGTCCTCTGTTGCACCGCCCGCACAGCAGACACCACCTGAAACCCGCGCGCCGGCCGAGCGTGAAGATGCGGAAGCTCAGTACCAGCTGGGTCTTTCCTTATTGAAAGAAGATAGTGCAACGCGGGATGACGCCATGGCAGCCAAGTGGATTTCCTCAGCGGCCGAACAAGGCCACCCGGCCGCGCAATTGGAGCTAGGCAAGTTGCATACCCGCGGACGAGGTGTACCTAAAAGTGAATCCCAGGCAGCCAAATGGATCACAAAAGCTGCGGAGCAAGGACTGGCGGACGCTCAGTACCGCCTTGGGGTTTTCTACAAAGCAGGAAATGGCGTTGTTCGGGATCACGCCGAAGCCGTCAAGTGGCTCACGCGTGCCGCGGAACAGGGCAACTCGGATGCCCAGTTCAACTTGGGCTACATGTACGCCAATGGCGAAGGCGCAACGCAGAACTATGCCGAGGCAGTCAAGTGGTACAGCCTTGCAGCTGAACAAGGAGACTCAAAGGCCCAGCTCAAATTGGGCTACATGTACTACAAGGGCGAAGGCGTCACGCAGAACCATGCCGAAGCCGTCAAGTGGCACAGACTTGCAGCTGAACAGGGAAACCCGGATGCCCAGTTCGTCTTAGGCGCCACGTACGCCTTAGGCATAGGCGTCACGCAGAACCATGCCGAAGCCGACAAGTGGTACACACTCGCAGCTGAACAGGGAAACCCGGATGCCCAGTTCCAATTGGGCGCCAGGTACGCCAACGGCGAAGGCGTCAAGCAGAACCATGCCGAGGCCGTCAAGTGGTACAGACTTGCAGCTGAACAGGGACACGCGAAGGCGCAGTTATTCTTGGGCGCCAAGTACTACAAAGGCGAAGGCGTCACGCAGAACCATGCCGAGGCAGTCAAGTGGTACAGACTTGCAGCTGAACAAGGAGACTCGCAGGCCCAGCTCAACTTGGGCAACATGTACTACGAGGGCGAAGGCGTCACGCAGAACCATGCCGAAGCCGTCAAGTGGTACAGACTTGCAGCTGAACAGGGACACTTTGGTGCCCAGTTAACCTTGGG
>JBIKMH010000033.1:0-36990 GCA_044359355.1 Planctomycetota bacterium | reverse complement strand
GGCGGTAGAGAAAGGGGCTTTTGGGGCATGCGGGGTACGGGCATTCCGGCGGGATGAACTTCTGCATCGGTGTCTCCAATGCCGGGGTGAAAATACCCCCCGGCACTGATGAGGACGGAACCGCCGTCTCACGTTCGCGCGGAAAATCCGATTCCCAATATCGATTCTGTCCCCGCTCGGGGAGCAGTCTCCTTAGAGGGACTCCGCCAACCACCAAACGCCGACCAGCACGCTCAACCCGCTGGAGATCGCCAGCGATGCCCGGAAACGGCTGGTACGTCCGAGCAGCGAAGCAAACAGCGTGATCGCGCCGAGAGATCCCAGCGCGTATCCGCTGAGGTACACCACCGGTGCGAGCACACCCGGCAGTGCGAGCGCCGGCAGCACGGCGAACAGGTGCGCAAGTCCGGCCGCTCCGTGGAGCAGGCCCAGGCCAAAAGCCGAATGGCGCTGTTCGTGGTGGGCGAACAGGTCGCCGCGGCGCAGCACGGCCCTCAGGCCCAGGGCGCCGATCACACACAGCACCAGTCCCACGATGCGCTCGCTCCAGGCCGAGAGGGTGGCTTCCAGCCCGGGCATTTGCTCGCGCAGCAGCAGCGCCAGCGTGGCGGCGAGCAGGGCGCCCACCGTGTGCCCAAGGCCCCAGTGAAAGCCGATGCGCCAGGCACGCGAGCGGGTCGCACTGACCAGCGGCGCCACGCCGGCGAGGTGATCCGGCCCGCTCCAGGCATGGTGCGCTCCGGCCAGCAACCCGGCTCCGGTGAGCGCGATCAGCGTCGGTTCCATGTTTGCATTGTTGCGGCAGCGGGGCTTCAAGGCCAGTATCGACTGCTCAGATGCGTGTCGAGCGTCGAGCGGTGGTGGTGATCGGGGCTGGAGCGAGCGGTCTGTGGGCGGCGGCGCGCGCGGCCGAGGCCGGTCTGGACGTGCTGCTGCTCGAGAAGACGCCGCGCACGGGCACCAAGGTGCTCGCCTCGGGCGGCACGCACTGCAACCTGACGACCACACTGGGATCCAAGGAGGCGGCGCTGCTGTTCGGTCGTGCGGGTGCTCGTTTTTTGCAGCATGCCCTTCGTTTGCTGCCGCCAGAGGCGGTGCGCGAGCGCTTCCGCCAACTGGGCGTCGAGACGGTGGAAGCTCCGCTCGAGAAGGTCTTTCCGCAAAGCGGCCGCGCCCGCGATGTTCGCGACGCGCTGCAGAACTGGCTGGTCTCCAGCGGCGCCGACCTACGTTTGGAATGCGCCGTGCGCTCGATCGAGCGCCGCGAAGCAGGCTGGATCGTGGAGCCCGAACGCGGAGAGGCGATCGAAGCCCGCGCGCTCGTGCTCGCGCTGGGAGGCAAGAGCTACGCCAGCACAGGCACGTGCGGAGATGCGTACGCGTGGCTCGAGCACTTGGGTCTGCCGCTGGTCGAGCCGGTCCCGGCGCTCGTGCCTCTGACCAGTTCCGCGACCTGGGTGCGCGAGCTTTCCGGGATCGCACTGCAGTCCGCGCACGCGCGCCTCGTCGATGAGCGCGGAGCGCTGCTCGGTGAGCGCACGCGGCCGGTGCTGTTCACCCACCAGGGCATCTCCGGACCCGGTGCCATGGATCTATCCGAGCATGTCGCGCGCCGCGCCGGCGCCGCGCGCACGCTGGCGCTGGATCTCGCACACGGGGATGCTGTGGAGGCACTAGAGGCGCGGCTCATGCGCGCCGCCCAAGCGGATGGCACGCTGGGGCTCGCGCGCGCGCTGGAGCTCGACTTGCCCCGGCGATTGCTGGTGGAGGTTTTCGCACAGGCTCGCGTGGCGCCCGAACAGCGCGTGGCTCAGCTTGCGCGCGAGGCCCGTCAGCGGCTGTGTCTCAGCGTCAAGTCCTTCGCCGTCCCCGTGGACGGCACGCGCGGCTTCGACTGGGCCGAAGTGACGGCGGGCGGCCTGTCGCTCGCGTCGGTGGAGCCCGGCTCGATGGAGGTCCGAGCGCGGCCGGATCTCTACGTGATCGGCGAGTTGCTCGATCTGCAGGGTCCAATCGGCGGTCTCAACTTTCAGGCGGCGTTTGCCACGGCCGAGGTCTGCGCTAGCGCGCTTTCGAATCGTCTGGCGCGAACAGCGTGAGTGCCTCACGAGCCAGCTGGCGCACGGTTTCCCGCTCGCGTTCGAGCGTCGCCTGACGCACTTCGCCGGCCTTCCACAGCTCGGTTTCCTCGCGGCCGCGCGCGGCGAGTTCATCGAGCCAGATGCGCCAGCCGGCGCCGTCGGGCAATTGCTGCTGTAGTTCCGCAGGCGTCGAGCGCGCCTGCTCCCACAGGAGCTGAAAATTGCCGACCATTCCGCCGTAGCCATCGCGCAGCGCCGGCGCTCCTTCGAGGAAGCAACTCGCGAGCGCGCGGCGCAGTCCGCGGTGGCGGTGGGCCGGCTGGAAGAACTCTCCGAGTTCCTTGTAGAGCGGTTCCTGCTTGGGACCGGGAATCGGCGCGATGTAGACGCTGCTGGGACCCTTGAGGCTGTGGTACAGGCCGAGCGTGTCGACGTCGGGCATCTCCAATTCCGCGCCGCTGGCCCAAGCATCGTAGAGCGTGATGCCCGGATAGGCCTTGCCCAGACGATCGGTGTATGCGTGTGCGAAGGCTGCCAGCACCGTCTGCTGCGAACCATCATCGAGCAGGCGCTCGACCACGGCCTCGGCCTGATCGTGCCCCGGCGAGTAGCCCTCGAGTGCGTTGGCGTACAAGCGGGACGCTTCGAGCGCATCGGGCAGGCGCTGCACCTGACGCAGGCCGGGCTCGTAACGAAACGCGCTCTTCAGGGCGCGGGCGGGGAGCTTTCCGAGGATCGCGCGCGTCGCGGCCTTCGCGGCGCTGTCGGTCGGTTCGAGCCAGCGACGCCCGATCGGCTGCGCGGGCGCGTGGGTCTGGGGATCGAACCAGAGGGTCGGTGTCTGTTCCGGCACCCGGGCGGGCGGCGGCTCGCTCGCGAGCACGAAACGGATCAGCGAGCGCACGAACAGGCCACGCGAGTCGAGTTCGAAGGTGAGGTACTCAATCACCTCCTGCTGGGTGGCGGCCGGCAGGGCCGCAAAGCGCGCCAGCGGATCGTTCTGGGCCGGAGGGGGCGGGGGTGTCTGGGCGGCGAGGAGGACACAGAGAGCCAGCATGGCGGACCTGAGCATGCCCCAAAGGCGGGGCGAGGAAAAGGCCGGAGCCGGGGAGGGGGAGGACCCTCCCCGGCCGGCAGGCTCGTCCAGTTGCCTGGTTCCGATCCCATCCTTCCCCGCGCGGGGCAGACCATCGCGGGCTCCATCGGAGGTTCTCGCGCGCTGCGTTCACCGCATTGTCCGCAGCGCAACTCCGACCCCTGGAAGGGTGAAGGTGCCACGCCGGCTGCCCCGGAAGGCTGGGATCGATTTCCGAACCAAGGAACCGTACCCCCCCGACGCACGAGCGGCGGAAAATCCGGGCGATTTTCGGGGGCTGGCCCGGTACCCGCGAGGCGAGGGCACCCTGGGCGTGGACAAGCCGCCTCGCCAGTTCCTGTGGGGCCCACGATTCGGGTCAGGCCGGCAGTTCAGGGCCGCTGCGGTGCTAGAAGGCGTTCCTGACCATGATCTGGCGGGCACCGAGTCCGGGTAGGAGGAGCACTCTCAGGCGTCTGCCGGTCCCGCTGGACGGCGGCGTCGTCGCCGGCGCGGCTTGCTCTGCTTGCGCTCGCTCGCGATTTCCTCCGCGGAGGCGGCTCCCGCCGCTTGCTGTCGCTCGAGCCACCCTTCGTAGACATCCCAGCCCTGACCGCGGGCCAGGGTGCGGATGCGGAACAGCTCCAAGGCCTCGGGGAATTCCTCGCTCTTCACGAACAGCAGCGGGCGGAAGCGGCGCGAGGTGGGCTGGGTGAAGCGCGGCTGCAGCAGGATCAGGCGCATGGCCCGCGAGCAGTCCCTGCGGCCGAGGCGGGCTTGCTGGGCCAGCGGCTCCAGCACCTCGGAGGCCACCTGTTCCAGGCTCTTGGGCTCGCCTCCCAGCGTGCGAGTGCGCGGATCGGCCTCGCGTTCGATGGTGCGCAGCGCGAGCAGCGCGAGGCAGACCGCGTTGCTGGGCACATACCCCTGATGCACATCGTTGTCGAGCGCCTCGAGCAGGCGCCAGAACAGGTTGGCGCGTTCGGTGTCGGCCGCGTTCTCGGGATCGCCGAGGTAGGCATCGACCATCGGCAGGATCACCCGCAGCCCGCCAAGCGCGCGCAGCATGCGCAGGGCGCCGAGGCTGGAACCTGAGCGCAGCAATTTGAGGATTTCCTCGACCACGCGCGGAGCACTCGAGCGCGACAGCGCCGGTGCGAGTTCAGTCATCGCATCCCAAGTGGGTTCGTCGATGCGCAGGCCCAGACGCGTGGCGAACTTCACGGCGCGCAGGATCCGCACGGGATCCTCGGCGATGCGCACCTTGGGATCTCCGATCGTGCGCAGGAGCCCGGCCTCCAGATCCCGCAGGCCCTCGACGTAGTCGATGATCTCGTTCCTGACCGGATCGAGGAACAGTGCGTTGACCGTGAAGTCGCGTCGGCGCGCATCTTCCTCGGCTGTGCCGTACTCGTTGTCCTCGGTGATCAGAAGGTGCTCGAGGCCGCGCTCTTCGCCCTCTTCCTCGGGTTCGCCCTCACCCGGGGCGCGGCTTTCGGGATCGCGTCGAAACGTGGCGGTCTCGATGATCTGGGATCCGTAGTGGATGTGCACCAGCCGAAAACGACGCCCGATGATGCGCCCGTTGTGGAAGAGGCGCTTGATCTGGCGCGGGTGCGCGCTGGTGGCAACGTCAAAGTCCTTGGGGCGCCGCCCGATCAGAAGGTCGCGCACGCAGCCCCCGACGAGATAGGCCTCGTAGCCCTGGCGGGTGAGGCGCGAGACCACGCGCAGAGCGTCCTGATCGAGCGCGTCTCGATCGATGGAGTTGGCGTTGACAATGCGGGCGTGGCGGTGGGCGGGGTGTTTGCTCAAGCGTGGTGCGGCATCCTCAGGTTGCAGGCGCAGGATCCTAGCCCTGCGACATCTTGTGCGCGAGTGCTTGCCCGCACTCCCCGGGTGGGATAGGCTCTTGCGCCCTGAAGGCAGGCTTCACGTAGGCCAGTAGCTCTAATGGTTAGAGCGACTGATTCCAAATCAGTAGGTTGGGGGTTCGAGTCCCTCCTGGCCTGCCATCCCTTCCCTTGTCATTCCGTCCCCTGCCATCCGTTCCTCAGCACTCCTCGATGAGCCAGTCCGACGAGCCCGACAAGCCGGAAGCGGAAGATGCCACGCTCGCGGGGCAGCCCGATGCCCACGTTCCCTCACTCGATGAACTCGAGGCCGCAATGCTTTGGGCCTTCGAGGGACAGGAGATCACGCCCGACCTGCGTTCGCGCTACGCCGCGCACGCCCACTTCATTCTGACGAAGAACCGCGAGATCAACCTGACCGCGATCACCGACGCGCGCGAGGTGGCGGCCAAGCACTACCTCGATTCCTGGCGGGCCACCCGTTTCCTGAGCCTGCTCGGAAAAAACGTGCTCGATCTGGGCAGCGGTGCGGGCTATCCCGGCATTCCGGTGGCGATGGCGGAACTCGAAACGCGCTTCACGCTGCTGGATTCGACCCAGAAGCGGGTGTTCGTGATTCAGGAGGCCATCGAGCGCTTCGGCCTGCGCAATGCGAAGGCCTTGCACGCCCGCGGCGAGGATCATCTGACGACCCACCGCTACGACATCGTGATGATGCGTGCGGTCAGCTCGGTGCGCGAAAACGTGCGCACGCTGCGCAAGGTCAAGCACGCGCTCAAGGATCTGGTGATGTGGAAGGGTCCCTCCTGGTCGCGCGAGGTGCGCGCCGGCGAGCGCGAGACCGAACGGCTGGGCTTCCGGTTGGACACGGTTTTCGAGTACAAGCTGCCCGGCGAGCTGGGCGAGCGTGCGATCCTCGTATACCGCGCTCCCGGCGGACAGGGAGCCTAGCTCCGTGCTGGCGATCTCGCTCGCCGGCTGGATCGCGATCGGCCTTGGAGTTGCCGTGCTCCTGTTCGTCTTGATTGGGATCGCGTTCTATCCGCGCGACAACTCGTTCTAGCGAGCGCTCAGGCCTTGGCGGCGGAGCCGCTGACGATCACGGTCTGCGTCGGATAGGCGAACTCGATGCGTTCGGCCTCGAAGGCCTTCCAGACCGCCAGATTGATCTTCTGCTGCGCGTCCATCATCGCGTTGTACTCCTGCTTCTGAACGAAGTAGGCGGCCTCGAAGGTCAACGCGAAATCCCCGTAACCCTTCCAGTGGGCGCGGTCGAAGCGCACTTCAGGACAGGACTCGATGATGCTGCGCAGGAGGGCGGGGATACGCTCGAGCTTGGCGGTCGGCGTCTGGTAGGTGACGCCCAGCGTGAACACGACGCGGCGCTCTTCGATGCGCTTGAAGTTACGCAGGCGGCTGTTGACCAGATCCGCGTTGCCCATCACGATCTGCTCGCCGTTGATGCTCTTGAGGCGGGTGGTCTTGATGCCGATCGACTCGATCGTGCCGGTGAACTCGCCGACGGTGATCGAGTCGCCGATGACGAAGGGCTTGTCGAGCAGGATCGTGACGGAGGCGAACAGATCGCCGAGCACGTTTTGCAGCGCCAGCGCGATCGCGATGCCGCCGACTCCCAGACCGGTGAGGAGTGCCGTGATGTCCTGACCAAAGGCGTTTTTCAGGATCAGCAGCGCCGTCAGCGTCCAGACCACCACGCGTCCGATGAAGCCGAGGATGGTCGCGCCGGTGCGGGCGCCCGGGTCCTCCGAGCCGCGCATGCCGAGCGTCTTGCGGATCAGGTATTCGACCCCGCCAACGCCCCATAGGCCCAGCTGGATGAACAGGTTGAGGTGGATCAGGATCTGCAGCAGGCGCTCGACCGGTTCCTCGAAGTGCAGGTACTTGAGACCCGCCCAGACCCCGAGCACCATCAGGAACATGCGGTGGATCCGCCGCACGAGATCGATCACAAGATCGTCGAGATCGGTTTCGGTCCGCGCGGCCCAGACCGACAGGCGCGAGAGCATCAGGCGCTTGATCAGTCCCAGGACCAGCGCGACAGCGATGGCCACGCCGACGGCGATGAACCACTCACGGACGGGGTTGGCGAAAACGACGCGGTCGAGGAAGTCCTGCATGCGGCGCGCTCCGCTGGAGCGCTCAAGGCGCGGTCAAGAAGGGGTTGCGGGCCAAGCGACGGTCAAAACGGCGGCAAAGCGCGGCAGAGCTCGGGGAGCGGCACCGCGCAGGAGGAGAGGCAGGAGGAGAGGCAGGAGGAGAGATGGTGCCCGGGGGGGGAGTCGAACCCCCAATGCCTTGCGGCACATGGACCTGAACCATGCGCGTCTGCCAGTTCCGCCACCCGGGCGGGCACATCAGGGCGGAGACGTTACGGTCCGCCGAGGCGCCTGTCAACCGGCCGTCACGGAGATCTGCTCGACGATGGCGTAGGGTGCCAGCGCACTGCCCGAGAGGCGCTCCCGCTCGCTCGAGAGCGTGCGGATCGCACCCAGCAGGCGGTACAGATTCCCGCTGATCAGGACCTCGCCCACCGAGCGCGCCACGACACCCTCCTCGATCCAGCGCGCGCTCTTCGCCACGCCCGAAAAATCACCCGAGGCGGCGTCGACCGTTCCGGAAAAGCGCTGGACCCAAAGACCCCGCCCGAGCGTGCGCAGGAGCTCCGCGCGACTGCCGCCGCGACCGGCTCGGACGCTGAGCGCATGCGGGCCCAGTCCGGGCACGCTGCGGGCGCCGCCGCGCGCGTGACCGCTGGAAAGCCGCGACTCGACGTGTGCGGCGTAGCTGTTGTAAAGCCAGGTGCGGAGCGTGCCCTGCTCGATCAGCGCGAGGCGCGTCATCGGCTGGCCCTCGCGGTCGAAGCTGCCGGCACCGGCCAGCGTGCGATCGGTGGGATCATCGTCGATCGAGAGCTCCTCGACGGCGACGCGCGTGCCGAGCTTGCCGATCAGCGGCGAGCGGCCGCGCTGCACGGCGATGGCGCTCATGCTGGAGATCAGCGGCGCCAGGAATACATCGACGAAGGCGTCCGGTGAGAACAGCACTGCCCCGTTGTAGGACTCGGCCCGGCCCGGGTTCAGATTCTCCAGCGCGACCTGTGAAAAAGCCCGGCCCAGACGGGCGAGGATCGCCGGCAGTTCGGCCCGCCGGCGCGTCGAGTCGCCCTCGTAGTGGATGCCGCCCACCGCCTCGCCCTCGATCGCCATCCCGCCGATCGAGGCCGAAAGATGCGTATCGGATTCGACCGCTCGCACGCCGGCGCTGCTGACGATCGCGTGTGTACTGGCGATGCTGTCGAGGCTCGCGCCGTCGATCGAAAGCCGGGGGTCGCGCGCAAGGACGCCGACGACGAAATCGCGTGCATGCTCGACCAGCTCGGCGATCCCGATGGTCTCGATGGCGGGATCGCACAATGGCTCGAGCAGCGCCAGCGGGCGCGACCCGGGCAGCACGTTGTGCTCATCCGCGGGAGCGAAACGCGCCAGCGCGACAGCGCTCGCGGCGGCATGCCGCAGGGCGCCCGCATCGGCCTGATTGGTCGCGGCAAAGCCCAGCCGTCGGTTGACGAAGACGCGCAGGCCCAGTGTCGAGCCCTCGTCGCTCTGCGCGAGCTTGAGATCGCCCTTCTCGAAGCGCACCGCCTGCGAGCGCGCATGAACGGCGAACACTTCGGCCTCGTCCGCGCCCGCCGAGCGAGCCAGCTCGACCAGCTGCTCCGCGCGCTGGAGGAGATCACCGCACAGGCTCGTCTGCACGACGCTCATCAGCGACCTCCCACGACCACGCGCGCCGAGAGCCAGGGTCCGCCGGCGTCGACCTTGGCGGGCTGGCCCTTGCCGCAGTGGCCCGAGCCCAGATCCCAGCGGAATTCGCGGCCGACGGCATCGACGCTCATCAGCACCTCGAAGGCCTGACCGGAGATGTTGACGCCGCGCAACAGCTCCTTGCGCTTGCCGTTTTCGATGCGCCAGCACAGCCGCGTGCCGAACATGAATTCGCCGTTGGCGTCGGCCTGCCCGTTGGATGCGCCGTCGAAGAGGTAGCCATCGTCGATGGCTTCGATCATCGCCTCGAGTTCGCTGTTGCCCGGAGCGATGTAGGTGTTGCGCATGCGGATCAGCGGCTCGTTGTCGAACTCGAAGGCGCGTGCGTTGCCGGTGGGGCGCACGCCGAAGCGGGCGGCGCTCTCGCGGTCGTGCAGGTACGAGCGCAGGATGCCGGATTCGATCACGACCGTGCGCTGCGTGCGCACGCCCTCATCGTCAACCTCCAGCGTGCCCCCGGCGCCCGCGTGGTATTCCGAGGCACCCGAATCGCACAGCGTGATCAGCTCGGAGGCTACGCGCGTGCCCAGGCGGTTCGCGGCGCAGGATCCGGCCGAAACGAAATCCGCCTCGACGGTGTGGCCGATCGCCTCGTGCGTCAGCAGCCCGACGATCGCCGGCGAGAGCAGCACGCGCTTGCGTCCACCCTGCGGATAGCCGGCCGAGAGCAGATCGAGGGCCTGGCGCGCCGCACTGGCGGCGAGTTCCTCGGGTTGGCGGTCCCCGAACAGGCACTGCCAGCCGCCGGTGACGCCGAGCAGCTCCGCGCCGCGCTGGATTTCGCCGGCGCGCTCGGCGATCGCGACCACGCGGAACTCCGGCCGCACGAGGCGCGTCCAGGCACAGGCGCCGTCGCTGGTGACGATGGCCTTCTCCTCGAAGACCTCCGAGTAGCTGCTCGTCGCGCTGCGGATCGAGGGCGAGCTTGCGCGCGTGGCGGCCTCGACCTTGAGGGTCAGCTCCAGCAGTTGTTCCGTGCTGCGCTCGAGCGCTTCGGCGACGCCGGGGGCCTCGAAGCGTCCGCGCGCCAGCTCCACCGGCGGCGGGGGCGTGCTCTTCTCCTTGCGGGCGAAGGCGGCCGCTCGGGCTGCCGCGCGCGCCGAGTCGATCGCGCGCTCGATGGCGCCGGCTTCCATGCGATCGGTCGAGGCAAAGCCCCAGGTGCCCGCTTCGTGGACGCGCACGCCGATGCCTGAGTGCTCGACCGCCTGCGCCGTCTCCACGCGGCCCTTCTCGACTGCGACCCCGCGTGTGCGCTTCCTGTGCAGGCGCAGTTCGACGAAGCCGCCGGCCTTGCGCTGGAGGACGTCTTGGAGCAAGGAGGTCGGATCGGGTGTTTCGTGGACCATGGCAAGAAAGAGAATCGGGTCTACAGGCTCCGGACTCAAGAGAGCTATTCTCTTCTCGCCCGATGAGCGCTCCCAAGGACACGCACCGCCGCATCGCCGACAACCGCAAGGCGCGCCATGAGTACGAGATCCTGGAGGAGCTCGAGTGCGGGATCGAACTGTGCGGCACGGAGGTCAAGGCGCTGCGGACCGGCGAGGCCTCGATCGCGGAGGCCTTCGCCATGATCCGGCGCGGGGAGCTGTTCCTCGTCAACTGCCACATCCCCGAGTACCGCCAGGGCAATGTCCACAACCACGAGCCGCGCCGCGAGCGCAAGCTCTTGGTGCACCGCAAGGAACTCGCCGGCTGGGAAGCCAAGGTCAAGGAAAAGGGCATCACGATGGTGCCGCTGGCGCTCTACTTCGTGGGCCAGCGCGTCAAGCTCCGCCTTGGCCTGTGCCGGGGCAAGAAGCTGTTCGACAAGCGCGCCAGCGTGCGCGAGCGGGAGGACAAGCGCGAAATGGCGCGCGCCCTGCAACGCCGCCGCGAGTGATGTGCTAGGATCGCCAAGGCAAAACGGTGGGGGCGTACTGGTTTCGACCGGTTTCGCTCACCACGGGGTTGCGCGCCAGGGACCTCAAGTCACCCTGTCAATCCTCTTGGGGCGGCATTGCATGCCAACAACTATTCTCTCGCGGCCTGATTCGTCAGTCCGCCGTTCTTCCGGGGAGCGCCTGCGGCCCTGGGAGAACGACACCAGCAGGCTGGCCTTCAAGCCGCGTCTCGGGGCGCGAAGGCGAGAACTTACCGTGACTGAGCACCGGCGAGCCCGCCCAGGGGCGCAAGGGTGTCGAGAATTCAAGCCTGGGACACGCGCGTAGACGCTCCATGGGGTTCACTCCGGGACGCGGGTTCAACTCCCGCCGCCTCCACCAGATCTGTGCTTGGCTCAAAAGCGCCCACCGACCTAGACTGTTCGGCCTGTGAAACGGGTCCTCATGCTCCTGCCCGCCTTGCTGCTGCTGGCGTGCGGCTGCGCCAGCGTCGGCTCGCGCACCTGGAACCTCGAGCAATTGCACGCCGAGGACTCCAGCTACAAGTACACGGGCGCGCTGATGGGGGATCTGGAGTACCTCCTGCGCCAGCAGCTCTTCGGGCCCTCGGTGCTGTTCCAGAGCGGTCTGGCGCGCAAGGATACCTCGGCGATCGAAGATCCCAGCGGCGAAACTCTCGACGCACTGATCGGTCTGATGGAGCTCTCGCCCAGCGATCGCCTGACCCGCGCGCGCCAGATCCAGTGGTTCGCGCGGCTCGCCGTGGAGGACCCCAGTGCGCTGTGCCGGGAGCGCGCCTTCCTCGGGCTGGCCTTCGCCGCGGCCGGACTGGCGCCGATCGAGCCGCAGGCGGCACCCAAGGCCTCCGAGCGCACCGGCGAGCTGGCGCTGGGCACGGTCCTGTCCGAGCTGGTGCGCAGCGCTCGCGCCGCGGCCGAGCGCTCCGCCAGCGCCACCGAGCGCGCCGATTTCGCCGCGGCCTGCGAGCTGGTTCGCACCCGCAAGCTCGATCTGGGCGGGGCGCGGCGCGCGCTGGAGGTGGCGACCAGCCTGGCCGCGAATCTGGGTTTCGACAACCCCCGGACGCCCGAGCTGGCGGTGCTGATCGAAGGGCTGGAGCGCCTGTGCGCCGCGCGCGCACTGAGCGCCGGGCTGGCCGACCCGGAAGGAATTGCCATGGGGGCGGCGCTCGATGCGACGCTGGCGCTGTACGGTCCGCAGGTTTTGCCGGGCGTGCTCAACCAACTGCGTCCCGATACCGATGCAGTGGTGGTGCGCCGATTGCTCGCAGGTCTGGAAGCTCACGGTCTGGAGCAGGAGATTCCCGGCGGCCCGGGTCGTGAGGAGCTTTTCCGCCAGCAGATCGAGGCCCTGATGGAGCTGGTGCTGACGCGGCCCGAAGGGGAGCTGCGGGTCGCGGCGATGCGCGTCCTCGGGCTCCACAGCGGCGCCGGTCAGAGCTCGCTGCGCGAAGAGGATTGGCAACGCTGGCATGCGCGCTGGCGCCTGACGCGGAGCGGTGCATGACGCGCGCGGCGCGCGCCCGCCTGCTGGGCATCGCCCGCATCGTGCTGGCGATCGGCCTGCTGGGCTTCGTCGCCACCCTGCTGCCCTGGCAGGATCGGCTGGTCCATGAATCGGAGGGCTCCAAGCTGGAGGTCGCGGGCACGATCGAAGGCAACTGGCGCTCGGAAGCGATCCGCTTTCGCCTCCTGCCGGGCAGCGAACTGCCCGAGGGTTGGCCGGCCGACACCCAGTCCGCGCTGCAAAGCCCCGAGGGCCTGGCGGTGATCGAGGGCAGCTACCACTGGAAGCCGGGCATGCCGCGCGTGTTCCGGGAGATGGATCCCGGCGGGCTGGTGCTTGCCATGGGGCTTCTGTTCGCCGCGGCCTTCGTCAGCGTGGCGCGCTGGTGGCGCTTGCTGCGCATCGCTGGCTGCCCGACGAGCTACTGGAACACGCTGCGGCTGACATTCCTGGGCTTCTTCTTCAATCTGGTCGTGCCCGGACTGACCGGCGGCGATGTGATCAAGGCCGTGCTGGTGGTGCGCGAAAACCCCCAGCGCCGAGCGGACGCGCTGATGAGCGTGATCGTCGACCGCGGCATGGGCCTGTTCGTGCTCGTGGCGATGGCCCTCACGGTGGTGCTGA
Organism: Planctomycetota bacterium; assembly: GCA_044359355.1. GTDB lineage: Bacteria > Planctomycetota > UBA1135 > UBA1135 > SYGM01. Next base: position 24,102 of record JBIKMH010000033.1, on the reverse strand, counting down.
TGTCCGCGCAGCGCTTCGGCGATCTCGTGCTGCCCGTGGCGGGCGTGTTCGTCCTGATGTGCGTGGCGATCCTGTTGATGCTCAACTCGCGCGCGCGCCGCGCGCTGCGCCTCTCGCAGCTCCTGGAGCGCTTGCCGCAGGCCGAGCGCCTGCGCTCGCTCGAGCGCGCTCTGTCGGTCTACGGCCAGCATCGCCTCGAAATCCTGATCGCGCTCTCGCTCTCCGCCTTCAACCACCTCAGCATCGCCGGCGCGATCTTCGCCATTGGGCGCGCCTTCGGTGAAACCGAGCTCGCCTACCCGGACTACATCGCCGTGACCGCCATCGCCAACGTCGCCAGCACGCTGCCGATCACGCCCAGCGGCTTCGGGGTCGGCGAGGGCGTGTTCGGCTGGCTGTTCACGGTCCTGCACGCGGGCGCCACGCTGGGTGTCGCCGTGAGCCTGACCTTCCGGCTGCTGACGGTGGCGCTCAACCTTTCGGGCGGTATCTTCCTGCTGTTGCCCGGAGGGCGCGAGATGCGCGCCCAGATGGAGAGCGCCCAGAGCGCGGAAAGCCCCCCCAGATGAGCTTGTTGGCTGTTGGAACGATTGCCTATGACGACATCGAAACGCCCTACGCGTCGCGCCAGCACGTGTTCGGCGGCTCGGCCATGTACTTCTCCGTGGCCGCGAGCTTCTTCGGTCCCGTCTCGCTCGTCGGCGTGGTGGGCGAAGACGTGCGAGAAGCGGATCTCGCCTTCCTGCGCACGCGCGGCATCGACACGGCCGGAGTCGAGATCCAACCGGGCAAGACCTTCCGCTGGGGTGGCCGCTACGCGACCGACTGGAACACGCGCACGACGCTCTTCACCGAGCTGAACGTTCTCGAGCACTTCGCGCCCAAGCTGACGGCCGCGCAGCGCACCGCGCGCTTTCTGTTCCTTGCCAACGCCAAGCCGCGCGTGCAGCATGCGGCGCTCGATCAGGTCGAGCGGCCGGAATTCGTGATGGCCGACACGATGAACTTGTGGATCGACATCGACCGGCCCGACCTCCTGCGCCTTTTGCGCCGCATCGACGCCGTGGTGCTCAACGAGGAGGAGGCGCGCCAGCTGACGGGTGAGAAGAACCTGCTCAAGGCGGCCGCGGCCGTGCTCGGACTCGGCCCGCGCTTCGTGATCCTGAAGAAGGGCGAGCACGGGGCCTTCCTGATCGGCAACGACGTGCACTTTTCGATCCCCGCCTACCCCGTCGACGAAGTCCTCGATCCGACCGGGGCGGGGGACTGCTTCGCGGGGGGCTTCATGGGCTACCTCGCCGCGGAGGGCCGGGCCAGCCCGGCCACCTTGCGCAAGGCGATGCTGATGGGCACCTGCACGGCCAGCTACTGCGTCGAGGGCTTCGGGGTCGAGGCGCTCGCGCGCCTCGATCGGGACTCGATTCCCGAGCGCTACGACCAGTTGCTCTCGATCGTCACGGTTTAGGCCGCGATCCAGACCGCGCGGAACCGTCTTTTCCGGTGGAAGAGCGGGGGATTGTCCTTTTGCCTACCCATGGCGGGCTGGCTAGACTCCCGCCACGCCCCAACCAACTGCGAACGGAACCCAAACGAGATGAGCATCACCCCGAAGAAGAACGACAAGCCGGCTGCCATCGACTCCAAGCGGATCGAGAAGCTGAAGAACCTTGAGGCCGCCGTGGGCGAGATCGAGAAGTCCTTTGGCAAGGGCTCGATCATGCGCTTGGGTGACGGCGTGATCCTCAGAGAAGTCACCGGCCTTTCGACCGGCTCCATCGGCCTGGATGTGGCGCTGGGCGGCAAGGGCCTGCCGCGCGGCCGCATCGTCGAGATCTACGGTCCGGAAAGCTCGGGCAAGACGACACTGACCCTGCACGTCATCGCGCACGCGCAGAAGGCCGGCGGAATCTGCGCCTTCGTGGATGCCGAGCATGCACTGGATCCGGCCTACGCGCGCAAGCTGGGCGTCAAGCTCGACGATCTGCTCGTCAGCCAACCGGACACGGGCGAGCAGGCGCTCGAGATCGTTGAGGCGCTGGTGCGCTCCAATGCCGTCGACGTGGTCGTCGTGGACTCGGTCGCGGCGCTGGTGCCGCGCGCGGAAATCGCCGGCGAAATGGGCGACAGCTTCGTCGGCCTGCAAGCCCGCCTGATGAGCCAGGCGCTGCGCAAGCTGACGGCGGCGATCTCGAAGAGCGATTGCCTGGTGATCTTCATCAACCAGATCCGCGAGAAGATCGGCGTGATGTTCGGCAGCCCCGAGACCACCACCGGCGGTCGAGCGCTGAAGTTCTACTCCTCCGTGCGACTGGACATCCGCAAGATCGGCCAGCTCAAGGACGGCGAAGAAGTCATCGGCAACCGCACCAAGGTCACGGTGGTCAAGAACAAGATCGCTCCGCCCTTCCGCAAGGTCGAATTCGACATCCTCTACGCGCAGGGCATCAGCCGCGAGGGCGAGATCCTCGAGCTGGGCCTCAACTCCAACGTGGTGCTGAAGAGCGGCACCTGGTACTCGTTCAAGCACCCCACGCAGGGCGAAGTGCGCCTGGGCCAGGGCATGGAGAAGGCGCGCGCCTTCCTGATCGACAACCCCGATCTGGTCGCGGACATCGAGAAGGAACTCAAGGGCAAGCTGGTGGCGAGCGCCGCCGCTGACACGTCCGAGGATTCCGAGGGTGCCAGCGAGACCGCGGCGCCCAAGCCCGTTTCCCAAACCCGCCTCTGACTCCCGCTTTCCCTTTGCGACCCACTGCATGAGCGCGACTCCCGCCCCGGCCACGCAACGCTTCACGGCACAGCGTGTGCGCCAGGACTTCCTTCAGTTCTTCGCCGCCCGTGGCCACACGGTGGTGCCCTCCAGCCCGGTCTTCCCGCAGGACGATCCGACGCTGCTGTTCACCAATGCCGGCATGAACCAGTTCAAGGACGTGTTTCTCGGGAGCGGGACGCGCCCGTACAAGCGGGCGGTCGACACGCAGAAGTGCATCCGCGTGTCGGGCAAGCACAACGATCTCGAGGAGGTGGGGGTGGATACCTACCACCACACCTTCTTCGAGATGCTGGGCAACTGGTCCTTCGGCGACTACTTCAAGGAGGAGGCGATCGTCTGGGCCTGGCAGCTCCTGACGGAGGTCTGGGGCCTCCCCAAGGAACGGCTGTGGGTGACGGTCTTCGGCGGCGATGAAAAGGACGGCCTGCCGGCCGACACCGAGGCCGAGCGCATCTGGATCGAAAAGGCCGGCGTCGATCCCTCGCGCGTGCTGCGCTTCGGTCGCAAGGCCAATTTCTGGGAGATGGGCGACACGGGCCCCTGCGGTCCGTGCACCGAGATCCACATCGACCGCGGCGCGCCAGGCTCCGATCCGCTCGACGGCGCCAACCGCGAGATCGGCGTCAACGCGGGCAACGAGCGCTTCATGGAGCTTTGGAACAACGTCTTCATGGAGTTCAACCGTCTCGACGACGGTTCGCTGCGCAAGCTGCCCGCGCAGAGCGTCGACACGGGCATGGGTTTTGAGCGCATCCTCTCGGTCCTGCAGGCCAAGCGCTCCAACTACGACACGGATCTGTTCAAGCCGATCTTCCGGCGCATCGAACAGCTGACCGGTCGCACCTACACCGGCGGCGATTCCAAGAGCGATGTCGCCTTCCGGGTCTGCGCCGATCACATGCGCGCGATCACGGCGGCGGTTAGCGACGGCGCGCTGCCGGGCAACTCGGGCCGCGGCTACGTGCTGCGGCGCCTGCTGCGCCGCGCGGCGCGCTTCGGTCGGCAGGAACTGGGCATGGAGCAGCCCTTCCTGTTCGAGCTCGCCGATGTGGTGGGCGAGATCCTCGGGCCGGTTTTCCCTGAGATGCACAGCCGGCGCGCGCACGTGCGCGAGGTCGTGCGCGCCGAGGAGCTGTCCTTCGGGCGCACGCTCGGCAAGGGGCTCATGCGCTTCGAGGAACTGCGTTCCCGGCTGGGCGCCGCGCAGTCGATCCCCGGCGAAGCGGCCTTCGATCTCTACGCGACCTACGGCTTCCCGCGCGACCTCGTCGAACTGATGGCGCGCGAGGCGGGCATGAGCGTCGAGGCTTCCGGCTGGGACAAGGCCGAGAAGGCTCACCAGGACGCCAGCCGCTCCGAAGGCAAGTTCAAGCAGCTCCTCAGTCCCGAAGAGATGGAGGGGCTGCCCGAGACGCGCTCGGTGTGCCACGCAGAAGGCTCATCCGGCCTCGAGGCCGAGAGTGAGCTTGTCTTCTACTCCGAAGGCGACGGCGATCGCCCTTCGCGCGCGGTGCTCAAGGCGACGCCCTTCTATCCGGAGGGCGGCGGGCAGGTGGGCGACAAGGGAGTGCTGGAGGACGCCGGCGGCCGCTGGCGCATGCAAGTGGAGGATACTCGCCGCGTGGGCGCGCTGATCGTCCATCTAGGGCGCAGCGAAGGCACGATCGATGCCCAGTCCAAGCCACTCCTTCGCGCGCGCGTGAACGCCGATCTGCGCCACGCCACGCGACGCCACCACACCGGCACACACCTCTTGCACAAGGCGCTCAAGGAAGTGCTTGGGCAGCATGTCGGCCAGCAGGGTAGCCACGTGGGACCGGAGCGCTTGCGCTTTGACTTCAGCCACGGCAAGGCTGTCAGCGGCGAGGAAATCGAGCGCATCGAACAGCTCGTGAACCGCGAGATCCAGCGCAACAGCGCGGTCCGCACCACGATTGAGGATCTCGACAGCGCCAAGGCGCGCGGTGTGGTCGCCATGTTCGGCGAGAAGTACGAGAGCCGTGTGCGGGTGCTCGATGTCGGCGGCTGGTCGCTGGAGTTGTGCGGAGGCACGCACGTATCGGCAGCGGGCGAGATCGGCCCGTTCCTGATCACGCTGGAGCGCGCGGTGTCGGCCGGCGTGCGGCGCATCGAGGCCGTGTGCGGAGCGCCGGCGCTCGCGGAGATCCAGCGCACCCGCCGCCGCACGCAGGCGGCCGCCCGCGCTCTCAAGTCGCCCGAGGAGGAACTCGAGGCCCGCATCGAGCAGCTGCAGGCCCAGCTCAAGGAGGCCCGCAAGAAGGGCGAGAAGTCCGCCGGCGGCGACATCGAGACGGCCTTCGCGCGGGTCAGGAACGGGCTGTGCGACCGCGGCGATCTGCGCTTTGGGGTCTTCGACTGCCCGGAACTCGACCAGAACGGACTGCGCGAACTCGGTGAGCGCGTCGGCAGCCTCGGCGCGCCGCTCGCGGTGGCGCTGTTTGCCCGCGAGGAAGGCCGGGTGCCTTTCCTGATCCTGTGCCCCGGCGCTGGCAAGGCCGATGCGCACGCGGCCGGCGCGCTCGCCAAGCTGGTCTCCTCCAAGCTCGGCGGGGGCGGCGGGGGCCGTCCCGACTTGGCCCAGGGCCAGGGACAGAATGCCGCGGAACTGGGCGCCGCGATCGAACTCCTGCAAGCGAGCTTGAGCAGGCGTTGACAACCGACGCCACGGGGGGCTAGCATCTTCGCCCCTATCCATTTCAGAGGCCGTCTTGGCCCCCCTTCGTCATGCCCAATCCCAAGCGTCGTCACTCCAAGCACCGTAAGCGCATCCGTCGCTCCCACCACGCCCTGGTCCTCGCGACGCCCAACCGTTGCGCGCACTGCGGTGCCGCGATCCGCCCGCACCGCGTGTGCGACAACTGCGGACACTACGGCTTCGAGAAGGGCGGCCAAAAGGGTGCCGTTGTCTTCGAGAAGGACTCGGTCTGATCCACGCTGAGGAGCCCGATGGCTGTTGCGCGGATCGGCCTCGACATTCCCGGCGGTGACCATGCGCCCGAGTGCACCCTGCAGGGTGCCTGGCAGGCGGTCGATCCGGCGGGCCGCTGGAAGCTCTCCCCGAGCCGCATTCTGCTCGTCGGGGATGAGCCGATGATTCGTGACTGGCTGGCGCGCAAGGGCGGCGATCCGGGCTTCGCGATCCTACACGCCTCGCAGGTGATCGGCATGGACGAGTCGCCGGCGACGGCTCTGCGCTCCAAGCAGGACTCCTCGATTGCCAAGCTGATGGGCGCCGTCCGGCAGGGCCACGCCGGCGCGGCGGTCAGCATGGGCAACACGGGTGCGGTCGTCGGTGCCGCCACGCTGCTGCTCGGCACGCTGCCCGGGGTCCTGCGTCCGGGTATCGCGGTGACCATGAAGTTCGGCGGCTCGCCGCTGACGATCCTCGACATGGGCGCGCTCTCGCAGCCCAAGCCAGAGAACCTCCTGCAGCACGCCGTGATGGGAGCCGCGCTGGCACAGAGCGCTCACGGGCTCGGCGAGCCGCGCGTGGGCCTGCTCAACATCGGCGGCGAGGCCAGCAAGGGCACCGAGCTGCTCAAGGCCGTGTTCCCGCTGCTCGAAGCGAGCAAGCTCAACTTCATCGGCAACATCGAGGGCAACGAAGTCTTCCGAGGCAAGTGCGACGTGCTTGTCACCGACGGTTTCACCGGCAACGTGCTGCTGAAGTTCTGCGAGGACTTTGCCGCGCAGATGATCCAGCTGACGGTCAAGGAGAGTGCGCAGAGCGGCGTGCAGATCCCGCGCGACGCGCTCGGTCGCATCCAGCGTCACATCGACTATTCCGAGTACGGCGGTGCGCTGCTGCTGGGCGTCAACGGCATCGTGTTCAAGGGTCATGGTCGCTCGGATCACAATGCGGTTTCGAACGCGCTGGCAGCCGCGAGCCAGGCGCTCGACGCCGAGTTGAATGCGCGCATCGTGCGCGCGCTCGAAGCGCACCAGCCGGCGGCGCAGGGCTAGGCGCTCCGCCGCGCGGGTTTCTGCTCACAGCCTTGCCGGGGCTTGTCTGTTCGTGCGCCGGTTTTCCCGCTCGCTTTTTGGGTTTGTCGGGCTGCCATGCGCACCCGACGCGTGGTTAGAATCCGCCTCGCATGAACGCACGCATCCGCGTGGGCATCGCCGGCACAGGTTCCTACGTTCCTGAGCGGGTCGTCCCCAACAGCCACTTCGAGCAGTTCCTCGACACCTCCGACGAGTGGATCGTCCAGCGCACCGGCATCCAGGCTCGGCGTTTCGCGGCTGAGGGGCAGGCGACGGTCGACATGGCGCTGCGCGCCAGCCAGCAAGCGCTCGAGATGGCGCGCGTGCGTCCCGAGGAACTCGACCTGATCGTGTGCGGCACGCTGACGCCTGATTTCCTGCTGCCCGCCGCGGCCACGATCGTGCAGGACAAGCTCGGCGCCACCCAGGCGGGCGCCTTCGACTGCAACGCCGCCTGCTCGGGCTTCCTGACCGCATTCAGCACGGCCGAGGCGTTCATCGCGGCGGGGCGGGCCCGCAAGGTGCTGGCCATCGGTGCGGAAACGCTCTCGCGCTGGCTGGATTTCAAGGACCGCGGTTCCTGCATCCTGTTCGGCGACGGCGCCGGCGCGGCGGTGCTGACGCCGCTTGAGGACTGCGGGCAGGGCGAGATCCTGCGCACCACGCTGGGTGCCGACGGCAGCGGCTATGAGTTGATCCACATGAAGGGCTCAGGCTCGCTGATTCCCCCGACGCACGAATCGCTCGACCGCGGCGACCACTACATCCGCGTCCAGGGCCGCGAGGTCTTCCGCTTCGCCGTCGACCGCATGGGCCGCCTGATCGAGGAGATGATGGAGGGGCATACCTACGACGAGGTCTGCCTCGTCGTGCCGCACCAGGTCAACCGCCGGATCATCGATGCCGCGCTCGAGCGCATGGGCTGGAACGATGAGAAGGTGATGGTCAACATCCAGCACTACGGCAACACCTCGGCCGCCTCGGTACCGGTGGCGCTGGACGAGGCCGTGCGCGCGGGCCGCTGCCAGAAGGGCAAGCTCGTGATCCTCGTGGCCTTCGGCGCCGGCCTGACCTGGGGCGCGTCCCTGATCCGCTGGTGAGAGGACCTTCGATGCAGCAACCCCAAGCGATCCTGTTTCCAGGGCAAGGCGCACAGTTTCCCGGTATGGGCAAGGATTTCGCCGCGGCCTTCCCGCTCGCCGGGGACACCTGGGCCGAAGCGGACCGCGTGCTGGGCTTTTCGCTCTCGGACGCCTGCTGGAACCAGGGCGAGGAGGTCCACCGAACCGACATCGCTCAGCCGGGCATCTACACCACCAGCGTCAGCGTGATCCGCGTGCTCGAAAGCCGCGGACTCGAGCGCTCGCGGCTGCAATTCACCGCCGGGCTCTCGCTGGGGGAGTACACCGCGCTGTGGTGCGCGGGGGCGATCTCCTTCGAGGACGGACTGCGGCTGGTGCGGCTCAGGGGAGAGGCCATGCAGCGAGCCAGCGATCAGATCAAGAGCTCGATGACGAGCCTGATGGGGGCCAGCGAGGAGCAGGCGCGCGCGCTCGCGGTGCACGCTGCGCAGGCAGGCATCTGCCAGGTCGCCAACCTCAACGCCCCCGGGCAGGTGATCCTGTCGGGCGAACTGGTGGCACTGGATCTCGCCGAAGCGTCCGCCAAGGACTTCGGCATCCGGCGGACGCGCCGACTGGTGGTCGCGGGCGGCTTCCACTCCGAATGCATGCGGCCGGCCGCGGAGGCGTTGGCGAGGGCGCTGTGCGAAGTGCCGATCCATCCGCCCCGGGTGCCCTTCGTCTCCAACGTCACGGCCGCCTTCAGCAGCGATCCCGCGGCGATCCGCCAGCAGCTGGCCGCGCAGGTCTGCGCCAGCGTGTTGTGGGAGCGCAGCATGCGCCTGGCGCTGGAGAAGGGCATCCGCAGCTTCCTCGAGCCCGCTCCCGGCGAGGTGCTCGGCGGCCTGCTGCGCAAGCTCGACGAGGGCGTCGGGATCCTCTCGGTCGCCCGTCCGGAGCAGGTTCCGGCAGCTTGATCCCCTCTCTTCCGACCGCTACAGTCCCCCCGATCCCCACCTCTGCATGAGCCAAGCACCGGGTCCTCTCCACGGCAAGGTAGCCATCGTCACGGGCGCGTCCCGCGGCATCGGCAAGGCCATCGCCCTGCGTCTGGCGCAGGCGGGAGCCAAGGTCGCCTGCGTCGCCACCGAGGCCAGCCGCGCCGAGGACTCCGCCCGGGCTTGCCAAGCCCTGACACCCGGCGCCAAGGCCTACGGCTGCGATGTCGCCGACACCGCGGCGGTCCAAGCGCTGGTGGACGCGATCCACAAGGAGCTCGGCGGCCTGGATATCCTCGTCAACAACGCGGGCATCACCCGCGACCAGTTGATGCTGCGCATGAGCGAGGAGGACTTCGACCGCGTGATCGAGGTCAACCTCAAGGGCACCTGGAACTTCTGCAAGGCGGCGAGCCGCCCGCTGATGAAGTGCAAGGGCAAGGTGATCAACATCACCTCGATCGTGGGCCTCACCGGCAATGCCGGGCAGGCCAACTATGCGGCCTCCAAGGCCGGCGTGGTGGGCCTCACCAAGTCGATGGCCAAGGAACTCGCCGGACGCGGCGTGTGCATCAACGCGATCGCCCCGGGCTACATCTCCACGGATATGACGGCCGCCATCGACGAGAAGGCCAAGGAGGCCCTGCAGGCCAAGATCCCACTGGGCCGCATCGGCAGCCCGGAGGACATCGCCGCCGCGGTCGAGTTCCTCGTCGGCCCGAGCGGTGACTACATCACCGGACAGACCCTCGTGGTCGACGGAGGGCTCTCCTTGTAGGGCGCCCTCGGATTTCCTGTTTCATTCCCCCCCCCTGCTTCCACCGATACCATCCCAACCATGAGCAACCCCTCCATCGAAGAACGCGTGATCAAGATCGTCTGTGACCAGATGGGCACGACCCCCGACAAGATCACCCGCGAAAGCTCGTTCATCAACGACCTCGGCGCCGACTCGCTCGACACCGTCGAGCTGGTGATGGAATTCGAGGACGAATTCGAGATCTCGATCCCCGACGAGGATGCCGAGAAGATCCAGACCGTCGGCAACGCCATCGACTACATTTCCTCCAAGTCCTGAACCGAATGTTCACCAGCCCCGCTGCGCAGAAACGGCGCGTCGTCATCACCGGTCTGGGGATGATCAGCGCGCTCGGCAACGACGTCGAAACCAACTGGTCTCGCATCCTGCGGGGCGAGAGCGGCGTCGGGCCGATCACGCGCTTTGATGTCAGCGAGCACACCGTCAAGTTCGCGGCCTGCGTCAACCTCGATCCGCTGAAGAACTTCACCACCCCGGATCTGCGCAAGCTCGACCCGTTCACGATGTGGGCGCTGGTGGCGAGCGATGAGGCCCTGCGCGACGCGGGCCTCGAGCCGCTCAAGGAGAGCGAAGAGGCCCGCGAGCGGATCGGCTGCATCATCGGCACGGGCATCGGGGGCATCACGGGCATCGAGGAGCAGCACAAGGACATGATGGAACGCGGCCCGCGCCGCGTCAGCCCGCACTTCGTGCCCAAGATCATGGCCAACGCGGTCAGCGGTCAGGTGGCGATCCGCCATGGCCTTCAGGGCACCTGCTTCACGACCTCCAGCGCCTGCGCCTCGGCAGGACACGCGGTGGGCATGGCTTGGCGGGCGATCCAATACGGCGACGCCGACGTGGTCGTCACGGGCGGCGCGGAGTCGGCCACCACGCCGCTCTCGCTGGCCGGTTTCGCCAACATGAAGGCGCTCTCGACCCGCAATGACGATCCACAGGCGGCCTCGCGCCCCTTTGACAAGGACCGCGACGGCTTCGTGATGGGGGAAGGTTGCGGCATTCTCGTATTCGAGGAGTACGAGCGCGCCAAGCGCCGCGGCGCGAAGATCTATGCCGAGGTCAAGGGCTACGGATCCACCGATGACGCGCACCACATCACGGCGCCCGAGGAGAGCGGCCGCGGCCCCGCCCGCGCGCTGCGCGAGGCCCTGCGCCACGGCGGAATCGCCCTCGAGACGGTCGACTACATCAACGCCCACGGCACCAGCACGCCCTACAACGACCTGATCGAAACGCGCGCCATCAAGCAGGTCTTTGGCGACCACGCGCGCAAGCTGTGCGTCTCCAGCACCAAGTCAATGATCGGACACCTGCTCGGCGCGTCCGCGGCTGTGGAACTGGTCGTGACGACGCTGAGCGTTCATCAGGGCCGCGTGCACCCCACGCGCAACTACACGACCCCCGACCCCGAGTGCGATTTGGACTACATCCCGGGTGCAGCCCGCGAGCGCAGGGTCCGCAACGCGCTCTCCAACAGCCTGGGCTTCGGCGGACACAACGTCTCGATCCTGGTCGGCCAGCCCGACTGAGTCGCACAAGCGCCTGCAAGCGCCCAAATCCGGCCCACATGTCCTATCGTGGAGATGTCATGGCGGTCGACTTTCACTCGCTGCGCGCCACACTCGAGCGCGCCGGTCAGGGGCACCTGCTCACGGATTTTGAGCTGCTGCGCGCACCCGAGCAGGCGGAATACCTGCGCGAGCTTGCGACACTCGATCTCGCTCGCGTACGCGAGTTGCAGTCGGTGCTGCGCGCCCCCCGGGCATCCGGCCACGCACGCATCGCCCCGCCGCACCTGTTCCCCTTGGAGCGCCGGGGAAGCCTCGAGGCTCAGGCCTTCGCGGCTCGCGCGCGCGGCACAGACGCGTTGACGCGCGGAGCCGTGGCCGCGCTGACGGTCGCTGGAGGCCAGGCCTCGCGCTTGGGCTATGAGGCACCCAAGGGTGTCTACCCGATCGGCCCCTTGAGTGGCTACAGCCTGTTCGAGATCTTTGCGCGCAAGCTGCGCTCGGCGGGTGCGCGTGCCGGTTTCCGCCCGCTGTGGTACGTGATGACTTCCCCGGTCAACGATGCCGCGACCCGCCAGTTCTTCGCCGAGCGCGACAACTTCGGCTTGCGCCCCGAGCAGGTTTTCTTCTTTCAGCAGTCGATGCTGCCCGCGCTCTCACCTGAGGGACTGGTGATCCGCGCCTCGCCGACGACCTTGTTCCGAGCACCCACGGGACACGGCGGCGTGCTCGAGGCGCTCAGCCGTTCTGGCGCACTCGACCACGCGCGCGAGCATGGAGTGGCGCAGTTCGCCTACTTCCAGATCGACAACCCGCTGGTCCCACCCTTCGACCCGCTGTTCTTCGGATTGCACCTCGAGCAGGGCGCACGCATGTCGAGCAAGGTGGTGAAGAAGCGTGATGCCTCCGAGAAAGTTGGCGTGTTGTGCTATCTCGACGAGCGACTAGCCTGCATCGAGTATTCCGATCTGCCGGCGCCATTGCGCGAATCGGTCGACGAGCACGGGCAGTTGGTCTACTCGGCGGGCAACATCGCGATCCATGCCATCGAACGCACCTTCGTGGAGGAGCTGACCGGCGGAAGCCTGGTGTTGCCCTGGCACCTCGCGCGCAAGCGCATGCCTGTGTACGACCCCCAGTTGGGCCTGGTGGAGCGCGAGGGCGTCAAGTTCGAGACCTTCGTGTTCGACGCTCTGGGTTTCTCCGCGCGCAGCCTCGTGCTCGAGGTCGAGCGGGCGCGCGAGTTCAGCCCGGTCAAGAATGCCAGCGGAGTGGACTCACCAGCCACGACGCGCGCCGACATCTGCCGTCTGCACGCGCACTTTGCGGCCCGCGCCGGCTGGGAGATCCCGCCGCACGGCCCCGAGGGTTATCCCCTGGTCGAGATCGATCCCTTGCTCGGTGAGGAACCCGAGCACTTCGAAGCGCATGGTCCGCGCGTGCCCCGACGCACGGACAGAGGTGTTTTCTACGAGTGAGCCAGACATGGTTTTTCTAGTGCACTCCCGAGTCATGGAACTCGCGCGACACCCGGTGGTCGTGCTCTACGGTGGGCGCTCCACCGAGCGCGAGGTCTCGCTGAAGAGCGGCACCGCGGTGGCCCACGCGATCAGCGAGGCTGGCGAGGGCCGGCCCTCGCACGTCTACCGCGCGCAGCTGGAGACCGACGGCTGCTGGCTCTTCGATGGCAAGCGCCTCAGTCCCGCCGAGGCGCTGGCGCGGCTTTCTCCCGGCGCACTGTTCTTCCTCGCGCTGCACGGCGGCGAGGGCGAGGACGGCCGGGTTCAGGGTTTCCTGGAGAGCATGGGGTTTGGGTACACCGGCTCCGGGGTCGCGGGCAGCGCGCTGTGCATGAACAAGTCACACACCAAGGCCGTAGTTGCCACCGAGGGTGTGCGCGTGCCGCGCGGGACGCTGGTGCGTGCGCTGGACTGGCAGCGCGATCCGGCTGCCTGCTTGTCTCGGCTGGCGGCTTTCACCGCCGATGGCGCCGTGGTCAAGCCCAACTGCGGAGGATCGTCGGTGGCCACCTTCGTGCTCGATGGTGGCGCGGAACTCGCGCCCAAGATCGAGGCGGCGCTTGCGACCGGCGATGATGCGCTCGTCGAGGAGCGCATCCGTGGAACCGAGTGCACCGTCGGAGTGCTCGGCAACGCGCGCGGTGAACTCACGGCGCTGACACCGGTCGAGATCGAACCCAAGCAAGGCCGATTCTTCGATTACGAGGAGAAATACAGCGCGCAGGGGGCCCGCGAGCACTGCCCGCCGCTGCACATACCTGAGCCGCTCTGGCCTGTCTTGAAGGATCTCGCCATGCGCGCGCACCGCGCCGCGGGCTGCGAGGGTTACTCACGCATCGACTTCCTCGTGCCCACCGAGGGCGCACCCGTGATGCTGGAGATCAACACGCTTCCCGGCATGACCGAGCGCTCGCTGCTGCCGCAGGCCGCGGCCGTGCACGGGCTCAACTATCGCCAGCTGTGCCTCGAGATCCTGCTGCGCGCACTGGCGCGCAAGGCCTCATGAAGCGACGCGTCGCGATCGTCGGATACCAGGGGCGGCTAGGAAGCGTGGCGGCGCGGGCCGTGGAAGCAAGCGCGGAATTCGAGCTCGTGGCGCGCATCGGTCGGGACATGCCGCTGCCCGAAACGCTCCGGAGCGCTCGTGTCGAGCTCGCGCTGGATGCCACCGAAGCGGGCTTGGGTGCCGCGCACGCGCGAACCATGCTGGAATGCGGCGTGCGTCCGGTAATCGGCACCAGCGGCGTCAAGCCGGAGGAGGTCGCCGCGCTGGACAGGATCGCCAGGGCTCAGAACCTCGGCGGTCTCGTGGTCCCGAACTTCAGCGTGGGCCTCGTGCTGCTCGAGGCGGCTGCGGTGGAGGCGGCGCGGCACTACTCGGCCTGCGAGCTGATCGAGATGCACCACGAGCGCAAGAAGGACGCCCCCAGCGGCACGGCCGCGCACCTTGCGCGCCTCGTCGAGCCCGTGCAGGGCCACCCCGTCCCGATCCACTCCGTGCGCCTGCCGGGCCTGTACGCCCACCAGTTGGCGATCTTCGGCGCTCCCGGCGAGACCTACACGCTGCGACATGACATGAACGGCCCTGAGGGCTTCGCCCCGGGTATCCTGGCGGCCCTGCGCTATGTTATTTCCGCGCAGGGGGTTATGGTCGGCCTGCGGTACGCGCTCTGAAATTTTTTCCGCTTCCCGTTGGCGGAATCGGCCGCCATGGCGCTTTCCACCCTGCCATGCGTCAACACACTCCGCACCCGCTCACTCGCTCCGGTTTCACCCTCGTCGAACTGGTGGTTGTTCTCCTGATCCTGGCGGCCGTCGCCGGGCTTGTGATCCCGGTCGTAGGGGGCCTGGGGCGCAGCACCGATATGGCGGCTTCCGCCAAGACCCAGAGCGACATCGCCAACAACCTGCAGCAGTTCTTCCTGCTGCAGAAACGCTACCCGCAGGGCTGCGACTCGCTGCTCCAGAACGCGGGCGGCACCGGAACACTGGCCCTGTACGGCCCGGTCACCGATGCAAGCGGACAGCAGGTCAGCGGCATGACGACCTCCAGCCCCAACGCCTTTGCGGCGCTGACTCTCGGTAGCCTCACCGGCCAGCAACTACGTTCCTTCTCCCGCTCGGGTTTCGAGTACGTCTTCGATCACGAAACCTACGATCCGACCACGGGGGCCGGCGCGGTCAACGCCAACGACAGCGGCATCTACCAGCGCAATGTTCCCAGCTCGACCTCGAGCACCTTCGCCTGCGCCGTCTTGAACCCCGCCGTCGCCACCAATCTCGCCACCAGCTCCAACCTCTACGCGGTGCTGCGGGGGTTGGTGCCATCCGAGCTCAAGCCCAACACGACCAGCCCTGCGAACTGGGACTGGATCCCCGAATCCGGCACCCAGATCGTCGCCTTGGGCATCGGCCCGCGCTGCCGCCTCGTTCCGACCACGATGATGAGCACGCCGATCTACCCGGGCAACGACGGCAAGTACTACGGCCGCTACCTCGCCTACTTCAAGGTCTTCAACACCGGAGAGCGTGCCATCCTGATCGGCATCTCGGATCCGTACGGTCGCACCAGCGACTACACGATCAACCAGTTCAACGAGTCGCTTCCCAACGGAGCGCGCCAGGGCTGATGCCCAAGCCGCGCCCATCCCGGAGCAGCCATGCGAGGGGCTTCACGCTGGTGGAGCTCCTCGTCGTCTTGCTGCTGCTCGTGGGCCTCGCGGGTTTTGCCATCTCGGTCAGCGGCGACACCTGGTCGCAAGCCAGCCGCGGATTGGCGCTCAACCAGCTCGTCGAGGTCCAGAAGGCGGTGCTGCGCTTTGAGCTCGACAACCGCCGCATGCCCGCGAAGCTCGCCGAGCTCAGCGTGCAGCCCTCGGATCTTCCGGCTCATGACCCGATCCGCAGTTTCGGCTGGCGTGGACCGTACCTGAGCCCGGTGCGCGGGGTGTACGAGCTGGAACCTCAAGCCGGATTCACGCTTGAATACGGCAACGCGGGCGATCCGGTGCCCCTCGATCTCCACGAGCGCGCCATCGTGCTGCAAAAGCCCGACTCTGCCGGCCGGTACCTGCGCCTTGTCAGCGCCGGACCGGACCAGGTCCTCGACACTCCGCCGCTGGAGAACTACCCCAGCCGAAGCACCTGCGACGACGACGAGGTGCTCTACATCCGAGAGGCGGACCTGCGGCCATGAAGACGCGTGCCGGATTCACGCTGGTGGAACTGCTCGTGGTGTTGCTGATCCTCGTGGCGATCGCGGGCACCGCGCTGCAAGCGAGCTGGCAGCTCGCCGAGGATTCGCGCCTGGAAGAAACACGCAGAACTCTCGACGGACTCGAGCTCGCGTTGCTCGGTGAGTCGGCCGGCAGCGGTTTCGTGAGCGATATCGGGCGCCTGCCGCTCTTGAGCGCCGCGGAACTTCCGGAGCTCGTCAGCCTGCCTGCGGGCATGGGACAGTTTGCCGTGCAGGTGCCCTCGGGAGATGTGCGCGTGCGCATCGGCTGCGGCTGGCGCGGTCCGTACTGGCGCGGACCCTTTGGCTCCACGGAACTGCGCGATGGCTGGGGCCGCGAGCTGCGCTACTTCGGCGCCGACGGCGTCGAACTTGCCGGCGCCGGGGACTGGCGCAGCCTCGTCTCGCGTGGACGGGATGGACTACAGGGGGGTGCTGGCTACGACACGGATCTGGCGCTCGTTCTTGAGGCTCCGCTTCAGCCGCCACGCCACACCGGATCACTGATCGTGCGCGTCGAGCCCTTCGCGGTCAGCGGTCCCGCGCAGACCATCGTGGTGCGCATCTTTGGACCTGAGAACGGGGCCGCACGCACGCTTCGCCAGGAGCAATTCCCGACCAGCGATGCGACGCTGGTGCGCGTCTTCGATGGCATCACGACCGGCGCACGCGTGGTCTGCGTGTACCAGACCGACAGCAGCGCAGGAATCGACCCTGAGCTGCCCGTTCCCGGCAATGTCCGTACCCTGCCTCCGCGCACGGTGCTCGTGCCGGCCGGTGGCCTGCCGGAGCTGTTCCTGGATCTCTCCGCGCCATGAAGCATCAGCGCACGATACTCACTCTGCTGCGCATGGGCCGGGCAAGGCCCGAACGCTTTGATTGGAATGCGCAAGCAGGCAACCACCTGGAAGCACCGGCCGGCGCCGATCTCGATGCGCTGCTGGCGCTGGCGCCGAGCGCTCGCCGCTGTGTCCTGTTCAGCACCGAGTTGCATCGAGCCGAGCTGAGCATCACGCAGGCTGCCTGGGAGGCCCTCGGTGAGGCTGCCCGCGCCCGAACGCTGGCGCTGGAGTGGGAACTTGCCACGGGCCTCGATCCCGCGGCCTGCGTCTTTGAGGCCCGTGCAGGCCGGAATGGCCTCGTGGAACTGCTGGGCGCGGAGCGCGAGTTCGTTGAGCGCCTGCGCAGAGCCCATCCGGGCCTGTGGATCGCGCACCCGGAGTCCGTGACTGCCGACAGCGACGATCCCGAGCAGTGGTTTGCCGCTGCGCGCCGACAACTGGAGTCGGGTGAACTGGTGCTGCTCGGGGAAGTCCGGCGAAACTGGCCGATGCGCGAAATCCTGTCGGGCCTGTGCGGGCTGCTGCTCGTGTACGCGGCTGGCGAGTTCTCCAGGAAACAACTGATGGAAAGACAGGTGGCCGCCCGCCAGGAACTGGTGGCGCTCAAAGCTCAGGCCCAGGCCTGGCAAGCGGATCATGCCAGCGCGCAGCGCCAACTCGAGGAGCTGAACCGCCTGCGCTTGCTCGATGCGCAGCGCGTGGCAAGACCCGCGCAGGCGCCGAGCGTGGATTCCGCGGCGCACCTGCGCGCACTCGACGGCCTGGCGCGCGAGCTGCCCACGACACTCCAGTTGACAGGCCTGATCTGTGACGAGCGCGGCTTGCGCCTGGCGGGGATCAGCGTGGATCCCGGGGCGCTCGAGGAGTTACGCGAGGCGCTGCTGAAGGTCTGCCCGGAGTGGCAGCCGCTCTCCAGTTCGCAACAGGCGCTCGCACCCGATCGCTGGCGCTTTGAATTGCGCCTTGGGACCCAGGGAGCGGGATCATGAAACTCACCACGCGCGATCGCTGGCTGCTCGCCCTGCTGCCGGCCCTGTGTTTGCTGCTTGTGTACCTGTTCCTTCTGTGGCTGCCAGCTTCGCGCCAGCAGCAGGAACTCGAGCTGGCCCTGAAGGCGGCCCAGGACAACCGCAGCCGCGGGGTGCTGCCGAGCGTCGATCTCGCGGAGCTCGAGCGGCTGCGTGGGCTACAGCTGGACGCGCCGCCGGTTACCGTGGCGCCCAGTTCCCGGGTCCCGGCGCTGCGCATGCGAGGACTTGCAAGCTCACTGGAGGAGCATGGCTTGAGCCTGGTGGCGGAGATGCCCGGTGAGCGCGGGGAGCGCGTTCTGCAGCTGGAGGGCAGCTACCTCGGGGTGCTCGGTTGGTGGGAACAACTCCACCAGGACGCCAGCGCGCCGCTGCCCGCGCGGGTGGAACTGCACGAAGACCGCAGCGCGCAGGGAGCCTTGCGCTGGAGCGTGGTGCTGCCATGAGCAAGCCCTCACAGCCTGAGCGCCGGCGCGCCGTGCGTTGGCGGCCCGCACTGCGCGTGGTGGCGACGCTGATGGCCGATGGCAAGCCCATCCAGCTGGGCTTGAGCGATTTCTCCAGCAGCGGAGCGGCTCTCGCATGGACACCGGCGCTGACCCTCGGGCAGACGCTCGAGCTCACCATTCAACTCGGCAACGTCGAATTGCCCCTGCTCGCCTCCGTGGCGCGCGTCGACAGGGAGCAAAGCCAGATCGGCATCGCGTGGACCGGCAGAAGCGTCCCACTCGCGCTCGATGCCCGCTGCCTGCGGGTCGATCCGGCCTGGGCGCTGAAGTTGCCCGCGAGCCTCGCGCTGCGTCGCCGCGTCCTGCCACTTTGCAAGCTGGGCGACGAGGTGGCCGTCGCTGTCAGCGAGCCGCTCGACGAGGCCACTCGCGCCACGATCGAGCGCATCCTCGAGGCTCCCGTGCGGCCGCAGCTCGTCGAATCGGAATCCCTGCAGGCCCTGCTGCGCAAGATCCACGGTGAAGCGCGCAGTGCCGCAGCCAGCAGCGGTGAAGACGACGATGCGGTCAAGATCCTGCAGGATCTCCTGCGGGCAGCCGCCTTGCGCCTGGCTTCCGACCTCCACCTCGACCCGGAGCGCGGCTCCCTGCGCGTGCGCCTGCGCGTGGATGGAGTCCTCGAGGACTACCGTCGCCTGCCTTCCAGAATCGCGCCGGAGCTGACGAGCCGCATCAAGGTGCTCGCGGGCATGGACATCGCCGAGAAGCGGGCACCTCAGGATGGACGCTTCACGCATGACCCGGGCACGGGCGCGAGCTTCGAGCTGCGCGTGGCCACGCTGCCGACGAAACACGGCGAGCGGGTGGCGCTGCGCTTGCTGGCCTTGGACGAGCGCACCTTCGAGCTCGAGAGCCTGGGCCTGGAGGCGGCGGAGCTCGCCCGTGTGCTCGAGTCGGTTCGCAAGCCGCACGGACTGGTGCTCGTCACCGGGCCCACCGGCTGCGGCAAGAGCACGACGCTGCAGGCGGCACTGCGGCGCATCCTCGCCGAGCGCCCGGTCAACGCCATCGCCGTCCAGGATCCGATCGAGTACGACATGCCCGGCGTCGCGCAGGTGGAAGTCGACACCGCGCACAAGGTGACCTTCCCCAAGGCTCTGCGCAGCATCCTGCGCCACGATCCTGATGTGATCCTGATCGGCGAGATCCGCGACAGCGAGACCCTCGACATCGCGCTGAAGGCGGCGCTGACCGGCCACCTCGTGCTCGCGACGCTGCACACCAACAGCGCGGCATCCGCCGTGACTCGGCTTGTCGACATGGGGGCGGACCGTTTCCTGGTGGCCGCCACGCTGCGCATGGTCGTGGCGCAGCGGCTCGTGCGGCGCCTGTGTCCGCACTGCCGGGTCCCCGGCAATGCGGAGGAGAACCAGCTACGTGCGCTGGGTGTTGCGCCACATGTGCGGCCGCAGCGCGCCGCGGGCTGCGTGTGCTGCGCCGGGCGTGGCTATCAGGGACGCATCGGACTGTTCGAGCTGCTGCCGCTGTCCACCGAGACCAGCGCACTGATCGCCTCCGGCGCGGATGAGGCACGCCTGGAGAGCATGTGCGTGCGCACGCTGCGTGCAGATGCACAAGACAAGCTCGCAAGCGGTGTCGCCTCCCTGGACGATTTGGCCTGGGCGCTGGCAGGAGCTTGATTCATGCCGCGCTACGCCTACATCGCCGTCGATCCCCGCGGAGCCGCCATCCGCGGCTCGATGGACTCCACGAGCGAGCGCCGGGTGATCGAGCGCCTGCGCGACAGCGGGCTGGTCGTCGCGAGCCTCACGATCGAGGGAAGGCTCGGATCCCTGCGTGAACGTCTCGCGCCCCCGCGGCGCATCGACATCGAGTTCGCGCTGCGCCAGCTGGCCTTCCTCTCGAAAAGCGGTGTTCCCGTGCTCTCGGCACTGCGCACGAGCGCCGAGGCCGCGCCGCGCCTGTCCCTGCGCCGGGCCCTGGAGCGCACCGCCGCGCGCGTGGAGAGCGGGGAACCGTTGAGTCGCGCCTTGGCGGCCCAAGGCTCTTTTCCGGATGTGGTCTTGCGATTGGTGGAGGTGGGCGAGAGCAGCGGCGAGTTGGACCTGTGCCTGCGTCGCGCCGCCGACGGCCTTGAGCGCGAGCGCGTCTTGCGCAGCACCGTCCTCGGAGCGCTCTTGTATCCAAGCATCGTGCTCCTGCTGGCCCTGGGAACGGTCGCCTACATGATGGTGTCCCTGGTTCCCAAGCTGACCCGTTTCCTCGAGCAGCTGCGCCGGCCGATGCCCGCTCCAACGCGACTCCTGATCGACATCTCGCACTTCGTCGAGCAGCATGCGGTGCATGGCCTGATCCTGCTCGTGCTGCTCGTCGCCGGACTGATCCTGATGCGGTCACTGTCCGCGGGTCGCTTGTTCCTGGATTCCACCGTGCTGCGCCTGCCGATCTTCGGCAACATCCTCGTCCTGGCGGCGACGACAACCTTCACGCGCTACCTGGGCCTGCTCCTCCAGAGCGGCGTGCGTATCCCGCAGGCGCTCGAGACCGTGGCGCCGCTGGTTCGCAACCGGCACCTCAGCAAGCAACTCGATGCGGCGCGTTCCCGCGTCGTGCACGGCGCCGAGCTCGCGCCACAGCTGCAATCCGCCCACGCCTTCCCGCCGCTCGTCGCCAGCATGGTGGCGATCGGCGAGCGCTCCGGCGCGCTGGATGAGGTGCTCGGCGAGCTTGCCGAGTACCACGATGCGCGCCTCACGGAGACGATCCGCCGCCTGCTGACCTTCCTCGAGCCAGCCCTGATCCTCGTGGTCGGCTCGGTGGTGGGCTTTGTCTACCTCTCGTTCTTCCTGGCCGTGTATTCCGTTGCCCCGGGTCGCTGACCCGCTCTCTCCACCGATGAAAACGATCCTCACCAGCCTCGTGCTCCTGCTCCTCACCGCCGCGCTGGCCGCGGCTTTCCAGGACAAGCCCCGCCGCGATCCGACGATCGGTCTGGAGCCTGCGAACACGGCAACGATGAGCCTTCCGCCAGTCCCAAGCACTCCTCACCTTGCGCTCCTCGGCCTGGTCGTTGCCAAGGACGGCCGCGGCGTGGCGTTGTTGCGCGTGGGAGAGGACCTCGTGCGCGTCGGCCAGGGCTCGAAGCTGCGCTCGCGCGAGGGCTGGAGCGCCACCGTAGAGGCGCTCGACGCCGATGGGCTGCGCCTCGTCGAGGAAAACCAGGCCGTCCACAACCTGCGCTGAGGATTCCACATGCTCACCCAGATCCGACGAATCTTCGCGCTCGCGCTGCTTGCCATCGGCGCCCAAGCCCAAGCAGCCAGTGCGCAGAACCTGCTCGCCAAGGTCGATCTGCGCGAGGTTCCTCTCGCCGAGGCCTGCCGCCTGATCGCAGAGCCCTCCGGGCTCAACATCGTGCCCTCCCAGGCGGCATCCGCACGCACGGTGAGTCTCTATCTGCGTCAAGTCGATGCACGCACCGCCGTCGATGCGCTCGCACAGGCGCACCAGCTCGCCGTGATCGAGCAAGGCGGGATCCTGCGGCTCGTGACGCTCGAGGAGCGCACCCAGTCCAAGACCGCGGTCGGCGACGAGCGCACGGCCTACTTCACCGTGCTCTACCCCAATGTCTTCGATGTCGCCTACGCCGTTCGCAATCTCTTCGGCCGGCGTGTCCAGCTGCGGGTGAGCGAGGGCGACCAGCAGATGCTGCTCGACCTGCAGGATCGTTTCACGCGCTTTGACCTCGTCAACTCGCGCACCCAGGGCCTTGGGACCCAGGCCTTCGGCTCGCAGGGCTTCAACGCCAACGGAACCGGATTCCCCGGCCAATCCGGCTTCAACAACTCCTTCCTCAACAGCAACCAGGACGTGCGCACTTTGGATGGCGCCGCAGGCCGCGATGGGGGCGAGGACAGCGCGTCGGGCGCCAGCGAACCCGCCTCGGGCATCCCGATCCATGTCACGGCTGCCCGTCGCCAGAACAAGCTCGTCGTGCGCACCGCCGACCTCGAGGCCCTCGGGCAGATCGAGGAGCTCGTTCGCGAGCTCGATGTGCCCACCGCCATGGTGCTGCTCGAGGTGCGCATCCTCTCCGTCGATCTCAACGACGGACAGACCTCCTTCTTCGAGTACCAGTTCGCCGACGGCAAGTTCGGCGGCGACTTCTCCAGCGGAGCAATCCAGCCCGCCGAACCGCCCGCGCTCGGTGTCGGCGGCACCGGCACCACGCCGGGCAATTTCATCTTCCAGTTCGTCGATGCCCAGTTCGGCGCGCGCATGCAGCTGCTCGAGCGCGAGTCGCGCGTCAAGCTCGTCTCGACGCCGATCCTGCTCACCGCCAACAACGAGGTCAGCCGCCTATTCGTCGGCCGCGAAGTGCCGCTCAACCGCGGCTTCTCCGGCGGCCAGGTGGTCTCCAACCAGACCAGCACCTCGACCGTCTCGGGCACCAGCGCGATCGAGTTCCGCCCGGTCGGAACGACGCTCCTGATCACCCCGAACATCAATGCCGACCGCACCGTGACGCTGCGCATCCTGCAGGAGAACTCCGAGGTGCGCTCCACGGCCCAGATCCTCGTGCCCTCCGGCAACGAGTTCGTGCAGCAGCAAGTCGGCGTCGTCAGCTCCCAGACCATCACCGGCACGATCGTCGCCAAGGACGAGCTCGCGGTCGCCTTCGGCGGCCTGATCGAGGAGGGGACCGAGGTGGTCCACGAGCAGGTGCCGCTGCTCGGCGACATTCCGCTCGTCGGCAAGCTCTTCTCGCGCGACGCTGACAAGCAGACCCGGCGCGAGATCGTCGTCGTCGTGCGTCCCTTTGTCTTCGCGACACCCGCCGACCAGGACGCGCGCACGCGTCAGCTGCTGGAGGGGATTGAGCGCGACCGGGCCAAGCTCGAGCAGAGCGCGACGACGACGAGCCCGGAGGGGCTTGAGATCCTGGGCTTGCCCAAGCGCTGAGAAGTCCCATGCGCCGCCTCTCGCTGTTCTGCTTGCTGCCCATCCTGCACCTGTGCGCTTGCCGCACGAGCGATCCAGCCGCAGCACAGCTACCCGGCGAGCAACCGGAGGTGCAGCCGGAGGTTTCTGAGCCCACGCGATGGCCAGGGTCTGCGCCGTTGCCAGAGGCAGCGGAATTGCCAGAGGCCGCGCCACAGTCCGCGGTCAAGCCCGCTCAACCAGTCCAGCCCACGCACGCCTACCTGCTCGAGCTGCGCCAGCGTCGCGCAGCAGAAACGGATGCCTCGCGCCGGGCCGAGCTCGACCTCGAGAGCGCTCGCGTCCTGTGGCAGCTCGAAGGCCCAGGTCCCGCGCGCGGGCTCTACGAGCAGCTTGCGGCCGATTCCGCTCCCGCCATCGCGCTCCAGTCGCGCATCGCGAGTGCGAACTTGGGCGCGATGGATCTTGAGCAGCGCCGAGCAGCGGCCGCGCGCGAGCATCTGCGCAAGGCGCTGGGGCAATCGGGCGTGGCAGGGGAGAGCCGCGGGGGAGCCGCGACTGCGTTACCGGGTGCTCTGGAATGGACCACGCGTGCGAACCTGGCGCTGGCGGAGGCGATCTTGGAGCCAAGCCCGGCACGCTTTCAGGCGCTCGAGACCGCGGCGGTGGCGTTGGAGCGGGCGGGCCTTGTGGATGAGGCCCAGGCAATGCGGCGGAACCGGGAGCGGTTGGGCGGGCGGAACTGACCCGCAATGAGCAACTTGGTGCGAACGGAGTCCGTACCGCATTGTGTCCCATTGCATGAGAGTTGGGATGCTGTCCGGATCGGGTGGTAAGTGTATCCGGGTGTGTGGATGAAGCCGCGGTCCGAAGACCGCGGACGACTCGGCGAGGATCAAGG
>JBIKMH010000032.1:0-37735 GCA_044359355.1 Planctomycetota bacterium | reverse complement strand
CTGTCCCTTGTGCTTTGCCAGCGCCGCTGCCGCCGCATCGCTCAGGCTCGTCAGACCGTCGAGCGAGAGTTCGAATCCCTCGTGCTTCGCCAGCGCCGCAGCCGCCGCATCGCTCAGGCTCGTCAGGCCATCGAGTGAGAGCATCTCTCTCCTGTGCTTTGACAACGCCGCAGCTGCCGCATCGCTCAGGCTCGTCAGGCCATCGAGGGAAAGGCTGTCGCCCTCGTGCTTCGCCAGCGCCGCAGCCGCGGCGTCGCTCAGGCTCGTCAGGCCGTCGAGTGAGAGCATCTCTCCCCCGTGCTTTGACAACGCCGCAGCCGCCGCATCGCTCAGGCTCGTCAGGCCGTCGAGCGAGAGCAACTCTCCCCTGTGCTTTGACAACGCCGCAGCCGCCGCATCGCTCAGGCTCGTCAGGCCATCGAGGGAAAGGCTTCCCCCCTGCGCCAAAGACACTGCCGCAGCAGTGCTCAGGCTCGTCAGGCCATCGAGGGAAAGGCTCCCCGGCTTCCGTGCCAAATACACTGCCGCAGCCTTGCTCAGGCTCGTCAGGCCGTCGAGTGAGAGCATCTCTCCCCTGTGCACTGACAACGCCGCAGCCGCCGCGTCGCTCAGGCTCGTCAGGCCATCGAGGAAAAGGCTTCCCCTCTGCCTTGCCAAAAACACTGCCGCAAAATCCTTAATAGAGGTGAACTGGCCGAGATGGACTGAACTCGGATCCTTGATCCACTCCTTAGCCAGTGCGACCGTCAGAACTCCATCGTGATCGGTCGGATGGGGCGGTTTCTGATTGGTTGGGGGCATGGGCCATTGCTTCGTTCGATCCATCATACTTCGCAGGAACTGACTGTGAGGAGCCGATTCTAGATTCGATCAACTCAGAACGGGAGACATGCTGGGTCGGTGCCGCGGCGGCGATGGCGCGAGTGCCGGGGACAATGGGGCCGTCGGCGGGGGTGCCATTGCTGGCAGGGTGCCGGGCGCCGCCGGCAGCGTCAGGAGTCGCCACCGAAGCGGGTGGTGTTGCGGAGTGATTTATCGAAGGTGCCCTGACCGAGCCTCGTCGCGGCGGGAGAGCAGTGTACCGGCCTGACGCGAAGGCAGGGCGCCAACGCTGGGGAGGGCGCGGCCGCAACGGGTGCCAAGGTAGCCGCCTGAGCGGATGGACGAGGTGTGTGCGGGTGATCGAGTTGTCGGGGGCGGTGGCGGATATTCCGGGACGGCCACTTGAATTACGTACACCCCGAATCCCCGCCGTACTTGCGACGCCTAACAAATGAGCTAAGTGGCAGCATCAATCGCGAAGCGATTGAACTGTCCGCTTGAGCTAGTCGTTAGGTCCCACCGAAAAATTGCTTTGCGCGTGCTGATAGATTTTGCAATTGACCAAACTCGGTAACGAGCGAAGCCGAGACGCGCCACTCTTCAGGAGAATGCTGCAAGCCAACAATATCCACCGTGAATGTTACGGCACCGAGTGGCGAACAAGTTGCAGACAAGCGAAGATCATGTTCTATTGACACCCAGCTCTCAACGCCGCTCCAAGGGCGGGCATATGTGCCCAGTCGCGAAAACAAATCGGACAGTCTGTACCCACATCCATAGGATGATACCACGTTTGTTGCGTGGACAGACGACCCTCTGAGCTCAACGGCGAAGTCTTCGCCGTCCTCGCCGTCCGCGCCGGTAAAGACAAGCTCGCGGTCAGATATGTTTGACTTGATCGAGAACAGAGTGAACCTCCACGTGCTACCTAAAGTCTGAACTAAGCGACCACATTACCCGCCAAGCGATTGATTTGCCAGCTTGAGTGAGTGGTTAGGTGGAACCTACCGGAGCGAAGACCTGCAGGCAAGGTGTTCGCGTCGTACGGCGGCGAGCGAGCCATGCCCGTTTCGCTCGATGAGCCAGCGTTCGTGGTCAAACTCGATTCACTCCAGCAGCGCGAAGCGCCCTTGAAATCTTGAGGCACTCGCTCCTCGCCGCCTGCCAGCTGTGCTGAGTGCTACCTCATTACCGTCGTCGGTGGCGCTGGGGGGCAGGATGCCCCGCCCGCCCGCTCACGACATCCGATACGCTTCCGCGCTCGGCTTCACCGCTCTCGCCAGGTGCAGCGGCCGGCGCAGCCCGCCCGGGCGCGGGCCCTTCCTCGTCATCGCGAGCCACTCGCGATAGACCTGCATCGACTTCTCCGTATCCACCTCGACATCGCCGTACTCATCACCGGCACGCGCGGGTTCCACGGTGACCTTCTGGTGCCAGCAGTGCATGCCGCTGATCGGGTCCGGCTGTACCGGGAAGGTCAGATTCTGGTGCACGCCGCCGTCGGTCCACCAGACGCGCTTGGAATCCGGATCGGAAGAAGCAAAGGGAGCGATGTCCTCGAGGCGGCGGAAGCGGAAGCGGCCGGGGCTGAGCTCCTCGCGCTTGACCTTGGCGGAGGCCCACTTGTCCGTGCCGATGTCATCGAAGAGGCGCCAGCGGCCGAGGTGGTGCGAGCAGGCGACGACGCCCGGGCGCATGCCCTCGGTGACCCAGACCTTGTTGACGAAATGTCCGATGCGGGTCGAGACGCGCACGAGCGAGCCCATTTCCAGACCGATGCGCTGCGCATCCTCGGGGTGGACCCAGAGGGGATTGGAGTTGGAGAGCTCGTAGAGCCACTTGGAGTTGCCCGAGCGCGTGTGGATCAGCGTCGGAAGGCGGAAGGTGGGAATGAGGCAGTACTCGTTGCGCGAGCGGTCCATGTGCTTTTGGTGGACATGGCTCTCGATGTAGCCGGGAATGGCCTGCTCGGGCCAGCCCCAGTCCGCGATGGTCTTCGAATAGATCTCCAGGCGCCGCGTGGGCGTTGCAAAACCGTGGACGGGCTGGTTGTCGACAAGAAGGCCGACGGGCTTGTTGTCCTTGAGGATGTCGCTGCGCGTGGCGTCGGTGGTGGTGCCTTCGAGTTCCTTGGCGCTGAGGGCCTTCTTGTGGCCCTCGTAGACGTCGGTCGAAACGAGGAAGGCGCCGTGGCGGCGCATGTATTCGAGCGGCGAGAGGTTGTGCTTCTTGGCTTCCTCGGGCAGGCCGGGCACGGAATTCTCGAAGATCCACTGGTAGTACTCCGAGATGGTGATGCGCTCCCCCGGGCGGTAGGGCGACTCGTAGTACTTGCGGATGCCCAGGCTCCCATCGGGATCGATGCGCCAGGAGAGCGCGATCCAGAACTCGTCCTCTTCCCAGACTTCGCCGGGGTTGGCCTGGTAGGTCCACTCGACCTTTTCGCCCCGGCGCTCCTTGTATTCGCGCAGGACGGGTTGGCGGAAGGAGATCCACTTGGCCGCGTGGGTCTCCTGCGACATGAGATCGTGGCGCTCGGCGCCGTGGCCCATGGGCAGGACATAGTCGGCGTACTGAGCGGTCTCGTTCCAGGTCGGCGTCAGCGCGGCGTGCAACTCGATCTTGGCTTCATCGCGCAGGACCTGTTCCCAGACCATGCCGTCGGGGTTGGTCCAGACGGGGTTGTAGACGCGCGTGAAGTAGGCCGCGATCTTGCCGCGGCCTTCGAGGATCAGGTGCGGGAGCAGGTAGCTGAGCTCGTGGTGCGCGAGCGGCCATTCCTGCGGGTAGAGCAGCTCGCTCCAGACATTCTGCGGCGGCGGCTTGAGGAAGGGCGGGGGCACGAACTTGGTCTGGGTGTTGAGGTTGGTGCCGCCGGGCGTGCCGACGGCGCCGCACAGGACGGTGAGGAACTGCAGCGAGCGCGAGACCTGCCAGCCGCCGAGGTTGCCCGCGGCGGTGTTGCGCCAGACGTGCGAAGCGAAGGCGCTGCCCGCGTGTCCGATCTCGCGCGCGATGGTGCGCACCGTCTCGGCGGGGATGCCGCACTCCTTCTCGGCAGCCTCGGGCGTGTAGCGCGCGTACGTGCTGCGCAGGGCGGCGAGGAAACTCGGATAGGTCTGCGGTTCGTCGGGCGCGAGCGCGGCGAGGAAATCGCGCCAGTTGGTCCAGTCCTCGAGGTACTTGGCGTTGGCGAGGTTCTCCTCGAGGATCACGTGCGCGAAGGCGAGCAGCAGGAAGGCCTCGGTGCCGGGCCAGGGTGCGAGCCACCAGTCCGCCATCGAGGCCGTGTTCGAAAGGCGCACATCGATCACCGCGATCTTGGCGCCGCGCATCTTGCCCTCGATGATCCGCTGGGCGTGCGGATTGAAGTAGTGGCCGGTCTCCAGGTGCGAGGAGAGCAGCAGCATGAACTTCGAGTTGGCGTGGTCGGGCGAGGGACGGTCGGAGCCGCTCCAGGTGGCGTAACCCAGGCGCGCGGCAGCCGAGCAGACATTGGTGTGGCTGTTGTGTCCATCGACGCCCCAGCTCTGGAGCACGCGGTCCATGTAGCCGTCATGGCCGGGTCGTCCGACGTGGTACATGACCTCGGTGCGCCGGCCCTCGACGATGGCTTTTCGGATCTTGGCGGCGAACACATCGAGCACCTCATCCCACGAGACGCGCTCGAATTGGCCGGAGCCGCGTGGGCCGACGCGCTTCAAGGGATGGAGGATGCGCTGGGGATCGTGGATCTGGTTGAGCGTCGCGGGGCCCTTGGCGCAGTTCTTGCCGCGCGAGCCGGGGTGGAAGGGGTTGCCCTCGAGCTTGCGGATCTCCTCGGTGTCCTTGTCGACGTAGGCGACCAGCCCGCAGGCGGCCTCGCAGTTGAAGCAGGTCGTCGGCACGAGCGTGTAGCGCTTCTCGACCTTGCGCGGCCAGCTCTTGGCGTCGTACTCGGTCCACTCGTCCCACATGTCCCGCGGCGGGAAGGACTCGAGGGGCGTGACTTGCCAGGCTTCGTGTTCGTGGGAGGTCGGCATGAGGAGGGGAGCAGAGAGGATAGCGGAAAGCGGCGCTCGCGAGCGGATCCGCGGCCGCTGCCCGCGCTCAAGCGCCCGGCAGTGCTTGCGGCAGTGCTTCCGAAAGTGCGCTCGACAAGAGCCGCGCCGCCGTCTGGATGCGCGCCGGATCGGCGTGCATCTCGTCGAAGGGGCGGAATTCCTCCACGAGAAGATCTCTGCGGACCTCCAGGCACAGCGTGCGTCCGGGGAAGCGCGCGGCGAAGTGATGCGCCAGCGAGACTGGATGCAGCGCGTAGGCGCGGCTGCGCGTGCAGTCCAAGCCCGCCGTGGCGGCCGCGCGCTCGACGCGCCCGGCGATGGCCTCGTCGGCGAGCAGGGCACCTTGCGGATCGCGGTCGATCAGGTCGATCGCTGGCCGCAGCGGCCAGTGCGCGATGCGTTCGGGGCGATACTCCTCGCGCAGCCGCTCCACGATGCGCGAGTCGACGGGGACATCGATGCTGCGCGGCGCGTAGCTGTGCAGCATCAGGGCGCGGCCTCCGTGCGCCATGACGCGCTCGTAGGCCTGCTCCGCGGCGGTGCGGTAGGCGAAGTAACGCTCCAGCAGCAGCGCGCGGTCGGATGGGTGCGTGATCCACTCGTGAAGGCCGGGGGTCAGCTCGCCCGCGGCGCTGGCGCGGGCCTGGGTGGAGGGCTCGATCACCCGGTTGCAGTCGATGAACGTGCGCGGAATGCGGCAGCGCAGGATCTCGACGCAGATTTCAGGTCGGCTGGCCGTGAGCTCCAGGGCGAGGGCGAAGGCCAGCTCGGGCGCGCCGACGTCGGTGTTGACGCAAAAGAAGGCCTCGAGGTCGGCGGGGAAGCTGCCGACGAGCTCGCAGCGCAGGGCGTTGAAGTCCGCCAGGCGCGTGGCGCCATGGGGGATCTCGATCAGGAGGTCGGGGGTGCCGGAGGAGCGGCAGCCCAGGAGCCGCGTGGTTTCGAGGACGGACGTCACGCCGCGGATCCTAGCGGGCAGTTGGGATCCAGCCACGCGGGGGGGGCGAAACCCTAACCGAATATGAGCCTAGTCCTTGCCCAGCCCCTACGCCGGACGCCTTCCAGCGCCCTCTCGCGATCTTCGGGCTTGCGATCCCCCCGCTGGGGCTGGACGATGGCGCGCCCCAGGCCACTTCCCCCCGCGGAAGGGGCGCCGGTACGCACCCGCATGTCCGAAAAAACCCTCCTCCAGCGCATAGCCGCCGGCGAAGCCGCCGCGGTGGATGCCCTGTTGGAGCGTTACCGGCCGATGGTCTGGTCACTGGTGCGCCGCCACACGAGTCCGGACCTTGCCGAGGATGTCGTTCAGGAGGTCTTTCTGGCCGTCTGGCGCAATGCAGCTTCCTATGATCCGACCATCGCCAGCGAAGCGACCTACATCCTGACGATCGCCAAGCGCCGGGTCGTCGACCTGCAGCGCCGCCGCCAGCGCCGTCCGGACTTCGACCTGCTTCCCGAAGAGGTCGAGGGTGCGCCGCCCGAGGTCGACACCGTGGAGCTTGCGGACGAGGCCGAGATGGTCCGTCGGGCGCTGTCGACGCTGCCGCCGGAGCAAAAGCGTGCGATCTCCCTGTCCTTCGAACACGGCCTGACGCACACCCAGATCGCCCAGGTCACGCAACTGCCGCTGGGGACGGTCAAGAGCCATGTGCGCCGCGGCCTCGAGCGCGTGCGTGGCCTGATCGAGAAGCAGCGCGACACGGAACCGGGCGCTGCGATGCCGGAGGGATTGGCCGGAGAGCCGCAGACCTCATGAGCGGTGACCGCCACAAGAACCAGAGCGGGCGCATGATCGCCGCTTGGCTGGATTCCAGTTCGCGCGCGCTCGCCGCGCGCGCCATGTCGCGGTTGACGGGCCAGCTGGAGAGCCCGGACGAGATCTCGCCCTACAGCTTCAACGAGCTCACCCTCGAGGCCGAGCAGCGTCTGCGCTGTCTCGCCGAAGCCCTGTTCGTCTCGCGCCCCGAGCTGTGCGTGATGGATTTGGAATGGATCCGCGCCGCGATGAACGCGCGCGGCATTCCGCCGACGCTGCTGACAAGGATGCTCGCAGTTCTGCGCGCCGAGCTGATGGAGAGCCTGCCCGCCGAACGGCGGGGCGAGGTCATCGGGTTGTTTGACTACGCGCACACCGAGCTGCTCAAGAAGGCCAGCTTCGAACTCGAGAGCGCGATCGACAAGGAGCGCCCGCACATCGCCGCGGCGCGCGAATTCCTGCTGCACGTGCTCGAAGGCAATCAACGCGCCGCCCTCGACCTGGTCGACCGCATGGCCGCCGACAGCGTGCCCGTGCAGGAGATCCACCGCCATGTGCTCGCGCCCGTGCTCCAGGAGCTGGGCCGCATGTGGCTGCTGGGCGAAGCCGGCATCGCCGAAGAGCATGTCGGTTCGCGTACGGTCGAGGAGGCGCTCGTGCGCCTGCGCCGCTACGCGAGCCCGCGGCCTTCGAACGGCAAGACCGCCCTGGTCGCGTCCGTCGAGGGCAACCTGCACGACATCGGCGCGCGCATGGTCGGTGATCAGCTCGAATTCCGCGGCTGGCGCGTGATCTTCCTGGGGCAGAGCGTGCCCGCGGCGGACATCGCCATGGCGGCGGTGGTCTACAAGGCCGATGTGGTGGCACTGTCCGCGGGCACGATCCAGCATGTGCGGCCGGCTGCTCGCGCGGTCGATCACATCCGCACCAGCGGTTCGCAGGCGAAGATCCTGGTCGGCGGCGGGCCCTTCGCGGCGCTGCGCGATCTGTACGAGGATGTTGGCGCCGACGCGGGCGCGGTCGACGCGCTCGGGGCGCTGCAGGCGGCCGAAGCGATCACGGCCTAGGGGTTTCCTGGGCCGTCGCCTCAGGCGCGAGCCGGTGGCGGTTCAGGCGCAAGCCGGTGGGTCAAGAGCGGCGTCAGCACACCCCAGACCAGCGCGATCCACAGCAGTGCCGGAAGGCGTTCGGTCATCTCGAGAGCGCCGAGGCGCTCGCCGCCCAGATAGGACAGCGGGGCTCCGATCGCGCCGAAGCCGATCGCCACGGGCATGCGACCGCGCATCCAAGCCAGCGCGCCGGGGAACAGCGGCACGAAGCTCCACCACAAGGCCGCGATCCACAGCGGCGCCATCCAGCTCGGCAGGCCCTCGCTGCCGGAGTAGCGGATCCAGCCCAGCGTGACCGGCAGGGCGTCGAGCGCGAAGCCGAGCAGCGGCCAGAGCAGGAAGGCGCCCGCCGGCATCGACGGCAGGTAGCGCGGCCAGAACCAGCCGAGGAGGAGGAAGGCCGCGGCGCTCGCCACGCCAGGCCAGGCAAGGCCCGCAGCGCCGCCGAGCACGGCGGAAAACCACACGCCCTGGAACAGGACCGCGGCGGCGATGTTGCGTTTCATGGCTGCGCTCGACGCGGCGGATTCAGCCGTGGCGCGACTTGGCGATTTCCATGTGGACGGTGCCGATGTGCTGCTCGGCGAAGCCGCCGGCGCAGTAGGCGAAGTAGTAATCCCACAGGCGCAGGAAGGACTCCGTGCGGCCCTGCGCAAGGATCGCCTCGCGGTTTCGGTGCAGGTTCTCGCGCCAGGCCTGCAGCGTGCGCACGTAGTGCGGCGTGATGTCCTCGAGCGCGGTGATGCGCAGGCTGCTGGCGTGCGTCATCGCGTTGCACAGCGCCGTGACGGACGGAATCGTGCTGCCGGGGAAGATGTAGCGCTGGATGAAGTCGACCTCGTTGCAGGCCCGGGCGTAGTGCTGGTCACGGATCGTGATCGCCTGGATCAGGCCGATTCCGCCGGGCTTCAGCAAGTTGGAGCAGGTGCGGAAGTAAGTCTCGTACCAGCGGGCGCCGACCGCCTCGATCATCTCGACGGAAACGAGCTTGTCGTAGCTGCCCTCGAGGTCGCGGTAGTCCTCGAAGAGCAGCGTGATGCGGTCCTCGAGGCCGGCTTGGCGGATGCGGGTAGCGGCGAGCGCGTGCTGCTGGGCGGAGATGGTCGTGGTGGTGACCCGGCAGCCGTAGTTGCGGGCCGCGTGCATGGCGAGGCCTCCCCAGCCCGTGCCGATCTCGACGAGGTGGTCGCCGGGCTTGAGCTCGAGCTTGCGGCAGATCGAGTCGAGCTTGGCGATCGAAGCCTGCTCCAGCGTCATGTCGGGGCGCGCGAAGAGCGCGCACGAGTAGCTCATCGTGCCGTCGAGGATCTGTTCGAAGAAGTCGTTGGAGAGGTCGTAGTGCGCGGAGATGTTGCGGCGGCTGCCCCTGCGCGTGTTGTCGCGCAGCCAGTGGCGCAGCTTCTGCAGGGGCAGCGTGAGCCGGGCGAGGCCGCCCTCCATGCCCTGCAGGATGTGCTGGTTGCGCACGAAGATGCGCACCAGGGACTCGACGTCATCGCTGCTCCAGTCGCCGTCGATGTACGACTCGGCGGCGCCGATGCTCCCTCCGAGCATCACGCGCGAGAACATGCGCGGCTCGTGCACGCGCACGCGGGCCCGCAGCTGGTCGTCGGTGGGCGCGCCCATGTGCAGGGTGTGCTCGCCGACCTGCATGGTCAGCTCGCCGTGCTGGATCGCGGAAAGGCGGCCAAGCACCAGCCGGGCGGCGAAGCCGAAGGCCTCGGAATCCTTGGGAAGCGCCAGGGCGCGGGTTTGTTGCTGGGTCATGGCGTGGTCGGCGCCGGCGGGTGGCGCTTCTTCGGGTGGGTGAAGAACGGAACTCTCTTGAGGGCCAGGCGCAGGGCCTGCCAGTAGATCGCCAGGTGCGCGCGCGCGGGCATCCAAGGATACAGCACGAGCGCGCGCAACAGCGTACTCGTGCGGATGGGCTGGCGTGAGAGTGTCAATTCCGCGTGGAAGACACGCTTGCCATGCTCTTCGTTGCTCATCTGCACTTCGAGCCTCTCGCCGGGCGCCGTGATGCTCCAGCGGTAGGTCTGCTCCATGCCGAAGAAGGGCGAAACGTGGAACTCCTTCGCGAAGCTCCAGCGCAGCGCCTCGCTGGCGGGCAGCACATAGGCATGGCGCTCGCCCCAGGGCGTGTTGGTGATCTCCGCCACGAAGCTGTGCAGCGTCGCGCCGTCAGGCTCGTAGCAGTAGTAGAAGGTCACGGGGTTGAAAACATAGCCCAGCGTGCGCAGCTGCGTGAGCATGCGGATCGGCCCCGTCGGGCGGGTTCCAAGACGGGATTGCACAAGGCTGCGAACGGCTTCGTCGAGCGATCGTTCCGCCGGGCCCAGAAAGTCCGCGCGCCGGAACCAGACGAGATTGGGCCGGCGCGTCGACCACAGCCAGCGACCTGCGAAAACCGTTTCCAGTTCGGCGAGATCGAGGTACGCCAGCACGATGCGGTACTGGAAACGGTGCGGCACCGGCGCGAAGCGCGCATGGTGCACCGTTCCCTCGTACAGCGTGCTGTTCACGCCGTCACCAGCTCCCGGGCAGGCTCCAGAATCGAGGCGCAGGCCTGATGGGCGCTGCGCACGCCGTCCTCGTGGAAGCCAAAGCCCCAGTAGGCCCCGCAGAAGTGCGCCAGCGCGACACCGTTGATGCGCGCATGCTCGCGCTGCGCGCGCACGGCGCGGGGCGTGTAGATCGGGTGGTGGTAGTTCCAGCGGCCAAGGATGCTGTCCGGACGGATAGCCGAGGTGCGGTTGAGGGTCACGAAGAACTGTTCGGGCACCTCCAGCGATTGCAGCTGGTTCATCCAGTAGGTGACGGCGACGCGCGGGTCATCCCCGGAGCCGATGTGGCAGTTCCAGGCGGCCCAGGCGCGTTTGCGGCGCGGCATCAGCGCGGCATCGGTGTGCAGCACGGTGTCGTTGTCCTGGTATTCGAAGGCGCTCAGGACCTCGCGCTCCTCGCGGGTGGCGTCGGTGAGGATCCGCAGCGTCGTGTCGGCGTGCGTCGCGAAGATCACCCGGTCGAAGGTCTCGACGCCATTTGGCGTGGTCAGCTCGCAGCGGCCCTGGGTGCGGCGCGCCGACAGGACCGGAGTCTTCAGGCGAATGCGCTCCTCGAAGGGCCGGATCAGCCGCCGCACGTACTCGCGCGAGCCGCCGGGCACCACCAGCCACTGCGGCCGGTCCTCGACCTGCAAGAAGCCGTGATTGGAGAAGAACTGCACCAGATAGCGCGCGGGGAAGTCGAGGATGCCCTGCGGCTTGGCCGACCAGACGGCCGCGGCCATCGGCACGATGTGCCAGTCGATGAACTCGCGCGAATAGCGCCGCTCGGAGAGGTAACTGCCCAGCGTCACCTCGTCGTTGTTCACCGCCAGCAGCTCGCCCGCCTCGCGGTAGAAGCGCAGGATGTCGCGCACCATGCGCAAGAAGGCCGGACGCACGATGTTGCGGCGCTGCGCGAACAGCGCGGACAGCGAGGTGCCGTTGTACTCGAGGTCCTCGGCGTCGCTGCAGGCGCTGAAGCTCATGTCGGAGTTCTGCGGCGTGATGCCCAGCTCCTCGAGCAGCTTCATGAACAGGGGATAGGTCCTGCGGTTGCAGACGATGAAGCCCGTGTCCACCGCGGTGGTGCGGTCGTTTCGCGTGACGTCGACGGTGTGGGTATGCCCTCCGATCCAGTCGGCTGCTTCGTAGAGCGTCAGCTCGTGCTGCTTGTGCAGGAGGTGCGCGCTGACGAGACCGGAGACGCCGGTTCCGACGATCGCGATCTTCAAGAAGCGACCCCGCGCTTCATCAGCCGGTGGTGCGAGACGATCCACTCGGATCCGCCCGCGTACCCGAACAGCTCCGCGCAGGCGAGGTAGAACAGGCGCCAGCGGTGGAACCAGCGGCGGGCCTCCGCCTTGCCGTAGGTGCGCTCCAGCACGGGCATCACGGCGCTTCTGGCCTTCTCGAGGTTCTCAAGCCAGTGTTCCGAGGTCTGCGCGTAGTGGCGGCCGCCGACTTCCCAGCTCTGTTCGACCTTGAGCGGGCTGTCGAGGTGCGTCGGCAGATCGTGGCTCGGCATCATGCCGCCGGTGAAGAAATAGCGCGACATCCAGTCGTTGGCCTCGCGGTCCTCGAAGGGATAGGCGTAGCGCTTGTGCGCGAAAACATGCAGGAACAGCCGCGCATCGTCCTTCATCCAGCTCGCGACGCGCCCGAACAGCTGCTCCCAGTTGCGCATGTGCTCGAACATCTCGACCGAAACCACGCGGTCGAACTGCTCGCCTGGTTCGAAGCGGTTCATGTCGCAGGTGCGGATCTCGAGGTTGGACAGCCCGCGGGCGCGCGCGCGGGCCATGATGAACTCGCGCTGCGGCGCGGAGTTGGAGACGCCCAAGATGCGCGACTTCGGGAACTGCTCGGCCATCCACAGGGAGAGCGAGCCCCAGCCGCAGCCCAGTTCCAGCACGTGCTGGCCGTCGCGCAGGTCCGCGCGTTCGCAGGTCTTCGCCAGCATCGCCTCCTCCGCCTGTGCCAGCGTCTCGTCGCCGCGCTCATACCAGCAGCTGGAGTACTTGAGA
The DNA here is from genome assembly GCA_044359355.1 of Planctomycetota bacterium. Lineage (GTDB taxonomy): Bacteria > Planctomycetota > UBA1135 > UBA1135 > SYGM01. Next base: position 25,435 of record JBIKMH010000032.1, on the reverse strand, counting down.
CGCGGTCCGAGGCAGGCGAGAAAGAACTCCGGCGGCAGCTCGTAGTGCTGCTCATTCGCTTTCTGCGGCACCAGCGCGATCGGCGCGGCACGCATCGATTCGATCCAGCGCTGCATGGCGGCATCGCGCGCCGGCTCCCACTCGCGCCGCTCGTCCTCGAGGCGCTGGCGCAAGAGCTGGCGGATGCCGACGCGCATCAGGGACTGGGGGAGGATGCCGTTTTCGGCGAGGGCGATGCCAAGGCTCATGTCGTCGAACTCCTGCGGGGGCCGGGGATCAATGCGTTGGTGCTGCGCTGGTAGGCGCGGTAGGCGTCCCCGCGGCTGCGCAGGGAGCGGATTTCCGTGGGCGGGACGCCCGTGACGAAGCGCACGAGCAGCAGCATGCTGATCGGCGCGAGCCAGGCCCACGCACCGTGGGGCGCACCCAGCGCGAGCAGCGGGTAGGCGAACCAGTGCACGGTCTCGAAGAAGTAGTTGGGATGGCGCGAGTAGCGCCACAGCCCGACCTCGCAGACCTTGCCCTTGTTACCCGGATCGGCGCGGAAGGCGGCCAGTTGCCGATCCGCGAGCGTCTCACCGAGCCAAGCGATCGCGAACAGGGCCACGGCGAGCGCATCGCCCGGACCCAGCGGCGCGCCGTGGCCGGCCGCCGGCACGAAGGCCAGCGACAGCACCGCGGCGAGCAGTGCCTGAGCCTGAAAGAACCAGAAGAACACGCCCGTGGCACGCGGACCGAGTTGCTGCTTCCAGTCGCGGTAGCGGCCGTCCTCGCCCTCGTGGCGCAGGCGGTGCACCAGATGCAGGCCAAGGCGCAGGCTCCAAGCCGCGAGCAGCGCTCCCAGGATGATGCGTCGCTCGAGCAGACCTTCACCCATCATGGCCAGCGCGACGCCCAGGCCCCCCACGCCGAAGCTCCAGAGCACATCGACCGAGCCGACGGGCCCGCCCCGGCGCTGGGCATTCCAGCCCGCGAGCATCGCCAGGGCGAGCAGCACGTAGCCACCCGCCAGCACGGACCAGGGGTATTCGGAAACGATGCTCATGCGTGTTTTTCTTACGCAGGAGTCGACCCGCCGGATGCGGTCCGAAGGCGGTCTAGCCGCGCCCCTTGCGGTTGCTCTCGCGCACCTCGATCGGCACGCCTCTCAGATCCCACACGATGCCCAGCTTGGAGAAGAGCTTCAGCAGAATCCACGAGATGTCCAGCTCCCACCAGTAGAAGCCTTGACGGGCCGTTCCGGGGTAGTAGTGGTGGTTGTTGTGCCAGCCCTCGCCCAGCGTCAGCAGCGCGAGGAAGGGGTTGTTGCGGCTGGTGTCGCCCGATTCGTAGCGCTGCCAGCCAAAGACGTGCGAGAGCGAGTTGATCGTGAAGGTCGCGTGGGCCAGCACCACGGTCGAGATCACGAAGCCCCAGACGAACATCTGCCAGCCGCTGGTGCCGAGCCCCGGAGCGTAGGCCTCCAGCAGGGCTCCCAGACCGTACAGCGCGGCGCCGAGCAGGGCCGGGACGACGATGTCGAAGCGGTCGAGGAAGCGCAGTTCGGGGTACTTGGCGAGATCGCCGACCAGCTCCACGCGCGTGCGGAAGTTGCCCTTGGAGAGAATCCAGCCCACATGGCTCCAGAACAGGCCATGCTGGGAGGGCGAGTGTGCGTCCGTCGGGCCGTCGGAGACCCGGTGGTGATGGCGGTGGTGGGCCGCCCACCACAGCGGGCCGCGCTGCACCGCGCTGGCGCCGAGCAACGCGAAGCAGAACTGCGCGAAGCGGCTGGTGCGGTAGGTGCGGTGCGAGAAATAGCGGTGGTAGAAGGCTGTGATCGCGAACATCCGCACGAAGTACAGCGCGACCGCGACGGCGAGTGCGATCGGGCTCCAGCCGACCCAGATCACGGCCAGCACGGCGACATGCAGGCCGAGGAAGGGCAGCACGCGCAGCCAGTCGATCTTCTCGGAACGGTCGACGTGTTCCGCGGGCGCGGCCGCCCAGGAATCAAACCAGGCCACGAAGGTGCGAGCGAGGGAACGGCGTGGGGTCGCCTCAGTAGGGCTGCTCTGGCTCATGCGGTATCGGGTTCGGAACGCTCATGATCGCCCAAGAATCCGCCAAGGTCGAGCGAAACCCGGCAGAATCCGGCTCGATCGGCGCTCAGCGGCGGCGGATCATGGCCAGGAATTCCCTTCGGGTGGAGGGATCTTCCCGGAAGGCGCCGAGCATGCGGCTGGTGACGGTGTCGGCGCACGGCTTGCGCACGCCGCGCAGCGACATGCACTGGTGCTTGGCTTCGATCACCACGGCCACCCCGCGCGGCTTCAACACGGTCTCGATCGCATCCGCGATCTGCACCGTCAGCCGCTCCTGAACCTGAAGGCGGTGCGAGTACAGATCCACCACGCGCGCCAGCTTGGAGAGGCCGACGATGCGCCGATCGGGAAGATACGCCACGTGCGCGCGGCCGATGAAGGGCACCATGTGGTGCTCGCAGTGCGAGTGCAGCGTGATGTTGCGCACCAGCACCATCTCGTCGTAGCCCTCGGTCTCCTCGAAGGTGCGGCGCAGGAACTCCTCGGGGTCCTGACGATAGCCGGCAAAGAACTCGTCAAAGGCCTTGGCGACGCGCTTGGGCGTCTCGAGCAGGCCTTCGCGCGCGGGATCGTCGCCGGCCCAGGCCAGCAGCGTGCGAACCGCAGCCTCGGCCTCGGCGCGCGAGGGCCGCGCGCTTTCGCTGACTTCCAGCGGTCCCATACCCGCGCGCTTGATATCGATCATGAGAGGGCATACGGGCGGGAGTCTGTCCCGGATGCGCGGCGCTACCGGGGGCGAGCCTGTTCCCAAAAGGCCCGGTAGCGGGCGATGGCCTGCGCGCGGGCCTGTGGCGTCCCGCTGGGGACGTATCCGGCGCTGCTGAAATCGAAGCGGCGGTAGGGGAACAGATTGGGCATCAGCTCGCGCAGGGCGCCGTCCGCCGCGGCGCGCACGCCTTCGTCGGAGGCCGCCAGCGCGTCGAGCAGCGGCTCCACGGCTTGCATGCGGCGGAAGCGGCCCAGCACGCGCAGGGCCTCGGCGCGCGCGGGACTCGCTCCGCCGGCGATGGTGAGCACGCGCTCGAAGCCGCCGGCATCGTCCGCTCGGCGCAGCGCGTCGGCTGCGGCCAGCGCGCGCAGCTCATCCCCGCCGGCGAGCACCCGCAGCAGGCTCTCGCGCGGGACATTGCCCGTGCGCTTCTGCAGTGCCTCGAGCGCGGCCTTGGAGGTCTCGATGTTGCGGCTTTCGATCAGTCGCTCGAGCGTGGGCATCTCTCTCGCCGTGCCGAACTGCCCAAGCAGCCGCACGGCCTGAAGCGCCAAGCCTGGTGCATCGGTCTCGGCGAGCTTCGCAATGACCGCGATCACGCCGGGCGAGAGGCGCGGCGCGTTCTCGAGAAGACGATAATTGCGCCCCAAGCCGGGTCCGCCCACCTTGGCAAGCAGCGTTTCCAGCTCCGCCATGCGGCTGTCATCGCCCCCGGCGACCAAGAATGCGCACAGGCAGAGGCGCCGCTCGTCGTCGAGTCCTTCTAGCGCCAGCAGGGCCGCGACGGCCGGGCGCGTGCGCGGATCGCCGACCACCGCGAAGTGATCCAAGAGGGCACGCAGCTCCTCGTCCCCGGCCTGAGCCCGGATGCGCTCGATGAGCACCTGGCTGATGGCGCTCTGGCGCAGACCGTAGAGGCGGCTGATCAGCCGCGGCCATTCCTGTGCGGGGATTTCGGTCTTTTTCAGCGTCCTGACGAGGCCCGCTTCGGCCTCCGGATAGCCCAGCCGCAGAAGCTGCGCCGCAGCGCTGACGCTCACCAGCGTGGACTTCGAGGCACTGAGCCGGCGCAGGCTGGGCACCGCGACATCGGCCGGATAGCTGTTGATGAGGTAGACGCCCAGATCCTGAGCGTCCGCCCGCCAGCTGGCGATCTGCTCCTCGACCAGCGCGGGAGCTTCGGGAGGTTTTTCCCGCAAAAGTCGCAAATAGATTTCATTGCGTTTCTGGGGTGATTCGTCGTTGAGTCCGCCGACGAGCGCTCCCGCGGACTGCAGCAGCAGCAGCAAGCCGGCCAGCACGCTCAACCTCCGCCTCCCGAGATCGGGCCCGTGCCCGTGCTCGAAGCGCGTCCGGGGCGCGCGGGCCGCGGCGTGCCCGAGGAGGGTCCGGCTTCTTCCCCGGTGCGCGAGCGCGGACGTGGACGCTCGACAAGGCGCGTTTCGAAGCTCTGGTAGAAGAACGCGAGGCCGTGACGGTGCAGCGCCACGAGATAGGGCGTGTGGGCGTAGCGCTGTTCGAAACTCCTCATGCGCGCGTCCAGAGCGCGCAGGGCGTCGCGCACGGGCTCTCCGCCCGGAAGCTCGACATCGAGGAAGGGTCGCGCTCCGTGGCACAGCGAGCGATTCGTGTAGCCGATCGTCGCGCGCTTGGGATCGCCCTGAATCAGCGGCACTTCGGGTGCGAAGGGCGCCACAGCCGACTCGAACCAGCGCGGCGCGATCTCTTCGCACCAGGCCGCGTACAGCAGCAGATTGACCTCGGTGACGTGCAGCGAGCAGGCCGTCAGCTCCGCGATGGCGCGTTGGCGCGGGCTGCCCGCCGCCGGATCGATCCGGGCGAGATCGCGCTCGAGGTTGGCGAGGATCTTCCGGCATTCCTTGAGCGCAGCCAGGGCGCGGTCGGCGTTGCGCTCGGGGCGGCCGCCGGTGAGCAGCTGCGCCTTACCGCTGGCATTGTTGTCGATGCCGCTCCAGTGGCCCTCGCGCGGCGGCGCGCCGCGCACCAGCCCGACACCGAGCGCCGCGCGCCAGGCGGTCGCCGTGGCCTTGGCCCAGGGATCGCCGCCGATCGCCTCCAGCACTTCCTTGCGCGAGGCCAGCGAGGGAGCCAGCGGCTCCAGCAGGGGCTTGCGGTGGAACTCAGTGCCCGCGATGTGGTCGTTGTTGCAGAACAGGCAGGTGCCGATGGCGATGCACTGGTGCCCGGCCGGAGAGGAGGCCTGGTACAGGAACAACCGGCCACCGCTGTTCGCGACGAGCCGGGAGATCGCCCAGCTGCCAAAGCCGCTGGGCGTCGCCTCGTTGGGATTGCTCAGCTGGAACAGCCAGCCGTACGGCACGTCGATCACGGCGCTGTCGCCGCCATGCCATTCGCAGTCCTTGGGCGGCTCGGTGTAACTGCGCTCGGCCCAGTAGCTGTCGGAGAGATAGCTCTCGTCGGTCAGCGCGTGGAGCCGCGTCTTCGTGCCCTTCAGCCGGGCGAGCGTGCCCTCGAGGTCGTTCTCGGCGTCGCCGTTCTCGAGCGAAACGAGCAGGATCGCGCGCTCGCCCGCGCGCGAGCCGAGGCTCTGAGCCAGCGTGCGCAGATCAAGGCACAGATCCTGCACGGCATCGTCGGGCTGCTGCAGGGCGGCGCGCACGGCCGCCGCGATGGCCGCGCGATCGTCGGTGGGGGCGAGCAGCGCCTCGCGCGTTCCGACCCGGTGAACGCCCACCTTGAGCCGACCCAGATCGGCACTCCGCGCGGCGAGCACGCTTTCGATCGCTTCGGCGATGCCGGTGCCGGCGAGCGAAGCGCTGGCGTCGAGGCACAGGAGCACCGTGCGCGGCTGCGAACCAGCCGGCTCCTCGAAGGCCAGCGCGCTCTCCACGACCGCCGGCACGCCGCGCCAGGCCTCGAGCACGCCGGCGGCGCTTGCCTGAGGCAGGCAACCCAACAGGAGCGCGGCGAGCAGCGGCATGGAGCCTCGAGAATAAGCCGCGCTCCGGCAGGTCGCAATCTGGGGCGCGGGGCCGCCAGGCGTTAGATTGAGGGCATGCACCTTGCCCGACTGACCCAGCCACTCGTGCGCGAAAACGGAAACCTGCGTCCTGCAACCTGGGACGAGGCCCTGAAGCACGCGGCGGAAGGCATCTCGAAGGCCGTGGCAGCCCACGGTCCGGCCACCTTCGGCATCTTCAGCTGCTCGAAGGCCACCAATGAGGTGAACTACGCCGCGCAGAAGTTCATCCGCGCGACCATCGGGTCGAACAACATCGACAGCTGCAACCGAACGTGACACGCGCCCAGCGTCGTCGGTCTGGCGACGGTGTTCGGAGCTGGCGGAGGAACCTCCTCGTACCGCGAGGTCGAGGAGGCCGAGGTGATTCTGCTGTGGGGCTCCAATGCCCGTGAGACGCACCCGATCTTCTTCCACCACGTGCTCAAGGCCGTGCGCCGCGGCGCCCGGTTGTTCGTGATCGATCCGCGCCGCACCGCCACGGCGGACTGGGCGCAGGAGCATCTCTCCGTCGAGGTCGGCGGCGATATCCCGCTCGCCAACGGGATCGCGCGGGTGATCCTCGAGGAGGGGCTGGCGCACGAGGAGTTCATCGCCAACGCGACTAGCGGCTTCGAGGAATGGAAGCGGCACATCCTCTCGATCCCGTTGGAGCAGGCCCAGCGCGACAGCGGGGTGCCGGCGGAGCTGATCCGCCGGGTCGCGCGGGAGTATGCGCGCTCGCCGCGCTCGATGATTTGCTGGACGCTCGGCATTACCGAGCACCACAACGCCGTCGACAACGTGCTTTCGCTGATCAATCTGGGTCTTGTCACGGGCCATGTCGGGCGCTTTGGTTCGGGACTCAATCCGCTCCGCGGCCAGAACAACGTGCAAGGCGGGGGCGACTCGGGCGCGCTGCCGCACAAGCTCCCGGGCTTTCAGGATGTCGAGGACGACGCGATCCGCGCGCGCTACGACCAGCTGTGGGGCCGCACGGTTCCGCCGAAAAAGGGCTGGAACCTGACCGAGATGTTCGAGGCCATGGAGCACGGCCAGCTCCGCGCCCTGTACGTGATCGGCGAGAACCCCGTGCAGAGCGAGGCGGATGCCACGCGCGCGCGCAAGCTGCTCGAGGGGCTCGAGTTCATGGTCGTGCAGGACATCTTCCGCACGCGCACGGCGGAGATCGCCGACGTCGTCTTTCCCGCCTCCGCGAGTTTCTGCGAGGCCGATGGCACCGTCACCAACAGCGAACGCCGCGTGCAGCGCGTGCGCAAGGCCATCCGGCCGCCCGGCGAGGCGCGCGATGACGTCGAGATCATCGGCGAACTTTCCCGGCGCCTGGGTAACGACCTGGGTTTTGCCGGCCCCAAGGACGCCTGGGACGAGCTGCGGCGCCTGAGCCCGATGCACGGCGGCATGAGCTGGGAACGACTCGAGGAGCTGGGCGGCATTCAGTGGCCCTGCCCCGATGAGTCCCACCCCGGCACGACGTTCCTCCACGCTCGGCTGTGGGAGCGGCCGGTGCAGGGCATGCGCGCGCCCTTCTCGGTGACGCACCACTCGCCGCCCGTCGAGCGGCTGTGCAAGGACTATCCCCTGCGCCTGACGACCGGACGCCGGCTGGATGACTACAACACAGGCGTGCAGTCGGGCGGTTTCGCCTCTCCGCTGCGGCGCGGGGAGACAGTCGATCTTTCGCCCGCCGACGCGCGCGCGCTCGCGATCCGCGAGGGCGAGAAGGTGCGCATCGTCTCGAGGCGCGGTGCCGTGGTCGCGCCGGCACGCATCGATCCGGGGCTCAACCCCGGGCTGGTGTTCATGACCTTCCACTTCCCCGACGAGGTCGAGACCAACCTGCTGACGATCGACGCCACCGACCCGCGCTCGGGGACCGCGGAGTTCAAGGCCGCAGCCGTTCGCGTGGAGAAGCTGTAAGCTCTCTGCCAGTCGATGGACCTCAAGCACCTCGAAGCAAAGGCCAGCGCGGACGAGCGCGACGCCATCGACGCGGTGCTCGCAGGCCACGCCGGCGAGCCCGCCAACCGCCGCGAAGCTCTGGCGCGCCGCAGCCTCCTGCTGCCCGCGCTGCTGGCCGCTCAGGGGCGCGTGGGATACGTCAGCGAAGGCGCGCTGGCGCACATCTGTCGATCCTTGGGCGTGCCGCCCGCGGAAGCGTGGGGGGTCGCGAGCTTCTACGCCTTGCTGGCGCTGGCCCCGCGTCCGGCGGCCTTCGCGCACATCTGCGACGACATCGCCTGCCGCGCCAAGGGCGCGGAGGAGCTGTGCGGCGCGATGCAGCGCGTGCACGGCCCCGCGGCGACTCACGCGCACCGTTCGGAACCAAGTCCTGCCGAACCCAGCTGTGCCGAACCTATTCCTGCGGAAGCGCATCCCGCGGAACGGCATGCGGCGAGTTCCTCCGGCTGGGCGCGCTCACCTTGTCTGGGGCTGTGCGATCAGGCTCCCGCCGCCTTGGTGACGGTCGCGGGCCCGCGCTGCCTCGAGCAGGCCTTCGGCGCCGCCGACTTCGCGCGCGTCGAAGCTGCGCTCGGCGGAGCGCGCGTGGCGCAGGCTCGCTATGCCCTCGAGGCGAGCGGGCCGCGCCGACTGCTGGCGCGCGCTGGCCGAGTCGATCCGCGAAGCATCGAAGCGTACGCCGCAAGCGGCGGCTGGCTGGCTCTCGAGCGCGCGCTCGTGATCGGCCGCGAAGGCGTGATCGGCGAACTCAACGCCGCCAAGCTGGTCGGCCGCGGCGGCGCGGCCTTCCCTACGGGTCGCAAGTGGGAGGCGGTCTCGAAAACGCCTGAGGGGCCGCGCTATCTGGTCTGCAACGCCGATGAATCCGAGCCCGGCACCTTCAAGGACCGCGTGCTGCTCGAAGAAGATCCCTTCGCGCTGATCGAGGCCATGGCGATCGGCGGCTTCGCGACTGGCGCGGAGCAGGGATACATCTACCTGCGCGGCGAGTATCCGCTGGCGGCCGAGCGGCTTGAAAACGCCATTCAAAGCGCGCGCGCCGCCGGCAAGCTCGGCCGGGCGCACGCGGGCAAGCCCTTTGCATTCGACATCGAGCTGCGCCGCGGCGCGGGCGCGTACATCTGCGGCGAGGAAACGGCGCTGTGCGCCTCGATCGAGGGGTTCCGCGGCGAACCGCGCACCAAGCCGCCCTTCCCCGTGCACCAGGGTCTCTTCGGCAAGCCCACCTCGATCAACAACGTCGAGACGCTCGTCGCCGTCATCGACATCGTGCGCGATGGCGCCGCGGCCTACGCCGCGGTGGGCACCGCCGGTTCGCCGGGCACCAAGCTGTTCTGCGTTTCGGGCACCGTGCGGCGTCCGGGCGTGTACGAAGTGCCGTTTGGCACCCGATTGGGCGAGCTGATCGAGCTGGCCGGCGGACTGAGCGGTCCGGCGCCGCTGCAGGGTGTTCTGCTCGGCGGTGCGGCGGGCGTGTTCGTCGGCCCCGACAAGCTCTCCCTGCCCCTGTCCTTCGAGGATGCGCGCGCTGCGGGCGCCACGCTGGGCTCGGGCGTCGTGTTCGTGCTCGACGAGACGATCCCGTTGGTTCCCACCCTGCGCCGCATCGCGGCCTTCTTCCGCGACGAGTCCTGCGGGCAATGCGTGCCCTGCCGGGTCGGCACGGTGCGTCAGGAAGAACTGCTTGCGCGCCTCGCCCATGGCCAACCCCGCGGCGATCTCGCCGCCGAGCGCGCGCTGCTCGCCGAGCTGGGACAGGCGATGCGCGATGCCTCGATCTGCGGTCTGGGCCAGACGGCTTCGAGCGCGATCGAATCCGCGCTGGTGCAGCTGCAACCCTTCGGGAAATCCAGACCATGAAGAACCTCAACCTCACCATCGACGGCCATGCCGTGACCGTGCCCGAGGGCTCGACGGTGCTGGATGCCTGCCGCAAGCTCGCCATCGATACGCCCACCTTTTGCTGGGCCGAAAACCTCACCCCCGTCAACGTCTGCCGCATCTGCGTCGTGGAGCTCGAGGGCGCGCGCACGCTGATTCCGTCCTGCTCGCGCAAGGCTGAAGAGGGAATGAAGATCCGCACCGACTCCGAGCGCGTGCGCCTCTCGCGCAAGCTGGTGCTCGAACTGCTCGGATCCTCGGTCGACATGAGCCTCGCGAAGGACTTCGCTCCGCTGGCGCAGCGCTACGAGGCTCACCCGGAGCGCTTCGGTCCGCGCGCGCCTCGCGCCGCCGCCGGCGAGCGCGAACAGGCTCATGCCGGACATCACGAGGTGGGGGACGGGCAGACCGCTGCCAATGTCGGCCAGCCCCTGAAGGTCGACAACGAGCTCTTCGTTCGCGACTACGAGCGCTGCATGCTCTGCTACAAGTGCGTCGAGGCCTGTGGAACCGACGCCCAGAACACCTTCGCCATCGCGGTGGCAGGCCGCGGTTTCGACGCGCGCATCGCCACTGAGCTGGAGACGCCGCTGCCGGATTCGGCCTGTGTATTCTGCGGCAACTGCGTCGGCGTGTGCCCCACGGGCGCGCTGATGTTCAAGGCCGAGAGCGACCTGCGCAAGAGCGGCGGCTGGGACGAGGCGAAGCAGACCGAAACCGACACGATCTGCTCCTACTGCGGGGTCGGCTGCCAGCTGACGCTGCGGGTGCAGGACAACCAGATCGTGCGCGTGACCTCGCCCTCGGACCATTCGGTCACGGGCGGGCATCTGTGCGTCAAGGGAAGGTTCGGCTGGGCGTTCGTCGAGACCGGAAAACGCAGCTGAGGCCGCCAGAGGCGCATTTCCTCGGGATTCCGTGAACCAGCCCCGCCCCGCAGGCATGAACGAGCCTCAGAAGGACTGGGTGCCGTCCGTGGATCTGCTGCTCCGGCGCAAAGTACTCGCGAAGGAGCCTGAGACGATACTGCTACCCAAGCGTGGACTTCTCCCGAGCTAAGCCCCTGTTCGAAAAGGACTTGGAGTGTCCAACCTGCATCGGTGGCTGGAATTGTCGCAAGTTCATGGCTGTCCGTGACTTAGAGCTCGAGAAGTCCCGGCAAGGGGGGCAATCTCGCTGCAGCGGCGATCGATGGCCGGCCTCCAAGCGCACGAGGTTGCCCTTGGTGTTGTCGAAGTCGCCTCCCGCTGGGCTCAGAGGCACCTTGCCGGGGTGTTGTATCTGGGCAGTCGAGAACGGGGAAAGTGCCGCGAAAGCGCACAGCAGCAGTTGGCGGTGTTGCATGGAACTTTCATCCCCGCACGTGCTGCTCCCGCATGGAGGCTCCGGGGGGCCACGCCCGCATGTTCCCCGAAGGTGCTCCAGGTTTCGGAAGGCGGAGGGAAACGGATCAGGAGAGCGGCGGCAGCTGCCCCGCGCGCACGTACGCGTACTTGTAGAAGTACAGGCCCGTCATCGCCACGAGCGCGGCGAACACCAGCAGCACAGGCGCCAGCGCGATCGCGCCTGCCATGCTCGCCAGCACGGCCAGCAGCAGCGGCAGTGTCGTGCCCAGCGTCGTGCCGAGGAAATAGGGCCGGGCGATCGCACCCATCCGCACGACGGGCAGGAAGCCGACTGCCTGCCGTGCGTTGTCGGTGTGGTGGCGCTTCTTGCGCTCGTAGGTGACGAACAGCGAGTGCAGCACCAGCGCGGATCCGAAGGTCAGCAGCAGCGCGGGGTTGGAGGCTGCGAAGGGCAGAAAGCACGCGGCGCCGAGCATCACGGCCTGCACGCACAGGTGCGGCAGCAGTGATTTTTCCTGCCAGAGGTCGCGACCTTCGCACTGCTGGAACAGGAAGGCCGTGTAGCCCGCGGTCGCAAGGCCCAGCACCAGATTGACCCAGCGCAGCGCGTTCACCGCCTCGGTGTAACCCAGGAACTGTGCGCCGATCACGGCGCTGGTGGCTGCTCCGAAGGCTGTCAGGATCCAGCCGCCCTTGACAAGCCAGCTCTTCGTGTTGGGGCGCGTCAGCAGGCGCAGGAAGTACTGCGGACGCGCGAGGTCGTGCACCAGGAGGCCTGTGGTGACGAAGAGGAACACCAGCGCCAGAATTTCGGGCAGATAGTCGGCCGCAAAACCGCTCAAGCCGAACAGCGCCACGAAAGGTGCCAGGATCGCGGCCCCCGCCGAGATGCCCTTGGTGACGAGGTACGCGGCGACGTGCCAGCCCCACTCGACCTTGTGGCCCGCATCGAGCACGGTGCGCACATCGGGAGCGGTCGGCACATCGGCGGGCCAGGGCTCGGGCTTGGTGTCGGGCCGCTGGCTCCACAGGTACATCTCCGGACGCTCAGGCAGGCCGGGCTGCAGCGCTTCGGGCAGCACGCCCTTGTAGTGCACATTCGGTCCGGTGCCCTGTTCGGGGCGGCGCACCAGCGTGTCGTTTTCCGCGATCAGTTGGGCGATGCGGCTCTTGGGATCGGAGAGATCACCCGCGACGATCGCGTCTTCCGGGCAGACCACCACGCAGGCCGGCTCAAGTTGCTTCTCGACGCGGTGGGCGCAGTAGTGGCACTTCTCGGCCGCGCCGGAGTCCTCGTTGAGGTAGATGGCGTCGTAGGGGCAGGCCTGCATGCAGGCGCGGCATCCGATGCAGGCATCGCGGTCGAGGTCGACGATGCCGTTCCGCTCCTTGGAGAGCGCGTTGACCGGGCAGATCTCGACGCAAGGCGGCTTGGAGCAGTGGTTGCAGCGCAGCACGGCGAAGTGGCGCTTGACGGCGGGGAAGCGGCCCTTCTCCGTGTACTTGACCCAGGTGCGGAAGCTCCCCAAGGGCACATCGTTCTCGGCCTTGCAGGCTACGGTGCAGGCGTGGCAGCCGATGCAACGGTGATGATCGATCAGGAATCCGAACTGCATGAGGGGGGAGCCGCTATCATGCCGCGCCGACCGTTCCCATGCACCTGAAGAGTTCCCTGCTGTCCGCTGTTCCGGGCCTGCTGCATGGTTTCGGCAGCGCGGACGAGGCCGTTCCGGAGCCCTTCCGAGACTTGTTCCCCGAGCATTTTCCGCACTGGAAGCAGGTCCACGGCGCGCGCGTGGTGCAGGTGTGCGAGCCGCGCCAGCAGGCTGGCGAGTGCGATGCGCTGTGGACCCGCCGGCGCGCGCAGCCGATCGGTGTCATCGGAGCGGACTGCACGCCGATTCTTTTGGCGCGCGAGGACGGCGGTGTGATCGCCGCGGCGCATGCAGGCTGGCGCGGAACGCGTGCGCGCATTGCGCAGGCGCTCGTGGCAGAGCTGCGACGTGCCGGTGAGGACCCGGCGCGCTTCGTGGCGGCGATCGGGCCGGTGATCGGGCCTTGCTGCTATGAGGTCAGCGAGGAACTCGCGGCGGACTTCGCGCGCGAGTTCGCAGCTGCGGGCGCAGGGCTGGCGGTGCCGAGCCATCGACGTCTGAACCTGGGCGCGCTCAATGCCTGGCAGCTTTTGGAGAGCGGCGTGGAGCGCATCGATTGCCTGGCACCCTGCACGCGCTGCAGCGTCGGGGCGGATGGCCGGCCGCTCTACCAGAGCTATCGGCGCTCGGGCCGGGGGCCGCAGCAGTACGCCTGTGCGCGGATCGGATAGGAAATTCCATTTCGTGGGTGGTCATAGAGCCTAAGCGCAGGTGGGAACGCCGCAGTCGAAGGATTCAGTTGGCATCTAGACTTACTCCGGATCTGTCGAAGGAGTCCCCAGCACCATGAAAGCGAAACTGATCGTCGGGGGCCTCGCCCTCATCGCCGGCCTGTACTTCATCAACCGCTCGCTCAACGAGGCACCGAAGTACATGGAGAACACGCCTTCCACGAGCACGCCTGCCAGCGGAACGGTCCGCCAGGAGATGGTCGTCGGCTTCCTGCCCGTGACATGCCACCTGACCTGCCCGGTCACCAGCTGGGTGACTGAACAGAGCACGGCCGGCACCAAGTTCAAGGCTCAGAAGTTCATGGACTTCCCCTCGATGAAGGAGGCGCTGATCGCACGCAAGATCGATGCGACCTTCATGAACGCTCCGCTGGCTCCCAAGCTGGTGATGGACGGTGTTCCCGTGAAGATCGTTTATCTCGGTCACCGTGATGGAACGGCCGTCATGGTCAAGAACGACGGTCCGATTCAGCAGTTCGAGGATCTGAAGGGCAAGATCATCGCCATCCCCGGACGCTTCTCCAATCAGAATGTTTTCCTCTACAAGATGATGAAGGAGAAGGGCATGCCCTCGGATTCGATGACGATCAAGGAGATGCCGCCGCCGGAGATGCCCAGCGCGTTGGCGGCAGGCTCGATCGATGCCTACATCGTCGGCGAACCGCATGCGGCCCGCTCGGAGGTTGCAGGTTACGGCCGCGTGTTGATGCAGATGCGCGATGCGTGGCCCGACTTCATCTCCTGTGTGCTTGTTGTGCGCCAGGATGTCATCGACAACCAGCGTCCTGTCGTCGAGGAACTCGTGCGCGGCATTGCCGCCTCCGGTGAATGGCTCGATGAAGACCGCCAGCAGGGCGCCCAGCACCGCAAGGATGCCGCGGTGGTGGCGGGCAAGATGTTCTACAACCAGGATCCCAAGCTCCTGGAGTACGTGCTCACCAAGGATCCCACGCGTGTTTCCTACACGAACCTGTTCCCGCCGAAGAAGCAGTTCGACGACCTGATGGACATCGCCGTCGAGTTGAAGGTCCTGCCCAAGCGGATCGCCTTCGAAGAGTACGTCGACACGAGCTTCGCGCCCGACCTGGAGACGGTCGACCACGCCTTCGACCGGCTGCCCGGGCTCGACAAGGTCTCTCAGAACTGAAGGATGGCTTACGCGCCGTATCTGATCATCGCGCTGGCGCTGGTACTGATCTTCGTCGGGAAGCGACTGAGGGATCCCGCGCCGGTCGTTCTGCTGCCGCTGGCGACCTTCATCATCTTCTTCTGCGTCTGGCATCTCGCGGCGGTGGCGAAGAGCTATGCGCTGAACGACGCGCAAGGCAACTTCGTGCGAATGGTGGAGGTGTTCCCGACGCCCTGGAGCACGCTGCAGGGAATGCTGGTGCCGGTCAAGGACGGAATGCTGCTGCGCTACGCGGTCGCGAGCGTCTATCGGGTGGCGGTCGGCTTCGGGATCGCGGCGGCGATCGGCATTCCGCTGGGACTGCTGGCGGGCTGGTACCTGCGCACCGGGCAGGCGCTCAACCCCCTGTTTCAGTTCCTCCGCCCGATCTCCCCGATCGCGTGGATCCCGATCGCGGTGCTGTGGTTCGGCGTCAAGGATGAGGCGGCGATCTTCCTGATCGCGATCTCCTCCTTCTTCCCGATCGTAGTCGGCACGATGACTGCGGTGCGCACGATCCCGCTGGTGTATGTGCGCTCGGCGCAGAACTTCGGGCTCGAGGGCTTCGAGCTCTTCCGCCGCGTCGTGCTGCCCGCCTGCCTGCCGCAGATCATCACGAGCCTGCGTCTGGCGCTCGGCATCGCGTGGATGGTGATCGTCGCCGCCGAGATGATCGCCGTCGATTCCGGCCTTGGTTACCTGATCATGGACGCGCGCAATGCCAACTATTACGACCGCGTGGTGGGGGCGATGATCACGATCGGCCTGATCGGCATCGCGCTGGACTGGGGCATGCGCCGGCTGGAGCGGATCGACGAAGTGCGATGGGGATTCACCAAGCAGTCATGAAGGCGAACAAGGTCGTGGTGCGCGGCGTCGAGAAGCGCTTCGAACGCAAGCAGGACGAATTGGTGGCGCTGTCCGCGGTGGATCTCACCGTCGCTGAGGGTGAGTTCGTGTGCCTGCTGGGGCCTTCGGGCTGCGGCAAGTCGACGCTCCTCAACATCATCGGCGGCTTCGAGGCGCCGACGGCGGGTGCCGTGACGATCGACGGTCAGACGGTCACCGGTTCCGATCCGCGGCGCGTGTTCGTGTTCCAGGAGTACGGGATCTTCCCGTGGGCCTCGGTCTGGGACAATGTCGCTCTGGGCCTGCGCAAGCTGCCAGCGGACGAACAGGCCCGCACCATCCAGCGCACGATCGATCTCGTGGGCCTCAAGGGCTTCGAGAAGAGCTTCCCCTCGGAGCTCTCCGGCGGCATGCGCCAGCGCGTCGCCGTGGCGCGCGCCCTGGCCGTCAAGCCGGACATCATCCTGATGGACGAGCCGCTGGGCGCCCTGGACTCGCTGACGCGCATGCAGATGCGCTCGGAGATCCTGCGCATCTGGCAGGAAGAGAAGATGACGATCCTGTTCGTCACGCACGACATCGACGAGGCGCTGCAGCTCTCGGACCGGATTGTCGTGATGAGCCCGCGCCCGGGACGCATCGCGGAGATCGTGGAAGTGCGCCAGCAGCATCCCCGGGTGATCGGCAGCGAGGAATACGTCCGGGTCAAGCACCGGCTCTACGAGTTGCTGGGCGTCAGCCGGTCTGTGTAGCGCCGGCTCGAGAGTCAGGGAATCGGGCTCTGGCGACCACGCCACAGCAACACGAGCCCGAGCACTCCCAGCACGCTGAGCCAGAGTCCCGCGCTGGCGCTGCGCGGCTTGTACTCCAGCCGCACCTCGCGCACTCCCGCACCGACAGGCACGGCGACAAAGGCCTCGTTGGCACGGACGACTTCGGTCTCGCTGCCATCGACCAGGGCTCGCCAGCCGGGCACGAAAGGCTTGTTCGTCACCAGCCAACCCTCGCGATCGGAATGCGTGCGCAGCGTGGCGCCGCGCGAGTTCTCCTCAACGACTTCGACGCTGCCCTGCCCTGGAGAGCTCTGGCGGACGTTCTCGGGCCCTCCCTCGAGGATGACGCTTGTCGCCGGATCGAAGGATGGGTGATCCAGTTCCAGTCGCGCCGCCTTGCGGTCGGCCACGAAGATGGCGTGCGTGACCATCGAGTAGCGCTTCACGCTGGGCAGACGCAGCAGCTGGTACGGCCCGATCCGTCCCGCATCCTGCATGTCGAGGGAGGCGACCCGCAGATCGAGCGCCATCCCGCCGCTGTACTGCTCCTTGCCCGACATCAGTTTCCATTTGGCAAGCTCCGGATGGGCATTGGCCGGATTCGTCAGCGCGGGTGGAGGGAGCTTGCGCGACTCGCGGTTCCAGCGGCGCGAGGTGTCGTGGAGCAGCTGGTTTTGCCAGTCGGGCATGTCCTCGCGGCAGGCGATCCGCAGACCCTCGCCCTCCTCGAGCTGCATGCATTCGAAACGCACGCGCATCAGTCGTCCCTGACTGTTGGGCACCGGCGGGAACTCGACGTAGATACGCGCAAAGCCCTCGGCATTGGGAACGAGGTCCTTTGAGCCGAAGGTCAATTCCGCGACCAATTCCGAGGTTCCAAGGTCCCGCACTCGCATCGCCCAGATGCCCTTCGGCGTGCCCTTGCGCAGATCCGCCCACGTCGAGACCGCGCTCAACTCGCCTGTCGGCACGGTAAAGGTCTGGGCCAGATCGACACCCGGCCGGACGGCGGGAATGTCCATCAGCGCGCGCGGGTTCCAGGGCACCAGGGGGAACAAGGTGTCGATCGGGCTCCATTCCGGCAGCGTCAGCACGTACTGGGCTCCAAACAGCGCCAGCGAGCGGCCGTCAGCGCGATTCATCAGCCGCCAATTGGATTCGGTGCCAAAGCGGGAGCGATAGAGGGCGTCGTAAGGCCCGACCCACAAGCCGTCGTAGTTGGCGAGCTGGTGGATCCCGTAGGGCATGTTCATCGAGGGCGGCAGCGCCTCCGTCCCGACGATGGCGAGGGTCTCCGTACCGACGGCGCCCGCAAGCTGTTCGATCAGCCTGGTCTTCGGCATGTGCTGCTCGATCGGGATCGTGGGGTTGTAGTCGCGCAGCAACCAGCCGGTCTGCACGAAGCAGACGGCCAGCACGATCGCACTACCCAGCGCTCGCACCCAGGCGCGCGAGGACAGCGCCACGATGACCAGGGCCACGGCACCCAGAACAAAGCACAAATTCATCTCCCGGACATGGCTCCAGGCTTCCTGCGGGAGCCTTTCCAGGGGGAAGCTCGTACGGTTGGGAAGCCTCTGCACGAAGGTGATCGATCGTTCGATCAGGTCCTGTGTTCCGGCATGAAACCAGGCCATGGAGACTGCGGCGGCGAGCAGGATGCCGAGCGCAAAGCGCTTGCGTTGCTCCTGACCTAGTGAGGCCAGGCGATCGAGCAGAAAGGCGGCGCAAATGCTGCTAGCCAGCGCAAACACGAACTGGCTGCGGTTGATCGGAGCGATGCCGATCAGCGGCAGGTGGGCGATCCAGCGGTTGAGTCCCCAAAAATCGTGGGCCCACAGCACCCACAGGAGCAACACGGCTCCAAAGAACGTATGGACGCGTCGTCCGCCGGTGACTGCAAGCGAAACCAGCGCCATGAAGAGCATCAGCGGGCCGAGATAGGCGCTGTTGGCTGCCTCGAAGTTGATCGGCGGCACGCCCGCGTGCAGGTAGTACTCATTCGACGGGTTGCCGAGCAGGTTCGGATAGGCATACAGCGGCCAGAGCGCGCGCGGAAGCGGCGTCTGGGTGCCGTCGCGCTGCTCCGCCAGTCGTGAGTGCTGCATGTACTCGACGAAGGGCAACAAGCCGATCGCACTGATCAGCATCGAGATCAGGATCGCTGCACCCAGACCCAGACACAGCGGGCGAGAGATCGCCCATTCGCGTTGGCGATCGTCGGAACGCAGCACCCGGCTCGAGATTCTCCAGGTGAGATAGACCGCGGAGATCAGCGCGCCGAAGAACAGCGGCTCAGGTTGGCCCGAAAGTCCGCAGAGCCCGTAGCACAGCGCCAGCCCCGCCAGACCTGGACGGTCGACGCTGCCCGCCTGCTCGTGCCGGTTCAGCACGCGCTCGGTGAAGTAGAGCATCGCGGGCAGCATTGCCGCGGCTCCCACGTGCGGATACGACAGCAGCAGGAGGTTGTGTCCACAGAAGGCGTAACCGAGTGCGCCGAGCAGCGTGGCCCACGGCGACAAGCCAAGCTGTCGCAAGTAGAGCAGCATGAACCCACCCGCGACCAGCAGCTTGAGCATCGCGCTCAGCAGGTAGGCGATCTCCTTGGGCAAGAAGTAGTGCGGCAGGCTGAAGGGCGAGAGCACCGCTGACTGGGCGTTGGCGAGATGCGGTACACCGGAGCCGTTGTAGGGATTGAGCAGTGGGAGCTGGCCCTGCAGGAGTTCGACTCGATTGAACTCCAGCCAGGGCTCCATCTCCGTCACGGGGTCGGAGAGCAATTCGTTCTTTGGTCTTGCAGCGTCGTCACTTACCCGCAGCAGGGGAAAACGCTGCGACAGATCGCCCGAGGAGTAGATCGTCGATCCGAAGTTGCGAATCGGGTTCCAGAAGAAAACGAAGACTCCGAGGAACAGTATCAGCGCCAATAGGAGGCTGCTACGATCCCCTAAAGACCATTTGTCTGAGGTAGGGGGGCTACCTGACCGCATTGATTGTTGAGCTAGCCAACTTCCTCGCCGACTCGGTGTCAAGTCCCAATGTCGTTGCACTGCTGCCGCCCGGGCAGATCCGGGCGCTAGGATCACCCGCCATGCCGGAACTGCCTGAGGTCGAAACCACGGTCCGATTGCTGCGCCCGCACCTCGAAGGTCGCGTGCTCGGACAGGTTCGCGTGCACTGGCTGCGAACCCTGGGAGGGATGAGTGTCGCGGCCTTCGCCCGCTCACTGCGGGGCGCGCGCGTGCGCTCGCTGCACCGACGAGCCAAGTACATTGTGGTCGAGTTGGAGCGCGACGGAGCGCCTGGGGGAGCGCTCGTCGTCCATTTGAGGATGACAGGGCGACTGTATGTCGATCCAGCGCACGTACCCGCCGACCCATTCGTCAAAGTGGAGGTCGAACTCGACAATGGTCACTGGCTGCGTTTTCTCGATGTCCGCAAGTTTGGCAGATTTGAGTATTCGAATCCGGCTGCCAGTCTGCTCCCTGAACTTGGGCCTGAGCCGCTGGGTCCGGAGTTCACCCCCGAGTGGCTCCAAGGGGCGCTCAAGCAGCGCCGACGCAGGATCAAGCCGCTGCTGCTCGACCAAGGTTTTCTGGCGGGATTGGGCAATATCTACGTGGACGAAGCGCTGCACCAAGCAGGCATCCACCCGCTCACCATCGCTGCCAGGGTCGACCGTTCCCGATCCGATCGGCTGCATGCCGCGATCCAGGCCACCCTGTCTGCCGCGATCGAGCGCGAGGGCTCCAGCTTCGACCGCTTCTACCGTACCCCGGAAGGAAACCCGGGCAGCTATCAGCACCAATTCCAGGTCTACGGACGCGAGGGCCTGCCTTGTCGGACCTGCGGGCGTGTCATCGAGCGCATGGTGGTGGGCCAGCGCGGCACGCATCTGTGCCGCCACTGCCAGAAGCGCTAGGGGAACTCGTGCCCTTGGCCGTCCGTGGACACTGCACCCCGAGCGTGGACTTTGGCCGATGGAAAGCCTTGCTGGTCCCGGACTTGGAACCCCCGGGCCGTCCGGGTCGCTCGAATTACACTAAGTTGTTGTTTTTCAATAACTTAGGTCTTGGGAGGTCCCCGGAACGGGAGCGCTATCCCGTCCGTGCGCGCCACAGGGCGTCCAGTTCCCCCAAGCTCGGCCACTGCTCCGCGCACATCGCCAGGTAGATGGTCACATCCTCCGGCTTGTACTTCTGGTCGAGAGCCTGCACTGCGGCTGCGAGCTTGCCCGCCTCCGGCTTGGCCGTGTCGAGGTCCTCGATCATGCCGTCCTGATGCTTGACGCCCGTCGCGTCGAGAAAGTCGGTGACCAGCGTCCGCGCGTTCTTGATCAGGTACGCACCGAGGATCTCGTAGGCCATTTGTGCGTTGCGGGACTGCTCCAGAATCCGGCGCGCGGCCCGCGCCCGCTGGTCGTAGGGGAGCTTGCGGATCGCCTGAGGGCGGAAGCGCAGGTGCTTGGCCACTTCGCCGTCCATCGGGCCGAAACCCTGCTGGTCGAGGCTTTGGTAGATGGCCAGAAAGCGTTCAGGGGACAGGCGCTGCAGCTGCTCGAGGACTTGCATGGATGGATCCCAATGAAGAGGGGCGAGCAGTGTACTCGCCCCGCCCCTGCTTGGGAATCGAGAGCCCGTCCTAGTGCGCCGCGGCGACGGACCGGGCCTCGCGGCCGACGCCCCGCTCGGGATGGGGCACGTAGAAAGGACCGATCGCCAGCCCGTCGAGATGTCCGAGCAGGAAGGCGCGCACCGCGTCGCGCGGCGAGCACACGATCGGCTCCTCGTGCATGTTGAAGCTGGTGTTGATCAGGCAGGGAATCCCCGAGAGCTTCTCATAGGCGCTCAGGATCGCGTGGTACTCCGGATTGACTTCCTTGCGGATCAGCTGAGGACGAGCCGTGCCATCGACGTGCACCGCAGCCGGGCAGTTCGTGCGCATGAACTCGGTGCAGTCGAAAGTGATCGTCATGAATTCGGCGGCGTGCTCGGCGCCTTCGAGGTTGAGATAACACTTCTCGCGCGCCTCCCAGAGCGTTACGGGCGCAAAGGGCATGAACTCGGTGCGACCCAGACGCTTGTTGAGCCACTGGTTCACCTCGGGCTCGCGTGCGTGGTACAGGATCGTGCGGTTGCCGAGCGCGCGCGGGCCGTATTCCATGCGACCGCCGAAGCGGCCGATTACCTCACCGGCGTGCACCCGTCGGGCGATCTCGCCGACAAGATCGTCGGGTCGCTCGTAGCGCAGGCCTGCCCGCTGCAGTTCGGTCTCGATCTCCGCGGGCGTGTAGCCCGGTCCGAAGTAGACCTGATCGTAGGTCGGCAGCACGCGGCCCTTGGCACTCCACAACAGAGCCAGTCCGGTTCCGCAGCCGCCATCGCCCATGTTGGGGTACACGAAGGTGTGCTCCACCTCCTCGATCTCGTGGATGCGCTGGTTCATCTTCACGTTGGCCGTGACGCCGCCCGAGAGAACCACCGTGCCGCAGCCGGTCTTGCGCACCCAGTGCCGCACCAAGCGCGCGGCCAGCACTTCGAGCACGTATTGCCACGCCGCCGCGACATCGATCATCGGGAAGCGCGCAGCGAGATGGCGCGAGAAGTGGACGTTGAGATTCTGGTAGATGTGGAAGTCGCCGTCATCGAGGAAGTCGATGCGCGAGAGCAGCGCTTCGGCGAGCACCTGCGGATCGCCGTACGCGGCGAGGCCGACGATCTTGCCCGCATGCCGGTCCGGATGGAATCCCAGCGAACTGGTCACGGATTCGTAGAAGCTGCCCAGCGAGTGCGGGAAGCGCAGATTGTGCAGGCGCCGGATCCGGCCGCTCTCGCCGATGCTGACCGAACCTGCGAGCCCCGAGCCGTAGCCGTCGAGCGTGACGATCAGCGCCCGCTCGAAGCCGCTCGCGATGTAGGCGTTGGCGGCATGCGAAAGGTGGTGTTCGGAGCGCCGGAGCTTGCCCGCCAGTCCCAGCGCCGACAGTCCTGCCTGAAGTTCCTCGCTCCAGCGCCGGTGATCCTCGCGTGCCTGCAAGGCCCACTCGCTGGAGGCCTGCCGGGCCAGAGCGCGCGAAACCTGGTCGTTGGAGCCACCCAGGGAGTGGAACAGCTCCTTGAGCCAGCCCTTCTCCTTACGCTGATCGGGCGTCCGAAGGCCGTGCACGGAGCCGGCGCGCATGGGCACGCGATCCTGCGCGCGGTGCAGGATCGGCGCGAGCTCGGGGGGCGTGAAGCCCGCCATCCACTTGTCCTCGGCCTGCAAGGCATCCTGAATCAGCTCGGCTTCCTTGTCCCACTCGAGGAAAGGGTAGGCGACGACGTCGATCTCGTCGGGATCGGTGCCGGTCGCGTTGAGTGCGGCCTCGATCGCAAGCTTGGGAAACCCGGAGGTCTGCTTGACGCGGTTGAAACGCTCTTCGCCGGCCGCGAACAGCACGCGCCCGTCTTCCACGAGCGAAGCCGATGCGTCCTTGTCGAGAGGAGAGATGCCGAGGATCTTCACGCGGGTAGTGTGTGGGTTGACTGGGAGAAGCTGGTGTGGAGCTCGGAGGGCGTGACGGCCGTGCCGCCGAGCTCTCCGAGGAAGAACTCGAAGTATCGGCTGATCCGGGTGAAAAACTTTTCCCGATCGGCGGCTGTGCGCACATAGCTCGTGTGGCCGGGTTCAACCGAGGGACTGTGGAGGCTGTACTGGAAGGTTCTGACCCCTCGAGCGAGCAAAAAACGCGTCAAGCGCACGCAATGTTCGTGCTCGTAGCCCTCCGGGGACAGGAACAGGCGCTCACAGGCTCCCAGCCGGGCGGCGATCCCGGTGGCCCGCAGCGGCGCAAGCGCAAGGGTCGCCTTGTACAAGCGCGGGCCGGCGCACCAGCCCACGAAGGCGCCGGTGCTGGGCAGCGAGAGCAGTCCGCCCGGGGCTCCCAGCCAGCTCGGCCGCGCTGGTGTCCGCGAGTAGTCCGGGCCGCCGTCACGTGAAAGGTCGAAGGCCGCCGCGAAGGACAGGTCGACGCAAAAGCCCAGCTCCTCCAGCCAGCGCCGGGTGTTCGGTCCGAATCCATAGCGTCCGGCCTTGTAGCAGCGCGGTCGCACGCCCAGCGCCTGCTCGATCGCATCGACCAGCGCCACCAGCTTGGCGCGCTCGAGTTCCGCGGGCAGGTTGCCGGGATAGGAGTTGTGCGCATGCACTTCTTCCTCGAAGGGTGGCGTGACCCAGGGGTGCAGGTGGGCGCCGATCTCGCAGGCACTGCGTGCGTGGATCGCGCGCAGGATCCGCGCGCTGTCCGCGGTGGCCGCGATCGGATAGTCGATCACGTAGGCCGGCCGCACCCCTTGCGCCTCGCACAGCGACTGGAAGCGCTCGAGCGCGCGCATGTGCGTCACCGCCGTCGCTTTGCGATCGAATGGGGCGCTCCAGTCGAACTCCTCCTCGGTGTCGACGACGACCACCAGCTTCGGTCCATTCTCGGATTCCACGCGCCGATTCTAGGCAAGTTGGCGGCGCTTCGCGAAGGCTGCTAGCATTCACGAGCGATGGCCCGCACTGCGAAGCTCGTGTACTTCACGCTGGTCAACGCGATCCTGCTGCTCCTGCTGCTGGAACTGGGCGCGCGGCTGATCCACAAGCCGGACCCGCTCCAGAATGTCAGTTCCACGAGCGTCCCTTATCAGCTGCACCCCTTCTTCCAGTCGAGTTTTCCGCCCTCGACGGCGCTTTCCCGCGATCCGCGCTTCCATGGCTGGCCGACCAATCCCCCGATGCCGGAGGCCCTGGAAGGGCCGCACCGGCGCATCCTGTTTCTCGGTGGTTCCACCACCGCGAGCCGCTATCCCCATCTGGTGCGCTGGCTGCTGGATGCGCAGGGACTTTCCACCAGCGCCTTCATCTGCGGCTACGACTGGCATTGCTCGCTGCACTCGCTCTACAAGCTCGAGACCTACGCCGACACGGTGCGGCCGGATCTGGTGATCGTCCTCGAGGGCATCAACGATTTCTACCGTGGATTCACATCGCCGGCGCTGTCGCTGCCCGAGTATCGGGAGGATTACGCGCACTATGCGGGCGCACTGCATCCGTTCTGGATCGCCGGCACGGCACTCGAGGATCAGCGTCAGGCCTTCTTCGCGCAGCCGATCGGCCGGTATTCCGATCATGCCGCGCGTGATGACTCGGTCGGAGGCTGGTTTCGCTTGCTCGCCGACCAGAGCCTGCTCCTCCGGAACATCCGGGAACTCGCTCCCAGGCAGGAACCGCAGGGCCTCTCCGTGCCCATGGAGGAGTCCGTGGTGCTGCGCTCTCTGCCGGCCTTTGAGCGCAACATGCGCTCGCTGGCCCGCTCGGCCCGGCGCCGGGACATTCCGATGGTTTTCCTGACGATGCCCTGGACCCTTCAGTCAACCCGGACCTTTCTGCCGCCGGCTGGCTTCTTCACCAACGATGGAGTGCACCACCTTGACGATGCGGGATTCCAAATGGGCATGAGCCGCTTCGCGCAGTCCGTTGAGCAGATCGGCGGCGAGGAGGGAGTCGAAGTCATCTCGCTGCACAAGGAAATCGAGGACCCCGGTCTGTTCACCGACGAGGTGCATCTCAACGATGCCGGATTGGAGCAGGAAGCACGTGTTGTGGTGCGAGAACTGCTCGCGCGAGGGTTGGTCGGCAAGTAGCGCTAGCGATACTGCTCCCCGAGCGGGGACAGTATCGATATTGGGAATTACATTTTCCCCGCGAATCATGGTTGGCGGTCCCGTCCTCATCAGTGCCGGGGGGCATTTTCTCCCCGGCACTGGAGAGCCCCATGGTGAAGTTCATCCCGCCGCATTGCCCCTATCCCGCCTGCCCCCAAAGCCCTTTTCTGTACCGCCGCCGCGGCTACTACAAGCGTTTGTGCAGGGCTGAGCGCATCCCGCGCTTTCAGTGCCTCACCTGCGGGAGGCGCTTTTCCTCGCAGACCTTTCGCAACGACTACCGCCACCACAAGCCCGACCTCAACCTCGGGATCGTCGATCAGCTGATCTCGAAGGTCTCGCAGCGCCAGATCGCTCGCAACCTCGGCTGCAACCCCAAGACGGTGGCGCGCCGGATACCGCTCTTCGGCCAGCACTTTCAGAAAGCCCACGAGCGCGTGCTGGCGAAGAGTGAGAAGCTTCTGGGCAGCAACGGGCACCTCGTCTTCGATGAGCTCGAAACCTTCGAGCAGAACCGCATCGAAAAGCCGGTCACCATGGCGGTCCTGGTCGAGGCGCGCACCGGCTTCATCGTCCATGGCGAGGCCGG
>JBIKMH010000066.1:0-3225 GCA_044359355.1 Planctomycetota bacterium | reverse complement strand
CGACCAGCCAATCGGTGCGCACCGAGCGGCGCGAGGAGCGCGTGGAAGCTCCCGACAGCCCGCTGGTGACGATGGACGGCGATGTGATGGGCACGCCGGCGTACATGCCGCTGGAGCAGGCGCGCGGGGAGCTCGCGCAGTTGGGCCCGCATTCCGATGTCTACGCCGTCGGGGCGATGCTCTACCACCTGCTGCTCGTCAAGCACATCAGGATGCCCTATGTGCCCAAGGGCGCTCAGCTTTCGGCGCGGGCCGTGCACGCGCGAGTGCTCGAGGAAGCGCCGAAATCACTGATCGCGTACGACAAGACACTGCCCGCTCCGCTCGTGGCGATCGTGGAGAAGGCGATGTCGCGCGAGATCGCGCGGCGCTATCCCGACATGCACGCGCTCGCCGCGGATCTGAGGGCGTACCTCGACGGTCGGGTGGTCGCGGCGTACGAGACGGGAACCTGGGCGGAGACGCGGCAGTGGGTCAAGCGGAACAAGCCGCTGGCGGCCTCGATCGCGGCGGGCGTGCTGGTGCTGCTGGTGGGTGCGGGGCTCGTGCTGCGGGAGAGCGCAAGGGCGAATGAGAACGCGACGCTGGCGGAGCAACGAGCGACGGAGGCAGAGCAGGAGCGGAATCGTGCGAGTGATCAAGCGCGCATTGCGGATGACAACGCCCGACTCGCCAACGAGGAGCGCGAGCGTACGGCAGTAGCGAACGCGAAGCTCCGCGAGCAGGCTCGCGAGCAAGCTCTGCGCGGGATTATCCAAGACTTGGCTCGTTTCCGTGCCCAGTGCCGTACGCTGGAAGGCTTGGAACGCTTGGGCAAGCCGGCGTACCGCTGGTGGCTGGAGGAGTCCAGGAAGCTCTTGGACGGTCAGGCGGAGGATGTTGCCAATGGCGTGGAGTGGAGTCCTGGTTGGAAGGATGTGCAGGCGAAGCTGGCGGAGTTGCGCAGGGAAGCTCTGGACTACACAGATGCGGACCGTGCTCGCGATGCGGCGACCCATCCCGTGCAGACGCGGATCCGCGAGTTGGAATCTTCGCGCGACGAGGAACTCGATGCGATCAAGGTCCGGCTCGAGAAGGCTCCGCTGAAGGCCAAGGCCATGCTGGAGAGCCGTATCGCCTACAGCGAGTTGCGGTTGGGCGCGAAGCCTTGGCCCATGGAGGCCGAGATTGCAAAGGCCAATGCGAAGCTCCTGCAATCGACGAATGTGTTGAATCTGAACAGGCAAGCGTGGGGCTGGGTCGATCCCGATGGCTTGCTTGGCACTGCGGAGGAATTGGTGCTGGCGATGCTGTTGGCAAAGCGCGGGGTGGAGTTATACCCTGCCGCCGACTTCCATGAGGTGCGTGACACCTACGCGTGGTCGCTGACCTGGCTTGGCCGGAGCGCGGAGGCGCTGGCCGCGATCGATGCGGCGATCGCGGTGGCCGGCGAGGCACGCAGGGACAGCGAGTCGAACAAGGCGCGTATCGCTGAGGAACTCGCCCGGTGGACGGAGCCGGAGCTTACGGCGCGGCAGGCGGAACTGGCCGCTTGGCGCAAGGAAGTGGCGGCTTTGTCGTCATCCGCGGAGTCGCGCATCGCGAGCGAGCATTCCGCCGTGAGAGACCGCTACGAGGCACAACTGGCACCGTTGCGCGAAGTGTGCTCCGAGCGTCGGACTTGGCGCTTCTCCGATAGCCAACTGGAGTGGTGGCACGAGCAGTTGACGAAGCTCGAAGCGGAGCTCTTGTGGCTGTCGCAGATGAACGAGATCGCCGCGGCTGCGCACGTGACGGAGAAGGCGCGGTCGCGCTGGGCGGAGGCGATCGAGGGGATCGCGCGCTCGCCGAAGTATGCAGGTCAACGCTGGCCGAGCGGGGAGCGACTCACGCCGCAGACGGGTCTGTTGCCCTTGGGCGAGAACCCTGTGACGGGCCTGTGGGAGTTCGTTCATCTCCAAACGGGCGTCGAGCCGCAGTTGGGAGCGGACGGTCGGGTACTGCGCGACGCGGAGGGTCGGTTGAGCCTGACGCCGGAGACAGGAATGGTGATGGTGCTCTTGCCCGGCGGTCGAGTGCCGAGGGCGGACTCGAAGGATCAAGAGCAAGAGGACTGGATCCCCAATGTGGAGCTGTCTCCGTTCTTCCTGTCGAAGTACGAGCTGACGGCGGATCAGTGGGACCGTGTGTCGCTGCGTCGTGGCATGCACGACACCGACGGCAAGTCGCTGACTCCTGCGAACGATATTTCATGGGACGACATCTCGGCTATGTGGTCACGCGAGCTTGGTTGGTGCGGCTTCCCAAGCGAGACGCAATGGGAGTACGGGTGTCGCGCAGGAACCGCGACGAAGTGGTGGACGGGGAACGACGCGAAGAGCTTGGTTGGTGCCGCGAACGTGAGCCATGACAACAAGACCTCAACGAACATCCAGCCCGTGAACACGCTGCGCGCGAATGGCTTTGGGTTGCACGATGTGCACGGGAACGTGTGGGAGTGGTGTGGCGACACATACTCTGCCGACGCAGTTCCTCGCGTTGGCGATGGCCTGCGAGATGACGGCGTAGAAAGCTCCGTCCGCCGCGTGCTTCGCGGCGGGGATGGGTTCGACTCCCCCGCCATCGCGAGGTCGGCGGACCGCTACGGCCGCACGCCGGTGTACAGCAACCTCGGCAGCGGCCTCCGCCCCTCCAGGCGCATCACGCCTTAGTCCTTTACCACTTCACCACGGCGGACCGGGGTGAACGCCGTTGCGAGGCGCCGCGCCGGGCGCGGCGAGCGTAGCCGCCCGCGCGAGGCGCAGCGCCGGTGCATTTGCATTTGCGCGCACTTTTTTTGAATATTTCCGCGTTTTGTGGAGGTGTTGGGGAGGGACGGCGGGTACCGGGAGCGAGGTACCATGCGCGCCAAGATCCTGACCCTGCGCTACTCCGCCACCCTTGGCGGATTCGACGACACGCCGCTCTCCGAATTCGCGCGCGACAAGGAGATCATCGCCGTGCGCGAGCACTTCTATGTCGTGCACGACACGCCGCACATCACCTGCGTGCTGACCTATCAAGACGCGATCGTCTCGCCGCAAGTTCAGGCTCTCGCAGCCACTGTTGCCGCGCCTGGCCCACGACCCGAGTCGCACCCGCGCGCCCGATGGACCGAAGCCCGGCGTGGGGCTCCGGATCCTTGCGAAGGGATGAGCGCAGCCGAGCGGCTCTTGTTCAACGACCTGCGCGAGTGGCGATCGAAGC
>JBIKMH010000006.1:0-124688 GCA_044359355.1 Planctomycetota bacterium | reverse complement strand
GTGGCGGTAGTCGTTGCGGAAGGTCTGCGAGGAAAAGCGCCGTCCGCAGGTGAGGCACTGAAAGCGCGGGATGCGCTCAGCACCGCACAAGCGCTTGTAGTACCCGCGGCGGCGGTACAGAAAAGGGCTTTGGGGACAGGCGGGATAGGGGCAATGCGGCGGGATGAACTTCTGCATCGGTGTCTCCAGTGCCGGGGAGAAGATGCCCCCCGGCACCTATGGAGACGGGGCCGCCATCTCACGCTCGCGCGAAAAATCCGATCCCCAATACCGATACTGTCCCCGCTCGGGGGGCAGTATCCCTGAGCAGACTCACGGACGCCAGATGCGCAGCCCGCTGCCGTCGCTGAGGTACAGCCAACCGCCCAGTTCGATGGCGAAGTACAGCGTGCCGTTGCGCCGCAGGCGTCGCTCGCGGCCGCCGGATTTCCAGAAGTAGGCGCCCCCGGCTTCGCGAACCGCGCTCGGCAGCGGGCGCGGGGCTTCGTATGCCGGCGGGGGATCGAGTTCCGTGGGATCCAGCGAGTTGCCGAAGGCAAAGGCGCTGCCATCGCGCAGCCGAATCACGATCTGCGCCCCGTAGATCTCGGGCCCCGAGCGCAGCGGCAGCGGAGCGCGCCAGGGACCCTCGAACTTTCCGTCCCGGGTCGAAACGATCCAAACCTCGCCGTCCTCGCTGGCGAAGAAGATCTGCTCGGGGTTGCTGGGATTGGGTGCGGCCGTGCGCGCGAAGCCGGAGAGCGAGCCGGTTTCCCGCTCCCAGATTCTCTCCGTGCCCTCCAGGCAGCGCAGCACACCGGAGCGGTCGCCGATGTAGGTGCGGCCGTTGTGGAACAGCGGCGCTCCTTCGATGCGGCCGCGGGTGTCAAGCCTCAGCACCGGCTGTTCGTCGAGCGCGAGCTTGAGGTTCTGCGCGGGCCCCTTGTGCGTCAGCGCTTCGTGACCATCGAGCGTCAGCGTGAACTCCAGATCCTGCTGCAGCGAGGCGCGCAGTTCGACGGGGCAGCGGTAGCTGAGGCCGCTGGGCAGCGTCAGCAGCGCGCCGGCGGGGATTGAATCCACGCGCATCGGCATCGGCTGATCGCGCAGCTTGGGGTCGGTCTCGAGTTCCTCGCGAGCGGCGCCGTATTCGCCAGCTTCGCACAAGCGCAGCGCATTCTCGAGGATCCTGACCCGCGCCGCCAGAGCATCGCGCTCCGCCTCGAGCAGGCCGTACACGCTGGTTCCGCTCATCATCGGTAGCAACTCCTCGAAGCTCGCCAGCGCTTCCGCGTAGCGCCCCTCGGTGTTCAGTGCGCGCGCCGTGTTGTAGAGGATGTTCTGGCGCGTGCGCAGCGAGGTTTCCTGTTCGATTTTGGCGTGCGCGACGCGTCGGTCCTCGCGGTCGTCGAGTTGCAGGGCCAGCTTCTGCAGCTGCCCGTCGAAGATCTGGATGTCGGCGGCTTGCGGGCTGCCGGCCAGCAGCGTGCGCATCGAGCGCAGCAATTCGCGGTCGCTTCGTTCGCGCTCGCGCTCCGCCGGCTCGATGTCCAGCGCCGGTCGAAGATTGCTCGTGCAGCGCTCCATGCGCGCCACCAGGCCGCGGAACAGATCGGATCGCGAAGGCCAGCTCTTGCCAGTCTCGCGCAGCTTGGGCGGTTTGGGGAGATCAAGCGCCTGCTGCAGTCCGCGCAGGGTGTCACCCAGATTGCACTCGGTCTGGATCTTGTGGTATTGCTCGTACCAGGCGTTGCGCTGCGCGTTCTCCTGCTCCAGAAGGCGCGTGCGGATCTCGAGGCCCAACGCCTCGATCTCTCCGCTGTTGTCGCCGGAGAAGCGCTCCTCGAAGGCGGCCAGCGCCTTCTGAGGGACGTTCATGTGCTCGCGCACCTCGGCCATGAGGCGCGAGCGCTCGCTGCTGAACCGGTACTGGATCACGCCGCTGCTCGCGAGGATCACCACGGTCGCCATCGTGATCAGCGAACTCTTTCGGGTCAGGCGATACTTGACGGAGAGCGCGCGCGCACGCGTCAGGAGTCTCCGCGCATCGGCCCCGCCCGCATGCACCTCGCACAAGCCGCGCAGCACTTCCTGCACCGGCTCGGGCTGCTTGAGCTCGAGGTAGTGCTTGGCGGCCGAAACGATCCAGGGAGCTGCATCCATCGGCGCGCCGCTCTCGAGCAGCAGTCGGCCCAGTTCCAGCTGCGAGCGCGGTTCCCCGCTTTCACGGGTGGCGGCCACCCGCAGCAGGGCGCGCGCGCGCAGGCGCTGCTTTGCGGCGTGGAAGGCGCGCGCAAGCTCCATGACCACCTCCTGACGCGGAACGGAGGGGTCGATACCCGAGCGCACCTGCACAGCCAGAAGATGCAGGCCCGCCAGCTTGTCGTTGGGACACAGGCGCGCCAGCTCCGCGTGCCAGCTGACGCGCGCCATCGTCGAAGCGCTGGAGTTGCCCGCTCGCAGCGCCAGACGGCGCGCGTCGCGCGGATGCATGCGCACCAGCAGCGGATGCATCAGATCCGCGATCTGCAACCGCTCCAGCTGCTCCAGATCCTCGGGCGGTATCAGGCCCGGCGTGCTGATGCTCAGCCAAGCGGTCAGGCGCGCGGCGGCGCGCGAGGGCTTGCAGCGTTCGAGCTCCTGCTTGACGAGCGGGAGCAGCGTGGCCCGCTCGGCGAGCCGCGCCTGTCCGTTGACCAGCAAGGACTGGGCCGTGATGCGCGCCTGCCGCAGCGGCCAGCCGAGAATGTCCGCGATCTCCCGCAGCGTGGTGCGGCCGTCGCAGGCGCCGAGGAAGCTCGCCTTGTCAGGCACGCTCTGCGGCTCCGCGAGGGCTTCGATCATCAGGCATCCCTGCAGACCTTCCCAGCCGGGAACGCCCTGACCCTCGTCGGCCAGTCGGGCATGCTCCAGCAAGAGCCCTTCGACCTGCATCGGAGGCAGATAGATGGCCGGTTGCGTCGCCGGTGCGCCCGCCTCCGCGGAGTTCTCGCCGCCTTCGCTGGGGGCTCCCCGCGGAACCGGGCCCGACTGGAAGCGGAAGTGGACCTCGCCCGCCTCGAGCAGCGCGAACATCGTCTCGATGCGCGAGGCGCGCGCGATCTGCGCCATGCGCACTGGGTCGACGCGCGTGGCCTCGGGGTCGGGGAAGGCGTCCTCCGCCCGCAGTCGCCAGCCCTCGACATCCTCCTTCTCGTCCGGGAGGAGATACAGCGCGCCGGCGAGAATGCCCAGATTGAGGCGCAGGGTGCGCCGTGAGTTGAGGCGCAGAACGCCCTCGCGTCCCCGCGCCATACTCTGGAGCAGGTCTGCAAGCGCGGGGCCGCTGACATCGCCTTGGAAGCTCATGAAGGGACTGCCGGGGAGTATCGGCAGCCCCCGCCGACAAACTAGAGGCTTTGTAGGGCCGCAAAACCTCGTCGCAGGCGCAAGCGCTCCAGATCCTCGGGGGTGTCGAGATCCTCGAGCACCGCGCACGAGTCGGTGACGCAGGCCAGCAGCGGTTCCGCCCGCGCGCGATGTTCGCTCAAGGCCCTATCCGGCGGACTGGACAAAATTTCCGAGGCCAGCGCGCGCCCGAGCAGCACTGGATGCCCGTAGCGAGCGCTGGCTCGATGGCGCGGCGCCAGCCAGCCACGCTCGGGGCGCAGGGCGGCCTGCCAGATCTCGAGCAGCGCGCGCACGACGCTGCTGGGAATCAACGGCACGTCCACCGGCGCCAGCAACAAATCGCGGCCCGGGTAGCCGCGCACGGCCGCCTGCACCGAGCCGGTGCGCCCGCTCGCCCAGTCGGGATGGTCGATCGCGCGCACACCGGCCGGCAGCGCGTGCGTGTGGGCGCCGAAGACCACCGCGCGCTCCTTCAGTGAAGCGGCGCCCACCGCCAGCAGCGAATCGAGCGGGCGCAGGCCGCCGCCGAGATCGACGATCGCCTTTGGTTGGCCCAGACGAAGGCTGGCTCCTGCCGCAAGCACGATCCAGACCGGTTCGCCGCTCATCGCGCCAAATAGCGGTCGTAGAGCGCCAGCGCGCGCCCGATGTCCTCGGTGCCCTCGACCAGCGCGCGGCCATCGGGAAAGACCGTCAGACGCGTCTCCTCGAACTCGGCGCGCAGCAGCAGTTCGTTGCGGACCAGCGAGCGTGCGATCGGCCGCAGCCGGGCCTCGAGGGCTTCCAGATCGGTGGGGCCACGGCTGCCGCGCACCTGCACGGCATTGCGTCCGCACAGCCGCAGCGCGTGGTGCGCCTGCGCGGCCTCGAGGAACGGGAACTCGCGCCGCACGCAGGCCGGACAATCGGGATCCTGCGCGATGCTGAGCATGCGCACGCGCGGTTCCCAGGCATCCAACTCGAACAAGCGTGCGGCCGGTGCGCCGCGGCCACACAAAAGGCGCAGCGCGAGGCCCGCCTGCAGCGCCGCGATCAGCGCCACCGCCGGTTGCAGAACGCCAGCGGTTTCGCAGGTCTCGAGGCTGGCCGCCGGCGCGGGTGTCGGGAACACGCAGCGCAGGCAAGGGCCCTGCCCGGGGCGCACGGCCATGACCAGACCACCGCTGCCAACCACACCGCCGTATACCCAAGGCACGCGCTCGCGCACGCACCAGTCATTCAGCAGGTAGCGCGTCTCCAGATTGTCGGTGCCATCCAGCACGAGCTCTGCGCCTTGGGCCAGCGCCCCGAGGTTCTCGGCATCGAGGTGCACGGCGTGCGTTTCGAGGCGCGTCGGGCCGCCGATGCGCTCAAGGCTCTCGGCCGCCGCGCGCACCTTGGCCCAGCCTTCGCGCGCATGGCGCTCGTCGAACAGAACCTGTCGCGGCAGATTGGATTCCTCGACCAGATCGCGGTCGACGATCACGAGCGATCCCACGCCGCTGCGCACGAGGCTAGCTGCCAGCGCACCGCCCAGCGCACCGCAGCCGACCAGCAGCACCCGGCTCTGCTCGAGGCGCGCCTGCCCCTCCGCGCCCAGCGGGGCAAAGCGGGTCTGACGCAGGAAGCGGCGGGAAAAAGGGCCCACAAGCAACGAGTCTAGCCGAACACGCCCGCCGCCCACAGCACGAAGGCCAGCGCGCACAGCAGCAGCGGCACGAGGATCGGCAGCAGGGCAGAGAGATCGCTGCGGGGCGGCTCGTTGATCTCGACCCAGTTGTAGTAGCGCCGAGCCCGTCCCTCGAGCGCTGCCCCGCAGTGGGGGCAGCGCCCGCCCGCCTCGTCGTGGGGGATCACGCCCGAGCACTGCATGCACCAGAAATTGCGCTCCGAGCCGCCCTGCGCGACGCCGGGCGCGGCGTTGCGCGAGCGATAGTAGGCGAGCGCCTCCTCGTTGGATCCCGCCCGGGCGCGCGACCAGTGCGCGTCGCTCATGTTCCCGTAGCTTTTCTCGGGCTCTCCCGAGGGAGAGGCGTCGGGTGGGGTGCTCGCCATGCGTGGAGCCTAGGCCAGTCCGGGGCAGCGGGCAAGTTTGCCGCTTGACAGGAGGGCCGCCGCTATGGATCCTCATCCCCCCGCCGATCGGCGGACAGCCTCTGGAAACAGGGTGCTGGAACGGTGGATATAGCTCAGCTGGTTAGAGCACCAGGTTGTGGTCCTGGGGGTCGGGGGTTCGAGTCCCCTTATCCACCCCATACTTCCACTCGGCCTGACGCACACTGGGCCTGAGGCGGACAGGCTCTGACGCAGACAGGCTCTGACGCGGACCGATTCTGACCCAGACAGGGCCTGCCCGCCGAGACGCGTCTCAACGCGTCGAGCCGCGTCGAGACGCAGTGCCCGCGCGGTGCCTTCCAGCTCTGCGGCAGGAATTCAGCGCAGAGTCAGCAGGCTCTGCGCCTTGGTCCATTCGGCCGCATACTGTTCCTGCAGGCGCGCCAGCAGCGGGCCATCGAGTTCCTTGCCGTTGAGTTGGAGCGGCGTGTCCGCATCCTGACCGCGCAGGCGCGTGGTCAGCTCGCACGCGAGGTGGGTGACGCGGCTCACCTCCGGTTGCAGCCGGGCCTGATCCGGTGCATGGTGCCGGCGCGCGCATTCGACGAGCGCATCGGGCATCTTCCAGCGCTCGAGCAGGATCCCGCCCGCCTCGGCGTGGGTCATGCCGAACAACTCGCGCTCGCGCTCCAGACAGCGCTCGGGATCGGCGTCGAGCGGCTCCAGGTGCACCGACTCCACCGGGAAGTGTTCGATCATCGCCAGACTGCCCAGATCGCACAGCAGCGCAGCCGTGTAACTGCGCGAGGGATCCGCGTGCTTCGTCAGAGCCGCCACGAGGCGCGCCACGATCGCGGTCTGCAGCGCTCGTTCCCAGGCCGCCTGTCGCCGAGCCGCGGACGAGCCTGAACCGCCGCGAAAGCAGCGCGCCGCCGCGCTGGTCAGCGCCAGGTTGGCGAGGCAACGATTGCCGAGCAAATTGCCCGCCTCCTCCAGCGTGCTGATTTCACGCACAAAGCCGTACACGGGCGAGTTGGCGAGTTGCAACACCCGTGCGCACAGCGCCGGTTCGCTCTCCAGTCTCTGGCAGATTTCGGCCGGATCCGTCCCCTCGCGGCTGGCGAGTTCCTGAACCTCCAGGCTGACCCGCGGCAGCGGCTGGATGCGAAAGATGTCCTTCAGAATGCTCTTGAGTGCCGTGCCCATATGCTTCTCCTAAGGCCCTTTCGACCCTCCAGGGCGCGGATCTGGAGCCATCCCAGCTCTGGGAGCCGTGGCGCTTCGTGGTATCTTTGGTCGTATGCGGCTTTTCTCCCTCTCCCTGTGCGTGGCGCTGCTGTCTTCCAGCGCCCTGGCTCAAGTTCCGACCTCCTTGCGTGCCAACCAGTCGCAGAGCGACTTCGTCTGGACCGGGACATCCTCTCTGGGACCGATCCAGGGCAATCCCTCCAACGCCTTCGAACTCGCGGGGACGCTGGAGGTCGGCCTGCTCGCCGTGGCGGGAACCCAGACGCCCAGCGATCTGGCCTTGCTTTCCGGCTACCTTTTGGCCGTGCCGGACCTGCACGGGCGCATTCCCAATGTGTTCAGCTTTCTGCCGCCGCTCGCCACCATCGACGTGCTCAACCTGCGGCTCTCGCCCTCGGCGCCGCTGACCAGCGTGGCGGCCAACGGCAGCTTCACGGCCACGGTCACGCTCACGGCGCTCTCGGGCACGCTGGTGGTGACTCCGCTGGGGCAGGCGGCGACCAGCACGCCGCTGGCGGGCAACAGTTCCGCGCCCACGCCGAGCAGCGGAACGCTGCTTCACGGTGTCAACGGGCTGGCGCTCAGCATGCCGGTCAACACTTCCTTCGCCTTCTCCGATCCCGCCAGCGGCGCGAGCGGCACGATCACGGTCACAGGCACTCTGATTGCGAACGGCAAGCTGATCGAGGCCTATGGCTTTGGCGATGGCAGCGGCACGCCCTGTCCCTGCGGCAACAACAGCCCGGCAAGCGCCCAGGCTGGTTGCCTCAACTCCACCGGCGTCGGCGGCAAGCTCGTCGCGAGCGGCATCGCCAGCCTCAGCGGCGACACGCTGCAGCTCTCAGGCAGCGGCATGCCTGCGACCTCGACCGTGCTGTATTTCCAGGGCACTCTGCCTGCCAACAATGGCCTGGGTGTCGTCGTGGGCGACGGCCTGCGCACCGTGGGCGGCCAGATCGTGCGCCTCGCCACGATTGCGAATGTCGGTGGAGCGTCCACGCTGCCTTCGGGGGCCTTCGGTCCGATCTCCCAACTGGGCGCGATCCCCGCCACGGGCGGAACGCGCTACTACACGGCCTGGTATCGCAATCCCGATCCGGCCTTCTGCACCGCAGATCCGTTCAACTTCACCAACGGCGTGAAGGTTGTCTGGTTGCCCTGAGCTGCCGCGCGCGCAATCTCAGCGCGCGAAGAGCCTGGCCGGATCGCGGAAGCTCTTGGATTCGATGGCATTGCCGCTGGGATCGACGATGAACATCGTCGCCTGCTCGACGTCCTGACCGAACAAGCGTAGGCGCTGATATCCGGCCGCGGGGCGTGTCTCGAACGCCCTCTCGCGCGCTGGCCCGAGCACCGCACAGGCTGCAAATGGGCGCCCGATTTGTGCACGCCGTTGGGAGATGGGGCGCCACAGGGGACAGCAATCAGTTGCGCATCCGGGCTACGATGGATTCGAGGTTCGGGCTTGCTGTGAATCAAAGGTCCCCGTACGCTCGCATAGGCAAGGGCTGTTGTGTGACGCCGTCACATCATGGTCCGATCCCGTTCCCCTAGTCCCTGGAGTGAGAGGAAAACGATGTTCGCGAACAATCATGATCGGTGGGCCGTTCGCTGCTTACCAGCGGTTGCAGCTTATGTTGCATTTGGAGTTGGCGCATCCCAACCTACGCGGGCTCAAGCACCATTCTGCCTTGAAAGTTATGCGGTCTCGACCTCCACGAGTTGCACCTGCAATGGCTTTACGTGTACTCACAGCGAGATAATCTCGGGCGTTCCGTGGACTGGATTCTGCGGCAATTGTCGCTGGAATGTCGTCTGGGAGACTTCCTGTGCCCAGGGTGGGGGGACCTGCTCGGACCAGCAAGGATCTCTTGTTGTGGATTTAGATTGCGATCCCCACAGGCGCTCGACGATTAGCGTCTGGGCACCTTGTCCGGCATCGGGGGCCGACTGGGTAAAGATCAACTTCACCTGCGGGTACTGCCAATGAAACCCGCACATGTTTTGATCGGCACATTAGCGGCCCTGGGCACCATTGCCACCCTCGTTTGCCTGCGATGGGACGCATCCGTGAAGTCCGTCAAGCTTCCGCGTGGGCCAGAAGCTTCGGGGACTTACCAGCACGACGTTGCGCGATCCATGCCAACTGGCGAGGTGTTGGTGACAGAGGAGCAGGCAAGGCTGGAAAAGCTCGCGCTATCGTCCGAAGCGCCCAGCGAGACCCTACCCACTCCTGCACCTACTCGAGAGCAACTCTTCGAATCCAAGTATTCGGGGCGCTCTGTGGCCGAGCTCATGGCGGCTCGACAGTCTATAGAAGAGCAGCTTTCGAAGAAAACACAACAAATCCTTAAGGACATGATAAGGCGGGGGGAGTGCGAGGTCTTTGTTCAAGAGTTTGGGAAGCCTATCGACCCCAAGGCTACCGCTGGCTGGGCCGTGATTACACAAGGCCAAGGGATCGACTCTCAGTTCGAGGAGGTCAAGCTCGCGCGGTTCTCCATTGTTTCTCACCCGGACACAGCTGACTTCTACGCAGAGGCACTTTGGATCGGCGGTCGGGTTGACCAAATGGGAGGGCGCACTGCTGCAGCGAGCCCGCGCTAAAAGCGAACGATGACTCAAAGGGTTCGGCATCCTGCTTCCGGGCGGATGCCGAGCGGTACGCACTCTCAACGAGTAACTAGGGAGCGCTAGGACGAGCAAAAACTCGCGTGGGATCGCGAAAACTCTTGAATTCGATGGCATTGCCGCTGGGATCGACGATGAACATCGTCGCCTGCTCGCCGACCTGACCGACAAAGCGCAGGTGCGGCTCGATCAAGAACCGCACACCGCGCGCTTGCAATTGATCGCGCCAGCGGTGCCACTCTTCCCAGGGCAGCACCAGGCCAAAATGCCGAACGGGGACATTGTCGCCGTCGACATCGTGAGCTTCGCGCTCGCGGCAGGCCCCGGGCATGACATGCGCGGAGATCTGGTGTCCGTGCAGGTCGAAGTCGATCCAGTCGCTGGCCTCGCGTCCCACCGGGCAGCCCAGCAGGCCCGCGTAGAACGCGCGCGTCGACTCGATGTCGAGCACGGGAAAAGCCAGGTGGAAGCATTGTGCCGCCACGCTGTGCTGCTACCCGCGCTTGTCCATCGGGAGGTAGGCGCGCTTGGTGGCGCCGGTGTAAATCTGGCGCGGGCGGCCGATGCGGAAATCCGGATCGCGGCGCATTTCCAGCCAGTGCGCGATCCAGCCGGGCATGCGGCCCATTGCGAACAGCACGGTGAACATGTTGGTCGGGATGTTCAGCGCGTTGAAGATCACCCCTGAGTAGAAGTCGACGTTGGGGTAGAGCTTGCGGCTGACGAAGTACTCGTCCTGCAGCGCGATCTCCTCGAGGCGCATGGCGATCTCGAGCAGCTTGCTCGACATGCCGAGCTTGGCGATGACCTCGTTGCAGGTGCGCTTGAGCACCGCGGCGCGCGGGTCGTAGCTCTTGTAGATGCGGTGGCCGAAGCCCATCAGGCGCGCCGTGTCGTTCTTGTCCTTCGCGCGGGCCACGTACTTGTCGGCGCTGCCGTCTTCACGCGCGATGTGCTCGAGCATCTCGATCACCTTCTGGTTGGCGCCGCCGTGCAGCGGGCCCCACAGCGCGGAAATGCCGGCCGAGATCGAGGCGAACAGCGGCGCCTGCGAGGAGCCGACCAGGCGCACGGTCGAGGTCGAGCAGTTCTGCTCGTGATCGGCGTGCAGGATCAGGATCAGGTCGATGGCGCGCGCGGCGACCGGGTCGATGGGATACGGCTCGCAGGGCGTCGCGAACATCATGTGCAGGAAGTTCGACGCGTAGTCGAGCTCATTGCGCGGGTACATCGTCGGCTGACCGATGCAGTGCTTGTAGGAGGCGGCGGCGATGGTCGGCATCTTCGCCAGCAGGCGGATCACCGAGTTGTGGACCTGACGCTCGCTCTCCTGCTCCTGGTAGTAGGTCGCCAGCGCGCCGACGGTCGCGGCGCAGACCGGCATGGGATGCGCGTCCTTGGGCAGCGCCGAGAAGAAGCTGCGGAAATCCTCGTGCAGCATCGTGTGCCGCGTGATCTCGTGCGTGAAGCCCGCCAGCTCCTGCTTGGTCGGCAACTCGCCGTAGAGCAGCAGCCAGGCCACCTCGAGGAAGTTGGAGCGCTCGGCGAGCTCCTCGATCGGGTAGCCGCGGTAGCGCAGGATGCCCGCATCGCCGTCGATGTAGGTGATGGCACTCTTGCAGGCACCCGTGTTGCCGTAGCCGGGGTCGAAGGTGATCATGCCCGTGCTGCTGCGCAGCTTGGCGAGATCGATGCCCACCTCGTTTTCCGTGCCGCAATGCAGCGGCAGCTTGGTGGTCT
The DNA here is from genome assembly GCA_044359355.1 of Planctomycetota bacterium. Taxonomy (GTDB): domain Bacteria; phylum Planctomycetota; class UBA1135; order UBA1135; genus SYGM01. Next base: position 113,666 of record JBIKMH010000006.1, on the reverse strand, counting down.
TGCCTTCGTAATGGATATCGAGCTCGGTCTGCTTCGGTGCGCCGGTCGCTTGGGTGGACATGAGTGTCTCGCAGGGCCTTCGGGCTGCATGGTCGTATGCAGCCGCAATCGGATTCATACTCTTGCCTTCGCCGGGCGCGGAAGCAAGTGTCAGAGGACAATCCCTAGAGCTGGCGCCAGACTTCCAGATGCGCGCGAGCGCAGGCGGACCAGGTCCATGGTTCCGACTGGCGACGCGCCTGTTCCTGCCAGAGCGGGTCGCTGCGTCGTGCCAGAGCGCGGGTCAGTGCATGAGCGACGCTCGGCGGGTCCCGCGGATCGGCCCACAGGCCCGCGCTGCCCAGCGCCGAGCGGAAGACCTCGGCCTCGCGCGTCACGATCGGGACGCCCAGGCGCATGCACTCCAACGCCGTCACCGGCGTTCCGATGGCATCGGTGAGATGCAGGATCGCGCTGCAGCCCGCGACGGCGCGGGGCAACTCGCTCTCCGGCGTGCCCGGGCCCAGCTCGAGCCACTCCCAGCCTCGCGCGGAGGCGAACTCGCGCCACAGCGGGCGGCGCTCAAGCGGCCGTTCGCGGCCGAGCATCCCGATCCGGGGGCGGGTGGGGGAAGGCAGCGGGAGCGGCAGCTCGCGGGCCCAGTGCTCGCAGCCCACCGGCACGAGGTGCACGCGTTCGGGCGGCAGCACTCCGCTCCCGACCAGACCCGCCTGGACGGCGCGCGAGAAGACGAAAGCGGCCGCCAGACCGCGGAGCTCGTGCGCCTGCGCGGGATCAGGCAGCTCGGCGAAGGCGCGCGTCGGGAGGGCCTCGGCCAGCGGCAGCGGCACCGGGGCGGTCTGGTGGAAGATGCGCACGCCGCCCAGTTCGCGGTCGGCATGGCGCCACCACGGCACCCAGGCGTTGAGCCGGCGCGGGCGGCGGGAGGCGCGGCTGGGCAGCTGCACGCCCGCACCCAGGCTCGAGCGCGGCAGGACGCGCTGGGCGCTCCCGACCTCGTAGAGCACCAATTCCCCAGGCGCGCACAGCGGCGCCAGCGCGCGGATCAGCTCGCGGGCGTAGCGGCCGGCGCCGGGAGCGTGGGCCAGTGCCGTCAGCGCGTCGATGCCGATCCGGGCGGGCACGGGCTAGCGGAAGCCCCTGAGCCGCCGGTGCTTCTTGCGGAAGCCGACAAGCTGGATAGGCGTGCGCGTCTCGCGCCGGGTCCACGGCTCGCTGACCAGCACGTCGGGCTGCTTGGCCTTTTCCTTCTGGATGCGCTCGCGTTCGCCCAGCGAGGGCGTCTCGCCGAACAGGCCGCCTTCCTCGGCCAGCGTGGAGTTGAAGTCATCCCACAGGGCCTTCAGGAACGGAAACCAGATCGGAGCCGCGCCGAAGATCAGGAGCCAGCGCAGGATCTGCTCATTGTATTCCACGGCATCATCCTAATCGGCGCGCGCGGGCTTTGGGCTCCAATCCCTTGAGCTTTTGACCGGCAAAAGCTCCCATAGCCGCGTGGGCAAGCCCGGTCGACGCAAACAGAGGCTCAAGGTGCCCCGCCGGGCGCCGGTGGGAAGCTCCCCGGGCACGCTGCTCCAGCCCAGCGGGGCCCGGCCTCCCCGTTGGCAGGCGTTCGGCTACGGACCGGGGGGCTGCGAGGAGCTGCGCCAGCCCGACATCGCCGCGCTCAGGGCCCTCTGCCAGCGCCACCCGCGCGTGTGGCTCAATGTCGACGGACTGGGAGATGTCGAAGCGCTGCGCCGGATCGCGGACGTTTTCGGCCTGCATCCGCTGGCGCTGGAGGACGTGCTCAACACCCACCAGCGCACCAAGGCCGATGAGTTTCCCGGACAGGTGTTCCTGATCGCGCGGATGTTGCACTGGAATCCGGGGCTGGGCTTGCATGCGCTCGAGGCCGATCAACTGTCCCTGTTCCTGGGCCGGGACTTCGTGATCACCTTCCAGGAGCATCCCGGTGACAACTTCGATCTCCTGCGCGAGCGGCTGCGCGCGCGCCAGCCCGAGTTGCTCGGCCGCGGGGGCGACTACCTCGCCTACGAACTGCTCGATGCGGTGATCGACGGGTATTTTCCGGTGCTCGAGGCGATCGCCGAGCAGGTCGAAAAGCTGGAACTCGAGGCGCTGGAGAATCCGCGCCACCAGACGCTCGTCGAAATCCACGAGTGCAAGCGCGACCTGATCGAGATGCGCCGCTCGGTCTGGCCGCTGCGCGAGGCGCTGCATCGGCTCGAACACCAGCAGCAGGTGCCCATCGATCCTCTGACCCGGCCCTATCTCGCGGACTGCCACGACCACACCGTGCAGCTGATGGATCTGATCGAGAGCTTCCGCGACATCGCGGCGAGCCTGACGGAGATCTACCTCACGAGCAACTCCAACCGGCTCAACGAGGTGATGAAGGTGCTGACGATCTTCTCTACGATCTTCATGCCGCTGACCTTCGTCGTCGGCGTGTACGGGATGAACTTCCATCACATGCCGGAGCTCGGCTGGCGTTACGGCTACGCTCTGTGCCTGCTGCTGATGCTCGCCGTGGCGATCGCACTGACGCTGTACTTCCGTCACAAGGGCTGGATCGGGCGCGCTTCGCGCGAACGCGATCGACCGCAGAGCGGCGGCGGACCGGAGGCGTGAAGCGCCACCAGCTGGAGCGCATTCTCTCTAAGCGCGGCGCCTGTTCGCGCCGGCAGGCGCGCGCGTGGATCCTCGCGGGGCGCGTCGCCCTTCACGGCCGGGTGTCGCGCGATCCGGGCCTGTGGCTCGACCTCGATGCGCCCGGGCTGTCCCTCGACGGCGAGCCGCTGAAGCGCGCGGAGCCGCTCTATCTCGCCTTTCACAAGCCGCGCGGACTGATCACCACCCGCACGGATCCCAAGGCCCGTCCCACCATCTACGACCGGCTGGGCGAATGGTCGGAATGGGTCAGCGCCGTGGGCCGACTCGACCGCGAGACCAGCGGGCTGCTGTTCTTGACCAACGACACGCAATTTTCCGAGTGGATCTGCGCTCCGGAGAACCGCATCGAGAAACTCTACCGCGTCGAAGCCCGGCCGCGCCTGAACGATGAGGCGCTCGCGGCGCTGCTTGAGGGCGTGGTCTTGAGCGACGGACCGGCGCGCGCGCTGCGGATCGAGAAGCTCGGCGATCGCGGGCCCTGCACCCGCTTCCTGCTGGCACTCGACGAAGGCCGCAACCGCGAGGTGCGCCGCATGGTCCAGGCCGTGGGTTCCCGCGTCGAGAAGCTCGTCCGCGTGTCGATCGGCGGCGTGGAACTCGGCGGGCTTGCGAGCGGCGCTTCGCGCGAGCTCTCCCGCGTAGAGCTGCGCCGGCTGGGCTACCCGGGACTCAGCCGAAAATCCAAGGCACGCTGAGCCAGCACCACAGTGCCGTCACGAGCGCCGCCACCAGATTGAGCGGCAGGCCGATCCGCAGCATCACCGGGACGCGCACGCGCCCCGTGCCGAACACCAGCGCGTTGGGCGGAGTGCCGACGGGCAGCGCGAAGTCGCAGGAGGAGGCGAAAGCCGTGGTGAACAGCAGCGTTCGCAGGTTCGAGCCCGGTGCGGCCGCCTCGACGATCGGCAGCAGCAGCCCGGTCACCGCGGTGTTGGAAGCGATCGCCGAAAAGGACACGCTGACCAGCGCTGCCAGACAGCCTTGCGCCAGCGGCTCGAGCCCGCGCAGAGCCTCGAGCGCCGCGCCGATGCGGTCGGAGAGCCCGCTGCTGCTCACGAGCAGCGCCAGCGCGAGCCCGCCGCCCAGCAGGATCAGCGTCCCATAGGAGATCGAGCCGAGCTCGCGCCAGGGAAGCAGCGCGCCGCCGCCCACCCGGCCGAGTAGCACGGCGGCGGCACCCAGCATGGCGATCGCCGACTCCGTCCCCGCGCTGGTCCAGCCCCGCTCCGGCATCCACTGCTGCAGCAGATCGCGGATCGGCACGGCCATCACCCAGGCGGCGGCGGTCAGCGCGAAGATCAGCAGCGTGGCGCGCTCGGGGCCCCGCAGCGGGCCGAGCCGGGCGCGCTCGGCCTCGATGGTGCCGGGATCGAGCGTCACCGCGCGCGCGTCGCGGCGGGCGTGCCACCACAGCAGGCACAGCGCCGCAGGCAAGAGCAGCGCCACCAGGCCGCCGCCCACGGCGGCGAACTCCAGAAAGCTCGCATCCATGCCGCGCTGTTCGAGGTAGCTCGCCAGCTGCGCGTTGGGCGCCGTGCCGATCTTGGTGGCGAGTCCCCCGATGTTGGCGCCGAAGGCGACCGCCAGCAGCATCGCCGCGCTGGTGTGTTCGGGCGCCCGTCGGCCGAGCTGTCGTTCGATTTCGAGCACCAGCGAAAGCGCGATCGGCAGCATCATCGCCGCCGTGGCGGTGTTCGAGATCCAGGCCGAGACCAGCGAGGTCGCGAGCAGCAAGCCGACGAGGAGGCGCAGAGGACTGGTGCCGACCCGCGCGAGAATCGCGAGCGCAAAGCGCCGGTGCAGCCCGCAGTGCTGCAGCGCCTGCGCCAGAATCAGTCCGCCGAGGAACAGGAAGATGTAGGTGTCGGCATAGGCCCGGAGCACGCGCAGCGGGGCCGGCCAGTGCTCGGCATGGACCAGCGTCAGCGGCGGCACCAGCAGCAGCGGCAGCAGGGCGGTGATCCAGATCGGCGCGCACTCGCTGACCCACCATAGGGCCATCCAGATCACCAACCCCAGCGCACTGCGCTCGGCCGGCGCCGCGTCGAAGCACAGGTGGCTTGCCGGCAGCGCCAGCGGACCGAGGAACAGGGCGAGGCGGCGCAGCATGGCGCTAGCGCGGGAGCAGGTCGCGCAACTGCATCAGCGCGCCGGTCAGCGGGTCGTAGATCCTGTGGCGCACCCAGCCGTACTCGAAGCTCGCGAGATCGCTCGCCACCACCAGCAGCACGAATCCCGCCACCAGCGCGCTGCGCTTCCAGCCGCTCGCAAGGCCAAAGATCCACGCCAGCGCCAGCGCGCGCAGCGGCAGTTCCAGGATCAGCAGGTAGCGCGCGTTCTTGGTGAAGAAGCTCATTTCCGCCAGCAGCAGGCAGCCCAGCAAGGCCAGCAGCGTCAGCTCGCGATCGCCGGCATCGAAGCGGCGGCCTGCGAGGCGAGCGCCGAGCGCGGCCAAGGCCGCCAGCGTCGTCCACGGCGAGATCAGGAGGTAGTCGACGAGGTAGCGGTACCACGGCCCGGAGCCGTAGCGAATCGCATACTCATTGGTGGCGGGCGAGCCGAGCACGGTGCGCGCGGTGTCGACCAGCGGCTCGCCGCCGCCGGCAGCGAGCAGCAGCACCGTCAGCACCAAGAGACCCGGTGCGAGCACCAGCAGAGACAGGCGCAGCCAGGGCAGCGGCTCGCGCGCCACGCAGCGCTGCCAGGCGAGCAGCGCGAGGAAGGCCGGCCCGAGCAGCGCGCTGGTCTCCTTGACGAGCACGCTCATCGCGAAGGACAGCACGAACACCAGGCTCATCCCGCGCTGGGTCGGATCCCGCAGGAGGTCGAGGAAGGACCACACGCACAAGCCCAGCCACAGGAGCAGGTGGCTGTCCTGCAGGGCGAGCCGCGCGCTGCCAAGCAAGAGGGGTGCCGTTGCGAGCAGCAGCGTCAGGCACAGCGCGTAAGCGGTTGGAAACAGGCGCCGGGCAAACCAGGCCGAGACCGCGATCCAGCCGAGGTGCGCCGCCAGCGACAGCAGGCTCAGCGTCTCGAGCCGCGCGGGCGCGAACTCGAACAGCGCGGCCGCGACCGTCACGTGGCCCACGCGCAGCGGGGATGGGTAGATCCAGTTGGCCGGATCGCGGTTCCAGCTCTCGAACAGCTGCGGGTAGGCGCCGATCCCGCGGTTTTCGAGCTGCTGCGCCATGCTGAGGTAGTAGCCCTCGTCGGAGTTCGGCTCGTAGGGCACACCCGCCGCCAGCGAGGCATGCAGCGCGAGCGCGAGGCCCACCAGCAGCAGGAGCACGCTCAGCCAGTACAGGAAAGCCCGTGACATGGGGTTGGTGCGTAGTGTGTAGTCTGGCTCGGCACCGGAGCAAGACTTGTCCCCTGACCCTTCCCAGCTGCGCGTGATCGAATGCACGCAGGCACACCGGCTGGCGCAGGCGCGCCTCGCGAGCCAGTGCTTTCGAAAACCGGTGGATGCGGCCGGGCTCGAGTGGCGCTACCAGCGCAACCCGCAGGGTGAGAGCCTGTCCTTCGCGCAGTCCCTGCCCGACGGAACGCTGGTCAGCGGATACGCTTGCAATCCCCGGCGCGTGCTGGCCTTCGGAGAGCCCTCGACGGCGGCGACGCTGGGGGAAACCGGCGACGTGATGACGCACCCGGACTGGCGCAAGCTGGGCTTGTTCAGCGCGCTGGATGCCGCCGCCCGCGCGCGCAGCCGGGAGCTGGGCTGGCCGGCGATCTTTGGACTGCCCAACCAGCGCTCGGCCCACATCTTTCTCGAACTGGGCTGGCAGGAAGTCGGCCGGATCGCGATGCACACGCACGTGCTGCACAGCAGCCGGGCGGTCGCGGCGCTCTGCCGGCCCGCAGGCCGTCTGGCGGCGCTGCGCGTGCCGCTGGATGCCTGGCAGGCGCGCCGCGCGCGCGCGCGCCTCGACACCGAGGGCGTGGGCTGGCGGGTCGAGGCCATCGAGCGGAGCTTCCCCCCCGAAGTCGATGGCTTGAGCCGGAGAGTGGCCCGGCAGTTCGCCTGGATGGTCGAGCGCAGTGCCGAGTACCTCTGCTGGCGCTTCCTCGAGAGTCCCTCCGGGCTGCACCGCGCGCTGGCGATGCGCTCGCCGGAGGGCGCCTTCGGCGGCTACGTCGTCGTGCAGTTGCCCCGCCCGGGGGAGCGCGTCGGATACCTGGTCGATCTGCTCGCCGCCGAGCCCGGGGCGCGCTCGGCGGGACTGCTGGCTGGATTGGAGCGGCTCCGGGCGGCCGGGGCCTGGCTCGTGCAGGCGAGCGCCGTGCGCGCTTCTTTCTGGGAAGGGGAGCTTTTCCGCGCGGGCTTCCGCGCGCCCCGGCGCGGCCGCGAATTGTCGGTGATCCTGTTTGCGCACCAACCCGAGCACCCGCTGTCGCGCGCGGGTCGGCAGGCGCGGGACTGGTACCTCACCGACGGGGATCGCGACGACGAAACCATGGGATAGGCTTTGCGCGTGGGGATCAAGCACCGAGCCAAGCGGGCGTTGCGCGAAGTGTACGCGCGCGGCCTGTACCACACCGGCCTGTGGCGGATCGTCGACGCCTGCCTGCCCCCGCGCCTGACGATCCTCGCTGGCCATTGCGTTCGCGGCCCGAGCAACGAGCGCCTGCCCAAGGACATGAAGATCCGCGCCGCGGACCTCGAGCGCATCCTGCGCAAGCTCGGCGAGCGTTTCGAACTCGTCAGCGTGGGCGCCGGCGTGCGCGCGCTGGAGGCTCGCCCCTCGCGCAGCATGGTCGCGCTGTCGATGGATGACGGCTACAAGGACAACCGCACGCTGCTGCTGCCGCTGCTTTCCGAGCTGCGTTGTTCCGCGACCGTGTACCTCGAGAGCGCGCCGCTCGATCGACGCAGCCTCAACTGGACGCACAAGTTCTTCCACGCGCTCGCGGCGCTCGGCCCCGAGCGCTTCGTGGCGCGTTTCGCGGAGTTGTCCGCCGATGCCCGGGCCGTGGGGCTGCTGCGGGCGCAGGCACCCGCGCAGCTGAACGCGTATCACCTGAAGCGCATCCTGAAGTACGAGGCCGAAGTGCTCGAGCGCACCCGCGTCGTGGATCAGCTGTTCCGCGAGTGCGGCGGGGACGAACGCGCCCTGTGCGACGAATTGTACATGAATTGGGACGATGTGCGCGCGCTGGATGCCGCGGGCGTCGAGCTTGGCGGCCACACGATCCACCACGAGATCCTCGCGCGGCTCGATGCGCGCGGCTGCGAGCAGGAGATTGCCGGTTCCAAGCGGGCGCTGGAGGCGGGCCTGGGCCATGCCATCGAGAGCTTCGCCTATCCCTTCGGCCGGCGCTGGGACTACCACGCGACCGCCCGCGACGCGGCGCTCGCCGCGGGCTTTTCCAGCGCGACCAACACCCACGCCGGTATCAACACGCCCGCCAGCGCGCGCGGCGAGCTGCGGCGCCTCATGATCGACGAGGACGCCAAGCTGCATCTGATCGCCACCGAAGCCTGCGGCGGCTTCGAACTGCTGCGGCGCCTAGGGCTCGATCTGTCCGAGTGAGCGCGCCGCTAGCCGAAGATGTTGTAGATCATCTCGCTCGTCTCTCCGCCCGCGAACAGGTAGAGCGCCAGTAGCAGCGCGAGCACGAGCAGCACCGGCGCCACCAGGTAGGGCCAGTTCTCGCGCAGGAAGCCGCGGCGCTGTCGGGGCGGGATCGTCACAGCTTGTACGTGTCGGCCGGAACCCCGGAGTCAGACAGCAGGATCCACATCACCAGTGCTGCGCCGGCGAGCAGCAAGGCGATCACGATCCAGCGCATGGAAGAGTCTTGGCGCTTCATCAGAACAGAGTATAGATGAACGGTGCCACGAACGGGGAGGAGGCGGCCACGACCAGCAGGCTGCCGATCGAAAGCAGGATCACCACCAGCGGCAGCAGGTACCAGTGACCGCGCCGCGTGAAGGCCAGCAGCAGCTCGGCCGTGGTCGCGATGCGTCGGCCGAGCTTCCAGAGCACGAAGCCCAGCACGCTGGCGATCAGCAGCAGCAGGATCCCCGGCGCAAGCCGCGGCGGCAGTGCCCCCAGCGCCAGGCGCGCCAAGAAGAACAGACCGAAGACCAGCCCCAGCATCAGGGCCACCTGCAGGTAGGCGCGCCAGGCGGGCTCATCGCGGTACTGCCGCGCGTACAGCGTGCCCACGCCGAGCACCAGTCCGGCCCAGAGGAACGGCCACCACGGCCAGCGCCGCTCGCTCGCAGGTTCCGGCAGATCGCGCGGCGTGCGCGCGCGGTAGTCGCCGGGCAAGGCGCCCCGCGCGTCCAGTTCCGCATGCAGGAAGCGGGCGAACTGGGCGTTGCCGTGCGGGTTGAAGTGCCAGTCGGTCTCGTAGTACAGGGGCAGCGCGTCGCTCGCGTAACCGGCCCGCAGGCTGGCGCGCGCATCCAGCGTCTCGATGCCCAGATCCTTCGCCAGCGCGAGGAAGGTGTCCACGGGCTGATCGGGCGAGAAGCTCTCCGGCGGGAGCGGGATCGAGCGCCGCAGGCTGGCGAGCGCCTCGGGCTGGATCGCCGCCTTGCCTGGAATCGGAGCCACCAGCAGCCGGGCTCCGATGCGCTGGCAGCTTTCGCGCAGCAGCAGCAGCGAGCCGCGCGCGTGGGCGCGCGCCACGCGCATGAAATCGGGCTCCTCCGCCAGCAGCGCCCCGTACTCCATCGGAAGCTCGACACCCTCGGCCGGCGAAAAGCGCTTGGGCTGTGCGCCAAGGCCCTGCATCAGGCTGCCGATCGCCGTGCGCTCCCACCAGGCGCGCTCCCCCGGATCGACGAGCGCCAGCCGCACAGGCTTGCCTTCGGGCGACACCTGCGGTTTGGGAAAGCGCGTGTAGCGGCGCTCAGCGCACCAATACAGATCGTTCTCGTAGGGAAACAGCAGCACGAGATCGGGACGAAAGCGCGCGCCGTCGCGCTCGAACCACAGCGCCTCCTGATCGGTCGACCAGCCTTCCGTGCCGGCGTTGAGCACCTCGACTGGCCGACCTTCGGCCTGCCACCAGCGCTCGAGCTGATCGACGAACAGGTGCTCGCGCTCGACGGTGTAGCCCAGCACGAAGGAATCGCCCAGCATCAGCACCCGCAGCCGGCCCGGCACGGGCTCGATGCTGATCCCCGGATCGTCGCGCAGGCCGTGTTCGTTGATCTCGAAGGTGGCCTTGAACTCGGAGGTCGAGCGCGTGATCCTGCGGCCGGGCTCCTTGACCCAGCCGAGCTCCCGATCGAAGCGATGCAGCGAAGGTGCTGGGCTCTTGCCGATCAGCCGCAGCACCGCTTCCGGCACGCACAGGGCGAGCGCGAGGCTCACGAGGATCGCCAGCAGTACATTCAGCGCGCGCATGGCCTAGCTCACCATCGCCGTGACCGAATCGCCCTCGTGCCGCAGGTGGAAGGCGGTCTCGGCGAGCTTGCGCTTGGCCTGTGCGCGGATCACGAAGTTGTTGAGAAACAAAAGGTCCATGCCGGAGAGGCTGAACGTGTTGAAGGCGTGCGCGGGCGATTCGACGATCGGCTCGCCCTTGAGGTTGAACGAGGTGTTCATGATCACCGGCACGCCGGTCAGCTCGCCGAAGCGCCGGATGAGCCCGTGGTAAGCCGGATTGGTTTCGCGGTAGACCGTCTGCAGGCGCCCTGAGCCGTCGACGTGCGTGATGGCGGGCAGAAGCTCGCGCTTCTCCGGGCGCACGGGCGTCACGTACAACATGAAGCGCGCGGGGAAGTGGCGGCTCGCCTCGGGGATGTCGAAGAACTCGTCGGCGCGCTCCTCGAGCACGCTCGGCGCGAAAGGCCGGAAAGCCTCGCGGAACTTGATCGTTGCGTTGAGCTTCTCCTTCATCTCGGAGCGGCGCGGGTCGGCGATGATCGAGCGCGCACCCAGCGCGCGCGGACCGAACTCGAAGCGTCCCCGGAACCAGCCGCAGACCTGGCCATCGGCGAGCGCGCGGGCGGCGAAGTCGAAGAAGCGCTCGTCGTCGGCGATGTGTTCGTGGGGAATCGCGTGCTTCTCGAGGAAGGCGCGAATGTCCTCGTCGGAGTGCTCGCTGCCGAGATAGGCATGATCCAGCGCGGGGCCGCGCGGCTGCTTCAGCAGGTGGTTGTAGGCCCAGTAGGCGGCGCCGACCGAGCCGCCGTCATCGCCCGGCGCCGGCAGGATGTAGAGCTCCTCGAAGGGGCCCTGGCGCAGGAGCTTGTAGTTGGCGACCGAGTTGAGCGCCACGCCGCCGGCCATGCACAGACGCTTTTCGCCGGTCAACTCGTGGAGGTGGCGCGCCATCTGCATCACGACCTCTTCGGTGACGACCTGGATGCTGGCGGCGATGTCGCAGTAGAACGGGTCCAGCGACTTGTCGCCGAGCTTCGGATCGCGCGGCGGGCGGCCGAAGTGCTCCGAAAAGCGGGCCGAAAGCGTCGAGTCGGGCGAGTAGTGGTACGCGAAGTAGCGCATGTCGTGCCACAGGCTGCCGTCCTTGGCCACATGGATCAGCTCGCGGATGCGCTCGACATGCCGCGGCTTGCCGTAGGGGTGCATCCCCATCAGCTTGTACTCGCCTTCGTTGACCTCGAAGCCGCAGTAGGCCGTGAAAGCCGAGTAGAGCAGCCCCAGCGAGTGGGGGAAGCGCAGCTCCTTGAGGATATCGAGCTGGTTGCCGCGGCCGCGCCCGAGCGTGCTGGTGCTCCATTCGCCCGCGCCGTCGACCGTGAGGATCGCGGCGGAATCGAAGGGCGAGGTGAAGAAGCTCGACGCGGCGTGGCTGACATGGTGCTCGGCGAACAGGATGCGCGCGGCGGGGAGCTCCAGTCGGCGCTCGATGTGGGACTTGATCCACAGCTTGTCGCTGATCCAGCGCTGCATCGACTCGCGGAAGACATGGCTGGAGCGCGGGAAGGTCGCCATGGCCGTCAGCAGCATGCGCTCGAGCTTGACGAAGGGCTTCTCGTAGAAGACGACGAAGTCGACGTCGTCCAGCGTGATGCGGCCCTGCTTCAGAACGAACTCGACCGCCAGCGCGGGAAAGCCCGAGTCGTGCTTGATGCGGCTGAAGCGCTCCTCCTCCGCCGCCGCGACGAGCCGGCCGTCCTGCACCAGCGCGGCGGAGGAGTCGTGGTAGTAAAAGGACAGACCGAGGATGTTGACCATGGGTTAGTCCTGCCGGCGCGCGCGAGAGAGCGTGTCGTTGCGCGACTCCCAGCTCGTCCAGTTGCCGTCCTTCGGCCGGGCCCTGCGCAGCGGATCGGCGAACAGCCGGTACACGAGCGCGAAGGGCCCGAGCACGGCGAAGTACAAGAACGTCAGCAGCGTGCGCGAGAGCACATGGCCGAAGCGTTCGCTGAAGCGCAGGAAGGCGGCGTACATGGGTAGGGGGGCAAGGCCGTGGCCCGGACGAGGATGGAAAAAGCTTCCGCCGTTTCCAAGCTCGGCCTTATCGGCACAAAACCGTCCCCGAAGAAGAGCTTAGCGCAGCGTCAGGCTGCCGCGATGCAACTCGTCGCGCTCCAGGCGCCCGTCCTTGTCCAGATCGCGGTAGACATCGAAGGTCAGTTCGGTCTTCGCGGGCAGCACGGCCACCAATCGCGCCAATTCTTCCGGGTCCTGCAGCTGCCAGGGCCGGCTGCGTCCGCCCACCAGCACGCCGTCGATCACGTCGCCAGGCTCCAGGCCCAGTTCCTCGGCCGGCGAGCTTTTCTGGACGCGGGTGATGCGCACGTAGCTGCCGCGCCCAAGGCCCAGAGTTTCGGCCTGCACGCCGAGCTTTTCGAACAGGACGCCCTCCGCGCGGCCCCACACCGGCACCTTGAGCCGGCGCTGCTTGCCCTCGCGTTCGACCGCCAGCTCGACCTCACGCACCCCGGCGATGCCGAGGCGGGCGAGGCGGTAGTCCTCCTGGCGGGTCACGCTGCGCCCGTTGAGCGAGACGATGCAATCGCCGCTCTGCACGCCGGCCAACTCGGCCGGTCCGCCCTCGACGACCGTGGCGACCTTGAGGTGATCGCCCGGCTCGACTTCAAAGCCCAGCCAGGTGGGCGTCAATTGTTCTTCGATGACGGCCTTGACGCGATCGACGGGGATCGCGAAGCCGATGTTCTGGGCCTGCGCGTTGACGGCGGAGTTGATGCCGATCAGTTCGCCATTGATGTTGAGCAGCGGCCCGCCGGAATTGCCGAAGTTGATCGAGGCATCGGTCTGGATCAGGTCGCTGAAGCGCAGGCCGGAGTTGGGGATGTCGACGTTGCGGTGCAGGCCCGAGATGATGCCGGAAGAAACCGTGTGCGTCTGGCCGTAGGGGCTGCCGATCGCGATCACGCTCTCGCCGATCATCAGATCCGAGGAGGTGCCCAGCGGCACCGTGGGAAAATCGCGCTCGCCGCGGATGCGCAGCAGCGCGAGGTCCTCTTCCTTGACCCAGGAGACCAGTTCGGCCGGGTACTCGGTCTCGTCGTAGCGCTTGTCGAAGCTGACCCGGATCCCGCCCGGGCTGGCCTTCTCCACGACGTGGTAGTTGGTGATGATGAAGCCTTCCTTCAGGATCACCACACCGGAACCGGCGCCCGAGAAGCGCTGGGGGATCAGGCGTCCGAAGAAGTCTGAGGCCACGGTCTGGCCTTCGGTGACGATGTAGACCACGGCCGGCGTCGCGGAGTCGACCACCTGGGTGAGCGGCGTGATCCGACGGCGGTAGCGCTCCTCGGCCGAGAAGGGCGCGGGGTTCTGCGGGGGCCGTGGCTGGGCCAGCGGCACGGGCAGCGTTGCGGGGAGGGCGCTGGTGGTGAGAAGGGCGAACAGGCTCAACATGGCAATCCTTTCGGTCGCCGAGAGCCTACGCTCAAGAGGCTCGGAGTGTGAGCGAAGGATGGTGGGCGATACTGGACTCGAACCAGTGACCTCCACGATGTCAACGTGGCGCTCTAGCCAGCTGAGCTAAACGCCCATCCAACGGGCCGAGGATGCTAGGACAAAGCCGGTCTGCTTGCCAAGTGATTTCCCGGGAAGCCGTCGCTAGACTCCTGCGCCACGAAATCCCCCCGACCCCGCTCCCTGCGGCGGCGGGCTTGTCACCCAGGTACTGCCAGAGGTCACAGCAGCTTTGAAGATCGGTGTCGCACGCGAGATCAAGAACAACGAGAACCGGGTCGCCCTGACGCCTGCCGGCGTCGATCGGCTGAAGGCCGAAGGCCACGAGGTCTGGATCGAGCGCAGCGCCGGACTCGGCAGCGGCCTCTCGGACGAGGCCTTCCAGAAGGCCGGTGCTCAGATCGCTCCCGATGCGGCCGCGGTCTGGAAGAACTGCGACCTGATCCTCAAGGTCAAGGAACCGCTCGAGAGCGAGTGGCCCCACATGCGCCCCCAGCAGGTGGTGTTCACCTACTTCCACCTGGCGGCCGACCGCAAGCTGACCGATGGCGTGCTCAAGACAGGCGCGCACTGCTTTGCCTACGAAACGCTGGAGCACAACGGCACGCTGCCGCTGCTGACCCCGATGAGCGAAGTGGCGGGCCGCATGGCGATTCAGGCGGGCGCCAAGTACCTCGAGGCGCCCGCGGGAGGCTCGGGCATCCTGCTCGGCGGCGTGCCGGGGGTGCGTCCGGCGAAGGTGCTGATCCTCGGCGGCGGCGTGGTCGGCACGCAAGCGGCGCGGATGGCGGCGGGCCTGGGCGCCGATGTCACCGTGATGGACATCAACCTCGACCGCATGCGCTATCTCGATGAAATCCTCCCCGCCAACTGCCGCACGGTCTACTCGACCCCGCACGCGATCCGCGAAGCGCTGCCGGAAACCGATCTGGTCGTCGGAGCGGTGCTGATCCCCGGGGCCGTGGCGCCCAAGCTGATCCGTCGCGACGATCTCAAGCTGATGCGCAAGGGCAGCGTGCTGGTCGACGTCGCCATCGACCAGGGCGGCTGCATCGAGACGGTTCGCCCGACGACGCACGCCGATCCGATCTTCGTGATCGACGGCGTCACGCACTACTGCGTGGCGAACATGCCCGGTGCGGTGCCGCGCACGAGCACCTGGGCGCTGACCAACGCCACGCTGCCCTGGACCGTGCGTCTGGCTCGCCTCGGCGCCAAGCGCGCGCTGCTGGAGAGCAAGGAGCTGGAGACCGCGGCCAACTGCATTGGCGGCAAGCTGGTCTGCAAGGCCGTCGCGGACAGCTTCGCGCTGCCCTTCGTCGAGCCGCGTGACGCGGCCGCCAAGCTGTGATGTTCGCCGCCGACAGCGCGCCGCTCGGTCCGCTGGAGGCGCTCATCCTGGGCATCGTCGAGGGCATCACGGAGTATTTGCCTGTGTCCTCGACGGGCCATCTGATCCTGACCCAGCGGCTCCTTGGGATCGGCAATGATCCGGCTTCGCGCACCTTCGCGATCTGCATCCAGGGCGGCGCGATTCTCGCCGTGCTGGGGCTGTACTGGCCGCGCGTGCGCAGCATCCTGCGGCTGGAAGCCGCCGGCGTGCGGCTGGCGAGGAATCTGCTGATCGCCTTCGCGCCGGCCGTTGTCGCCGCGCTGCTGCTCGAGGATTTCATCGACGCGCACCTGTTCGGGCTCGTGCCGGTGGTCTGCGCCTGGTTCGTCGGCGGCGTGGTGATGCTCGCCTGGAAGCGTCTGCGCGAGGGCCATCCGGGCGGATCTGGTCTGGAGACGATGGGCTGGCGCGTGGCGCTGGTGATCGGCCTGTTTCAGTGCCTGGCGCTCCTGCCCGGCACCAGCCGCAGCTTCGCGACCATCGCCGGCGGGCTCGTGCTGGGCCTTTCGGGGGCTGCCGCCGTCGAGTTCAGCCTGCTGCTCGGGGTGCTGACGCTCTCGGCTGCCACGGCCAAGAAGGCGCTCGACGGCGGTGCCGGCATGTTGGAGCAGTTCGGCGCGGGGCCCGTCGCCATCGGCTTTCTTGCCGGCGGTCTGTCGGCGTTCCTCGCGGTGCGCTGGCTGGTCGCCTGGCTGCAGCGGCGCGGTCTGGCGCCCTTCGGCTGGTACCGTGTGGTGCTCGCGCTGGTGGTGGCCGTGCTCTTGTGGCGGGGAGTGCTCGACGCTTCCTGAACGCTGCACGGGAAGAGCCCGCGCCGAGGATCGTCAGTTCACACCATGGACTCACCGCGCGCGCTGATCACCGGCATCACCGGACAGGACGGCAGCTATCTGGCCGAGTTCCTGCTCGCCAAGGGCTACGAGGTCTTCGGACTCGTGCGCCGCAGCTCGAGCAAGAACTTCGAGCGCATCGCGCACATCATGCCGCGCATCCAGCTGGTGCAAGGTGATCTGCTCGATCAGTCGAGCCTGATGCGCGCTCTGGGCGAGAGCCGCCCGGCCGAGATCTACAACCTCGCCGCGCAGTCCTTCGTGCCGACCTCCTTCGACGAGCCGGTGCACACCGCCGAGGTCACGGGGCTGGGCGTGACGCGGCTGCTCGAGGCGATGCGCCATGTCGCGCCCCACGCGCGCTTCTATCAGGCTTCGACCTCCGAGATGTTCGGCCACGCGCAGGAAACTCCGCAGCGCGAGAGCACTCCATTCCATCCGCGCAGCCCCTACGGCGTCGCCAAGGTCTACGCGCACTGGATCACGGTCAACATGCGCGAGAGCTACGGGCTCTATGCCACCAGCGGAATCCTGTTCAATCACGAATCACCACGCCGCGGCACCGAGTTCGTCACGCGCAAGATCACGCGCGCCGCGGCGCGCATCCGGCTGGGCAAGGAACGCGAGCTGGTGCTCGGCAACCTCGAGGCGCGCCGCGACTGGGGCCATGCGGCGGACTACGTGGAGGCCATGTGGCGGATGCTCCAGCAGCCAGAACCGCGCGACTACGTGATCGCAACCGGCGAGATGCACAGCGTGCGCGAGGTCTGCGAGCTGGCCTTTGCGCACGCCGGACTCGCTTGGAATGACCACGTGCGCACCGATCCGGCCTTTCACCGTCCGGCAGAAGTGCACCTTTTGTGCGGGGATGCCAGCCGCGCCCGCGCGGAGCTGGACTGGCGCCCTCGCATCGATTTCGCCGCGCTGATCCGCGAGATGGTCGACGCGGATCTGGCGCGCGAACGCGTCAGTTGACGGACTTCTTCGTGCCGGCGGCGGGCTTGCCGGCGGACTTGGAGCCCGTGCTCTTGCCGGTGCTCTTGACGCCGGTCTTCGGCTTCTGGCTGGAAGCCTCGTTCGGGCGGGCTGCCGCGCGGCTCTTCTGGGCTTCATCCTGCGCGTAGCGCTCGACCCAGGGCTCGAGGTACTTGCCCGGGCAGGCCGTGCTCTTGAATTGCTGGTGCGTGTGCACTTCGCGGCGCGGGATCGAGTACACGCGGCGCAGGTTGTCGAGCAGCTTGCCCAGACTGCTGAGCGCGGCCTCGGTCGGCGTATCCTCCTCGAAGTTGCCGAGCAGGCACACGCCGATGTTCTGGATGTTGTTGTTGCCCGAGGCGTGCGCGCCCTGCCAGGCGAGCTCGCGGCCCTGGAACACGCGACCCTGCGGATCGATCAGGAAGTGGTAGCCGATGTCGCCCCAGGGCGGCTGCTTGCTCTTGAGGTGCGAGCGCTGGATCTGGCGCAGGCCTTCCGCGGAGCTCTCGAGCGTGCCGTCGAGCGGGACCGGATCGGCTTCGGCCGAATGGTGCACGGTGATGCGCTTCCAGCCGCCCTTGTTGCGCGTCAGGTTGGCGCTGATCGCGGGCGAAGCACCCCACTGCGCACGCGCCACCAGCGGCACGCCCAGCGTCAGCGCCGGCTTGCCCAGCTCCGAGAGCAGACGATCGGCGCGCGCGAGGCCTTCGCCGGCGCGCGTGCGCTGCGAGCCGTTGGCGTTCGCGTCCTGAGCGATTTTCTCTAGGCCGACGCGGGCCGACTTGATGCGGGTGATCAGAAGCTCCGTGTTTCCGCGCGCCTTCTCCTGCGAGAGCTCGCGGCGCGACAGCTCCAGCCGCCCGCCGGCGAGCTGCAGTTCGCCCTCGACCAGCCAGTAGTCGCGCCGATCGCCGTCCTGGGCCGCGATCCACAACTCCAGCGTGCGCAGCTTCTCCCACGACAGCGGCATGTCGATCCACGGCGGAAGGGACTCGGGATCGGCGATCTGGGCCGTGGGCACCGGCGCGGGGTCGACCCTCGCGGGGCTCTTGCAGCCGCCTGCCAGCGGCAAAATCAGTGTCAAGGTGGCGAAAAGGAGGCGCGTCCTGCTGAAGCTCATGACTGTCTGGCATACAGAACGGAAAGATCGGAAACAACACCCTTGGCGTGTGACGCTGGCTGCGGCGATCATGCCCCCCTCTCCACCATGCTCTCGACCGTGCTCCTCTCCCTGTGTCTTGTCTTGCCAGCGCCCCGCGCCCTGCCGGTGCTGGCCCAATCGATTCCCGAGGACGAGCAGGAGCTTGTGTCCGAGGCCCTGGCCGAGGCGGAGCGCGCCCGCCGGCGCGGGCAATTCAGCGCCGCGCGGCGGCTCGCCGAGGACCTGCTGGAGGAGCGGCGCTCGCTGCCCGAGGCCCGCGTGCTGCTCGCCCGCATCGAAGCCGAACAGGAGAACCTCGACGCGGCCCTGCAGTCGCTCGGCCGCGTGCTGGCCGATCCGGCCGCGCGCGGCGCTCCCGAGCGGCCGGAGTGGGTGTTGGATGCGGCCACGTGGCTGTGGACGCTGGGGCGGATGCAGGCGGCCGAGGCGCTGCTGGCGCCCGAGCGCCTGGATCCCGCGCGGGCACGCGGTTACTGGGTGCGCGGCGAGCTTGCGCGAGCTGGCGGGGACCATGCGGCCGCCAAGAACGCCTGGAAGCTCGGCGCGGAGTGCCGCGTGCTCGATTGGGAGAACGGACTGTTCGTGGCGCGCTGCTGGCGGCGGTTGGGGCAGTTGGAACTGGCCTCGGAGGCACTGGTGTCGGCCGATGCGCTGGCCAAGGAAAATGGCGGCGTCGAGCCCGACGTGCTGGCCGAGCTGGCGAGCCTGTACTTCGAGGCCGACCGCGAGGTGGAAGACGGCTCGCGGCGCTCGGCAGGGCGGCTCTACGAGGAAGCGCTGCGGCTGCACCCCATGCACGAGGCGGCGACGCTGGGCCTGTACGAGCTGTACCGCTACAACTGGCTGCGCCAGCGGCGCAACGCGGGCGAGATACTCGCCGAGTATCTGCGCGAGCGGCCGCGTTCGCTGCCGGCGCGCATCCTGGCGCTGTCGGCCGATCTGTCGGACGGCAATCTGCCGCGCGTGCGCGCACGGCTGGCCGAGTTGGAGCGCGATGCGCCGGGCCGGCGCGAAGTGCAGACCGCGCGCGCCGCGCTGTGCTGGATCGAGCACCGCCGCGAGGAGGCCCAGACGCGGCTCGCCGAGCTGGAAAAGGCCGATCCGCGCGACCCCAGGCCCTACGCGACGCTGGCGGAGAACCTGTGCGATTTGTACCGCTTCGGCGAGGCCCTGCCGTTCGCGCGCAAGGCGACCGAGATCGATCCGGAGGACTACAGCAGCTTCCTGGTGCTGGGCAAGGCGCTCGCCAACACCGGTGATGAGCGGGCCGGGCTGGCCGCTCTCGACAAGGCGGCGGAACTCGCCGGAGTGCGCGCCGATGCCTGGCGCGACAACATGCGCCTCGTGCTCAAGCGCATGCAGGCGGAGCTGGTGGTCACCGGCGACGATCAGCTCAGCTTCGCGTGGGATCCCAAGGCCGCCGAAGTGCTCGCGACCTACCTCGTGCCCTTTTACCGCGAAGCGCGCACCGATCTCGCACAGCGCTACGGCTACACGCCGGGCAAGACCGCGATCGAAGTCTTCCATGAGCACGCCGATTTCTCGGTGCGCTCGACCGGCTTCGAGGGTTTTCCGGCGCTGGGCGTGTGCTTTGGGCCGGTGGTCACGGCGGTTTCGCCGCTCGCGGAAATGCGCGGCACCTTCTCGTGGGCACGCACCTCGTTTCACGAGTTTTCGCACGTCGTGCACCTGGGCTTGTCGAACAACCGCTGCCCGCGCTGGATCACCGAGGGCATCGCGACCTGGGAAGAAACGCGTCGCAATCCCTCCTGGTCGCGCAACATGCGTCGCGAGCTGTACGACGCGCGCGCCAACGCGCAGTTGATTCCTTCACGCGAGCTCAACGCCGCGTTCCGCACGAATCGGATCCTGTTCGCGTACTACCAGGGCGGCCTGATGTGCGAGATGTGGGTCGAGAGTCACGGCTTCCCGGCGCTGGTGCGCATGCTGGAAGCCTTCGACAAGGGGCTCGACCTCGACCAGACCTTCCAGAGCGTGCTCGGCCAGACCCCCGAGCAGGTCGACGCGCGCTTCCGGGCGCATGTCGACAAGCTGCTCGCGCCGATCCGCATCGAACCGCGCTGGGAGGACTCGGCGGTGCTGCCGCTGCGCTTTTCGCTGTCGGCCGCGCCGCCGGCGGGGGAGTCCGAGCTCGCCGAGTGGTGCGAGGACTGGATCCGCGTCGCCGCGCACGCCTGGACCCGCGGCCGCAAGCTCGATGCCGAGGAAGCTCTGCGTCGGCTCGGCGCGCGCGAAGGGCGCCATCCGCGGGCGAGCTTCCTGCGGGCGGAGATGGCACTGGCGCAGGGCAACCAACCCGAGGCGCGGCGGCTCTACCTGCTCGGGATCGAAAACGGCGGCGACGATTTCCGCGCCCGCATGGCGCTGTGCCGGCTGTTCGAGGCCGAACAGAACTGGGAGTCGGCGCTGGAACAGGCGCGCGCCGCCGAACGGGTGTTCCCGGGTTATCCCGAGCGCGAACTCAGCGCCGAGCTCGCCCAGATGCGCATCTGCCAGCAGCTCGGCGACACGCCGGCGCGCTTTGCGGCGCTCTCGCGCTGGCTCGATGTGGAGTCGGGCGACTACGAAGGTCGGCTGGAGCTGGCGGGCTGGCTCGTCGAGCAGGGCCGCCCGCGCGAGGCCGCGCGCCGGCTGGAGGAGGCCAACGAGATCGATCCGTTCCGGCGCAAGCTGCACCTGGTCTGGGCCGAGGCCCTCGAGGCTTGCGAGGATTGGCCGGCGGCACTGCGCGAGTACGGTGTCGCGAAGCTCGTGCCCGCGGATCTGGACGCCGACGAACCCGGCCCGCTGAGCGAGGCGGAAAACGAGCGGATTGCGGCGGGCATCGCCCGCTGCGAAGCGGCCCTCGCCGCCCCTGGTCCAAAATAGGGGCCGCTATCCCAGTTCGGACTGCCTTCGCCGCCGTGCCGAAAAGCCTAGCCGTCCAGCGCTCAGGGCCTTTTGGGTCCCGGGAAGGAGCCGCCCTTGCGGGCGTGGCTCACTTGAGTTGCGAGCCATCGCTCAGCAGCCTCACGAGCAGCGTGTCGCGGTAGTCGAGCAGCAGACGCTCCGTCCCCGCCACGGCAGCCGCGATCGAGTTCCCGGTGGCATCCTGCCACACCCGGCTGAGCAGCTGCGCGGCTTCGATCTCGCGGGTGAGCGTGGCGGAGGGCGCGGAGCGCAGCGCCCAGGCCTGCGCGGGCGCGAAGCACTCGAGCAATTCCTTGGCGTTGCCCTCGGTGAAGTTGGCCTTGCGGGAGGGATCGAGCATCTTCACGCCTAGGCTCAGCACTTCGCCGACGGCGGCGTACTGCAGCAGCGCGCGCACGCTGCGCGCCTCTTCGGGTTTCAGCTCGCGCGCGAAGCGCTCGTTGAACAGGCGGCCGAGCTCCCGGGTGTGGTTGGCGAAGGCGGACCAGGGCACGCGCTCCGTTGCACCCTGCGCCGCTTCGAGGAGCAGGCCTTCGGCATCCGCCGCGAGGCAGTTGCGCAGGCTCTCGCTGCGGTCGCGCGGATCGTCGACGCCCTTGCGCTTCCAGCCCGCGGGATATTCACGCGCGAGCAGCGGCAGCGCCTGCGAGGCTTCGTTGAGCTCGGCGGCGAGCGTCACCAGCGCCTGGCGCACCGGCAGCGTCGACGCCGCTTCCGCCAGCTGGGAGACGCGCGTGGCCGCGCTCTGGAAGTCGAGCACGCTCAGTTCCTTCTCGAGGCCCTCGGGGCCGTACAAGGCGCCGGCCATCAGCCGCGCGTCCTCGCGCTGGCGCTGCTCGAGGATCTGGCCGGCGATCGCCCGCAGGTTGGCGAGGCGCTCGCGGGTGCGCCGGCCCTGCTCGAGCAGCGCGTCGTAGCCTGCCGGCGCCGCTCCGCCCGCAAATTCGGGCAGATCGAACAGCGGCAGGAGCTCGTTGAGCGCGGTCGCGGCGGCCTCCTGCCGGCCCGCTTCCAAATCGGCTTGCGTGCGCGCGAGCACACCTCCGGCGTGCTCGCTGGCGCGGGCGAACAGCTCCTGCTCCAGACGCGCGCGCTCGGCCTGGAACAGGGGATCGTCGGCGAAGGCTTCCTGACCGCCGAGCGCGCGCATCGCCAGCAGCGAGCGGCCGGGACGCGGGGGGCTTTGCTCCAGCGCCGCCGCCTCGCGCAGTTTCGCGACCAGCGCCATCACCGCCGTGTGGCGCTCGGAGAGCGCCGCCTGCGCCTCGCGCAACTGCTGCTCCAACTCGCCCGCCTTGGCGCTCGCTTCGCTGGCGGCGGTGGTGCCGTTGAACTTTCGCGCCATTTCCGTCAACTCGGCGAACTGCTCTTGAGGGCTCTGCTGGCGCTGCAGGATCTCGAGCAGCGCGATGCGCGCGCGGCTTTCGAGGATCTCGAGGTCGCGCTCGTCATTCGCGGGCGCAGCAACCGGCTCGGCGGGTGCCGGCAGGGCCGGCTCCGCGTTCACGGCCGTCACGGGCGAATCGGCGAGCAGCGGGGGCGGGCTGGCTGCGTCGCGGGCTGCGGCTTGCGCCGCTGCCTGCTCTTCCTCGCGCCGCTCCAGAGTCTGTTCCTTCCACTGCCAGAAGAACCAGGCCCCGCCCCCGAACAAGAGCGCGGTGAAGATCAGTACCCACGGCGGTCGAGTCGAGACCGTCGCCTTGGGCATCGGCTGGGCCGCACTCGCGCCGCGCTCGAATTCGGCGATCGCGGCGAGCAGCTGCGCGGCCGAGGCCGTGCGCTGTGCCAGATCGCGGCGCATCAGACCCTGCACGATGGCGAGCAGCGCGGGCGGCAGGCCCTCGACCCGTTCCGAAAGCGGCTTGGGCTCCTCGCGTAGCAGCGCGCGCAGGATGTCCTTGCTGGTTGCGCCCTCGTAGGGCGTCATGCCGCTCAGCAGCCGGTAAGCGGTCGCACCGAGCGAGTACAGATCGCTGCGCGGATCGAGCTTCTCGCCGCGCGCCTGCTCCGGCGACATGAAGTGCGCGGTGCCGAGGATCTTGCGTTCGCCACTGAGCGCCTCGCTCTCCGCCTCGATGTTGGTGGCGAGGCCCAGGTCGGCGATCTTGGTCGCGCCGGCCGCATTCTGCATCAGATTGGCGGGCTTGAGATCGCGGTGCACGATGCCCTTGGACTCCGCGTAGGCGAGGCCCGCGCCCGCATCTTTGAGGATCTGCAGCACATCCTTCCACGGCAGCCGACCGCTGGCCTTGAGCCGGTCTTCCAGCGTGCCGCGGTCCATGTACTCCATCGACAGAAAGTGCAGCCCGTCGGCGAAGCCGACGTCGTAGACCGTCACGACGTTGGGGTGGTTGAGCGCCGCCGCCGCGCGCGCCTCCTCCTCGAAGCGCCGCACGAAGGCGGCATCGTTGCCAAGGCGCGGATGCAGCACCTTGATCGCGACCGGGCGCGCGAGGCGCTCCTGGATCGCGAGGTACACCTCGCCCATGCCGCCGCGACCGAGGCGGCGCTCGAGGCGGTAGCCGGGGAAGGCCGGCAAGCCCGCGGTGGGCGCGGGTGACACGGGTGACACGGGCCCTGTGGGTGCTGCGATCGGCGCGGTGGGCGCCGCTCGCGTGGGCTGGGAGGCGGGCGGGGTCGCGGCCGGATCGACGATGCGCAGGCGCACGGTGCCGATCCCGATCTCGTCGCCTGCGCCCAGCGCGCGGCTCTCGACGCGCTGGCCGTTGACCTCAAGGCCCGCCGGACTGCCCAGATCGCGGATCGCCCAACCGCCGCTCTTGTTGCGCGCGATGGCCGCATGCAGATCCGCGACACCTTGGCCTCGGACCACGAAGCCCGCGCGGGCGCTCGAGGCGCCGATCACCAGCGTGCCGCTGCGCGGCAATTCGGCCGGCGGACGATCACCGCCGATCCACTCGAGCAGCAGCCGCTCGCTCACGCGGCCTCCCCGGCGAACAGCAGCGAGCCGATGCGCAGCACATCCGCGCCTTCTTCCAGCGCGATCGCATAGTCCTCGCTCATGCCCATCGAGCAGGCGAGCGCAAGGCCCAGCTGCGCCTGCAGCGCGTCGCGGAGTCCGCGCAGTTCGCGGAACACCGCACGCGCCGCCGCCTCGCGTTCGGGCACGTCTAGCGGCGCCATCGCCATCAGGCCGCTCAGTCGCAGGTGCGGACAGCGCTGCACGTGCCGGGCGAGCGCGCCGAGCTCGCTCCGCTCCAGCCCGGTCTTGGTGGGCTCGCCCGAGAGCTTGACCTGCAGGTAGACCGCCATGCTGCGGCCCGCGGCCGCCAGCTCCTTTTCCAGCTTGTCGGCGAGATCCGCGCTGTCGAGCGAGTGCAGCACGTCGACCACGCGCGCGGCGCGGCGCGCCTTGTTGGTCTGCAGATGGCCGAGGTAGTGCCAGCGCACCGCCGCCCCGGCGTCGCGCAGGGCCGCGGCCTTGGCTTCCAGCGCGTCGATCCGATTCTCGCCCAGATCGGCCGCGCCCGCTCGCGCGAGCTCCAGCGCGGTGGCGGCATCGACGGACTTGGTCACGGCCACCAATTGCACCGCACGGCCCGGAGCCAGGCGGCGGATGCGTTCGCTCAAGGTGGCGAGGTTCTGGGCGGGCGTCGGGGTCAAGGCCGGCATTTTCGAGGGCGGTGTAGGCTACCCTGCTCCCGGGCGCAAGTCACCGTTGGCCGGAGGCAGGATCGACAGGCGCAAGCGCCCGCCGGCGGCGGAACTCAGGCGTCGTGCGTGCGCGATGCGCAGCCCCGCCACCCAGATCAACTCCTCGCCGAGGAACACCAGCGGCACTTCCGCGCGCGCGGCGGCCGGGATGCCGCAGCCCTGCAGAAAACGCACGAGGCGCCGGGAACCTTGGGAACCGAGCGGATGGAAGCGCAGGCCCGCGCGCGCCCAGCCGAGCCGCAGTTCCGCAGGCGGCCGGGGACAGCGGAGCTCGACGCACGCCGGCGTGCGGGGAAAGGCTTCCCCGGCCCCGGCCTCCCGCCAGCTCGAGTAGAGCCGTCGCCCGTCCGCCAGCACGAGCTCGGTTTCGAGCGGCCAGGCGCGCGGCGCCTCGGGGTTCGGCGGAGCCAGACATTCCAAGCGCGTGCCGCCGAGGCTCGCACGCCAACGCCGACCCAGAGCGAAGAGCCGCGGGGCCTGCGCGGCAGCACGGGCCGGCCGCCCGGCGGGTGCCGCGCGCTCCAGCGACGCGAGCAGCGCGCGCAGGCACGCGCGCCGCGGCGTCCAGCGGAGAGCTTCGGTCAGGCTGGCGCTGAGCGCCTGCTCGGCGAGCGCCGCCGGCAGACCGTGCAGCGCGCGCAGTTCGAGTGCGAAGCTCTCGGGATGCCGTGCCAACCCGCCCTCCGGTGGCAGGCGCTCCAGCGGCGGGAGCAGTTCCGCGAGGCGCTGGTCGAGAGCCTCGGTGGCGAGGCGCAGGCGATCGAGCGCACGCGTGAACTCAGGCCCGAGCAGCGGCAGCAGCGACAGGCGGACGCGATTGCGGGCGAGGCGCTGATCCAGATTGCTGGCATCCTCGCGCCAAGCGAGCCCGCGCCGGGCGAGTTCTTCGCGCACCGCCGCGCGCGACACCGACAACAAGGGCCGCAGCAATTCCAGCCGCTCGCCATGCCGCGTTCGCCAGATGCGCCGCGCGCGCAGCCCGGCGAGCGCGTTCCATTCGCTGCCCCGGATCAGCCGCAGCAGCGCCGTCTCGTCGGCATCGTCGCGCTGGTGGGCGAGCAGCACGCGGGTGAGGCCGCGCTCGCGGGCGAGCCGCGCCCAGCACTCGCGCCGCCAAGCTCGCGCGCGCGCTTCCAGGCCGCCGGGGCGCGCTTCGAGCGAGGCGCGCTCGACCACAAGCTCGATGCCGCGCCTCTGGCACAACTCGCGGCAGAACTGCTCATCGAGATCGGCCTGTGCTCCGCGCAGGCCGTGGTGCAGGTGGACGGCGACTAGCGGCCGCGGGCCGCGCGGGCTGGCGGCGAGCAGCTCGAGCAGGTACACGGAGTCGGCCCCGCCCGAGAGGCCCAGCAGCGCGCCGAGCTCGGGCTCGGTCGAAAGCGCTCGCGCCAGATCCTCCCACGCAAGCTGCGCCAGGCTCATGCCGGCGCAGTCTAGTCTTTGAAAGCGGGGCGGCGCTCCTGCTAGGCTCGCCGTTCGCTGTTCAACCCCCAAGAGTTCCTCCACCCCCCCTGCACCATGCGCATCGCGATCAATGGCTTTGGCCGCATCGGCCGACTGGTCTTCCGCAACCTCCTCCAGCACCGCGACATGGAGGTCGTGCACATCAACGACCTGACCGATCCGGCGACGCTGGCGCACCTGCTCAAGTGGGACTCGGTCCACGGCAAGTTCGAGGGCACGATCGCGTGCGACAAGGAGTCGATCACCGTCAACGGCCGGCGCATCGCGATCAGCGCCGAGAAGGATCCGGCCAAGCTGCCGCACAAGGCCAACGGGGTCGACTTCTGCATCGAGTCGACGGGCATCTTCACCAGCCGCGAGGCCTGCCAGAAGCACATCGATGCCGGCGCCGGCCGGGTGATCCTGACCGTGCCCGCCAAGGACGAAATCGACGCGATGGTCGTGATGGGCGTCAACCATGGCACGCTGAAGAAGGAGCACCGGATCATCTCCAACGCCTCCTGCACGACCAACTGCCTCGCGCCGCTCGCCAAGGTGCTGCACGACGCCTTCGGCATCGAGCAGGGCCTGATGACCACGATCCACGCCTACACCAACGACCAGAACATCCTCGATCTGCCGCACAAGGATCTGCGGCGCGCCCGCGCGGCGGCCTGCTCGATCATTCCGACCACCACGGGTGCGGCGAAGGCCGTCGGGAAGATCCTGCCCGAGCTCAAGGGCAAGCTCGACGGCGTCGCGATGCGCGTGCCGGTGCCCGACGGGTCGATGGTGGACTTCGTAGCCACGCTCAAGACCGACGTCACGATCGAAAAGGTCAACGCCGCTTTCCGCGCCGCCGCGGGCACGCCGGGTCTGGAGGGGATCCTGACCTACGAGACCGATCCGATCGTATCGGCCGACATCGTGGGCAACCCGGCGAGCTCGATCTTCGATGCGCAGTCGACCATGGTGATGGGCACGCGCATGGTCAAGGTCGTCGCCTGGTACGACAACGAGTGGGGCTACAGCGCCCGCGTAGTCGACCTCGTCCGCTGCGTCCACAAGCTCGGCTGAGCGCCTGCGATGAAGCTCAACGCCCGCCGGATCGAGGATCTCGATCTCAAGAACCGCCGCGTGCTGGTGCGCGTGGACTTCAACTGCCCTCAGGATGACAAGGGCCGCATCAGTGACGACACGCGCATCCGCGCCGCGCTGCCGACGATCCGCGAGATCCTCGCGCGCGGCGGACGTCCCGTCCTGATGAGCCATCTCGGTCGCCCCAAGGGCAAGGTCGTCGAGAACCTGCGGCTGGCGCCGATGGGCGCGCGGCTGGCGGAGCTCCTCGGCATCGAGGTCCTCGCGCTCAAGGACTGCATCGGCCCCGAGGTGCGAGCCGAGATCGAAAAGGCGCCTGCGGGCGCCGTCGTGCTGCTGGAGAACGTGCGCTTTCACCCCGGCGACGAGGCCGGTGATGCGGCCTTTGCCAAGGCGCTCGCCGCCAACGGCGAGCTGTTCATCAACGATGCCTTCGGATCCGCGCACCGCGACCACGCTTCGGTGTGCGGCGTCGCCCGCGAGCTGCCCGCGGCCGCGGGCCGGCTGATGGAAAAGGAGATCGCGGCCTTCTCCAAGGTGCTGGACCATCCGGCGCGACCGCTGATCGCGATCCTGGGCGGGGCCAAGGTCTCCGACAAGCTGCAGGTGGTTGGAAACCTGCTCGACAAGGTGGATGCGCTGCTCGTCGGCGGTGGCATGGCCTACACCTTCCTCGCGGCGCGCGGTGTGAGCACGGGCAAGTCGCTGGTGCAGAGCGAACAGCTCGATGCGGTGCGTGCGGCCTTGAGCGAGGCCGCGACGCGCAAGGTCGAGATCCTGCTGCCGATCGATCACGTCTGCGCGGCGAGCTTCGCCGAGAGCGAAGCGGCCGTGCCGGTGGACGGGGCCGCGATCCCGGCGCACCTGATGGGGCTCGACATCGGACCGCGCACGCGCGAGTTGTACGCGGCGCGCATCGCCGGAGCGAGGACGCTGGTGTGGAACGGCCCGATGGGAGTCTTTGAATGGCCGGCGTTCCGCGGCGGTACCGAGGCTGTCGGGCGCGCCGTGGCCAGCTGCCCGGGCTACACGGTGATCGGCGGCGGGGACTCGGTCGCAGCGATCGAACTACTGGGGCTCTCCGACAAGGTCAAGCACATCTCGACCGGAGGCGGCGCAAGCCTCGAGCTGCTCGAGGGCACGCTGCTCCCGGGGCTGGCCGTGCTGTCGAAACCGTAGCTGTCGCATGCACCCGATCCGGATTGCGCCCTCGATGCTGGCCTGCGATTTTGCGTGCATCGGAGCGGAACTCGCGCGCGCCGAGGCGGCAGGCGCCGATTGGCACCACGTCGATGTCATGGATGGGCACTTCGTGCCCAACCTGACGATCGGAGCGCCGGTCGTGGCCGCGATGCACCGGGTCGCGCGCGTGCCTCTGGATGTGCACCTGATGATTTCCGAGCCCCTGCGCTACGCGCCGGATTTCGTCAAGGCGGGTGCGCATGTGTTGACCTTCCACATTGAGACCTGCGCCGACGAAGCCGCCGCCCGTGCGGTGCTGCGAGGCCTGCGGCAACTGGGGGTACCCAGGGTGGGGGTTTCACTCAACCCCGATACACAGCCCGAGCGCTTGGGGCCGGTGCTCGCGGAGATCGACCTTGTGCTGGTGATGAGCGTATTCCCCGGTTTTGGCGGCCAGCGGTTCATGCCGCAGGTGCTGGAGAAGGGGCGACGCTTGCGTCAAGCAGGCTTTCGAGGCGCGCTGGAGATCGACGGCGGCGTCAACCGCGACACCATCGCCGCCTGCGCCGCGGCCGGTTTTGACAGCTTCGTGATGGGCTCGGCGCTGTACGGCGCGGCGGATATGGACGCGGAACTGGCCCATTGTCGCGCGCTGGCGCTGGCGGCCCGTGGTACAAACTCCAGCGACACAGGCGCCTCGGCGCGCGGATCTGCCCAGCGATGAGCGACAACAACGGCGAAACACCCCAACTCGATCCCAAGCTCGAAGAGGAGGGCTTGGAGGACGATCTCTCCGGCGAGGGCCTCGGCCCGGCCGGCGAGAACGAAGAGCGCCCCGGCCGACTGCGCTGGAAGAAGCGCGAGGTGCCCGAGGGCCTGTGGCTCAAGTGCGAGAGCTGCACGCAGATGATTTACCGTAAGGAACTCGAGGACAAGGGCAACGTCTGCCCGGCCTGCGGCTTTCATTTCACGCTTCCGGGCCGCGAACGCGTGCAGATGGTGCTCGACGAAGGCAGCTTCGAGGAGCGCTTCAGCGAATTGACGGCTCTGGACCGGCTGCAGTTCGTGGACTCGGTGCCCTACTCGGAGAAGATCAAGAAGACCGTCAAGCGACTGGGCCAGAATGAGGCGCTGATCTGCGGTCTGGGCCGCATCGAAGGCCGACGCGTGGCGCTGGCGGTGCTCGATTTCAGCTTCATGGGCGGCTCGATGGGCGAGGTGGTCGGCGAGAAGGTCTCGCTGGCGGCCGATCTGGCGCGCCGCGAGCGCATTCCGCTGGTGATCTTCACCAGCTCCGGCGGCGCGCGCATGCACGAAGGCATGCTTTCTCTGCTGCAGATGGCGAAGACCAGCGCCGCGCTGGCTTCGCTCAACGAGGCCGGCGGGTTCTCGATCTGCGTGCTGACCAATCCGACCACGGGCGGGGTCACGGCGAGCTTTGCCAGCGTCTGCGACCTGACGCTCGCCGAGCCGGGCGCCCTGATCGGCTTCGCCGGACCGCGCGTGATCGCCAGCACGATCAAGCAGGAGCTTCCGCCGGGCTTCCAGCGGGCCGAGTTCCTGCTCGAGAAGGGGCAGATCGACATGATCGTGAAGCGCAGCGAGCTGCGCTCGACGCTGGCCCGGCTGATCGATTACTCACTCGGGGCCTTCTAGGGACAATTCTGCTCGGGGCAAACCCGCTGCGGGGCTCCCCCGGACGCCCTGCCTCGGCTATTCTTGGACTATGATGTTCCTTGCCTTCGCATGGCTGACGCAGGCGCTGGTGGGCCAGCAGTCGGTCGGTATGGCCCAGCGCGCCGTGCCCGCCGCGCTCCCCGGAGTGGTCCGAACCGAGCTGGCGGGCATGGCGATGTCCGTCGCTCCGCACTTTGATTATGTAACGAGCTTCGTCGAGGGCGGCGCGCTCTCGATCGCCGTCGATCCCGTGCGGCATCCACAGATCGTGGGAGCCAACGCCTACCTGTACATCGTGCGCCACAAGAGTCTGGCGGAATGGATCGCGGATCCCACGTTGGTCGAGGTGCGCAGCGCCGCCCAGGCCGTGTACTTTCCCGGTCCGGACATCCAAGGCTGCACGCTGCCGGTCCTGTTCGGGCCGGTGCCCGGCAGCAACGGCGTCGAGTTCGGGGTCGACTACGACCTCGTGCTCGACATGAACTTCAACACGCTGCTCGACGCCGGCGATCTGATCGACGGGCTCGACGGGAAGCCGGGCATGTGGGTCACGGTGCCGCCGCAGGCGAACGGGCCGTATGCCGCCACGGAGATTCTCCACAACGGCGGCACGCTGCTGCGCCAAAACATCTTCTACCCCAGTAACATCGCCACGCTGGGGCAGCTGCCGCTGGTCGTGATCAGCCACGGCAACGGCCACAACTATCAGTGGTACGACCATCTGGGCCTGCACCTCGCTTCCTGGGGCTTCGTGGTGATGAGCCACGAGAACAACACCGGTCCTGGGCCTGATTCCGCCGCGCTGACGACGCTTTCCAACACCGACCATTTCCTCGGCAACCTGGGGACCATCGGCGGGGGAGCGCTGCAGGGGCATGTCGACAACACGCGCATCGCCTGGATCGGCCACAGCCGAGGCGGCGAGGGTGTCGCGCGCGCCTACGACCGGCTCTTCGACGGGACGAACACCGCGGTCAACTACCAGATTTCCTCGATCAAGCTGGTCTCGAGCATCGCTCCGACCGATTTCCTCGGACCCGCCAGCGCCTATCCGCACGCGGTCAACTACCACCTGTGGGTGGGCGGAGCGGACTCGGATGTCAATGGCTGCGCGGACTGCAACATCTGCCAGTCCTTCCACCTGCTCGACCGGGCCGAAGGCACGAGTCACTCCATCTCGCTGCACGGAGTGGGCCACGGCGCCTTCCACAACGGCGGCGGCGACCTGTGGGCGAACGGTCCGTGCATCGTCAGCCGCGCGGACACTCACGTGCTGATGAAGGCGCATCTGCTGCCGCTGATCCAGCACTACCTGAAGGGCGCTCCGGCCGCCAAGGACTTCTTCACGCGCCAGTGGGAGAGCCTCGCGCTGCCGGGGGTGCCCAGCTCCAACTGCATCGTCGTGGATCTGCAGTACACCGAAGGGCCGGCCCTAGCGCCGCGGGTGATCGACGATTTCCAGACGCAGAACGCTACCAATGTCTCTTCCTCGGGCGCTGCCGTGAGCTTCACGGTCGACAACCTCACGGAGGCCCGCCTCGACGATCTGGATGCGGCTTTCACCGCGAGTAGCTCGGATGCGATGAACGGCATGACGATGGGCAATGCCTCGGACACGACGCGCGGCATCGTGTTTCAGTGGACCAACGCCGACCGCGACCTGATGTTCACGGTGCCGGCCGGCCTGCGCGACGTGCGCGGCTTCGAGGTGCTGAGCTTCCGCGCCGCTCAATCGACACGCGATGCCAGCACGACCAGCACGCTGGGCGATCTGGTCTTCCAAGTAGCACTGCGCGATGAGGCGGGCCGCCGCGCGCAGCTCTCGATCCGCGCCTACGGCGGCGGCATCGAGGAACCCTACCAGCGCACGGGCTGCGGCAGCGGTGCTGGCTGGGGCAACGAGTTCGAGACCGTGCGCATGCGCCTGGAGGATTTCCGGCGCGTCCAGCCGGAGCTCGATCTCTCGCGCATCGATCGCATCGAGTTCCTGTTCGGACCCAGCTTCGGAGACGCGCGCGGTCGTCTGGGTCTCGACGACGTGGAGTTCCACCGCCCATGAAGCTGATCCGCATCCTGCTGTTGCTACTGGCCGTGTTGCTGGGCGTTGGCTGGCTGGTCGCGCGACAACAGCGCGCGCCCGTCCGCGTCGATCCGGTGGCGGCCACCAGCCCAGTGCGCGCCCTGCTGCTGGCGCAGCCCTTCGAGCTGGAGCGCCCCGCGACCCACTACTGGCGCGCGGAAATGCCTCAGTACACGCGCGGCTGGATCCTCGTCCTGGAGTGCGATCCGCTGCTCCTGCCGCGCAAGCAGACCGTCGAGCCCGCGCTGGCCTGCGATGGGGAGTTGCTCGACCGGCTCAACGAGGGCGCCAAGCATGGCCGGGTCGTGGCGATCCTGCCGCGCCCTGGAGCGAGCATGGAGGCCGCCCTCGAGAGCTTGTGCTTCGTGAGCCCTGAACGCCCCGAGGCGGTCGATGCCGGCCTCCTGAGCCGCCTATGGGAACAGGCGAGCGATCCGCACCGCGTCGATGCCGACGAATGGACGCTCGCCCGCGCCCGCGGTGGGGAAGCGATCCGCTTCGAGGACCGCACACAGCTCGAGGAGCACTGCGCGCAGCTGATCCTCGAGCACGCGCCCGAGGATCGCGAACTCGCCGAAGGCTGGCTCGTCCCGCGCTGAGGCTTCAGCTCGGCCGCTGCAAGCGCAGCACCCACGAGTCGAAGGACTCGTAGGACTGGCCGCAGATTCTCGAGGCCAGTGCATTGACCCGCACGAAAACGCTGTCGAGCGCTCCACCCAGCCGGGTCTCGTTGAAGTGCATCAGCTGCGGCAGCGGCCGCGAGTACTGGTAGGCGCAGGCCTGCGCAAGGCACAGGCCGCGCGCCTCGAGTTCCTGGCGTGCCTGCGTGTGCGTCCAGGCGTTGAGTTCCCGCACCGGCAGCAGCGCCTTGCGCGCGCGGCGCTCGCGCATCCCGCGCGATGCGCGCTGGATGTCGCCGATCACGAGCGTGCCCCCCGGTTTCACGGCCCGGCAGAGCCCGTCGAAGAAGGCCCCTGGATCAGGCGAGAAGCTCAGCACGCCGGAGCACAGCACCAGATCGTAGGGCGCTTCTCCAGGCGCCGGAAAGGGCGGCGCCTCGCCATAGCCCACGCGCCCGCGCACCAGAGAGAGCCCCGAGGCCCGCGCATTCTCCTCGGCGTGCTTGACCATCTCGGGGCTCGGATCGAAGCAATCGAGCGCGCTCGTGCCGGCGCGCAGCGCGGCTTCGATGCCCACCCAGCCGGCGCCGCAGCCGAAATCCAGAATGCGCTCGTAGCGTTGGGCGGGCGTGAAGTGGCCTACGAAGCGGCGCATCCAGCGGTAGTGGGCCCAACCGGGCCGGCCTGGCTGCAGGTTCCAGCCGGGGGCGTTGCTGTCGAATTTCTCGCGCGTGGCCTCGGGCGAAAGCACGTGTGCGGTGCGACGCCCCACGAGCAGCGAGCCGCTGAGGCCGGTGGCACCGCGCAGTGCGCTCGTGCCCGAGTGCGTGCGGCGCATGATGCCGCGCGTGGAGAGCTCGTAGATGGCGCCGAGGTGCACTGCAGGCCACAGCGCCTCGCGCCATTGCGCAAGCTCCGCTTCCGCCCGCGCTCCTTCGAGGAACAGGAGCAGGGCGCCGTTGGCGCTCAGCTGCTGCTCGACGAAGGCCAGCAGCGCGTCGCGCTCGCGCTCCGGGGCGTGCTGATCCTGGCTGACGGCGATCAGGGCATGCTGCCCGTCGGCATGCACGAGCGCAGGCTCGTCGCCCAGCGTGCGCACGCGCTCGCTCTTGAGGCCGAGGTCTTGCAGGACCAGCGTCAGCGGTTGGGGCTTCAGGGCGCGCAGCATGCAGCGCCAAAGTCTAGTCTCCGCCGGTCGCCGTTTCCTCTTCGCGGTCGGAGCGGATTGCGAGGCTCAGGGCGTAGGTCGGCTCTTCGGAGGGGCAGAACACCGAGTGCATGCAGGTGCGTTCCAGTCCGTGGTTGGGCAGCAGGATCGCGTCGCCCGCCCGCAGGAGCCAGCCATGGCCCGCATCGGCGAGAAAGGCGCTGAATTCCGGGCCGCGGTTGACGAGCGGGCCGAGTTCGCCCTGACCCGGCAGCGCCAGCTCCCGGCGCAGGGCCTGCTCGTCTTCGAGTCGCCGGAGGTGGCGTTTCCATGCCGCGGGCTCGGGCCACAACTGCGCGCGGAGCCACGGCAGCGCGCCTTCCTCCAAGGCCTCCGTGAATTCGCGGATTCGCAGCATCAGCGCCTGTGTGGAAAGCGCCAGCCAGAAGGTCTCGCCGGCGAGCTGCGCGTAGCAGACGCCCAGCTGGCCGAGGCTGCCGTCCTCGGCGAAGGCATCGTGGTGGAACAGCGCGCCGCCCTCGGGAGCGTTCCAGTAGGCGATGTCCTGCGTGAAGAGCAGCGGCTCACCGCTGAGGCTTTCGATCCGGTGGCGCAGGCTGGCTTCGGCGCGCAGCGCGGCCGCGCAGGGCAGCGTCGCGCTCGCGAGCTCCGCCACCCGACGATGGGCCTCGAGGTCCGCCGTCGCGTCATCGCGGCCTTCTTCGCCGCAGGAGACCCGCACGCGCAGCGAGGCATCGTCGGGATGAGTCGAAAGCCAGCCAGATTTGATCCACAGCCGCGTCCTGCGGCGGGTGTTGCGAGGCGCCAGCCAGACGCGCTCGATGTCACGCTCGGAATCGAAGAGCGCAGCGCGTTCGGTGCGCACTTCCCACGGAGACTGCGGATCCTCCAACGCGCGATCGAGTCCCCGGCGCAGGCCGCTGGGCTCGGACAACTCGCCGAACCAGCTCAGCGCGCCGCGGATGGCATGAGCCTCGCGCTCGAGGAGCGCCGTCAGTGCACTGGGCAGGAGGATCGGGCTCGCCGACTGCCAGCGCTCGTGCAGCCGGCGCGGATCCGGACGGCGGTGCTCCGGCGCCAAGCCCGTCAGCTCGGGCTCGAACTCCAGATACTCGCCATGCCACTGCCCTCGGCGCGAGACTTCGAACTCGGCCGTGCGGATGCGCTCGGCGCGCCGGCGCCAGTGCGCATCCTCATCGCCGCGCAGCGAGAGGATCTCGCGCGCGGGCGGGCAGCGGTCGCGATCGGGGGCGAGGATCAAATCCTCCAGACGACTCATGGCAGTGATTCTAGGCGATCGAGTAGCCTCTTTGCGCTTGGTCACAGAGCGCCATCGACTCGTCGGCCTCAGCCTGCCCGTGGATGCTCCCCAGGCGGCGCTGATCGAGGCCTTCGAGCGCCGCACCGGGCTGCCGATGGCGGAACTGGCCGAGTTCCAGATGGTCAAGCGCTCGCTCGACGCGCGGCGCGAGGGCGGCGTGCCCCAGCTCGCCTTCGTCTACCAGATCGAGTTCGGACTGCGCCAGAGCACTCCCAGCGCGACGCTTGCTCGTCTGCAACGCAGCGGTCAGCTGCTGGCGGCTCGCGCCGTGCCCCCGCTGCGCCTGCCGCAGCTGGCGCCCGACATCGCCGGATCGCGGGAGCGCATCGCGGTGCTCGGGGCCGGACCCGCGGGGCTGTTCGCCGCCTGGATGCTGGCGGCACAAGGCCTGTCCGTTGTCGTTCTCGACCGCGGCTCGCGCATCGAGCAGCGCGGCCGCGAACTGGTGCGCTTCCACCGCACGCGCCATCCCAATCCCGAATCGAACCTGCTGTTCGGCGAGGGCGGGGCCGGAACCTACTCCGACGGCAAGCTCTACACGCGCGTCGACGACGAATGGGAGTTGCCCATCCTGCGCGAACTGGTGGCCTGCGGCGCGCCGGCCGAGATCCTGTACGACTCGCGCGCACACGTCGGCACGGACAAGCTGCACCGCGTGCTGCCGGCCCTGCGCGCGCGGCTGGAGGCTCGCGGCGTCGAGTTCCTGTGGAACACGCGGGTCGACGATCTTTGCGTGCGCGAGCAGCAGGGCGTGCGCCGCGTCGAAGGGCTGATCAGCTCGCGCGGCACGCTCGAGTGCGCGGCGCTGGTGCTGGCTCCCGGGCACAGCGCGCGCGACACCTTCGCGATGCTGCTGCGCCGCGGCGTGGCTTTGGAATCCAAGCCCTTCCAGCTGGGCTTGCGCATCGAGCATCCGCAGGAACTGATCGACACGGCGCAGCTTGGCAGCGGGCCGGCGGCCGCGAGCGTCGGCCCGGCGTACTACGCGCTCGTCAGCAAGCCCAGCGAGAGCGCTCAGGGCGCCTTTTCGTTCTGTATGTGCCCCGGCGGGCGCATCGTGGCGAGCGTCAACGAACCGGGTCTTCTGTGCACCAACGGCATGAGCAACTCCCGGCATTCCTCGCGCTGGGCGAATGCCGCGCTGGTCACAACCCTGCCGGCCGGAGCCGATCCGCTGTCGGGGGTCGAGCGCCAGCGCCAGCTCGAACGGCGCTTCTTCGAAGCCGGCGGCGGGGATTACACGGCTCCGGCGCAGCGGGCGAGCGATTTTCTGGCCGGTCGCGAATCGAAGGGCGTGCTGGCGAGCTCCTACGGCTTCGGCACGGTGCCCGCCCGGCTGGATCGGTTGCTGGAACCGGAGCTGGTGCGCGCCCTCGAGCAGGCGCTGCGCCGCTTTGAGCGCACGATTCCCGGCTTTGCGGGGGAAAACGGCCTGTTTGTCGGTCTGGAATCGCGCAGCTCGGGCCCGCTGCGCATCCCGCGCAGCCGGCTGGACGGCAAGGCCTCGGGCTTTTCGAACCTGTTTCCCGTGGGCGAGGGTGCGGGATGGGCCGGCGGGATCATGAGCGCCGCCATCGACGGGGCCCGGGCGGCCCGGGCGCTGGCTGAGCGCGGCTGTCGTCAGCCCGGGTAGAATGGCAGGGCATGAAAAACGGCCCGCAAGCGCAGCGCGAGAAGCCCGAGCGTCGCAAGGTCACGACCCAGGGGTTGCGCCGCATGAAGGAGCGCGGCGAGCGCATCAGCGCGCTGACCGCCTACGACCAGCTGATGGCCGAGTTGATCGATCAGTCCGGCGTCGACCTGATTCTGGTCGGCGACTCGGTGGCGATGACCATGCAAGGCCAGGCCACCACGGTCGGGGTCACGATGGAACAGATGCTGTACCACTGCGCGATCGTGACGCGCGGTGTCGAGCGCGCGCTGGTCGTCGGCGACATGCCCTTCATGTCGTATCAGGTCAATTCCGACGATGCGCTGCGCAATGCCGGCCGGCTCGTCAAGGAAGCCGGCGTGGAGGCGGTCAAGTTGGAGGGCGGTCAGGTGATCTGCTCGACCGTGCGGCGCATCGTCGATGTCGGGATCCCGGTGATGGGGCATCTGGGGCTGACGCCGCAGTCGATCCACAAGTTCGGAACCTATCAGGTGCGGGCGACCGACCCGGAGGAGGCCGAGGAGTTGCGGCGCGACGCCCGCGCGCTCGAGGAGGCCGGGGCGTTCGCGATCGTGCTGGAGAAAGTGCCCGCCGCGCTGGGCACCGAGATCGCGCGCTCGGTGGCGATCCCGGTGATCGGCATCGGAGCGGGTTCTGGCTGCGACGGCCAGATCCTCGTCACCCATGACATGCTGGGTTTGTACACCCGCTTCCATCCGCGCTTCGTGCGGCGCTACGCCGAGATGGGGGCCGAGATGCGCAAGGCCTTCGTGCACTTCGTCGGGGACGTGAAGAACGGCGAGTTCCCCTCCAGGGAAGAAAGTTACTGAAGCTGCCGATCCGGGGCGCCGCCCCCGGGGTTCAAGATTCGGGCGGGCGGCGTCCGATGGGGACTGTGCGTGAACGCGATCCGCCAACAACAGTGCGTCGAGGAGGTCTTCATGCTCGTCTGCAACGACCTGAGCATGATCGCCGACATGCCGTTCAAGGTGCTCAAGGTCAGCAGCGAAGCCGCGCAGTCCCGCGTGGCGGGCGGCAACGGCATCCACATCTCGTACAAGCTCGGGTTTCAGCACCGGGGACGGCTAAGCCACGGCTGTTTGCTGTTTCCGCTGGCCGACGCGATCACCCTCGCCTCCTATCTGATGCTGACGCCCGATGATGTGGTCAAGAGCAAGCGCGAACTCACCACACTCGATCCGGTCCTCAAGGATGCCATGCTCGAAATCGGCAACTTCGTGGCGGGAGCCGTCGACGCCGCCGTGCGCAGCAACAACATCGAGGGTGTGCGCGTGCACTCCGAAGCGTGCCAAGGCGTCAAGCCCGGCGTGCGCCCGGCTTTCGTCTACGAGGAGGGGTCCACGCTGGTGATCGGGCGCGCGCGCCTGCAGCTGTCGACCTGGCCGCCCTTCGACGCGCTGCTGATGATCCCGGATTTCGAAGCGGCCCCCGCGGCGGCGGCCTAGGCCTGCGGCTTCCTGAGTTTTTGGAACAGCGCACCGAGGTTGGTGCCGACCGCTCGCGCGGGCGCCTGCTGCAAGGCCTTGTCGATCTCGCCCGCATCGACCGAATCCTCCGAACCGATCACGGCGCCGCGCGTGTCGAGCCGCGAGAGCGAGATGCGCTGCTTGGCGGCGTCGATCTGGCTGATGCGCACCGCCAGTTCCTCGCCGGCCTTGTACAGGTCCTGGGGCCGGCGCACGCGCTCCTTGCCCATCTGCGAGACGTGCAGCAGGCCTTCCACGCCCGCTTCGATCTCGACGAAGGCGCCGAACTCCGAGAAACGCGTGATCCGGCCCGTGACGATGCGGTCGATCGCATAGCGCGAGCCGACGCCTTCCCAGGGATCGGGCTCGAGCGCCTTCATCGAGAGCGCGATGCGCTTGCCGTTCTCCTTGATCTCGAGGATCTCGGCTTCGACCGTGTCTCCGATCGCCACGGCCTGCGTGGCATTCTCGACGCGCTTGCGTGAAAGGTTGGAGACGTGCACCATACCTTCCAGGCCGCCGCCAAGGTCCACGAAGGCGCCGAAGGGTTCGATGCGCGTGACCTTGCCGCTGACGCGCATGCCGCTCGAGAGCCGTCCGACGCTCTCCTTGCGCATGGCATCGCGCTCGCGATCGAGGATCACGCGGCGCGAAACCAGCACGCGCTTGCGCAGCTTGTCGATCTCCAGCACTTCACAGGTCAGGTTCTGGGTCAGGAAGGCCGCCAGCGTTTCGCCCGGCTTCATGCCGACCTGCGAAGCGGGCATGAAGGCGCGCACGCTGCCGATCAAGAGTTCGAGTCCGCCGGAATTCTGGCCGGTGACGCGCGCCTTGACCGTGGCGCCCACCTCGATGTCGCTGCCTTCGGTGACCAGCGGCGCCTTCTTGCGCACGAGCTTCCACAGATCGTCTTCGCGCCCGTTGAGCTTGAAGTCGTAGGCCTGCCCGATCACCGGCGCTTCGGCGAACTCGGCGAGGTTCGCGACGCCCTGCATGCGCGGACCCAGCTCGACGAAGACATCGCTGCCGCTCACGCCGACGACCGTGCCGCGCATCGTGTCGCGCTCGCCCTTGCCCTGGGCGGAGGAGGGACGCTCGATGTCCTGCAGGTTGACCCCTTCGAGGGCTGCTTCGATCTCGCGGGAAAGTTGGTCTTCGTTCGGGCGCTTCATTGGGCCCACCATTCTAGGGCCGGCCGCGGATCGGTGCCAGCCGGGGTCCTGCCGCGCAACGAGCCGGACGGAGGGCCGGACGGAGGGCCGGATAGAGAGCCGCACAGCACAGCACAGCACAGTGCTGGCGCTGGCGCTAACTCGGACGGCGGTGGACGGAGCTCGTGCTGGCCTGTGCGCTGGCCCACAGCACCAGCTCGCCCACATTGACGTGCGCCGGCCGGGTGAGCACCCAGACCAGCGCTTCGGCCACGTCCTCGGGCTGCAGCGGATCGACGCCCTGGTAGACCGCCCGCACCCGCTCGCTGTCGCCGCGCAGGCGCACCTGGCTGAACTCGGTGTTGCTGACCATGCCCGGGTCGATCGTGGCGAAGCGCACTCCGCTGCCGACATGCTCCAGGCGCAGCGCTTCGTAGAGGGCGCGCACCGCATGCTTGCTGGCGCAGTAGACGCCGCCGCCGGGATAGACCTGACGGCCGGCCACGCTGCCGACCATGACCACCTCCCCGCGGCCGCGCGCCAGCATTCCCGGCAGCACGGCGCGCGTCACCTGCAGCACGCCGAGAATGTTGGTGTCGAGCACGCGCTTCCACTCGGCCGGATCGCCGACCGACAGCTTGTCGATGCCCAGCGCGAGTCCGGCGTTGTTGACGAGGATGTCGATCTCGAGCGTGCCCAGCTCGCGCGCGACGGCCGGCGCATCGGCGACATCCAGGGCGAGCGCGCGCGCCCGCGGCAGCTCGCGGGCCAAGGCCTCGACGCGTTCGGCGCGGCGCGCCACGAGCACGAGCTCGGCGCCGGCCTGACTGAGCGCGCGGGCACAGGCGCGCCCGATGCCGGCGCTGGCGCCGGTGATCAGGGCGCGTCGGCCGAGGAGCGGGGTGGAGGGAAGGCTCATGACGCCATCGTAGCGAGCGGCGAGAATTGATTTCCCTTCTCTGAGAGCTTTTCAAGTTTCGCGGCGGCTGAACCCGAAAGCACCTCCGTGATCGTCCTCGCGCTGTTCCTCTGTGCGCTCGCAGGTTCCCCGCAGCGCGAACCGGCTGTGCTCGTGCACGGCGGTCGCATTCTGGTGGGTGATGCGGGCCATTCGTCGGCGGGTGCGCTGCTGGCGGAAGGCGGCGTGATCGTGGCGCTGGGCTCGCTGCCCGAGGTCAGCCGGCACCCGGCGGCCGCGCGGGCGCGGCGATTGGATCTCAAGGGCGCCGTCGCGGTGCCCGGGCTGCAGGACGCGCACGTCAACCTGCAGGCGATGGTGGAGAACCGCACCAGCGAGGATTTCAGCGACGTCTCGAGCGCCGCGGATCTGCTGCAGCGCGTGGCCGCCTCGGCCGCCCGTCTGCCCGAGGGTACCTGGATTCTCGGCCGGGGGCTGAACCCAAGCCACTGGAGCGAGGGGCACATTCCCTCCGCCAAGGAACTTGCCCAGCACTCCGCCTTTCATCCGGTCTACATCGAATTCCACAGCGGTCATGAGGCGCTCGCCAACACGGCCGCGCTCAAATTCGCCGGGCTCGAGGGCCGGCTCAACACCCCGCCGCGCATCGTCGGAGGCCGGGTTGTTCCGGGCGAGGACAGCGACGCGAGCGGTGTGCTGATCGGCGCCGCGCGTGAGCTCGTGCGAAGGCACATTCAGCCCGAGTTGGACGGCCAATGGGAAACGCAGTTCCCCAAGGTCGAACAGCAGCTGATCGAGCAGGGCCTCACCTGCGTGCACGATCTGGGAACGCAGCCGGAATTCGTGCGTTTTCTGGAGCGGCGCCGCGCCCAGAAGCTGCTGCGTTTGCGCGTGGTGTGCTACCCCACGCTCGGCACGGAGCCGATGTCACTCGACGTCGGGCCGCGACGCGAGGATCTGCCCTCCGACACGCTCAGCGTGCCCGGGATCCACCTGGTGCTCGATGCGAGCCTGGATCTGCGCCAGGCGGCGCTGCTCGACGCCTACGAGGGTTGGGGCAACGAACGCGGCGGGCTTTTGACCGATGAGGATCGCCTGGCGAATCGGCTGCTGGAAGCGGCCCGCAAGGGGCTCTCTCCCTGCATCGAAGCCCACGGCGACCGCGCCGTGCGCGCGGCCATCGATGGCTGGGAGCGACTGTGCGGCAGCGTTCCGGACGCGCGCCAGCTGTTGTGGCGCATCCAGGGCCTCGAGCTGGTCGCGCCCCGCGATTGGCCGCGACTCGCGCAGCTCAAGGTCGCTTCGGGGCTGGAACCGCTGGTGTCCTGGCGCGAACCCGCTCCGGTCGCGAAGTGGATCGGACCGCACCGCCTGGAGGAGCGTTCGGGTTGGCGCTCGCTCGCCGTGCAGCAGCAGTTCCTGAGCCTCAGCAGCGGAGCCACCGACCCGCTCTGGGCGGACCCGCGCCGCACGCTGTTCGGCGCCCGCAGTCCCGCGCCGCGCGGGCTGGGCCTGCCCGGACCGCTGGCGCTGGCGGCGATGACAAGCACGCCGAGCCAGATCTG
Organism: Planctomycetota bacterium; assembly: GCA_044359355.1. Taxonomy (GTDB): domain Bacteria; phylum Planctomycetota; class UBA1135; order UBA1135; genus SYGM01. The sequence goes on along the minus strand of JBIKMH010000006.1, from coordinate 71,791 downwards.
CGGGCAGGGGGCCCGCCGCGGCAGCCTCGAAATGGGCCGCAGGCTCGACCTCAGCGCCCTGTCCGAGGATCCCACGCGCATCGAGCCCAATCGGCTCGGCTCCGTGGCGATCCGCGGCACGCTGATCGACGGTCGGGTCGAATTCTGGCCCTGAGCTGCTATCGTGGGGTCATGGTCGAAATCCGCATCGAGTACGAGGGCGGCCTGCGCACGCGGGCGAGGCACATGCCTTCGGGTTCCAGCCTGTTCACGGACGCCCCGCTGGACAATCACGGCCGCGGGGAGGGCTTCTCGCCGACGGACCTCGTCGCGACGGCTCTGGGATCCTGCATGCTGACGATCATGGGCATCGTGGCCGAGCGCCACGGCTGGAAGATCGAAGGCTCACAGGCCGTGGTGGAAAAGCGGATGGTCGCCGAGCCCGTCCGCCGCATCGGTGAGTTGAGCGTGGTCCTGCGCATGCGCGGGGCGCACGAGGAACGCGCGCGGGAGACGCTCTCGAGGGCCGCCCTCGCCTGTCCCGTGCACGCCACGCTGGGGCACGAGGTGTCGATGCCGATCCGCTTCGAGTGGCTCGATTGAAGCTCGAGACGCAAGCGCTGCGCTTCGCGTGGGCCGGCGAGGTGCTGGCTGTCGACGGCGTGCAACTGGAGTGGCGCGCACCCGGACTGATCTCCCTGATCGGGCCCAACGGCAGCGGCAAGAGCACGCTCCTGCGCCTGCTCGCCGGTCTGCTGGAGCCGCAGGCCGGACGCGTGCTGCTCGACGGCGCGCCGCTGCCAACGCATGCGCCCAAGCGCTGCGCGCGCGCCATCGCGCTGCTGCCGCAGTACCTTCCGAGGCTGCCCGAGGTGCGTGTGCAGGATTTCGTGCTGTCGGGGCGCTACGCGCATCTGGAGCAGTGGAACCGCGTCGCGGCGCGCGATCTCGAAGCGGTGCGTCGCGCCCTTGTCGAATGCGATCTGATCGGGTTGGAGCAGCGTTCGATGGCGGAGCTTTCCGGCGGGCAGCGCCAGCGGGTGCTGATCGCCCGCGCTCTGGCTCAGGAGGCGGCCGTGCTGCTGTTCGACGAGCCCACCAATGCGCTCGATCCGGAGCATCAGGTGCAGGTTCTGGAACTGCTCGAAGCGCAGCGCCGGCTGGGTCGCCTGGTGGTGGCCGCCACGCACGATCTCAATCTGGCCGCGCAGTACAGTACGCAGGTCGTGCTGATGCACGCCGGCCGGATCGCGGCCAGCGGCACGGTGCTGGAAGTGATGCGTCCCTCGGTGCTGGGGCCGGTCTACGGCGCGCACCTCTCGTACGATTGCGCGGGCGGGGAGGCCGGGGCCTACCCGGTGGTGCGAGCGCTGCGCCCTCAGGGCAGCGCCAGCACGTAGTCGGCGATCGCGAGCCGCTCTTCCTTCGACAGGGTCAGGAACTTGACCATCGGCATCAGATACTTCTGGCTCTGCTCGCTGAGGCGCGGGTCGCGCGCCGCGTAGGCCTGTGGATCGGCGAGAAAGGCCGCCAACTGCTCGCGATTCCAGTGCGCCCGCTTGTCGGTCAACGACGGGCCGAGCTGCGTGCCCTCGCCGTTTCGGCCATGGCACTGCACGCAGTTCTGCTCCACGTACAGCTGCGCGCCGGTGCGCGGCGCGGCGGGCTCGCCGCCACAGGCCGGGACGAGCAGGAAAAGGCTGGCGAGGGAGAGACTCTGCGTGTCCACGAGCGCTAGACTAGCGTTCCGCGATGGTCCCTGCCGCACGTCCGAACGCAAGTCCTGAACCGGCCGAAGAACCGAGCTTCGACGCCCGCCTGGCCCGATTGGAGGCGATCGTGGGGGAGTTGGAGAGCGGGGGCCTGAGCCTCGAAGCCTCGCTGGAGCGCTACCAGGAGGGCGTGCGCCTGCTCTCGGACTGCCGGGGCGTGCTCGGTCGCTACCAGAAGCGGGTGGAAGAGCTCAGCGCCGAGGCTGCGGGCGCGCTCAAGCCCTACCCCAACGACCCGGATGCACGCTGAACTGCTGCGGCAACTCGAACTCGGGCGCCGCTGGGCGGACGAGGCGCTAGAGCGGCGGCTCGCCACCGAAGACGTCCCGCCGCTGCTCGTCGAGGCGCTGCGTTACAGCCTGTTCGGTCCGGGCAAGCGCCTGCGGCCGATCCTGGTGCGGCTGGTCTGCGAGGCCTTTGGCGGCCGCCCCCGCTCGGCCGAGGCGCCCGCCGCTGCCGTCGAGATGGTGCATGCCTATTCGCTGGTGCACGACGATCTGCCCTGCATGGACGACGATGATCTGCGCCGCGGCCGGCCAACTTGCCACAAGGTCTACGGCGAAGCTCTGGCCGTGCTCGTGGGCGACGCGCTCCTGACCGAAGCCTTCGCGCTGCTCGCTCGCGAAGCGCAGGCCGGCGCGCTGGTGGCCGCTCTGGCGCGCGGCGCGGGAGCGTCGGGCATGGTCGGCGGACAGGTGCTGGATCTGCACACCACGCGTGAGCAACTGACGCGGGAGCACGTGCGCGCGATCCATCGAGCCAAGACGGCCGCCCTGATCGGCGCGGCCTGCGAGCTGGGCGCGATCGCCGCCGAGGCCGCGCCGGAGGGGACCGAGGCGGCGCGCCGCTTCGGATTGTGTCTGGGCGAAGCCTTCCAGGCCACCGATGACATCCTCGATGTCACGGAGCCGACGGCGGCGCTGGGCAAGACGGCCGGGAAGGACCAGCAGGCCGGCAAGCCCACGCTGGTCGCCGTGCTGGGGCTGGCGGGGGCGCGGGCGGAGGCGATGATTCTGGCGGAGCGGGCCCGCGAGGCGGCGCGCGCGCTGCCGGGAGGGTCTCAAGGCCTTTTCGGGGCGCTGGCCGAGCACCTGCTGGCGCGCCGGGCCTAGGGCTGCGCTAGGATGAAGGAGCGCGGGATGAGCCACAGCCCCAACCTGTTCGACACGATTGAGTCGCCGGAGCAATTGCGCCGCCTGCCGCGCGCGGCCCTGCCGCGCGTGGCGGAGGAGATGCGCACCTTCCTGCTCGAAAGCGTGCAGCGCACCGGAGGCCATCTGGGCTCCAACCTCGGCACGGTCGAGGTCACTCTGGCGCTGCACTACCTGTATGACTTCCGGCGCGACCGCTTGGTCTTCGACGTCAGCCATCAGTGCTATCCGCACAAGCTCCTTACCGGCCGCCGCAAGGATTTTCCGGGCCTGCGCCAGACGGGCGGCATCTGCGGCTTCACCAACCCGCACGAGTCGCCCTACGATCTGTTCCACACCGGGCACGCGGGCACGGCGATCAGCCTCGCCACGGGGCTCGCGCTGGCCGGCGCGCACGAGAAACCGACTCCGCGCGTGGTGGCGTTGGTTGGCGATGCGTCCCTGGGAGCGGGTGTCGCCTTCGAAGGACTCAACCACGCGGCCGCCAGCGGCGCGCGAGTGCTGGTGATCCTCAATGACAACGAGTGGTCGATCTCGAAGTCGGTCGGCGCGCTGGCGCGCTACCTCTCCAAGATCCGCTCCAACCGCCTGATGCAGCGAGCACAGCAGGAAGTCAGCGGGCTGATCGCGGCGATTCCGGTGATCGGCCGCAAGGTCGATCGCACGCTGGATCAGCTCGGCGAAGTGATGCGCCATGCGGTCGTGCCCGGGCATGTGTTCGAAGAGCTGGGCGTCACTTACGTGGGCCCGATCGACGGCCATGACACGCAGCTCTTGCTCGAGCAGATCGAGCGGGCGCGCGAACTCGACGGCGTCGTGCTGCTGCACATCCTCACGGAAAAGGGCAAAGGCCATCCCAAAGCGCCCACGCATCCCGAGCGCGTCCACGGCGTCAAGGCCGCCGAGCCCCCCCCGCCTGCGTTCAAGGTCCCGCCCAAGGACGCTCCGGCCAAGGCGAAGTCCGGCCCGGCCTACACGAAGTGCTTCTCCGACAGCCTGGTGCGCCTTGCGGAACGCGATCTGCGCGTGCAAGCGATCACGGCAGCGATGCCCAGCGGCACCGGACTCGATGCCTTCGCGGAGCGACTGCCAGCGCGCTTCCATGACACCGGCATCACCGAGCAGCATGCGCTTGCCATGGCCGCAGGCATGGCGAAGGGCGGCTTGCGGCCGGTGGCCGCGATCTACTCGACCTTCCTGCAGCGCGGCTACGACCAGGTCTTCCAGGAGATCGCGCTCCAGAATCTCCCTGTTGTGCTCGCGCTGGACCGCGCGGGTCTGGTCGGCGCCGATGGCCCCACCCACAACGGCGTCTTTGACATCGCCTTCCTGCGGACCTTGCCGGGCTTCGTGCTCGCCGCGCCGCGGGATGCCTCCGACATGGAGCGGATGCTCGATCTCAGCCTGCGTCAGGACAGTCCCTTCGCGCTGCGCTTCCCGCGCGACAACGCGCCGGCTCAGGAGCGCATCCACCGCAGCGAACGGGCCGCGATGGAAGTCGGTCGCGCCGAAAGCCTGAGCGAAGGCGATGACCTCGTGATCTGGGCCTACGGCGCGCTCGTCAATCAGGCGCTCGAAGCGCAGGAACGCCTGGCGCAAGCCGGCATCCGGGTCGGCCTCGTCGACGCGCGCTTCGCCAAGCCGCTCGATGGCGAACTGCTCGCGCGCCATGCGCAGCGCTACCGCTGGATCGTGACGCTGGAGGAACACCAGCGCATGGGCGGCTTCGGCTCCGCCGTTCTGGAAGCCCTGCAGGGAATCCCCGGCGCGCTCGCGCGCGTCAAGGTGCTCGCGATCCCCGATCGCTTCATCGACCACAAGACCACGCGGGAAGAACAGCTTGCGGAATTGGGACTCGACGCGGCCGGCGTCGAGAGCACGGTCCGCTCGCTGCTGCAGCCCACCCGGGTCGAGCCATGACGCGCTCGCTCGAGGCTCCGCGCTCGCGCGTGCTGGTGCTGGCGGACGGCTCCAAGCGCGAGGTGCAGGAACTGCTGCCTCTCCTGACCCGCTGGCTCCAGGCGCATGCTCGTGAAGTGCGCGTGTGCAGCGAAGCGCGCGCGCTGGAGGGCGAGGATGCGGCCCGTTGGATCGAACCGCGGCCTGAGCTGGTGGTCGTGCTCGGTGGCGATGGAACGCTGCTCGGCGCAGTGCGCGCGTTCAGCGCCCGGGTAGTGCCGGTGCTCGGCATCAATTTCGGTCGGGTCGGCTTTCTCACCAGCGTCGAAGCGGCTCAATGGGAGGAAGTGCTCGCGGGCATCTTCGCCGGCCGCGGCGTACTCGAGCCGCGCCTGCGCCTGTCCGCGCGCGTTCGCGGCGGGGCGGAGTGGATCGCGCTCAACGACGTGGTCTTCACGCGCGGCGCCTTCCAAGGCATGCTCGAGTTGCGCTTGTCGGCCGATGGACACTGGGTCACGGACTACCGCGCCGACGGCCTAATCATCGCGACGCCCTCGGGGTCGACGGCCTACTCGCTCGCCGCGGGCGGGCCGGTGCTCGCGCCGCAGATGGACGGACTGGTCGTGACGCCGATCTGCCCGCACAGCCTCTCGCACCGTCCGATCGTGCTCGAGTCCCAAGCGCGGCTGGAACTGGTGGTTTCGCGCGCGAGCGGGATCACGACGATGGTGGTCGACGGTCAAGGCTTCTTGCCGCTGTCCGAAGGGGCGACGGTGGAACTGTCGCGCCATCCCGAGCCGTACCCGCTGCTGGTGCAACCCGGTTTGGATCCCTATCGGCGGCTGCGCGATCGCCTAGGGTGGAAGGGCAGCTTCGACGCGGAGGCGGAACTCCATGAGAACCGCAGGCTCGGTCCGGGCGAAGGCTCCGTGCTCTGAGGCTGCGTGCTCTGAGGCTGCGTGCTCTGAGGACCTAGGTCGTACGACCGTCCGCCATGCGCACCACGCGGCCGCAGTGCCGCGCGATGCGCTCGTCGTGCGTCACGAGCAGCATCGAGAGCGAGCGCTTCTTCTGCTCACTCAGCAGCAATTCCAAGACCTTCTCGCCCGTCGCGCTGTCGAGGTTGCCTGTGGGCTCATCCGCGATCAGGAGCGGCGGATCGAGGAACAAGGCGCGCGCAATCGCCACGCGCTGCTTCTCGCCCCCCGAAAGCTGAGCCGGCCGGTGCTTGAGCCGCTCGGCGAGCCCGAAGCCCTTGAGCAGGTTCTCCGCGCGCTCGCGAAGTTCCGCGCGGGCGCCGCGGAACTCCAAGGCGCTTTTCTGGATCATCGCGGGCAGGAGCACATTCTCCACAGCATCGAGCTCGGGCAATAGGTGATAAAACTGGAACACGAAGCCCAGCTTGGTGTTGCGCAGTCGCGCGCGCTCGCTGATCGAGAGCTGCCAGCCGCTCGTTTCGCCGATCAGGACCTCGCCGGCGCTGGGGGCTTCGAGCAGCGCCAGGATGTGCAGCAAGGTCGACTTGCCCGCTCCCGAGGCGCCCATCAGTCCGACCAGTTCGCCGTCGTGGATCGTGAGATCGACCCCGTGCAGCACGTCGATGCGGCGCGTCTGCCGTCCGGCCCCGATCTGGAAGCTCTTGTGGATGCCGCGGGCCGCGAGTACGGGCGTCTTCATTCGTACCTCAGCGCGTCGATCGGATTGAGCCGCGAGGCGCGCCAAGCGGGCCAGAAGGCGAACAATAGGGTGCAGGCGAAGGCACCGGAGACGATCCAGACGACGCTCCAGGGCTCGACCACGCTGGGAATGTGGTCGAAGAGGTACACGTCGCGGTTGAAGATCTGGACGCCAATCAGCTTGGAAAGCCCGCGCTCGATGCTGTCGATGTAGATCGCGCCGAGGATGCCGGCCGTCGCTCCGATGATCGTGCCGAGGATCGCGTCCCAGATACCGATCATCAAGAACAGGCCCTGGATGCCCCTGGGATCTGCACCCAGCGCGCAGAGGATGCCGATGTCGCGCCGCTTCTCGGTGACCATCATCGAGAGGATCGCGTAGATCGTGAAGCCGGCGACCAGCAGCACCAGCGAGAGCATGATCGCCATCAGCACCTTCTCGTTCTCGATGGCGGCCAGCAGCACGCCGCGGAATTCCTCCCAAGTGCGCACCTCGCCCGTGTAGCCGGCCAAGAGACCCTGCTTGATGAGGCGCTTGTGGAGCTCCTCCGCGGCCTGTGCGCCATCCTGCTCGTAGTTCTTCAGCTTCAGCAGCACCTGACTGAACTCGCGTGGCGCGCCAAGCAGATCGATCAGCTCGCGCCGGTCGACGTACAGCCGCGAGAGATCCGTTTCATTATCCTGCGTGCGGAAGGTGCCCGCGACGATGAATCGGCGGTTGGAGGGCTTGAAATCCTCGCTCCCGCTGGGCACGCCCGTGAGCACCATCAGTTCGGAGCCGCGGCTGAGGTCGAAGGCGCGGGCGAGCGCCTCGCCGACGATCACGGAAGCCAGCGGTCTTCCATCCGGCTCGTAACCCGGCGGAGGAGCGAAGGGATCGTCGGGATCGGCCACACGCTCGCGGCGCGGCTCGCGCACCAGCGCCTCGCGCAGGCTGGAGACCTGGAACTCATCCTGTGCGTCGATGCCGACGAGCTGCACGCCCGCGCGGCCAGCGTTCTGCGGATCGAAGAGCTTGATCTGGCTGAAGCGCGCCTCTTCGCCCATGGGCGCGAGGATTCCAAACCAGGTCAGCTGCGCGCAGGCGCCGGCAACGCGCGGATCGGCACGGACTGCCTCGAGCAGCTTGTCCGGGCTGCGCGGCAGTTCGGCTCCGCTGCGCAGCGGCCGGTCGGCGGGCTCGATGATCAGATCCGCGAGGTTGCCGCGCACGGTCTTGCGCGTGGTCTCGAGAAAGCCCGTCATGATCGAGAGGATTAGGATCAGGGCTCCGACGCCCACCAGAATGCCGCCGATGCCGATCAGGTTGACCGGGCGGCGGATGAGGTAGCGCCAGGATAGAAAGCTCTTGTACATCGGCTCAGGTGGCGGACGGCGCCTGCTCGGACTCTGGAGCTTCCGCGGAATGGAGCGGCTTCATGGCGGGGAACAGCAGCACATCGCGGATCGTTTCCGCGCCGGTCAAGAGCATCACGAGCCGGTCGATGCCGACACCCAAGCCGCCGGCGGGCGGCATGCCGTACTCCAGCGCCTGCACGTAGTCCCAGTCGACCTCGCCGGGCGCCTCGGGATCCTTCGAGGCGACCTGCTCCTCGAAGCGCCGCGCCTGCTCGAAGGGATCGTTGAGCTCGCTGAAGGCGTTGCCGATCTCCATGCTGGCCACGAAGACCTCGAAGCGCTCGGTGAGGCGCGCGTCTTCCGGCTTCTTCTTGGCGAGCGGGCTGATCGCCACCGGATAGTCGATCACGAAGATCGGTCCCTCGAGCTGATCGTTGAGTCCGGCCTCGAAGAGCTGGTCGACGAGCTTCCAGCGCGCGGCCTCGCCAGCGATCCGCGGCCCGCCGCTCGCGTCCTTGGGGAGTTCGATACCGCGCTCGCGCGCCTTGGCGAACAGCCAGGCGTCGTCCGCCGCTGCCGCGAACATCTCGCGGCCGTTTCCTTGTTCGAACAATTCCGCGTAGCTTCGGCGCGGGAAAGGCGCCTTGAGGTCGTAGGTCTTGCCGCGGAAGCGGATCTGCGTGGTGCCGTTGGCCGCGAGCGCAGAGAGCTCGAACATCGTCTCTACGATCTGCATCATGCGGCGGTAGTCGGCCTGTGCCTCGTACAGCTCGAGCATCGTGAACTCGGGGTTGTGCCGAGGCGAGAGGCCCTCATTGCGGAAGTTGCGGCTGACCTCGAAGACGCGCTCGAGTCCGCCGACGATCAGGCGCTTGAGGTACAGCTCGGGCGCTATGCGCAGGTAGAGATCCATCGACAGCGCGTTGTGGTGCGTGATGAACGGGCGCGCGGCGGCACCGCCCGCGATGGGGTGCAGCGTCGGAGTCTCGACTTCGAGATAGCCCTCCGACTCTAGGTAGCGGCGGATCACCGAGAGCGTCTTCGAGCGCTTCTCGAAGACTTCGCGGACACCCTCCGAGGCCCACAGGTCCACATAGCGTCGGCGATAGCGCAGCTCCTTGTCGGCGAGACCGTGCCACTTCTCCGGCGGAGCCGCGACGGCTTTCGCGAGCAGCTGGACCTCGCTGGCCCACAGCGTGGGCTCACCTTTTTGCGTGTGGCCGAGCTCGCCGGTGACGGCGATCAGATCGCCGCCATCGAAGAGCTTGCGCTGCGGCCACCAGCTCTCGAGCTTGGCGCGCTGCAGGCCCACCTGCAGCCGGCCCGTGCGGTCCAGCAAGGGCAGGAAGATCAGCTTGCCGAAGTCGCGCAGCTGCAGCATGCGCCCGGCCAGCGTTGCCCTCGTGCCCGCCAGCGGACCGGGCTGTTCGGCAGTGCCCAGACCCGCGAGGACGCTGGCGATCGGCGTGGCTTCCACGCCGCGCGGGGGAAAGGGATCGATGCCTTGGGCGCGCAGCTGCTCGAGCTTGGCGATCCGGTCCGGTTGGGCGAGGTCGGTCATGCGGGCGGCGAGGATAGCGGGCCCGGGCAGGCGGCAGGGAGCCAAAAAGAAGCGACCCGCAGCGAGGCCGCCGCGGGTCGTGTCTGGTGGAGGATAGGGGATTCGAACCCCTGGCCTCAACAATGCCATTGTTGCGCTCTACCAACTGAGCTAATCCCCCTTTGTCGCCCCGTGATCCCTCGAGCGGGGGCCCGAGGCAGGGTCCTCAGGCGCCCGTTGCCGTGGCCCGAGGGTCGAAAAGCATGCCCCACGAATGGCCCCGAGTCAACGATCCTCTCCCTCGATCTTGCGGGAGCGCTTTGGCACAGTGACGGAGTCGCGATGCAGCCCTACCGCCCTCAAGACTTCGAAAGCCGCTGGCAAGCTCACTGGGAGCGCGAGTCGCTCTACCGCGCCGCGGGGCCGGGTGAACCCGGCTTCGACCCCGCCCGGCCCAAGTACTACGTGCTGGACATGTTTCCTTACCCCTCGGGTTCGGGGCTGCACGTGGGCCACGCGCTGGGGTATGTGGGCACGGACATCGTCGCTCGCAAGAAGCGCATGGAGGGCTGTGCCGTGCTGCACCCGATGGGCTGGGACGCCTTCGGCCTGCCCGCTGAGCAGTACGCCATCCAGACCGGCAAGCACCCGCGCGCCACCACCGACGAAAACACGGCCAACTTCCGCCGCCAGTTGAAGGCGATCGGACTTTCCTACGACTGGTCGCGCGAGATCGACACGAGCCAGGTCGAGTACTACCGCTGGACGCAGTGGCTGTTCAACCGTCTGTTCGAGCGCGGGCTCGCCTATCGCACGGAAGTGCCCGTGTGGTGGTGCGAGGAGCTCAAGACCGTGCTCGCCAACGAGGAGGTCATCCACGGACGCTCCGAGCGCGGCAACCATCCCTGCGTGCGCCGTCCGCTGAAGCAGTGGATGCTGAAGATCACCGCCTACGCCGAGCGGCTGCTCGCCGATCTTGACGAACTCGACTGGCCCGAGTCGATCAAGATCCAGCAGCGCGAGTGGATCGGCCGCAGCGAAGGCGCCTGCGTGCGCTTCGCGCTCGAAAAGGGCGGCGCGGTCGAGGTCTACACGACGCGCCCCGACACGCTGTTCGGCGCGACCTTCATGGTGCTGGCGCCGGAGCATCCGCTGGCGGCGCAGATCACGAGCGCAGCGCAGCGCGCCGCGGTCGAGAGCTACGCGGCGGCCGCGCGCTCCAAGAGCGAGCTCGAACGCACCGAACTCTCCAAACACAAGAGCGGCGTCTTCACCGGGGCCTACGCGCTGAATCCGCTGCTGGAGGCGAACGATCCGGCGGCGCGCATCCCGGTCTGGATCGCTGACTACGTGCTCTACGGCTACGGTACGGGTGCCATCATGGCCGTTCCCGGACACGACGAGCGCGATTTCGAGTTCGCGCGCCAGTACGGTCTTGCGATCCGCGAGGTCGTGCGCCCGCCGCAGGGCGTCCGGGGCCTCGCCGAGGGCGTGTGCTTCGCCGAGGACGGCACGGCCGTGAACTCCGGCCCGCTCGATGGGCTGGCGACGCCGGCGGCCAAGCTGCGCGCGATCGAACTGCTGCTCGCGCGCGGTGCAGGCGAGGGTCGGGTCACGTACAAGCTGCGCGACTGGCTGTTCTCGCGCCAGCGCTACTGGGGCGAGCCATTCCCGCTGCTGCATCTGGAGGATGGCAGCACCGTGAGGGTGCCCGATGAGTTTCTGCCGGTGGAACTGCCGGTGATGGAGGACTTCAAGCCCGCGAGCGATGGTTCGGCGCCGCTGGCGCGCGCGCGCTCATGGGTCGAGACGCGCCATCCGGTGAGTGGCGCCAAGGCCTGGCGCGACACCGACACGATGCCCGGGTGGGCCGGCTCGTGCTGGTACTGGCTGCGCTTCATGGATCCGCACAACGCGAACGAACCTTTCTCCAAGGCGGCGGAGCAGTACTGGGGCCCGGTCGATCTGTACGTCGGCGGCGCGGCGCATGCCGTGATGCACCTGCTCTACGCGCGCTTTTGGCACAAGGTCTTCTTCGATGCCGGCCTGGTGCACACCAAGGAACCGTTTCAGAAGCTCTTCAATCAGGGCATGGTCACGGCCTTCGCCTACGAGGATGCCTCGCAACGCCTCATCGCCAGCGACGAGATCGAGTGGAGCGGGGACAAGCCGGTGCGCAAGCAGAGCCGGGAGCCGCTCAAGCAGATCGTCACCAAGATGGCGAAAAGCCTGAAAAATGTCGTCAATCCCGACGACATCATCGCCGAGTACGGCTGCGACGCGTTCCGCCTCTACGAGATGTTCATGGGCCCCTTGGAGGAATCCAAGCCCTGGAACACGCGCGACATCCCCGGCTGCCGGCGCTTTCTCGAGCGCGTCTGGCGACTGTTCGTCGATACGGAATCGGACGCACCGATCCGCCCGCAGTTCGCGCCGGGCGCGAGCGAGCCGGCTCTCGAGGGCGAAGCTCTGGCGATCGAACGCGCGCTGGCGCGCATGCTGCAGAAGGCGGAGGACAGCTTCCGGCACTTCAACTTCAACACGGCGATCGCCGGCTTCATGACCTTCGTCAACGAGGCGCAGCCGCTGCAGGCCTCGATGAGCCGCTCTCAGGGCCTGCGCATGCTCGCCTGCATGGCGCCCTTCGCTCCGCACATCGCGGAGGAGTTGTGGCAGCGCATGGGCGGCGCCGGCAGCGTCACGGTCAGCGCCTGGCCGCGCGCCGAAGCTCGCTATCTGGAGGAGGATGAGATCGAAGTCCCGATCCAGGTGCTCGGCAAGCTGCGCGGGAAGATCAAGGTGCCCAAAGCCATCACTCGAGCCGAGCTCGAAGCCGCCGCGCGCGCCGCGGTGGCGACGCAACTAGCCGACAAGCAGATCGTCAAGACGGTCGTGGTGCCGGGGAAACTGGTGAATTTCGTGGTGCTCTAGTCGCTTCCGGTCGATGTGCTAGCTTGAGACGCGCATGGCTCAGGGCGACCCGTCGAAGTTCAGGAGCTTCAAGGACCTGCTGAAGGCCCGGGGCGGGAGCCCGGCGGGTGAGCAGCCTGCCCCGTCGGCTACGCCGCCGAAGCAGGAAGGTGACGGGGACAAGAATGTCGAGGAATTCGTCGAACAGTACGGCGATCGCGCGCTGGAGGAGACCTCGCGCGAACGCATCGCGCGGCGTCCCGATGCCTTCGGCCCCATGGAGCACGGTCCCGCCGTGTATCGCGACGAGGGCAGCGAGGAGCTGAACCTGCTGAGTTCGTTCCGGCTGCGCACGCTGTTTCCCGCCGATGTGCTCGCGGAGGTTGAAGCGCTGCCTTCCGATCCCCAGCCGGAGGACTTTATCGGCCGCGAGGATCTGCGCGGGAAGCTGATCTACACCATCGACGGCGAGGACGCGAAGGACTACGACGACGCGATCTCGATCGTCGATCTGGGCAACGGCGAGGTCGAAGTCGGCGTCCACATCGCCGATGTGGCGCACTACGTTCGTCCCGGCACCGCGCTCGATGCTGAGGCGCTGGCCCGAGGCACCAGCGTCTACCTCGCGGATCAGGTCATCCCGATGCTGCCCGAGAAGCTCTCGAACCACCTGTGCTCGCTGGTGGGCGGCAGGCCGCGTCTGGCCTACTCGGTGCACATGGTCTTCGATGCCAAGGGTGCGCGCCAATCGGCGCGTGTTTCGAAGAGCGTGATCATGAGCGTGCGGCGCAATACGTACCGCGAGGTGCAGGAGCTGCTCGATGGCGCCGACACGCCGGCAAAGGCCGCGCTGGCTTTTCTGGAGCCTTCGCTGCGGCTGTTTCAGAAGTGGACCGTGAAGCAGCAGGCCCTGCGCGATGCCAAGGGCTCCATGCGCATCAACACGGGCGAAAAGAAGATCCGCTTCGACGAGCGCCACGAGCCTGTCGCGGTCTACGAGGCGCCGCGCTACTTCTCGATGACGCTGATCGAGGAGACGGCGCTCGCCGCCAACCAGGCCGTGGGAGATCTGTTCCGCGAGCGCGGGCTGCCCGCGATCTACCGCGTGCACCCCGAGAAGGACCCGGAGGAGATCGAGAAGGTGGCGGCGGCGCTCGAGGAGCACGGCCTGCGCGTGCCCGCCAAGGACCGGCTCACCGGACGCGATATCGCGCGCCTGATCACAGCCGCCCGCAAGAAGCCCAACGCCGAGGCGCTGATCATGCGCATCATGGGCCTAGTCGAGCGCGCCGTGTACGAGGTCAAGGACCACGAGGACGTCGCCACGCACTTCGGGCTGGCGCGCAAGGCTTATCTGCACTTCACCTCGCCGATCCGGCGCTATCCGGATCTGATGGTGCATCGCTGGCTGTGGGCCATCGAGAGCCGCAAGGAAGAGGCCGAACTCGAGCTCAAGACCGAGGAGCTCGTCGACGATCTGGTCGAGGTGGCGGCGCACTGCTCGATGCAGGCCGATGTCGCGCAGATGGCGGAGATCTCGATGTTTGATCTCAAGGTCTGCCAGCTGATGCACCCGCACATCGGCGAAAAGCACGAGGCGGTGGTCGTGAGGGTCTTCCCGGCCGGCATGGAGGTGCGCCTGCGCGAGTTCAACGTCACGGGCTTCCTGCCAGCACGCGCCATCGGCGACAAGTCGGAGGTCAGCGGGCCGACCCTGAAGATCCGGGCCGGACGGCGGCAATTTTCGTTCACGGAGGGCTACCCGATCGAGGTGCGAGTCCAGGATGTCGACTTCCTGAGGCTTTCGGTGCTGCTGGAACTAGGTTGAGGGACTTCCTCCGGCGGCGACGCTGGACAGCACGGGGGGGGACAGGCCATGCTGACTTCCATGTACGAACTCTCCCTCACCGTGCACTCAGTCCTGCGCTTGGCGCTGCTGGCCCTGCTCGTTTGGATCGTCCTGTCGGCCTTGCGCGGCTTCCTCGGCGGAGCTCCGCGGCCATTGGCGGCCGGGCTGCTGCAGCGCATCGCGATGATCGCCGCTGATCTGCAGCTGACAATCGGGCTGCTGCTGTACTTCGTGTGGAGCCCGCAGACGGCATCCGCCATGAAGAACATGGGTGCCGCGATGAAGGACAAGGAGCTGCGCTTCTGGGCCGTCGAGCACGGCACGCTGATGCTGCTCAGCATCGTCTTCGTGCACGTCGGCAAGGTGCTCGCGAGTCGCGCGGGCAACGACGCGAGCTTCCATCGGCGCACGCTGCTGTGGTTCGGACTGGCGCTGGCGGGAATTCTTCTCGGCGCGCCGGGCACCCCGTGGGCCGAACACGGCCGCAGCTTCTTGCGCCTGTAGGCCGCGCTTCGCATCCTGTCGGACTCAAGAAACGAGGAGAAACACCATCCATGCCTTTCACGCTGCCTGAACTGCCGTACCCCAAGACCGCGCTCGCTCCCCACATCTCTTCCGAGACGCTGGACTACCACCACGGCAAGCACCACAACGCCTACGTCAACAACCTCAACAAGCTGATTCCGGGCACCAAGCACGAATCGATGTCGCTGGAGGAGATCATCAAGGACTCCAAGAGCGGTCCGGTGTTCAACAACGCCGCGCAGGTCTGGAACCACACCTTCTACTGGCACTCGATGACGCCCAACGGCGGCGGCCGACCCACGGGCGCGCTGCTCGCGGCGATCGAAAAGAGCTTTGGGAGCTTCGAGAACTTCCAGAAGACGTTCACGGAGGCGGCAATGGGCCAGTTCGGCTCGGGCTGGGCCTGGCTGGTGAAGAAGTCCGACGGATCGCTGGCCGTGGAGAAGACCGCGAACGCCGAGACCCCGCTGACCAACCCGGCGCTCCAGGCCATCCTGGTCTGCGACGTCTGGGAGCACGCCTACTACGTCGACAAGCGCAACGATCGCGCCGCCTACGTGGCTTCGTGGTGGAACCTCGTCAACTGGGCTTTCGCAGCGAAGAACTTCGGCTAGCCGTCCGCCGATTTCTTGTTTCCAGCGGTCCCGCAGCTTGCTTCGTGCCGGCGCGGGACCGATTCTTTCGGGCGTGACCGCCTCTCGTCGCACGCTGCTCCTGTGTCTGGCGCTCTGCGCCTCGCGCATGCTCGTGCTGATTGCTCGCCCGTTGCATGAGCAGGGCTGGTTGCACCTGCGCGTCGCCGGCCAAATGCTCGATGGCCAGGGGCTCGCCTTCAATCCGGGCGAGCCGTGGGAGCCGCTGTGGTCAAGCCTCGCGCCGCTGTGGAGCGTGTTGGTGGCGGGCGTGCTGTCGTGCGGCCTCGACCCGCGCGCGGGGCTCGTGGCGCTGCAAATCGGCTGCGAGCTGTGGGTGCTGCTGGCGCTCGGTCGGCTGCTCACGAGGCATCCGCAGGCTGCGTTCTTGGCGCAGGCGGCCTGGATCTGCCTGCCGCAGCTCGCGCGCAATGGCATCGGCGGCAGCGAGGCCAGTCTGGCGCTGGCCCTGGCCCTGCAGGCCGTGACGAGCCGTCGCACGCTCCTCGGCGGGGTCTGGTCGGGACTCGCGGTCTGGGTGCGCCCGGAGTTGCTGCTGCTGGGCGCCGTCGGACGTTCCCAGCGCTTTTTCCTCGGCTGGGCGGTCGTGCTGGGCCTGGGCGCCGCCGCCTGTCTGTCGCTGGGCAGTCCTCCGCCGATCGAGCTCGCGCTGGAGCCGGCGCACGTGTTCGAGGTCTGGAAACGCTGCTTCGTGCCGCATGTGCTCTTGTTGCCGCTCCTGCCGCTGGTGCTATGGGGGCTCTTGCTCGCCTGGCGCGCGGGCGGAGAGCTCTCGGCGTGGAGTCAGGTGGGTCTGGGCTGGATCGTCCTGCAATCCATCTTCCCGCACACCTTGTACAGCTGGCACTTCAGCCTGCCGTGGGCCGCCTGGTGCGTGTGGTTGGCTCATGGCTTGGGTGGCTGGCGCTCGATCGCGGAGCGCCAGCAGTGGCTGCTCCTCGCCTTGGGCTTGGCCAGCCTCGCGACGCTGGCCGTGTGGACGCGTTCGGCGGTGCACGCTCGGGTGCACGAGCCCCTGATCGAGTGGGCCCGGGCGACCAGCCGGCTGGAGCCGCGCGCGCGCGTGCTGGCTTCGGATGTCGGCGCGCTGGGTTTTGGCTGGCACGGCACGGTGCTGAGCAGCGAGGGCTGGCTGTGGCCCGCCGCGCGCCGGCTTCAGGAGTTCAACAACATGCTCCGCGAGGCCGAGCCCGAATACGTGCTGCTCAGCTTGGAGCGCGATCGCTGGCGCGCCCTGCAGAGCGATCCCTGGGTGCGGGAACACTATCAGGCCCTGCGGCGTTTCAGCCCGACCGATGCCGCGGAGCTTGAGCCCACCGTCGACTCGCTCGATCCGCGGCACCGTGCCGACTACCTGCTGCTCGGTGCGCGCGGGCTGCGGCGCTAGCGGCTCACCACAGCGCGAGTTCGCGGCGTCGCTGCCAGACCAGCACGAGGAAGAACGGTCCGCCGATCAGCGCGAGCAGCACGCCGGGCGGCAGATCGTAGTCGCGCAGCCAAGTGGAGGAGACCAGATCGACCAGCAGCAGCAACAGTCCTCCGAGCAGCGCGGAGGCCGGCAGCAGCTGGCGGTGCGAAGCGCCGATCGACAGGCGCACGAGGTGCGGGACGATCAGGCCCACGAAGGCAATCTGACCGGCGACGGCGGTGGCGGCGGAGGCCGCCAGCGTCGCGGCGAACAGCGCCACCCAGCGCACGCGCACGGTGTCGACGCCCAAACTCTGCGCGTCCTCCAGGCCAGCTTGCATCAGATCGAGCTCATAGGCGAGCCAGGGAATCGAGCACAGCGCGAGGCCCAGCGCGCTCCAGATGAGCAGCGCGTGTTCGGGACCCTTGTCGTCGAGGGAACCAAAGCCCCAGGCCAGAATGCTGCGCGACAGATAGTTGTCGTCGAGCACGGCGGCCTGCACCCACTGCAGGATGCCGCCGAGCACCGTGTTGACCGCGAGCCCGATCAGCAGCAAGGTTGGCACGCTCACCCGACCCGCGCTGGTCGCCAAACGGTAGACGAGCACGCCGACGCCGAAAGCGCCCAGCAGGGCTCCCAGCGGAACGAGTGCGCTGGAGCTCATGCCCGGCAGCAGGAAATTCTCACGCGCGACACCGCCGCTCGCGAGGATCGCGAGCACCGCTCCGAGGCTCGCGCCGGAGCTGATCCCCAGCACCGAAGGCGAGGAGAGCGGGTTTCGAAACAGGCCCTGCACCAGCGCACCTGCCAGACCCAGGGCGGCACCGGTGCCGATCGCGACCAGCGTTTGCCACGCGCGCAGGGGCACGATCGTGTCGACCAGCGCATCGCCTGAGCCTGCCACCAGCGCTCGCCAGGCGAGCCCAAGCTCGACCACGCGGCCAGAGTCGCCGTAACAGATGCGGGCGGCCGCCAGCACGACGAGCGCCGCAGCGCTGCCCCCGACGAGCAGCCACCAGCGCAGTTTGGACGCAGACCCCGGCACCATCGCGGCGCAGAGCCTAGCGCACTCGATCGGCGGCGCTCCGGCGTGCATGGGGGAAAATGGCCGATCCTGAGCACCGCGCAGCACCGGCGGCTCGATCCACTCGCCTGAGAGCGGGCGGGGTTCGCTCCGCAGGTTTTGATGGAGACCCCCAGCGCTGCCGCGGCCCGCTCGATCCTGCGTGAGGATCCCGGTCTGTCCCAAGCCCGCGTGTGGATCGGGCCGGGCAAGCATGGGGGTGATGGCTTGGGCGTCGCACGCTGGCTGGCTGGCAGATCGACTGGGTGCCTTGGTCGCAGGGATGCCAGGTGGGGCCCTTGCGACAGGCGCTGGACCTGCCCAGCGAGCGGGATGTCGCCCGAGAACGCCCCTGTGGACCTTGCTTGCAGGTGGGGTGCCGCGACAGCTTCGTGGTCCGGAAACGGGTTCTGGAGGGGGGCTTTGGGGGCCAGATCGAGGTGCTGGATCCCCAGATCCCTCGCCCGCCCCGCTCGTGCAGGCTGGTGACGGACTGGAAAAAGGCTGGATCTAGCCCTTATTCGCCAACTTGACCCCTCCCTCCGCTGGTTTTCCCGTGGTAGCCTTGCCTTGTACCGGAGCTTTCTGGAACACGCGCCTTGGCGCGTGCGTCTTGAGAGTTGCGGACGCGACCTGAAGTCGGCTTTCGTGCGAGTGGTTCCATTCCACAGGGAATGCATGCATGAGGAGCCGGGCACGGCTGCGTTTTCCTAGCTAGGTTTTCTCCACAACTTTCGTCACCCACTCAGGAGACTGTAATGCTTCGATCTTCGATCTACACGGCGAGCATCGTGCTGCTTGGCACGAGCGTCTTCGCTCAAGGCGACCTGCGCGGTCGGCTCCAGCCGATCACTTCGCCGGTCAAGTACGCCGGGGTTTACCACCTCGGCACCGGAACCTGGACGCGCGCCGGCCAAATGAGCCCGACCGCGAACGTCGCGGGCGTCGGCGCGATCTACGACAACACCTGCAACACCGGCTACTACGCTGGCATGGTGCAAAACGAGCGCTGGTTCGATGAGGGCCGTCTGCCCAGCACGGGTAGCATCGTCGTTCCGAACACCATCGGTGTCCCCGGAGGCAACGACTCGGAAGTTGGTACCCAAAACACCTACTCGGTGGACGGTTTCCAACTCGGCTACTGCTCGTTCCTCAACGGAACGGTGACCGTCAACGTCAACTTCTACCAGGCCTATACCCCCTGCGCGGTGGCTCCGGCCACGGCTGAAGGTGCCTTCAACATCACGGGCCTGCCGGGCGGTACCGCCACGGGCGGCCAGAACTGCTGGATCGTTGACCTCGACCTGTGCGGCGTGTCGGCGAACTTCAACATGCTCGCGGATGCCAACGGCACCTACGACGGCACCCCGGGGGCCGACACCTTCGGCTGGACGATCCAGTGGGTGACCCCCTCGGTCGCCGCGACACCGGATGGTCCGATCCTCGCGGGTGGACCGCTGGTCGGCGGCACCTACTCGGTGTGCGCCGGTTCGGACGGCACCGTGTTCGACACGGGCAGCGCTTCGCCCACCTACCCCGCCAACCAGGACGGCGTTGCGCTGGCCTGCGGCACGCTGCTTCCGGGCGCCACGCCCGAAGAGGGCACGGGCATGGGCACGGCGGACCAGTTCCGTGCTGAGGGCAACCCGGCCCTCGCGCCCGGCTGCTACTTCTTCGGTGGCAACCCGATCGCCAGCTTCCACATGCAGGTCTACAGCAGCAACGTGACGCTGCCGTCGGTCAACCCGCTGACGGTCTACTGTGAAGCCGGCACGGGCGGCGTGATCGCTTGCCCCTGCGGCAACCCGCCCGCTGGCCCGGCCCGCGGCTGTGACAACAGCCTCGCGACCGGCGGTTCTCAGCTGAACGCCACGGGTACGGCCAGCCTCGCTGGCGACACCCTGGTCTTCACGACCAACAGCCAGACCAACAACGGCACCACCATTGTGCTGCAGGGCACGACCGCGATCGCCGCGGGCGTGAACTTCGGCCAGGGCGTGCGTTGCGTCGGCGGCTCGCTGAAGCGTCTGTACGTCAAGAGCCCCGGCGGCACGGGCGGCATCACCGCCCCGGTTGGCGCGGACCTCTCGGTGTCGGCCCGCTCGGCGGCCCTCGGTGACACCATCACCGCCGGCTCGACCCGCTACTACATGGCTTATTACCGTGACCCGATCGTTCTCGGTGGCTGCCCGGCGACCTCGACGTTCAACGCGTCGCACGCTGGCTCGGTCGTCTGGAACTGATCCGGACTCACCGCTCTCTGCTCGGCTCCGCGTGAGCCGGGCAGGGTGAGCACACGACCTGCACAAGGTCCATCAGAGCAGGGCACCGCGCGTCGGTGCCCTGCTTCTTTTTTCTCGAGCGAGCCAGGAGCCGGATGGGATCGCGCTCGGGAGGAGGGCGCCCTCGCTCAGGGCCGGCGCCGCCCTCGCTCAGTGCGTCTGGAGTTTCAGCCCGAGCGCGGCGCGCTGGGCCTCGCTGAGCCGCGGCGCGTAGATCCGCGCGACCTCCTGCCGTGCGCTCTCGCCGTGCAGTTCACCGGTCAACTGCAGCAGGCGCTGCAGCGCGTTCGCGTACCACTCATCGACGGGGACTTCGCAGTCGAGCGCGGCGCGCCAAGCCGAGAGCGCAGCCTCACGCTCGCCGAGCGTCTGGGCGACGCGGGCGAGCCCCAGACACGCGCGGAAGCGCTCTTGGGCTTGGGGCCGCAGTTCGAGTGCGCGCGCGAAGGCCGCCTGTGCCGCGCCGAGATCAGCGAGGTCAGCGGGAGTGGGGTCACCCGCGGGACGGCGCGCCAGGAAGCCTTCGAAGCGCACGCGGCCCGCGTTGTAGTGCGCGTAGAAGTCCAGCGGGTGGAGATCGAGAAAGCGCGCCGAGAGCTCGCGCGCGGATTCCAACTGGCGCTCGCGCATCAGGAATTCGAACAGCTCGCGGAACATCGCTGGATCGCCGGGCTGCAGCGCCAGCGCTGCTTCCAGTTCGCGGCGCGCCTCGGGCCGGCGACCGAGCGCATCGAGCGCCAGGCCGCGATCGAGCCGCACGCGCGCCACGGCGGGGTCCTCGGCCAGCGCGCGGTCGTAGAGCTCCAGCGCCTCGGCCGCGGCTCCGCGGGACAGGGCCTCGTTGCCGAGCATCCACCAGCCTTGGGCATCGTTGGTCTTGAGCCCGGCGGGCAGCCAGTGGACCGGCAGCGAGCAGAGCCCGACGCACAAGAGCCCCGCACTCACGCGGCGCCAGTCCCGGCGACGGCCTGCGCGGAAGAGTTCCAGCAGCGCGTAGGCACTCAAGGCGAGGAGCGGAGCGAACAGCGGGGCACGAAAGCGCGCGTTGACGAAGAACAGCACGATGCTCGCGCTGTAGAGAATCACGAAGCCGTGCAGCGCGAACAACTCAAGCCAGCGAGCACGGCTCCACCACAAGCCCAGCAGGCCCAGCGGAAACACGAACCACCAGCCCAGCGGCAGCCAGCGCAGCAGGGGACCGAAATGCAGCGCGAAGAAGTCCTCGTCCTGGTTGTTGCCCAACTCGACGCCGGCGCACAGCAGTCGGAACTTGCGCCACAGAAGCTCCAGCGCGGCGAGCGGTTCGGACTGCCACCACTCGCGCACGCGGCGCGCGTAGTGCTCCGAGATCTCCGAGCCCTTGAGTGCGCGGCCCTCGCGAATCTCCGCCTGCGCCCGCGCATCGTGGTAGCCGCCCCACCAGTCCGCGCGCGTGCCCGGCACCACCGCCGTCTGGCCGTTGGACTGAGGATTGTTGCCGATCCACAGGTTGACGCCGCCCTGCGTGCTGATCAGGGCCCAGTCGCCGCCGACCAGCCCGTTGCGCAGCGTGATCGGCAGGATCGGAGCGCACAGGCCTGCGACGGCCAGCGCGAGCGCCGCGCAGCGGGCCCGCCAGGGCTCTTGACGCCAGCCGAGGATCCACAGGCCCAGCAGCGGGGCGAAGAGCAGCACATTCGGTCGCACGATGGCGGCGAGACCAACGGCGAGCCCCAGCTGCAGCGCGCGAGCAGCGCAGAAGTGTTCCGCGAGTCGCAGGCCCGCGAGGATCACCAGCAGGCTGGTGGGGATCTCGAGCACGGGCAGCAGCAGCTCGGCATCGAAGTAGATCCACATCCAGTAGCTCGCCCCGAACAGGCTCGCCAGCAAGCCCGTCGCGGTCCCAAAGGCCCGCCGGGTGACGCAGAACAGGAGCAGCACCGACGAGGCGCCGATCAGATCCTGCACCAGCCGCACCCACAACAGATCGCCCGCGCACAGCTTCAGCAGGCCGGCCAGAAACCAGGGATAGACGGGTGCGCGGAAGTACGCGCCGTCGACGAAATCCTCGCCGGCGAGCAGCGCCTCGGCCCAGTCGAGGTGGTACTGCGCATCCATCGTCGGCGCGAGGAAGTAGGGATTGTCGCTCGACTGCAGCGTGTAGACGACGCGCAAGCCCAGAGCCAGCAGGAAGATCGCCAGCAGAGCGAGACGTTCGCGTCCGCTCAGCGCCGTCAACGAGGTTCCTCGCCGGCGTAGCCGGTGTTCTGCAGGCGCTTCAGCGTCTCCGGAGCGAGTCGAGCGGGCGGGCCTGGGCGCCATTGTTCGCGGGCCGCGCGCTCGTGCAGCTCCCGCTGGGCGCGGCGCAGCGGCTCGGCCGCTTCGGCGCCGCCGGGCAGCAGATTGCGCTGCTCGCGCGGATCGGCGCGGTAGTCGTAGAGTTCCTCGCGCGCGCCGAGGCCCTTCTGTGGGATCGCGATCCACTTGCGGCTCTGGTCGCGCTGCGCTTCCCACGGTGCGCCCCAGAAATTGCCGTACGCATGGAGCAGGGCCGGGTGCTCGCCTCCACTCGAGCTCTCGAGCAGCCCCGGCGCGGCGAAGGCAGCCGCAGGCTCGGCGCCCAAAAGCTCGCACACGGTCCGCGCCAGCCGCACATGTCCCACGGCGGTGCTGCGCCGCTCGGGCTTCAGCCGCGCGGGCCAGTGCAGCAGCAGCGGCACGTGCAGCAGCTCGTCGTACAGCGTATGCCCGTGCTCGAAGCCACCGTGCTCGAGAAACTCCTCACCGTGGTCCGAGGTGAACACCACCAGCGTGTTCTCCAGCAGGCCGCGTTCGCCGAGGTCGTCGAGCAGCCGGCCGATCTCGCTGTCGGTGTAGGCGACTTCGCCGTCGTACAGGCGCGCGGCCCGCCCCGCCAGCTCCGGGGTCAGCCGCTCGCGGCCGGATTTCCAGGCCACGATCTGTTCGCGCGTCCCGATCGGTGGCGCCCCTGGATCGCAGTCGCGCGGATCGGCGTGCTGCGAGCGGAAAGGCTCGGGAGGCGCGTACTCCGCATGCGGATCAAAGTAGTGCACGAACAGGGCGAAGGGGGAATCCGCGTGCTGATCGAGCCAGGCGCGCGCGGCGTCGGTCGTGCCGCGCGCGTCGCGCAGGCTGCGGTTGGAGAGTGCGAACTGTGCGTCGAGGTGCTCGAAGCCCTGGCACACTCCGAAATCGGGACCCAAAAAATCGACGTTGACGATCGCGGCGGTGCTCCAGCCCGCATCGCGCAATTGCTCGGCGAGCGTCACGGTCTCCGCGCGCAATCCGAAATACTGGTTGGCGACACCCCCGGCACCGTGTTGGGGCGGCAATTGGCCGGAAAACATGCTCGCGAAGGAGGGCAGGGTCCAGGGCGCGTGGGCGAAAGCCTGTTCAAAGACCACCCCTTCGCGCGCCAGTCGAGCCACCCGCGGCATCAGGCGCGGATCGGCCGCGCGATCGGCGCGCAGAGTGTCGACCGCGATGAACAGCAGGTTGGGGCGCGTCGGCGGCTGGGAACCGCCGCAGCCGAGCAACAGCACGGCGAGACAGCACAGGCGCAGGAACAGCATCACTGTGACGCTAGCACGCTTGCGCGCAAGGATAAAGCGAGCGGATCAGGGGGCGAACAAGATGCGCAGGGCATCACTGGTCGTGAAATTCGCTCCGCCAGCCAGCGGATCGCGGTGCCAGAACTGCACGCGCCACAGCTCGCCAGGCAGCGGATTTCCGGGGGCCGTCAGGCTGGAGAGCGGCAAGGCTTGGGCCGCATTGCCCGTGGGTCCGGTGGCAAAGGCCGGACGACGGTAGAAGGGGCTCGCCACGCAGCGAACGCCGTTGCCAAAGGGCAACTGCGCGGCGTTGCGGCCATAGAAGAACAGTCCCAGGATGTTGGGCGGCGCTCCATAAGCCTGCAGGATCAGATCGGAGCGCGAGATGCTCGGGCTGCCCGAGGCGCCCATCACGCTTCCGGGCCCCACGGAGTTGGGGGATTGCACGCACTCGTTGATCCAGCCCGGCGCCAGCCCCGTGTCGAAGGCGCGCGCGATGCCGCTGCTTCCGAGCGCGGGGGCTCCGCCGATGCCCGCGGCTCCCGGACCGGCCGCGAGCGACCAGCCGAAGGCGCAGTCGGAAACCGGCCCGTAGTGGCTGGCGAGGCGCGTGCCGTTGAGGCCCGAGTGGACCGCCACGAGGCCCAGGTTGGTCTCTCCGAAAGGTCCCTCGGCGAAGGGCGCACCGATCGCAAAATCGGGCCGACCATCCTGGTTGACGTCACCGGCGGCACAGACGCTCCAGCCGAACAGGTCCAGGTTGGCATTGCCGGAAATGGAGTACAGCAGTGAGCCGTTCTGGCCCGAGTAGACGCGCGCATAGCCCGGACCGAGCAGTCCCTGGCTGGCGCCGATCAACACATCCGCATGCCCGTCGAGGTCGAGATCGCCAATTCCCGCGACCGCTGTGCCGAACCAATCGAGGCTGGAATCGCCGAAGAAGCTGCGGACGACGCTGCCATCGCTGACCGAGCGCACTTGCACGACATTCGAGCCCGCATTGGTGCCGAGCAGCACATCCTGAACGCCATCCGCGTTGACATCGCCGGCGTTCGACACGGCGTAGCCGTACTCGCTCGACAATCCGCTGCCGAGCAGCGTGCGCAGCACGGCTCCGTTCGAACCCGACAGAATGTAGGCGGCACCCGCATCGAGCGCGGCCAGGTCGCAACCCGGGGCTCCAACCAGCACCTCGGCCCTGCCATCGCCGTTGAGGTCCGGCAGGCGCGCCAGCGCGTAGCCGAAGCGCTCGCTCGCGCTCTGCTCGTTTTGAACCCACAGCGACAGCCCTGTGGCACCGCTGAAGGCCCGCACGCGGCTGCCGCCATCGCTTCCGGCCGCGTAGTCCGCGATGCCATCGCCATTGAGATCGCCCAGGCCGACGACGCTGGCGCCGAAGGCCTCGTTGGGCGCCGTGCCTCCGTGGATGCGGATGACATAGCCGCCCAGCCGCGAGAGGATCCGAATCTCCCCGGCGCCCACCAGACCGCCGGCGGCCGCATTCGAGGCACCCACGGCAAAATCCGGCCAGCCGTCGTTGTTGATGTCATCGACGTTGGCCACGCTGACGCCGAAGTTCTCGCCGTTCTGGGCGCCGGCGAGATCGAGGGGCAGGCTTTGGGCGCGGATCGGGCCCGCGCACAGGCCCACCACGCTCAGTGGCAGCAGTTTCAGTTGCAGAAGGGCACGCATAGCCCGTCGCTCAGGTTGAAGCCCGCGCCGCCCCCGGACGGATCGCGGTACCAGAATTGGAAATACCGAGTGACGCCCGGCTGCAGGCCGGGGATCGTGCCGGGGAGCACGGTCTGGACAGCGTCGCCGAAGGCATCGGTCTGGATCACCGGCAGGCGCACGATGCTGCCGCCGATGCAACGGAATCCGTTGCCCAGCGGAACCTGCGCCTGTGCGCTGCCGTAGAAGTACAAGCCCGTCACGTTCGGCGGGCATGTGACGGTCAGGATGCTGAGATTGTTCTGCGAAAGGCTCGCCGAACCGACCGCGCTGATGCTCGCGCCGAAGCCGGTCGAGTTGGGCAGGCTCGGGCAGTAGACGCTGGGCGTCGAGCAGACCTCCTCGATGCGGAAGATCTCGCCGCCGCTCTGGTCGAGGATGTACACGTTTCCGCTGGCATCGCTGCCGAAGGCGACGGGATTTTGGATCGCGAGCAGGCCGCCGGGCGCCAACTGAGCCGTGCGCTCGACGATCGACTGCACCACGCCGGCGCTCTGGACAAGCGTCCAGATCCTGCCCGAGCAGTAATCGGCGAAGAAGTAGCTGCCCTGCAGCGCGGGGATGCTGCTGCCGCGGTAGACCACGCCGCCGACGACCGCGCACACGCCGCCGGTGTGCGCGTAGGTGTGGAGCGGCAGGCGCAGTGCGGGATCGTTGCACAGGCAACCGCTGAGGCCGGTGCACAGCGTGCCTTCCATGCAGCGCCAGCCGTAATTCAGGCCGGCGAGACCCGCGGGCTGGAGATTGATCTCCTCCGCGCTGTTCTGGCCGACATCGGCGAGGTACAGATCGCCCGTCGCCTCATCGAAGCTGAAGCGCCAAGGGTTGCGCAGACCGCTGGCCCAGGTCAGCGGAGTCGCGCTCGCGGGGAAGGGGTTGCCGAGCGGAGCCACGGCGGGATTGGCAGGGTCGATGCGCAGGAGCTTTCCCAGATAGGTGCTGCTCGACTGGGCGTTGCCGCCCGTCGCATGCCCGCTGCCGCTGTCGTTCGCTCCGCCACCGTCGCCCAGTCCCAGATACAAAAAGCCATCGGGACCGAAGGCGATGCAGCCGCCGTTGAGATTGCTTTGCGGCTGCGGGAGTGGACCGAACACCACCTGAGCGCTGGCGGGATCGGCGGTGTTGGCTCCCGGAGCGCTGAGACTGTAGCGAGCGACCACCGTAGCGCCGTTGTTGTCCGTGTAGGACACGTAGAACAGGCCATTGGCCGTGAAACCCGGGTCGAAGGCCAGCGAGAGCAGGCCCTGCTCGTTGCCCAGACTGCCGACGATCGGATTGATGTCGAGCACGGGCGTGCTGAGCAGTGCTCCCTGACTCACCACCCGCACGCGCCCATCTTGCTCCAGCGCCCACAGCTTCGTGGAATCGTTGGGCAATCCGCCGACCCACGTGGCGCGCTGCAATCCGCCGACGACCAGCTTGGATCGCAGGGTCTGGGCCGAAGCGGGCAGGAAAGCCGCCAGCGTGAGCGAAGCGGTCAGCAGAGAGCGCAGAGGTCCCATGGTGTTCAGTAGGAAATCGTCAACCCCTGAGTGGCGTTGAAGGTGGCCGAGGGGCAGAAGCTCGTGCTCGGATCCCGGTAGTAGACGAGATAGTGGCGCACCGCGCCGCTCTGGATGTTGTCGCCGAGGTTGTTGGCCTTGGTCATCACCGTGGGCTCCGTCGCGGCCGGATAGAACACGGTCGATCCGGTGGCGTTCTTGACGGCGATGCGCTTGAGTGCGCCGCCGAAGCAGCGCAGGCCGTCGCCAAAGACCACCGGATTGGCGAGCAGGCTGTCGCCCTGCAGGAAGATCGACAACACGTTGCTGTTGATGCCGGTCGCGGTCAGCGTGAACGCGTCCTGAGTGGCATCGCCGTTGGCCTGCAGCTTGCCGCCGCCGGAATTGCTCGAGTTGTTGCAGCCGCGCCCCGCGGAACCGGTGTTGCCGCAGGGGCAGGGCACCGGAGAGGAGCTGTCCGCGGAGCAGAAGCTCGTGCCGATCGCGGCGAGGAACACGATGCCCTTCATGCCCGGGAAGTGCGGCTCGCAGAAGTAATCGTAGCGACCGAGCGCGCGCGGATTGGCCCGCACGAAGGTGGCATCGAAGGCATGGTCGAAGCTCGTCTGGGTCGCGTTCAGAAAACCGATGATGGGTTCATCCCAGTCAAGGATCCCGTCAGTGCCTTCGGTCACCGTGTGGGCCGTGCTGGTCCAGTTCCAGCGCACGGTCTGGCCCACGGGAATGGTCACCGTGGAGGGCGTGAAGCTGAAGCTGGACTGGGTGACGACGGTTACCTGTGCAGGGCCGAGGCTCGAGAGGACCAAGGCGGATACCAGAGTGAGAAGACTGCGCATGCGTTCAAGTGTCCCCCTGATTTGCCGGCGCTGCAAGCCGGGAAGAGTTTTCCGGGGGAGGCCCGGAATCTGTGCGCTAGAGTGAAATACATGAGCGCTCGTCAGCCCCCGGCCGTCCGGCTGGTTTCGGTGCCCTGCCCCGTATGCCGGCAGGAGGCTGCCCAGCCGTACCACAGGAATATGTACGCCATCGGCGAACAGGGCTTCGATCTGGTGCGCTGCGCCTGCGGGATGGTCTACGTCGATCCACAGCCCGACGGCGCCACGGTCGGCTGGATGTACGACGATCCGGACTACTACACGCACGGCTACAACCTCGGCGTCGAGTCCGAGAATTATTTCCTGCGCCGTGAAGAACTGGTGGAGCAGTACAGCGCGGCGGCGGCCAAGCTGGCCCGGGAACTCGGCCGCACAGGCCGGCTGTGCGAGATCGGCGCGGCGGGCGGTTTCTTTCTCGAAGGCGCGCGGCGCGCCGGTTTCGAGGTCAGCGGGGTGGAGCTTTCGCCTCCGGCGCTGCGCTTTGCGCGCGAGGAAATGGGCCTGGATGTCTTCGCCGGCGAGTTCGAGGACGCGCCGATCGCCGAGGAGAGCCTCGACTGCATTGTGGCGGACAACGTGCTCGAACACTCCACCGACCTGCAGCGTCTGCTCGGCGTGATGCGCCGGCGGCTCAAGCCGGGCGGGCATGCGCTGATCATCGTTCCGAGCTACGTCAACTCACCCTACTTCCGGCTGCTCGATCGGCTGCGCCGCTCGATCCCGCGCGGATGGCTCGGTCCGGGCCTGATTCAGCTTCTGAAACTCGAGGAGGATCCCAGTCGCCGCGGAATGCCTTACCACCTCCTGGAGTTCGATCGGCGCTCGCTGGAGCGGATCGTGCGCGAGGCGGGATTCGACATCGTGCGCAACGAGGGCTCCGTGCCGCTGCCGGCGGAGATCTTCAAGGCTCAGAGGCGCACACCGCGCCTGCTGTTGCTGGCGGGCGTGTTCCTCGGGCTGGATCTCGCCATGCGCGTGGGGCTGGCGCCGGGCGCCCGTCAGACGCTGCTCGCCAAGCGACGCGAGTGACGCGGCTCCGCGGGATTTTCGAGCGGAACTCGCCAAGGCGCACGAGCGTGCGGATCGGCAAACCGGCGGGGGAGCCGTGTCGTCACGGAACCTGGAGCCGCGCGCGCATCTCGGCCGCTCCCTGCCGAAAAGCCTCACGCTCGGTCTCGCTCGCGAAGAAGGCCGGTGCGTTCAGCTGCTGTCCGCCGGCCGCGATGCCCTGACCCATGCCCCGCGCGAAATCGACGTGCAGATCCGGGAACAGTTCCTGGTACCGCTGCCACGCGCGGTTGGCATCCGCAGCGATGCCACGCGCCCACAACTGCCCGAGCAGCAAGCCCTGGCCGCGCGCGACCCCGCGCACCCACAGGGGATCCGCGCCCGTGCTGACCAGCGCACCGATCAGGCCATTGGTCGCGACCGTGACGCGCTCCGTCTGATCGAGCAGCGGCAGCGTCGGATTGACCGAGCCGAGCCCTTCGGCGAAGCAGGGCAGCAGTTCCCGCGTGCGCGGGGAGGCGCGTTGCAGCGTGCGTTCGAGGTGCGGCAGCAGTGTGCCGATATCGGCTCCGCCCACCACCTGCTGGAAGCGTGCGCCGATGCCGGCTCCGCGCGCAAGCTCCTCCGCATCCGCCGCCGGCCAATCGGCGCTCAGCTGCTCGAGATCGATCCACCAAGGAGCGCCCGGCTCCGCCTGCAGATTCCGCTCGATCTGCAGCACGCCGAGGTTGTAGCCGATCGCGCGGACCACCGGCGCCCGCAGCGATTCCGGGAAGCTGTCGAGGTAGCGGATCTGCTCGGCGCGCGAGAGCGCGTTGCGCCCAGCGATCAGCGCGCGTGCGATCTTCGGCAGGTCATAGCCGGGATAGGCCCGTCCCAGGCCGCGGACGGGCGCATCGGCGCGCACCAGGGCGAGGTTGGCGAGCCCGGGTAGCAGCAGGCCCGCAAACAGCACCAGCGCCAGTCCGCGCCACAACCAGCGTTGGGAGAGCCACGCCAGCCCCAACAGCACTCCAGAAGCGAGCAGGCTGTAGCTGAACCAAGGCAGGTAGTAGCGATAGCCGCCGTAGCCGAGGATGCCCCCATAGCCGCCGATGCGGAAGTTGGAGACCGCGAAGGCCAGCGTCGAGAGCGGCAGGTACAGCAGCAGCAGGAGCAGCAGTGCCTGTCTGGGTTCGAGCCGCGGTGCTCCGCCCACCACGGCGCGCACGAGTTGCCACAGCGGACGCCACCCGACCAGGCAGCAGGCCGCGGCCGCGATCCATAGCGTGAGCGTGACCCACTGATCCCAGAAGGCGCCGCTCAGGCCCCAGTGGCCGGGCATGCTGGGCGCCATGGGCAGCTTCTCGAACAGGTAGTGCGCCGCACGTTCGCTCCAGGCCGCCGTGTCGATGGGACTGGGTGCGTTCTCCGCCGCGAATTTGGCTTCCAGGAAGCTCAGTCCGCGTCCCTGCGTGCTGAGGTTGAGCGCGATCAGCGGACTGAGCCCCAGCAAGGCTCCGCCGGCGAGCGGCAACGCGTCGCCCAGAGCCGCGCGCCAGCCACGCATGCCCAGGTGCAGCAGGACGAGCATGGCAATCGTCAGCAGCGCCCCGAGAAAGATGAACAACGCAAAGCCCATCGCGGCTCCGGCCGCGACCAGCCAGCCCCGGCGCAAGCCGCGGCGGTGCGCCTGAAAAAAGACCAGCACCGCCAGCATGGAAAAGAACAGGTTCTCGAAGTGGTTGCCTGAGCAGGTGATCGAGTACTTGAAGACCAGCGTAGGCGGCAAGGCGAAGAGCAGCCCCCCGAGCAGCGCCGGCCAGCGTCCGAACCACGTCCACAGCAGCGCGTGGACGGCCGCCAGCAGCCCCGCGCCCATCAGCAAGGGCAGCAGCTTCAGCGACAGATAGCTCGGACCGAAAAGCTCGAAGATCGGAATCGTGGCGAGCCCAGCGAAGATCTGGCCGGCCGCATTGTCGTAGTAGAAGGCGAGCGGGATCTCCACGCCCCGGCGGTACAACTCCGCCATCGTGCCCATCGGGTACAACTCGTACATCCACAGCCCGACCTCGTCGAAGGCCGTCTCGAGCACCAGCCAGCGGATCCAGCCATAGACCAGCAGCAGCAGGGCGAGGTCCAAGACACGCGCGCGCCAGCCGAAAGCCGTGGGCATGTCTAGATCCTGCCCGTGAGGCTCATCCAGCGCAACTTGAGCACCGTGGTGTAGCCCTGCATCAGCGTGCGGAAGGTCAGCGTCGACTCGCCGTGCTTGCGGTTGACGAAGTCGATCGGAACTTCGCGGATGCCGATGCCCGCGCGTGCCGTCTTGAACAGCAGTTCCTGCACGATCGCCGGGCCCGGCGAAAAGGTCTGTGCCACGCGGATGCGCTCGAGTGTTTCGCGCTTCCAGCAGCGGAAGCCGGAGTTGCAGTCGTGCACCGCTACGCCCAGCAGCACTCGGATGTACAGGTTCGCGAGCTTGGTGATCCACTGACGCACGAGGCCGCGATCGGCGTCCCTGCCGCCGCTGACGGCGCGCGAGCCCAACACCAGACCGACCTCGTCGCCGCCAGACTGTGCGCACGCGATCAGCGCCGGGATGTAGCGCGGCTGATGGCTGAAGTCGGCGTCCATCTCGATCACGTATTCCGCGCCCAGCTCCAGCGCCCGCACGAAGCCGTCTCGTCCGGAGCGGCCGCGGCCCTTGTCGGAGGTGCGATGGATCAGGTGCAAGCGCGGCTCTGCCCGCGCCGCTTCGGCCACGAGCTTCCAAGTCCCGTCGGGAGAATGGTCGTCGATCACGATCACCTCCAGGCGTGGATCGAGCTTCAAGAGCTCCGCGACGAGGTCGAGAATGTTTCCGGACTCGTTGTAGGTCGGCAGCGTGCAGATGACTCTGGGGAAGGCCATGGTCGATCCAACATCAAGGATAGCTCGCTCTTCGATCGGAAGACGGAGCCGCCTTGCGGCGCGAAATTATTTCGCGAAGCGGCCTTCGAGCGCCGCCAGCGCAAAGGCCCATTGGTCGGCCAGTTCCTCGATCTGCATCGCCGTGGGCTTGCCCGCGCCATGTCCGCCGCGCGTTTCGATGCGGATCAGCACCGGGGCAGGAGCCTTCTGGACCGCCTGGAGAGCGGCAACGAACTTGTAGCTGTGGGCAGGCACCACCCGGTCATCGTGGTCGCCGGTCGTGATCAGGGTCGGAGGGTAGGCGACATTGGCCTTGACGTTGTGCACAGGCGAGTAGCCCAGCAGATAGCGGAACTGTTCGGGATCGGCGACATCGCCGTAGTCCGAGGCCCAGGCCCAGCCGATCGTGAAGCGCTGGTAGCGCAGCATGT
This sequence comes from Planctomycetota bacterium, assembly GCA_044359355.1. Lineage (GTDB taxonomy): Bacteria > Planctomycetota > UBA1135 > UBA1135 > SYGM01. The sequence continues at coordinate 39,756 of JBIKMH010000006.1, read as the reverse complement.
CGAGCACGCCGACTGCGGGCAGTGCGCAACCGTACAACTCGGGGCGCTGCAGCAGACAGGCACCGACGAGCAAACCGCCGTTGGATCCGCCCCGGATCGCGATGCGCCGGGCGCTGGTGTAGTTGTTCCGGGCGAGGAACTCCGCGGCGGCATGGAAGTCATCGAAAACGTTCTGCTTGCGCAGCTTCGTGCCGGCCTGATGCCAGTCGCGGCCGTACTCTCCGCCGCCGCGCAGGCAGGCGACCGCGTAGATTCCACCGCGCTCCATCCACACCAGGTTGGCCACGCTGAAGGCGGGCTTCATGGGGATGTTGAAGCCGCCGTAGCCGTACAGCATGCACGGCGTTGCCGGTCCCATGTTCAGGCCCTTGCGCGCGCAGACGAACAGCGGGATGCGCGTGCCATCCTTGCTCGTGTAGAAGACCTGTCGGGTTTCGTACTGGCTCGGATCGAAGCCCACCTTAGGTGCGAACACCTGCTCGGTCGCGCCATTCTGCGTGTCCAGACGCCAGATCTCGGTGGGGCGGGTGAAGCTCGCGAAACTGAAGAAAGCCTCGGGCTCGTCGAGTTCCGCAGACAAAACGCCGATCGAACCGAGCTCCGGCAGGCTGGGCTCTCGAAGCAGCTTGCCCGAGGCATCGTACAGGCGCAGCACGCTGATCGCGTTGCGCATGTACAGCGCGAGCACATGGCCGCCCGCGAAGCTGGCGCTTTCCAGCGTGTCCGAGCTCTGCGGAACGATCTCCTGCAGCCGGCCCGGCGCGTCGAGATCCAGGCTGACGATCCGGCCGCGCGGCGCATCCTTGTCGGTCTTGAAATACAGCTTGCGTCCGAGCTTGCCGAGGCATTCGTACTCGGCGTCGAAAGCGTCGAGCAGCGGCACGACCGGACTGTCCGGCTGCTCCAGATCCTGCACGTGGACGCGCGTGCGCTGGTCCGTGCCCTGCGTGACGGTGATGATCAGCAGCTTGCCGTCCTCGCTCACCCGGCCCCCAAAACCCCATTCGGGCTGGTCCTTGCGCTCGTAGACCAGCCGGTCGTCCGACTGCGGCGTGCCTAGGCGGTGGAAGTACAGTTGGTGGTTCTTGAGCGCCTGCTTGCCGGTCTTGTCGCGGACCGGATAGGTGCTGTAGTAGAAACCGCTGCCGTCCTTGGCCCACGAAAGCCCGCTGAACTTGACCCATTCCACGCGGTCTGCGAGCGGCTTGCCGCTGGTGGTGTCGAGCACCTCGATGCGGTTCCAGTCGGAGCCGGCTTCCGAGAGCATGTACGCCAGGCGCGAACCATCCTCGCTGACGCTCAGGCCGCCGAGCGCCACGGTGCCGTCCTTGGAAAGCGTGTTGGGGTCGAGCAGCACGCGCTCCGTCCCCGACAGCCGATCGGCGGCGTAGAGCACGGCCTGATTCTGCAGTCCGTCGTTCTTCTGGTAGAGGTAGAAACCCTGCTCGCGCGAGGGCACGCCCATGCGCGCGTAGTTCCAAAGCTCCGTCATGCGCGCCTCGATGCCTTCGCGTTCGGGTAGGCTCTTCAGGAACGGCAAGGTCACGTCATTTTGGGTGCGCACCCAGGCCTGCGTGCGCGGCGACTCGGGGTCCTCCAGCCAGCGGTAGGGATCCGCGATCATCTCTCCATGGATGCGTTCGCCGGTCGCATCCTGTTCGGTGCGCGGGTAGGTCAGGGGCAGCTCGGGCATGGCGCGGGGATCCACGGTGGTGCAGGCTGGGGCGAGCACAAGCAACAGGAGGGCGGCGGTACGCATGGCGCGCAGAGCATAGCAAGCCCGCAGGTGGAGTCTTCAGGAGAGCCGCGTTAGCGTGGGGGGGTCATGACCCAGCCCTTCTGGCGACGCATCGCGCTGCACCGGGGTGAGCTCTGCGCCTGGGCGCTGTACGACTGGGCCAATTCGGCGTTCTTCACCGTGATCATCACGGCGGTGTTCCCGATTTTCTACTCGCAGGTGGTCGCGGCCGGGCTCGAGCCCGCGGCTCGCCGCGAGAGCTTCGCGCTGGCGACCACCTGGAGCCTGCTGGGCGCCGCGCTGGCCGCGCCGCTGCTCGGCGCGCTGGCCGACGTGTCGGGCCGCAAGAAGCGCTTCTTGGCGGCCTTTCTGGCGCTGGGTGTGCTCAGCACGGCCGGCATGTTCTGGCTGGGCCCCGGGGATGTGCGCTTGGCCCAGTGGCTGTTTGGGCTTGCCAATTTCGGCGCCGCTGGGAGCTTCGTGTTCTACGACGCCCTGCTGGTGCATGTCGCGCGCGATTCGGAACGCGATGGCTTGTCCTCCAGTGCCTATGCCCTGGGCTATCTCGGCGGGGGACTGGCGCTGCTGGTCTGCGTGCTTTTGATCCAGCATCCGCCCGAGGGTTGGGACACGGGGCTGGCGACGCGCGCGGGCTTCGTGTTGGTCGCGCTGTGGTGGGGCTTGTTCGCCCTGCCGCTGCTGCTCATGGTGAGCGAGCCGCCCCGGCGCCTGGAAGCCGACGAACAGGCGGGCATGAGCGTGTTCGTGCGCAGCTTCACTCGCATGGGCGAGACCTTCCGCGAACTGCGCCGCTGGCGCGCGGCCTTCCTGATGATGCTGGCGTTCCTGATCTACAACGACGGGATCGGCACGATCATCCGCATGGCCGTGACCTTCGGCGAAGAGAAGAACATCTCCGCTCAGACCATGCTGGCGGTGATCCTCACGGTGCAGTTCGTCGGCATTCCCTGCGCCATCCTGTTCGGACTGCTGGCCGGACGCATCGGCGCCAAGCGCGCGATCCTGCTGGCGCTCGGCGTGTACATCGCGATCGCGATCTACGCGGCCCAGCTCTCCAGCGAGCGCGAGTTCTGGATCATGGCGCTTGGCGTCGCCGCCGTGCAGGGCGGAGCGCAGTCGCTGTCGCGCTCGCTCTTCGCGAGGCTGATCCCCGCGCACAAGTCCGGCGAGTTCTTCGGCTTGTTCGCGACGCTGGAGAAATTCGCCGGTGTGCTCGGGCCGTACCTGTTCGTGATCCTGCCGACGAGCGAGGGCGCGATCCTCGCCCTGATCGTGCTCTTCGCGGGCGGGGCGCTCCTCCTGACGCGGGTGGACGTCGAACAGGGCGCAAGCCTCGCCCGGGAGGCCGAGCAAGGCTTGCACCAGGAAGCGCGCTAGTGAATCAGGTGCCGGCGCGCTTGGTGCCGCAGGACGGGCAGAAGCGCGCCTCGGCCGGCAGCCCGGCACCGCAGTTGTGGCAGAAGCCGCCGGGAGCGCGGCCTGCGGCGGCGGGCCCGGGCTGGGCTTGAGCCTGGGCCTGCTGCTGGGCTTGCTGTTGCGCCTGATTCTGGGCCTGATTCTGCTGGTTCATCAGCATCTGGGCCATGCCCAGGCCGACGCCCAGACCCGCACCTCCGAGCAGGCCGCCGCTGGCGGCATCGCCGCCGGCGCCGCCGCCCTTCGCCATGCCTTCGCCGGCTCCCAGCATGGCCTTGCCGGCCGCGAACTGCTGGTAGGCGCCCACGCCGCCCGCCATGCGGATCGTGGCGGCATCGGTGTAGAGCTTCTTGAGGTTGGCGCTGTCTTCCTCGCGGATCGCCACCACGAAGTTGCCGAGGCGCACGATCTGGATCCCGTAGCTCGCCACGTGGGTGGCGACGCCGCCGATGACTTCCTGTTCGATTTCCTCGGTGTAGGCGCCCGAAGTGACGTCGAGCAGCGGCCACTTGTTCTTCACCAGCAGCTGGCTGACGCGGTCGCGGATCGTCTTCAGCACCTGCTCCTTCATCCAGGGCGCGACCTGATCGCCCTGCGTGCGGCCGGTGCCCACCAGCCCGATCACCAGTTGCTCCGGCTGCGTGACCCGGAAGCTGAATTCGCCGTGCACCATGGTCTCGACGGGCACGCCGCTCTTGGGATCCTCAACCGCGCCGATCGGGCCGCCGAAGCGCACGCCCGTATTCTCGCGCATGGTGACGAAGAAGACCTCCGTGATGAACAGGCGCCCGCCGGTGAAGCTGTCGACGAGGTTCGAGAGGAAGGGAATGTTGGCGCTGTCGAGCGTATGGCGGCCGGGGCCGAGGGTTCCGACGACCTTGCCGTCGCGCAGGAAGACGGCCTGCTCATCGGCCATCACGGTCAGCTGCGACTTCATCGGGATCGTGGGGTCAGGATGCTTCCAGACGACAAAGCCCTTGGCTTCGTCGGGCCGGGCGATCATCAGTTCGCCGACACCGCGCTTGAACCAGTCCATCACTCCCATGCTCTGTTTGCTCCTTGGAGAACCGCGGGCGGGCACTCCGCCACGACAGAAGCGAGTGTACGCAGGCCGGCTGGTGTTCTTCAAAAAATCCCGGCCGGGTTGCAATGGGGAGCTGCCGAGGCGTGTACTGAGGCTGCCAGAACACGAATGAGCGCAACCGCCACTGAAAGCGCCGGCGAAGGCCGCAGTCTGCAGCTCAGCTGTCCGCGCTGCGCCGCGCCGCTGCGCTGGGATCCCGACGCCGATGCGCTCACCTGCGGACACTGCGAGCAGCGCGTCGAGGTACCCCGGGGGGAGGCCGTGATCTACGAGTATCCCTACGAGGCCCGCGCGCAGGCGCGCGAGGGTTTCGACCTGCCCGTGCGGCACACGCGCTGCACGCGCTGCGGCGCCGAAGTCTCCTTTGACCAAAACGCGCTCGCCAAGGAATGCTGCTTTTGCGGCTCGCCGCAGGTGCTTGAGGAGGCCTCGCTGCGGCGCACGCTGCGGCCCGAATCGGTGATTCCGCTGGATGTCGGCCGCGGCACGGTGGAGCTCAAGTTTCGCCAGTGGGTCGGCTCGCGCTGGTTCGCACCCCGGGCGCTCTCGAAGACGCGCGAATTCCGCGCGGTGGGCGTGTACGTGCCGTTCTGGACCTTCGATGCCCGGGCCGATTCGCAGTGGACCGCCGAGGCGGGCCACTACTACTACGTGCCGGTGACCCGCACGGTGATGATCAACGGCAAGTTGACCACGCGGGTGCACATGGAGCAGCGCGTGCGCTGGGAACCGGCGGCGGGTGCGCGCCAGGACGCGTACGACGACTGGCTGATCCACGCCTCGCGCGGGTTGTCGGTCGAACTCAGCGCCAAGCTCGGCCGCTACGATCTTTCCAAGCTCGTGCCCTACAAGCCGGACTATCTGGCGGGCTGGAGCGCGGAGGAATACGCCATCGGGCTCGACGATGCCTGCCAGAACTTCCTCGCCGGGGTGCGCGCGGAGCAGCGCCGCCGCTGCTCGGGCGACGTGCCCGGGGACACACAGCGCAACCTGCAGGTGCGCACGCACATACACGAGGTCTATTTCAAGCACGTGCTGCTGCCGGTCTGGAGCCTGACCTACCAGTGGCGTGGCCAGTCCTACGCGGTGCTGATCCACGGCCAGACGGGGCACGTGGTCGGCAAGGCGCCCGTTTCCTGGGTCAAGGTCCTGCTGCTCGTGGTGCTCGTGCTGCTGGGAATCGGTCTGGTGGCGCTCCTCGCCTCCCGAAGCTGAGTGGCTGACGGCTTGCAGGAACTCCGGCGAGCTGCTTACAATCCGCCCGCCCGGTGGTTGGATCCGCGCCCGCGCGGTTCGAATCGCCCGCAGTCCATCCGTCTCGTGATCCCCGCAGTCCTTTCTCCGCGCCACCGTGCGCTCGTACGATGAACCTGGTTCAGACCGGAGACAGGGTGGAGATTCACTATTCGGTGCGCCTCGCCGATGGCTCACCGTTCTTTTCCACGCATGCCGAAGGGCCGCAGGCCTTTTTCGCCGGCAGCGGCGAGGTGATTCCTGGCCTGAGCCAGGGAGTGCTTGGCATGCAGGCGGGGGAGCGCAAGCTCCTGCGCGTGGAACCGCAGGATGGTTATGGGCTGCGCGACCCGGCGCTGGAGCGGCGCGTCCGTCTTCAGCACCTGCCTCCCGGCGTGCAGATCGGCGATCGGCTCGAAGCCGATGCGCACGGTGAAAGCCTGTCGGTGTGGGTTCGCGCGATCGAGGGCGAGGATGCCCTGCTCGACGCCAACCATCCTTTGTCCGGGCATCCCCTAATCTTCGAAATCGAATTGGTCTCGTTTGTCTCTTCGTCAAGGTAGCGTCTGATGTCCGTCACCAAGCTCTACGTGGGCAACCTGCCCTACAGCTTCACCAACACCGAACTGCAAGATCTGTTCGCGCCCTTCGGCACGGTCCGATCGGCCGAGGTGATCTTCGACCGTGAAACGGGCCGCTCGCGCGGCTTCGGCTTCATCGAAATGGAGACCCCGGAAATGACGCAGGCCGCGATCGCCGGCCTGCATGACAAGCCGATCAACGGCCGCAACCTGACGGTCAATGAAGCGCGCGAGCGCACACCGCGTGGTCCGGGCGGTCCAGGTGGCCCGCGCTCCTTCGGGGGACCCCGCTCCTTTGGCGGCGGTGGCGGCGGTCGCAGCTTCGGCGGCGGAGGTGGCGGCGGCGGTCGCAGCTTCGGCGGCGGAGGTGGCGGCGGCGGTCGCAGCTTCGGTGGCGGTGGTGGCGGCGGTCGCAGCTTCGGTGGCGGTGGTGGCGGCGGTCGCAGCTTCGGTGGCGGCGGAGGTGGCTACGGCGGCGGAGGAGGCGGTGGGGGAACCCGCTCCTGGGGTGGCGGAGGCGGCGGTGGCGGAGGCGGGGGTGGCGATCGCGGCGGTGGTGGCGGAGGAGGCGGTGGTCGTCCGGACCGCGGTGGCCGGGGCCGGCGTGATTTCGACGGCGACGGCGATGGCGGAGGCCGTCGCGGCGGCAAGTGGTCGGACTTCGGCGACGAAGAGTGACCGCAACTCTGGGGAGGTGGCTCCCCCCTCTTTGATGAGCATCAGCCTCTCAAGCCCTCGGTAGCCGAGGGCTTGAGAGGCTGACAAGAGCGGTTCGTCGTGACGATCGCCTGACTCGTGTCAAGCGCCTGACTCAGGGCACGAGCGCGATCAATTCCACGTCGAAAACCAGCGTCGACTTGGGCGGAATCGGCCCCATGCCGCGCTCGCCGTAGGCCAGGTTTGCCGGCAGGATCAGCTTGCGCTTGCCGCCGACCTTCATGCTGCCGACGCCCTCGGTCCAGCCCTTGATGACGCCGTTGAGCGGAAACTCCGCCGGCGTTCCGCGGTCAACGGAGCTGTCGAACTTGGTACCGTTGAGCAGGTAGCCGCTGTAGTGGACCTTGACCTTCTGCGCGGGGCCCGAGGGCATCGGGCCGGTGCCGACGACCAAGTCGTAGTACATCATGCCCGAAGCCGTGGTGACGGCCTCGCCCGTCGGCTGAGCGCCAGGGAAACGCGGCAGGGATTGGTTGGCGGCGATCTCGCCGTTGGTGGTCTTGATGTCCAATTGACGGTGCTCCGTGGGGGTGTAGATGTCGACGCGGATCAACTCGCCGCTGGTTCCCAGCAGGCCGGCGCTGTGCGCCAGTCCTCCGGTGGCCTTTTCGGCGATCTCGATCGCCTGGACCAGCTTGACGCTGGCACCGGAGATCTGTTGGTGGGCTGCTTTGGGTTCCGGCGGAATGTCCGACTGGAACGCCAGCGGGAGGAACGCGGCGCTGGTCAGGAGGCCGGCGCCGGCGACAAGAGGCAGGGTGAGTTTCATGAGAATGTGAATGGGGAGCCTACGGCTGGGCTTTTCCGGATGCTAGTCTTTCCTGCATGCGTTGGCTTCTCGCTTTACTTCTGTGCATCTTGCCGGCCGCTGCCGAGGGCTCCAAGGCCGTGGACGCGCGCCTGTCTCCCGCGACCGTCAACCGCGATGGGATCGGCACGCTGGCCGATTTGCGCGGCATGCCGGTCCTGATCGATTTTTGGGGCAAGAACTGACCCGGCTGCATCGGGGGGTCCGTGCCGGCCTCCATCAAGGCGCAAGAGAGCTTCGGCGAAGAGTTGCAGGTGATCTTCGTGGAGTGCCAAGGCACCCCGCCCGAGACCGCCGAGGCCTTTGCCTGGAAGATGAAGTGGATGGGCAACCCCGCGATGTGGACCATCGATCGGCCGATCCCCACGGTGGGACAAGGCTTGCCGGAGGTCGCTCTGATCGGCATCGATGGAACCGTCCTGATGCAGGGCTATCCGGGTGATTTCGGCAAGAAGCTCGAGGAAACGATCGCTTCCGAGATCGCCAAGGCCAAGAAGCTGCGCGCCAAGGAGCCCAACGGCGATCTCCAGAAGGGGCGCTTGGCACGCGGCCTCCTGCGTCTACGCGCTCGCATCGACGAGGGGCGTCTGGAGGATGCCGCCACGCTGCTCGCCGCGCTCGAAAAGGAATTCAAGGGTCAGGCCGAGTTGGCGAGCGAGCGCAAGCGACTGGAGGATCCGGCGCTGAAGGAGGAGCGCGAGGCGGCCAAGGCTTGGGAGCTGTTCGAAGGCCGCGTGGCGAAGGCCAAACCCTTCGACTCCGCCAATGTCCAGAAGGCCGAAAGTCTGGCCAAGAAGTTCGCCGGAACCAAGACTGCGCTGCGCGCGGAACGCTTCGTGCGCCTGAGCCAGATCAAGCTCTGAGTTCTCCGCCCCAAAGCGCTGCCTAGGGCTTTGCGGCTCTGGGCCGCACCACGGCGCAGGCTGGAAACACGGTTCCGTGCACGGCATGCTCGAGCGCATGTCTTCGCACTCGCAGCAGGCGCTCGAGCGCTCGGCGCGCCACCGGCTCGATCTTCCTGGTCCTTTGGGGCGCCTGGTTGCGCGCTTGGAGCGCTGGTATCGCGAGCGAATCTTCGCCGTGGAGCTCGCGAGCCTGCCGAAGTGGAGCCGCCGGCTCAACTTGGCGCTGCGGGTGGTGTACCTCTCGTCGCGCGGTTTCGTAGAGGATCGCTGCCTGTTTCGGGCCTCGGCGCTGACGTACATCACGGTGCTCTCGCTCGTGCCGCTGCTGGCCTTTGCGTTCGCGCTGGCGAAGGGCTTCGGCTTCTACGAGACGCTGCGCGAAAAGAGCATCGAGCCATTTCTCGATTCGACCTTCGGTACCGTGGTGCCGTTTTCGCCCGCTCCGGGGGCCGCGGACTTCTCGCTCGCGCCGCAGATGGGCTCCAGCGAGATGCGCGCGGCGATCGAGCGCGTGCTGGCCTTCGTGGACCACACGCATGTGGGCGGACTGGGCGCGGCGGGACTGATCTTCCTGCTGTACACGGTGATCAAGCTGCTTTCGACGATCGAGCAGAGCTTCAACGACATCTGGGGCGTGCAGCGGGCCCGCACGCTGGTTCGCAAGCTGACCGACTACCTCGCGATGGTGGTCGTGACGCCGATCCTGCTGTTCCTCGCCACGGCGATCACCACCGCCGCGCAGAACTCGAGCGTGGTGCAGGCCTGGACCACCCGGTTCGAACTGGGCGAGCTCTTCGGGCTGGTGCTGCGACTGACGCCGCTGTTCTCGCTGTGGGTGGCCTTCGCGTTTCTCTATCTGGCGCTGCCCAACACGCGCACGCGCCTGTCCTCGGCGCTGCTCGGGGCGGTCGTGGGCGGGACGCTGTGGCAGCTGACGCTGCTGGCGCATCTGGAGTTTCAGATCGGGGTCGCCCGGTACAACGCGATCTACGCCGGTTTCGCCGCCTTCCCGATCTTCCTGATGTGGATCCAGATCTCGTGGGTCACGGTGCTTCTCGGCGCGCAGGTGTGCTTCGCGCACCAGAGCGCTCCGAGCTACTGGCCGGAAAGTCCGCAGGCGCTGTCGGTGCGTTCGCGCGAGTCGGTGGCCTTGCGGGTGATGGTGCGCATCGCGTCGCGCGCCCTCGCGGGTGCTGAGGCCTGGACCACCTCGGCGCTCGCCAAGGAGCTCAACGTCTCGCTGCGCCCGCTGGAGCGCGTGCTGCACGAACTGGTCGATGCGCGGCTGCTCGCGTGGGTGCGCGGCGGCGACGGGGACAGCCTGATCCTCGCTGTCGACATGGACCGCATCCACGTGCAGGGCATTCTCGAGGCCCTGGAGGGCCCGCTGCCGCCGGGCGAGAGCGGCGCCGGCGCGCTGGATCGGGAACTGGCGGAGATCCTGCACGGCATGGAGGAAGTGCAGGGGGACTCGCGCTGGAATCTGCCGCTGCGGGTGCTCGCCGAGCGCGCGCGGGAACTGGAGGCCGGCCGGTCGACAGCGGCCAGCGGGCCCGTGTTCGCACGCGGCTAGAGGAGACTGCTCCCCCAGCGGGGACGGGATTCGAAAGCGGAAAGCGGTTTTTCCGCGCGAGGCCGGGGCGCAAGCCCCATCCCCCCGAACTCTCCCTGCTCACCGAAGTCCTCGGAAGGGGAGCCTGAATCCCTAGCGGGACTTCGGTTCCGCGGGTGTCGGCAGGGCCGGCCTTGGCAGGGGCAGCGGATGCTCGGCGACATACCACGCCATCGCCGCGAGCACCCCCGCTCCCAGCTCGAGCTCGCGCGGATGGACCTTGTCCAGCGTGTCGATGCTGGTGTGGTGCAGGTCGAAGTAGCGCTGCGGGTCGGGATACAGCCCCATCACCGTGACGCCCGCCTGCTCCAGCGGAATCAGATCCGCGCCACCGCCACCGCGCCGCAATTCCCCCGCTCCAGCCTCGCTGAGCAGCGCGCGCAGCGGCTCCAACTGGGCGCGGGCGGCGTCGCTGGCGTTGGTCACGAATCCCCGCGGCACAAAGCCGCCGCGGTCGGTTTCGATGGCGAGGACGTGGAGTCCGACGGCGGAAGCGTAGTTCCTGTGATAGGCGAGCGCGCCGTCGAGACCGAACTCCTCGTTCATGAACAGTACCAGTCGCAGCGTGCGCCGGGGGCGGAGCTCGAGCTTGCGGAACAGGCGCGCGAGTTCCATGGCCTGCACACAGCCGGCGCCATCGTCGTGCGCTCCCTGCCCCACATCCCAGGAGTCCAGATGCGCACCGACGAGCACGATTTCCTCGGGTGTTTCACGGCCGGGCCACTCCGCGACCAGATTGGCGCTCGTGCCACGGCCCTGATCTTCGCAGTCCAGCTCCAGTTCCAGCTCGAGTCGCTCGCTGCGCTGCTCGGCGCCGGCGAGCAGTGCTGCCAGCCGTTCGGCGCCGGCGGTGCTGATCGCCACGGCGGGGACTTTCGGCACGCCCTCCTCGTAGCGCATGCCTCCGGTGTGGGGGACGTCGTCGAGGCGCAGGGTCATCGAGCGCACGATCGCTCCGACGGCGCCCACCTTGGCTGCTTCGATGGCACCGCGGCCGCGCTGGTCCACGGCCTTTCCATAGGCCTCGAAGGGATCGAACAAGGAGGGATCCATCGGGCGGTTGAACAACACGAAGCAACCCTTGGCGCGCTCCCCGAGCGCGCGCAGTTCCTCAAAGCTCCGCACGGCCACCAGGGGTGCCCGCAGCCCGCCCTTGGGCGTGCCGACGCTGCCGCCCAGCGCCAGAATCGGTAGGTGCGCGCGCTGCTCGGCCGGAGCGGAGATCTGGGTCAGCCGGGCGAGCTTGCCGCGCGACCACAGCGGCACCTCGCAGGGCTCGCGGCGCACATTCTGCCAACCGTCGAGCTTGAGCCGCTGCTCCGCCCACTGCAGCGCATCCTCCGCGCCGGAGCTGCCTGCAAAGCGCTTGGGCGCCGCGACCACCAGTCCCTGGAGCTTGGGGTATGCCTCGCCCGCGCGCAGCGACTCGCGCACCAGTTCGCGCGCGGTGGCGAGGATCGGTTCTTCCGTCTGGGGCAGGCTCAGCAGGGCCGGCAGGGAGACAAGCAGGGCGAGGACGCTCATGTGCGCAGGATAGCGCGCCGGACGCTAGGCTGCTTGGGTCATGCGACTCCTGCTGATTTCCAATTCGACGCTCCACGGTCAGGGCTACCTCGATCACTGCGCGGACGAGATCCGCTCGTTCTTTGGGCCCGTGCATAGGATCGGCTTCGTGCCCTTTGCGCTGCACGACCAGGAGGCCTACACGGCCAAGGCGCGTGCGCGCTTCGCGCAGCTGGGCTACGAGCTCGGTGGCCTCTACGGTCCCGATGGTCTGGCCCGCCTCGCGAGCTGTGAGGGCGTCTTCATCGGCGGGGGCAACACCTTCCGTCTGCTCCACCGGCTCTACCACAGCGGATTGCTCGAGGCTTTGCGGGAGCGTGTCCGCGCGGGTCTGCCCTACATGGGATCGAGCGCGGGCACCAATGTCGCCACGCGCTCGATCCAGACCACCAACGACATGCCCATCGTCCAGCCGCCTTCCTTCACGGCTTTGGGACTGGTGCCCTTCAATATCAACCCGCACTACCTTGATCCGCTGCCGGGCTCGACCCACATGGGCGAAACTCGCGAGCAACGCATCGCGGAGTTCCACGAGGAGGAAAGCGCTCCGGTGCTCGGCTTGCGCGAGGGCGCGCTGCTGCGCGTCGAAGGGCCGGCGATCGAACTCAAGGGCAGCACGGGCGCGCGGCTGTTCCGACGCGGCCAAAGGCCGCTGGAACTCCAGCCGGCGATGCGCATCGAAGCGCTGCTGTCCAGCTAGGGCTGGCGCTCGTAGGCGCCCAGATCGACCAGCGGCGCGCCTCCCAAGCCGGTGTCGATCGCCGCGGGATCGTCAGCTCTGCGGTTGGCGCGCGCGCAGTCGTAGAGTTCCTCGGGCAGCAGCCGGGAGTTGTCGCCCGCATCGATGCACGGCGAGCCCGCATCGAGCCGCAGATCGCCCATCTGGTCGTCCGCGGTTCCGATCTCTCCGTCCGCGCCGACCTCCGGCGGACGCACGAACAGGGGCGGCTGGCGGATCACGCCCAGGCCGGGGCTGTCGCCCTCGATGCAGCTGCGCTCGATGCTGACCGGCGCGCCAGCGAGCGCGCTCGGCAGATCGCCCCACAGGATGCTGTTTTCCAGACGGACGGCACTCGATTCGTACGCGTAGATGCTGCCGCCTTCCTGCAGCGCGAGGTTGCCCGTGCTGGTGATGTTGGTCAGGACCGGCTCGGTGAAGACGATCGAGAAGATCGCCCCGCCTTTGTTGGCCCGGTTGGATTCGAAGGTGCAGGAAGCGAAGCGGGCCTGCGAGAAATAGCCGATCAGAGCGCCGCCGCCCCAGCCCTGCTTTTCCCCGAAGGCGCGATTGCTGGCGAAGTGCGACTCGCGCACGATCGGAGCGCCGCCTTCGACATAGATGCCGCCGCCTCCCAATTCCGCCTCGTTGTTGAACGCGAGGCAGCGCTCGATCAGCGCGTCGGCGATGTAAATGCTTATCGCACCGCCGACGGAAAATGCTCCGCCCGCGGCGTAATTCTCGTAGAAGAGGCAGTCCTGTACCGTGACGGGGGACTCCAGGCTGTAGAGGCCGCCAGCCTCGAAGGCGATGCCGCGCTGGAAGATGCATCCGCGGACGGTCGCGCGGCTCTCGTCGTTGTGATAGACGCCGGCGCCGAAAGAGGCGATGTTGGCGTTGAAGCAGCAGCCCTCGATCAGCGGGGCCCCGGCGCTGGTCCAGATGCCGCCGCCGCCACTCCCTCCGCCGCCACCGCCGCCGTCGCTGATGTTCGCACCGGCGGTGTTGGCGACGTACATGCAGTCGCGCACGATGCCCTCGCAATCCTCGAGGAAGGTGCCGCCGCCTCCGACGAGTGCCACGTTCTCGTCGAAGCGCGAGGATTCCAGCGTGCTCTTGCTGCCCGCGGCCATGTACAGTCCCGCACCGCGCTCGGCGCGATTGCCGGCAAAGTGGCAGTCGCGGATCAGCGTGGGCAGGAAGCTGCGCGTGTACAGTCCCGCACCCTGACCGATCGTCTCGTTGCCGAGGAATCGGCAGCCCTCCACCAGCGCTTCGACATCGCCGTGGATGTACAGCCCCGCGCCGAGCAGGGTGGAACCGTTGGCCACGAAGGCGCAGTCCATGTAGTGGCAGCCCCCGTGGTCATTGATCGCGCCGTGGTTGCTCGAGAAGTTTTGCGTGATCAGGCAGTTGTGGAACGACAGATGCGAGTGGAAAACGTTGACGCCGGCCCCCTGATCGTGCGAGCCCATGTGGGCTCCAAGGCCTGGACCGTCTGCCTGGCCGCCGGCGATCGTCAACCGCTCCAGCGTGGTGTCCATCACCATGTGCGCCGAGACCACGTGGTAAACGTTGTCGCCGCGATGGGTCAGGAAGTCGCCCTGATCGTCCCCGTTGAGATCGCCCGAGAGGATGGTGGGGGCGTTTTCCTCAAGGCGCTGCTCCGCGCTGGTTTCAAAGCCCGCAAAGCCCCCGCGCAGCGTCAGGCCGCTCCGCAATTCGTAGCTCGCCAATCGGTCGCCTCCGGGGCCCGCCGGCCGGTAGGTGCCCGAGCGCAGCCAGATTTCCCCGCCCTGAGGGGCGAGCGCCAGCGCCGTGTGCAGCGATCCGAGGGCATTCTCCCAGCTCGAGCCGTCGGACTTGCCGCGCGGGGCGGTGTCGACGTGCAGCCGCAGAGGCCCGGTTCCGCCGGGAGCGCCGCTGCCCGAACCGGAGCAGGAGAGCAGGAAGGAAAGGCCGGGAGCGAACAGCAGCAAACGCTTCATGGGATTGGGTCCAGATGGAGTCTAGCGCAGTCCGGCCGGGGCGGAGGACCGAGCTTTCCAGCTTACAGACAGCGAGCCAACCTTCCGCGTTCCCCAGAGGAATTCTGTTTTTCTCGAAAAAAAAGGCATTTTCTTCTTTGTAATCCGGTGCGCGCCTTTGGTATTCCGGGTTCTGAGGGGCGAAAACCCCTGTTTTTCCAGCAGAAAACGCGTTTCAACGAACCACATGTCCAAGAAAACCACCAAGCCCGCCAAGGCCGTCAAGGCCGCTCCCAAGCCCGTCAAGATCTCCCCTGCCAACAAGCCCCGCACCAAGGGCGAGGTGTTCACCACCATCGCCGGAACCACGGGGCTCGCCCGCAAGCAGGTCTCCTCGGTCTTCGAGACGGTCGGCAAGCTGATCGCCGCAGATCTGTCCAAGAGCGGTCCCGGCGTGCTCAACCTCGGCGGCATGATGAAGGTCACCGTGGTGCGCAAGCCCGCCACCAAGGCGCGCAAGGGCATCAACCCCTTCACCAAGGAAGAGGTCATGTTCAAGGCCAAGCCGGCCCGCAACGTGATCAAGATTCGGCCTCTCAAGAGCCTCAAGTCGATGGTGTGATCGACGCCGGAGCCACCGCCGGACGGTGAGCCCTGGGCCTTGTTTCACGGTCCGCCCGAGCACCCTGCCGCCCTGCGTGCAGGCCCCGGGCGGACTTGTTTTTCCCGGTGGAAACCGACGATCAGGCCCGCAAGTGGTCGCTCGAGGGGGGGGCTCTGCGGCGGCCCTGGGGAGCTGGCCCTCCAGCAGTAGCCTAGGATCTCTTTTCGCGGAACCTGCGCGGCCCCGTGCGCGTCCTTCTTGGCACATCGGACGTACGCGTGCGGTAGTCTTCGCAGGCGCCACCTCTCATCACCCGACTTTTTCCGCCTTCATGAACCTCTGCCACCGTTCACTGCTCGGTTTGGCCCTTCTTTCCGGCCTGCCGCTCTTCGCGCAAACCAACCCCACGGCTCGCCCCAACCTCAGCCCGCTGATGGACGCCTGGCGCTCGCAGCATGGCAGCAGCTGGTCCGTGCTGCTCGACACGCAGACGGGTTATGCGGAATTCCTCTACGGGGGCAGCGCCTTCCCGATCCCGGGCGAGCCGCGCACCGACGAGGATTTCGTAGCTCTGGGCGCCCAGCGGCTCCCCGGCCTCGAGTCCCTGACGGGGATCGCCGCCAGCACGCTGGATTTCCAGCGCACCGTGTTCCTGCCGCTGGGGCAGGCGGGCAGCACCGACAAGCAGACGGTGCGCTACCGTCAGGTGGTCAACGGGGTGCCCGTGCAGGCGGGTTTCGTCAACCTGCTCTTCGCCGCCCGCGGCGAGCTGCTCTCGGTGCAGTCGACGGCTCTCCCGGGCGCCGAGCGCATCGGGACGCTACCGGGACTGGACTCGACCGACGGCCTGGGCTTTGCCCGCCAGCGTTTCGAGGAAATCACGGGCCTGTCCGCCAACCATGTTGACGAGCCCGAACTGGTGATCGTGCAGCTCGAGCAGGGCGCCTCGCGCGTCGGCAAGCTCGCCTGGAAGGTCGAGCTGATGCACGAGATGCAGGACGCGGAGCCGGTAGGCAAGCGCGTGTACGTCGACGCCCACACGGGCGAGCTCCTGAAGACCGAAGAGACCGTGCACCACTTCGACGTCGGCGGCACCGTCAAGTCCTACGCGTCGCCCGGACTTCTGCCGGACATCAGCAGCAACCCCGAAACGCTGCAGAACATGCCGCGTCTGCGCGCGCAAGCGGGCGCTACGACCGTCTACACCGATGTCAACGGCAACTTCAATTTCCCCGGGGTCAGCACCAACCTGTCGGTGACCTTCACCTACGTGGGCAACTACGCCAGCGTCAACTACCAGCCGGGAGCGGACTACTCGCTGGTGCAGTCCTGCGCGCCCGGCAACGGCAACGTGATCACGATGAACCCCAGCTCCGGTTCGACGATCACACCTCAGGCCAACGCATTCCTCGCATCCTCCAGGATGCGCGATTGGGTGCGCTCGATCCTGCCGACCGACAACACGGCGGACTTCGTCACGGTGGCGAATGTCAACGTCTCCGGCAGCTGCAACGCCTTCTACAACGGCAGCTCGATCAACTTCTATCCGGCGGGCGGCGGTTGCTCGAATACGGCCTATTCGACGGTGGTGACGCACGAGCAGGGGCACTGGATGAACGATCGCTACAACAGCGGCAACGGCGCGGATGGTTTCGGCGAGGGCAATGCCGATACCTTCGCGATGTACCTGTGGGACACGCCGATTGTCGGGGCCAACTTCTCGGGCAGCAGCTTCATCCGCACCGGCACCAACACGCGTCAGTTCTGCGGCGACACCAACCCGGGTTGCTACGGACAGGTGCACACCGATGGCGAGGTTCTGATGGGAGCGCTGTGGAAGGTGCGCAACAACCTGAACACGGCGCTGGGCAACTCGGCGGGGGACCTGCGCGCCGACACGCTGTTCCTGTCGTGGATGAACTCCTACAACCAGAGCACGATCCGTTCCGTGATCGAAACGCAGTGGATCACGCTGGACGACAACAACGGCAACATCAGCGATGGTTCGCCGAATTTCACGGCGATCGACAGCGGCTTCCGCACGCAGGGTTTCCCCGGCCTCACGGTCAGCTGTCCGCCGCCGGTGACCGGCTCCTGCACGCAGTCGCCCAACAGCGCGGGCCCGGGCGCGACGCTGGGCTACGCAGGCCAGAACAAGGTCTCGACCAACAACTTCCAGCTGGTGGCGGTAGGCCTGCCGCCCAACAAGACGGGCCTGTTCTTCTTCGGCCAGAACCAGACCCTGGTGACCCTGGGCTCAGGCTTCCGCTGCGTCAGCTCGCCATTCTTCCGCACCCCGGCTTCGACCTCGAATGCCTTCGGCGATCTGACCTACAACCTGAATCTCAACGCCCTCCCGGGCGGCGCCTCGATCGCGGCGGGGCAGACCTGGTACTTCCAGGCCTGGTTCCGGGACAACGTCGGCGGCACCACGACCACCAACACTTCCACGATGATGGAAGTGCCTTGGTGCCAGTGAGCCAGACGAGCAGCGCTTGAATCCTGCGGGCGGCGACCTACCGGTGGCCGCCCGCAGTCCTTGGATCAGCTGAGGATCTCGTGGGCGACGCGGCCGTGGACGTCGGTCAGGCGGTGGTCGCGGCCCTGGAAGCGCGCCGTCAGCCGTTCGTGGTCAAAGCCCAGGAGGTGCAGCAAGGTGGCGTGCAGATCGTGCACGGAGAGCTGCCCTTCGACGCCGCGGTAACCCAGTTCATCGGTCGCGCCGTGGGTCAGCCCCGCGCGCAGGCCTGCTCCGGCCAGCAGGATCGTGAAGGCATGCGCGTGGTGGTCGCGCCCGAGGAAGCGCGAACCGTCGCGCTCCTCGTTCATGCAGGAGCGACCGAACTCTCCGCCCCAGATCACCAGCGTCTCCTGCAGCAGCCCGCTGGCCGCCAGATCCTCGAGCAGCGCGGCCGTCGGGCCGTCGCATTCCTCGCAACGGCGCTTCAGCGAGGTCACGATGTCATCCTCCGGGCTCGTTCCATGGCTGTCCCAGCCCCAGTGGTGCAACTCGACGAAGCGCACCCCGCGCTCGAGCAGGCGCCTGGCGAGCAAGCAGTTGTTCCCGTAGCGCGTCTCTCCGGGCACGGCACCGTAGCGCGCCCGCTCGGCCTCGGGCACGTCCGAAAGGTCCGCGAATTCCGGGCAACTCGCCTGCATGCGGTAGGCGAGCTCGTACTGCGCGATGCGCGTCTGGATTTCCGGGTCGAGCGTGCGCGTGGCATGCTCGCGGTTGAGCGCGCCTAGCACATCGAGCGTGTCGCGGCGCGCCTCGCGGGACAACTCGGGCGGATCCTCCAGGAACAGCACGGGGGCGCCGCTGGAGCGCAGGCGCACGCCTTGGTGGCGCCCCTCGAGGAAACCCGCACCCCACAATGAGGCGCCTCCATCGGGCCCGTAACGGCCCGAGTTGAGCACCACGTAGGTCGGCAGGTTCTCGTTGAGCGTGCCGAGGCCCGCGCTGACCCAGGCGCCGAAGCTCGGGCGCCCGGCGCGGGCATGCCCCGTGGCTAGGAACAGCTGGGCGGGCGCGTGGTTGAATTCCGTGGTGTGCATGGCGCGCAGCACCGTCCAGCGGTCCGCCTGTCCAGCCATGCGCGGCAACAATTCGGAGAAAGTCGCTCCGCACTGCCCGTGGCGTGTGAATTTCCAGGGCGAGGCCAACACCTTGGGATGGCCCTTGATGAACGCGAAGCGCTCCCCGCGGATGAAGCTCTCGGGCACTGGCTGTCCATCGAGTTCGAGGAGCCGGGGCTTGTGGTCGAACAGGTCCAGCTGGCTGGGAGCGCCCGCCATGTGCAGGAACAGCACGCGCTTGGCCTTGGGCGCATGGTGGGGGGCCGATTGTGCGCCGAGCAGGCGCTGGAGAGCCAGCACGCCGACTCCGTAGCCGGCCGTGCGCAGGAACGAGCGACGCGAGACGTTCATGGGCGGCACAGCAACTCGTCGAGGTTGAGGATCACGTTGGCGACGGCGAAGGAGCCGCGCCGCTGCTGCAGTTCGCTCAGCGCGCGCCGCTCGCTGTCGCTGGCGCGTCGCGCGAGCGCGCGTTCGAATTCCCGCACCAGCGCCGCTTCGCGGCCGCCCTCGCCGGCGGCGTCGATGCGCGCCGCGAGGGCGCGGGCGCAATCGGCGAAGGCGGGATCGTTGAGCAAGGCCAGCGCCTGCAGCGGGGTGTTGCTGTTCGAACGCCGGGTGCACAGCTGCTCGCGGCTCGGCGCATCGAAGATCTGAAAGGTGGCGTAATGCGAGGAACGCTTCCAGAACGTGTAGAGACCGCGCCGCCGGCCGGCTGCGCCCTCCGAGTTCACCCACGCATCGCCCGAATACACGAGATTCCAGACACCTTCGGGCTGGTAGGGGAACACGCTGGGGCCCCCGACGGTGGCATCGAGCGTGCCCGAGAGCGCGAGCGCCTGATCGCGCAGGATTTCGATTCCAAGGCGGGTGCGCGGCGAGCGCGAGAGCCAGAGGTTGTCGGGGTCAAGCCGCAGCGCGGGCTCGCGCACGCGCGCCTCCTGACGGTAAGTGGCCGAGAGCACGATGCGTCGCAGCAGCTGGCGCGTGCTCCAGCCCGACTCCATCCAATCGACCGCGAGCGTGTCGAGCAACTCCGGATGCGTCGGCGCATCGCCGCGAGTGCCGAAATCCTCGCTTGTCGCCACCAGTCCGCGTCCGAACAACTGCTCCCAGATGCGGTTGACCGCCACCCGCGCCGTCAGCGGGTTTTCGCGGCTCACCAGCCAGCGCGCGAGGCTCAGGCGATCGGCCGCGGCGCCCTCCGGCAGCGGCGGCAGCACGCCCGGCGTTCCGGGCGTGACCACCTCAGCGGGCGACAGGAAGGCGCCCTTTTCGTGGCGATGGGTGACGCGCGGTTGCGGCAGTTCCTCGAGCACCATCGTCTGTGGCAGCCCTCGCAGTTGCTCAAGACGCGCGCGCGCGGCCTCCAGTCCCGCGTCGGGGGGACTCGGCACTCGCGCCGCCCGGGCCAGCGACCAGCTGGCGAGGTTGTGACCCTGCCAGGGGCTGGTGCAATCGAGCTCCAGCGTCCATTCCTCGGGCTGCTCGAGCACGAGCGGCGTTTCGAGTCGCAGCCAGACATCGTGCACATGCGGCGCCTCGCTCGCGGCCGCCGCCCAGGCGGTAGCCGGATCGCCGTCTAGGATCCCCGCGGCCCGGAAATCGCCGTTCCCCTGTTCCCGCGTGGCGAACAGCACGCCCAGGCGCACGCGCTCGCCGAGGCGCGAGAGCCGCACTTCGGAGAGCGCCCAGTTGCGGTTGGCCGCGCGCGTCGGATCGATCCGCAGACGCAGGGCCGCGAGGGGCCCGGCCTCGAAGCGATGCACACTGCGGGCCTGCATCCGCTCCGGGTTGGGCCCCTCGGCGTGCACCCAACCGGCCTCATCGACCTTCAGCGTGACGCCGTCGCTGGCGCTCGCGCCGAGAGCGGGCGCGATGACGGCGGGGAGCGCGCGCACGGCCTGCTGACGGGCTGCCTCGCGCGGCACGCTTTCTCGCTCGAGCTGCTCCAGCTCCGCCAGTTCGGCCGCACTGCCCACACGCAGCAGCGGTTCGACCCGATTGCCCGTATCCGCCGTGGAATTGAAGAAGGCGAAGAAGCGCCAGTAGTCGCGCTGCGAAAACGGATCGAACTTGTGGTTGTGGCACTGCGCGCAGGCGAGCGTCGATCCCATCCAGACCGTCGAGGTCGTGTGCACACGGTCGATCACGGCCGCGAAGCGGAACTCCTCGGCATCGGTGCCGCCTTCCTGATTGACCAACGTATTGCGGTGAAAACCGGTCGCGATGCGATCCGCCTGCGTCGCGTCTGGCAACAAATCGCCCGCCAGCTGGCGGATCGTGAATTGGTCGAAGGGGAGGTCGCTGGCGTAAGCCTGGATGACCCAGTCGCGCCAGGGCCACAGCGTGCGCCGCTCATCCTTCTCGTAGCCGTTGGTGTCCGCGTAGCGCGCCAGATCGAGCCACGCCAGCGCCATGCGCTCGGCGTACGGCGTCGAAGCCAGCAGTTCCTCGACCCGCTGGCGGTACACCCGCTCGGGATCGGCGGGGTTGGTGAACAACCAGTCGGCCGGCGGCGGCAGACCCGTGAGATCCAGCGCCACCCGACGCAGCAGGGTGTCGAGCGGCGCCTCGAGGGCGGGCTCGAGGCCGCGCTGCTCCAAGGCTGCGAGCACGAAGGCATCCAGCGGATCGCGGACCCAGCCGCTGTGGCGCAGACTCGGAGCGCGATGGCGCGTGGGAGCGCGGTAGGCCCAGTGAGCGCTGGGCTCGGCCGAGGTCCCTGAAGTCGGCCCGGAGGATGGCGCGGCAGACGCTTCGGCAGACGGTGCGGAATGGGCCCCATCCGCGATCCAGCGCGAAAGCATTTCCACTTGGGAGCGCTCCAGGGGAGGCCCCTTGGGCGGCATGCGCTCCTTGGCGTCCGCGCTGGCGACCCGCCGCACGAGCTCGCTCGCCTGCGGGGCCCCCGCCTGAACCACGCCGGCGAGCCCCGCGGCCGTGTCCAGGCGCAGCCCACCCTTGGCCTTCGAGCTGCCGTGGCACTCGTAGCACGCCCGCCGCAGCAGCGGCTCGATCTCGCGCTCGAACAGCGTCTCGTCGGGCGTCCCAAGCCCGCAAGCAGCCCAGAGCAGCATCGCCAGCATGGCCTCCATCCTGTCCGCTGCGGGTCCATTTCGGCAAGCAGAACTTCAAGTAGGGCGCTCGCGCCGGTCGACATCCAGCCGTGGGGCAGGACGTGGGCACATCGATCAGCACGCGAACCGAGGCGCGGCTGGGCATCGCGCAGATGCTCACGCTGATGCGCGTCGAGTTCCAGCGCGCCCGCGCGACTCAAGCGCCGCTAGTCTGCTGGATGATCGATCCGGGTCCCGATTGCGTCGATGCCGCCTATTCGACGCTGAAGTCACAGGCCGGCCGGCTGTCGCTGTTTGGCATGGCGTTGGCGACGAGTGACCGCATCATGGCGCTGTTTCCCGGCCGCCAGACGCACGAATTGGAGCCGCTTTCAAAAGCGCTGATGGAGAGCGTTCCAAAGCTGCGCCTCGGCGGGGCGCACAACCAGCTCGCCGAAACCAGCGCCTCCTTCGAAGGCCTCGTCGAGCGCGCGGGCTACGCGCTCCAGGAGACCCGCAACGGGCCGGCCCGCTGTCTGATGTGGGGCGTTCAAGCGCGCGAGCTGGAGACGCTGCGCGGCGATCTGCAGGCCGCCAAGGTTCAGCTGCACAAGCAGGATGGCGAGGCCCGGGAGTTCGCCGAGCTGGGCAGCGACGTGCTGCTGCGCCGGCTCGACGGCCTGTTCGAAACGGTCTCGCACACCCCGGACATCGATCGGCTGCGCCGCGAGGTGCTGGCGCTGGCGGCGCACGAGCTCTTCGAGGAGCGCACGCGGGCGGTCGCCGAACAGCACAACCAGATCGCGCTGCTCGAGCGGCGCATCGAGAAGCTCAACGCGGCGATGGGGCTGGCGGAGCGTCAACTGGAGTCCGCCCTCCAGAATCGAACCATGGACGAGGGGGTCGCCTCGATCCACCGCACGGTCCAAGGGCTTTCGACCGACGCTTCCCACCGTGAGCAGAAGCAGGCCCTGATGGCTTCCATTTTTGAACAGAATCTGGCCCTGCGCCAGCGTTCCCCCCAAACACAGGCACCAGCCTCCGCCCAGTCCGGTCGATAGGTTGACCCTGACATTCCCACTATCTCAAGATGACACCGACGAACACCAAGCTTGACAGCGTCCAAAGCACCCCAACCCGTTCCGGTACCGAAAGCCCCGAGAGCGCAGCGAGCACGAAGAACATGAGCAAGCAAGAAGCACCCAAGAAGGACAAAGGCGTTCTGTACCTCGGCATCGACCTCGGCACCTCGCGCACCTCCGTCGCGGCCAGCAATGGTCTGCGCGTCACGATCTCCTCGCACGTCGGTTATCCCAAGGACGTGGTGGCCCGCAAGCTGATCGGCAAGGACGTGCTGTTCGGCGAGGAGGCCGTCAAGAACCGCCTCTCGTGCAAGTTCTACCGGCCGCTCGCGGCGGGTGTGCTGAAGCACAGCATCAACACGACCGAGGACGTCGAGGGCAACAAGAAGGCCGCGGCGGACCTGATCCGCGAGATCATCCGGCTGGCGAAGCCCCGCGCCGATGAGCTCGTCTACGCGGTGATCGGCGTGCCGGCGGAGGCCGCAATCCATCACAAGGACGAGATCATCAAGGCCGCCCGCGAGAGCGTCGACTCGGTGATGCTGTGTTCTGAGCCCTTTTCGGTCGCTTACGGACTGGACATGCTCGACGATGTGCTCGTGATCGACATCGGTGCGGGCACCACGGACCTTTGCCGGATGCACGGCACGATGCCCGAGGAGTCCGATCAGACCACGACCACCTACGCTGGCGATTACGTCGACAAGAAGCTCAGCGAGCTGATCAAGGCCAAGCATCCCGAGGCGCAGTTCAGCATCAATCAGATCATCGCCTGCAAGGAGCGCTACTCCTCGGTGCTGGAGACGATGGCGCCCGTCACGATCGAGCTGCCCGTCAAGGGCAAGCCCACGAGCTTCGACATCACTCAGGAGATGCGCGAAGCCTGCCGTTCGATCGTGCCCTCGATGGTCGATGGTCTGGCGCAGCTGATCGCTTCCTTCGACCCGGAGTTCCAGGAGCGCCTCAAGAATCGCGTGCTGCTCGCCGGCGGCGGCAGCCAGATCAAGGGGCTCGATCTGGAGATCGAGCGCCAGATGAAGGAGCGCCTCGGCGGTGGCAAGGTGCTGCGCATCGAAGAGCCGGTCTACGGCGGCGCCAACGGCGCACTGAAGATCGCGCACGACATGCCGGGTGAGTATTGGGAGAAGCTGAAGTGAGCGCCGCGGGAGCCGGCTCTGCACCGCACGGACCCAAAACTGGGTCCGACGGCGCCGGGCCCAGCCCCTGGCGGGTCAAGCTCGACCCTCGGTCCGGCCGATAGGCCCCTACATGAGTGAGCGCTTCCAGTCCGAGTCTTCGGGTGCTGCGGATTTTCTCGGTCTCAACGAGGAACTGGCGCACTCGCAAACGGGCTCGTCCCCGATCGCGCACCCGCTGCCCGAGGATTGGGACTTCCCCGAGCCGAGCGCTACGGCGCAGATCGAGTCCGAGCGGGAGGAGTTCGGCGGCGAACAGGCCCCGGATCCCGGTGCTCTGGAACCGGAGGCTGCCGAAACACAAACGGAGCTGGAAGCTGAACCCGCGGCGCCCGCGAGCAGGACTTCCTGGGCCCTGGTCGGGCTTGCGAGCCTGATTCTGGCGGGTGGCGCGCTGCTGATGATCCCGATGGGCGGGCCGAGCGAGCCCCAGGCGCCCACCACACCGCCCGTGGCGGTCCAAGACCAGCCCGCGACCAAGCCCGCATCCACGGACCAGCCACCGAAGCAGCCGCTCGCCCAGCCTGAGCCTGCGCCGCTGGCGCAAAGCACGCCGGTTGCCGAACCGATCCCCACGGCCGAGAGCGATTCGACGCCGCC
The DNA here is from genome assembly GCA_044359355.1 of Planctomycetota bacterium. GTDB lineage: Bacteria > Planctomycetota > UBA1135 > UBA1135 > SYGM01. The sequence goes on along the minus strand of JBIKMH010000006.1, from coordinate 15,276 downwards.
GGTGGGGGGCGAAAACACGCCGGACATTGCGCTCGACGCCTCGGCGGACGCGGGCGCAACCAGCGAAACGGCGGCTGTGCCGGAACCGGGCGAGGAGCCGCAGAGCGTGGTGGTGGTGCCGCCCAGCGCGCCCGCCCAGACCATGGAACCGGTGCTGCAACTCGGTCCGGGCGTGCGTCGGGCCGTGCCCGCGGACTACGCGAAGGTCTACTTCGATGAGGCCTTGCCGAGCGGCGAAATCCAGTCGGCCCTGCGCCGCACCACGCCGAGCGTCGGTTCGGTGCGCGCCGAGTTGAACAGCGGTGAGGTGTACCTCGGCCGGCTGCACTCGGTCGGGATGGGCAGCATCTGGATCGATCTGGAGCTTGGCCGCATGCGCGTCGATGCGCGGGATCTCAAGGCCTTCGAGAAGCTGGTGAGCACCACCAAGGGCAGCCGCCTGGAGCAGTCGGTCGCGGGGCTGCCACGCGTCCGCGTGCGCACGCCGGGCGGTTCGATCGACGGCTGGCTGGTGGCCCGCCAAAATGACCGCGTCACGCTGGTGACCGAGGCGGCCCAACGCCTGGTGCTGGAAAGCCGCGATGTCGAGGAGCTCGGCGGCGGCCGGACCCGGATCGTTTCGCGCACCCAGCCCTGAGCTTCCCAGTTCCGGGAAGCCCCCGGCAGAGGGCTCCAGAGGGGGGGCCCCAGTTTCCCCGACTTTGCGCTTCCCTTCCTCTGGCCTTCGGGCGAGGATCAGCGCACATTTTAGGCCGATCTGAACTCATGGCGCCACGCGGGTGCCGCAGATGGGCCATCGCAATTTTGAAGGACTGATTCTCTTGGGAACGAAACTCTACGTCGGCAACCTCTCTTTTGACACCACCGAAGCGGACCTGAAGGCCGCCTTTGCAGCCGACGGACGGCAAGTGCGCGAAGTGGCCATCATCTCCGACCGCGAAACCGGGCGTCCGCGCGGCTTCGCCTTTGTCACCATGGGCAGCGATGCCGATGCGCAGGCAGCGATCCAGGCTTGGGACGGACAGTCCCTCGACGGTCGCACGCTGCGCGTGAATGAAGCTCAGGAACGTCAACCTGGCGGCGGTGGTGGCGGCGGTGGTCGTAGCTTCGGCGGCGGCGGTGGCGGCCGTGGCTTCGGCGGCGGTGGTGGTGGCGGCGGCGGTCGCGGCTTCGGCGGCGGCGGCGGCGGCGGCCGTGGCGGCGGCGGTGGTCGCGGTGGCGATCGCTACTGATTCCACACGCAGCGAATCACAACGCGGGGCCTGGAGCAGCTTGCTCCAGGCCCCGCGTGCTTGATTGGGTGCCCTCACAGGCGCGCGAAGCGCTCCGTCTCCTCGATCAGCGCGCTCTGGATGCCCGGTTCGCTCATCGAGTGGCCTGCATCGGGCACCACGATCAGCTTGGCCTCCGGCCACGCGCGGTGCAGATCCCAAGCCGAGCGCATCGGGCACACAACATCATAACGGCCCTGCACGATCACGGCCGGAATGTGGCGGATGCGCTTCACATCGCGCAGCAGTTGGTCTTCGCGCTTGAGGAAGCCGCCGTTGACGAAGTAGTGGCATTCGATGCGCGCAAAGGCGTCCGCGAACTGCGCGTTTCCAAAGCGCTTCAGCAACTCCGGATCGACCCGCAGCTTGCTGGTGCTGCCCTCCCAGATCGACCAGGCCTTCGCTGCCTCGCTGCGCACGCGGGGGTTCCTGCTCGTGAGACGCTTGTGGTACGCAGCCATCAGGTCCTTGCGCTCGCGGGCGGGGATTGGCGCCAGATAGGTCTCCCAGACATCGGGGAACAGGTGGCTCGCGCCCTCCTGATAGAACCACTCCAACTCGCTCCTTCTCAGCAGGAAGATGCCGCGCAGCGCCAGCGCTTGGACGCGCTGGGCGTGTTTTTGCGCGTAGGCGAGGGCCAGCGTGCTGCCCCACGATCCACCGAAGACCACCCAGCGTTCGATGGCGAGATGCTCGCGCAGCTTTTCGATGTCGCCGACGAGATCCCAGGTGGTGTTCTCGCGCAACTCGCTGAAGGGCTGGCTCTGTCCGCAGCCGCGCTGATCGAACAGGACGATCTTCCACTTGCGCGGATGGAAGTAGCGGCGGTGGTTGGGGTCCTTTCCGCCGCCGGGGCCGCCGTGCAGGAACACGATCGGCCGGCCCTTGGGATTGCCGCAGACCTCGTAGTGGATGCGGTGCAGCTTCGAAACCTGCAGGAAGCCCGATTCGAAAGGCTCGATGGGAGGGTAGAAATCGCGCAAGGCAGCGGTCTGCATGCGCTCACGATAGCAGGCCGCTACACTGATCTGTCATGAAACTGCATGCCGTACTCGCGGGCCTGTTGTTGTCCTCCTGTGTCGCCACGGGCTCCCAGGGTCAGGCTGTCGAACACCGGCGTGTCAGCGCCTACATCGCCCAGCGCATGCTTGACTCGAACGATTACGCTCCGGTGGAGGACCAGTTGACGCTGGGCGCCGATCTCTCGATGCAGACGGAGGGGTCCGTCGTGGGCTGGGAACTGGGCCTGTTCCACTCCGCGGACTCATCCCGCGCGGCCGGCGTCGATTTCGATGGACAGACCACGGAGATCAGCGGTGGCATCTACAAGTCGCTGGGCGACGGCGGGGTGCGGCCCTACCTCGGCGCGGGCCTCTGCTTGATCCGCTCGGAGGTCGAAGCGAATGGCAGCAGCGCCGACGACTCGAGCGTCGGCGCGTACGCGCACTTTGGCATCGCCTGGCCGCTGAGCGAGAGCTTCGAGCTCGGCTTCGATGCCCGCACGCTCTTTGGGACCGATCTCCAGATCAACGGAGTCGAGACCGATGCGGACTACGTGCAACTCGGTCTGGTGATGCGCTTTGGTTTCTAGCTGGCTCCGGCCAGCCAACCCGCCAGCGCACCCAGCAGGATCCACCAGGTGGGATTGAGTCTGGTCCGCACCAGCAGCATCAGCCCGGTGATCGCCAGCCCGATCGTCCAGGTTTCCTGCAGCGTGGTCACGCTCAGTCTTACGGTCACCAGCATCAGCAGGGCAAGCGCTGCCAGCTCCACTCCGGTAAGAAACGCGCGCACTCCCGCTCGCTGCGTGAGGCGCGGGAGCCAGCGAGCCAACAACAGCACCAGCACGAAGGCCGGCAGAAAGATGCCGAAGGTCGCCAGCGCCGCACCACTGGCGCCATCGAGCCACCATCCAATCACCGTGGCGCTGCTGAACAAGGGCCCCGGCGTTGCCTGACCGATCGCGATGGCGTCCAGCAACTGCTGAGAGGAGATCCACGCACGCTTCGTCACGAGCTCCTCTTCCAGCAGGGCCAGCAGCACATAGCCGCTGCCGTACAGGAGGCCGCCGATCTTCAGGAATACAAACAGCAGCTCCAACGGAGCCGCGGCCAACGCTGTCGCAGTGCCGCGGATCTCTGCCAGCAGCCACGCGCTCAAGCCTGCACCCAGCAGAACCCACCACTCGTCGGCCCCCAAAGCGCCGGCCATCAGGCAGGCCGCGAGCAGGATGGCGCTGGAGGGTTTGCGAAGTCCCAGCGGTGAGAGCTTCAGCGCCACCCAGACCAGCAGTGCCAGCATGATCGCCTGCACGCCGCGCAGCACACCGGCCAGTTCCGGCAGCGAACCGTAACGCAGGTACAACTCGGCTAGCAGCGCACTCAGCAGCACGCCAGGCAGGATGAAACACAGGCCCGCCAGCAACAGGCCGCGCCGACCGTCGCGCTCCGCGCCGAGAAACAGGGCCAATTCGGTCGAATTGGGTCCGGGAATCAGCTGCGAGAGCGCCTGCAACTCGAGGAAGCGTTCGCGCCCGAGCCAGCCCCGGCGCTCCACGAACTCGCGGTAGAACAGCGCCAGATGCACGGCCGGACCGCCGAAGGCCGTGCAGCCCAGACGCAAGAAGCAACTCGCGAGCGCTCGCACCACGCGATCCTAGCCGGGCTTCAGCAGTCGCCAGCCCAGCCCCAGCCCCGCCACCGCGGCGAGGGCGCTCGCACCCAGCACGCCCAGCTTGGCGGCGGCCAGCGCGGACTCGGTCGGAAAGGCCAACTGCGCGATGAACAGCGACATGGTGAAGCCGATGCCCGCCACGACACCAACCACCAGCATGTGGCGCAGGCTGAGGCCCGTCGGCAGGACGGCGAGCTTGACCCGCACGGCGAGTACGATCAAGAGCAGCACGCCGACCGGCTTGCCGATTCCGAGGCCGAACGCCACGCCCAGGACGATGCTCCAGTTGGCGGAATCCAGCTCCACTCCGCCAAGAGTCACACCGGCATTCGCGAGCGCGAAGACGGGCATGATCAAGAAGGCCACCCAGGGGTGTAGCATCTCGATCAGGCTCTCGGCGGGCGAGCGCGCTTCGCGGTGCACGAGTTCGAGCTGCCGCAGGCTTGCGGAAAGTTGCGCGGGCGAGGGGGCCGAGCCTTCTGTGTTGCCCAAGGTCTCGACCTCCCGCTGCATCCCGCGGACCAGGCCCGCCGGACCCAGCCAGGCGCGCACCGGCGTCAGCAGACCGACGATCACGCCGGCGATGGTCGGATGCACGCCCGCTCCATAGATGCCCGCCCAGGCCACGACGGTGGGCGCGATGTAGGCGAGCTTGGAGCGCACGCCAAGCGCCTGCATCGCGAACACACCGGCGAAACCAAGGCCTGCGACGAACAGACCCTGCACGGAGATGCCCTCCGAGTAGAACAGGGCGATCACGAGGATCGCTCCCAGATCGTCGATCACCGCCAGAGCGAGCAGCAGCACCCGCATCGCGGGCGGGACGCGCTTGCCCAGCAAGGTGAGGATTCCGACGGCAAAGGCGATGTCGGTCGCCATCGGCACGCCCCAGCCGGAGCGAGCCGCTTCGCCTTGCGCGAGCGCAAGATAGATGCCCGCAGGCACCAGCATGCCGCCCAGCGCGGCGGCGAGCGGAAGCGCGGCGCGGCGCCACTGCGACAACTCGCCTTGGTGAATCTCGCGGCGGATCTCGAGACCCACGACAAAGAAGAAGATCACCATCAACGCGTCGTTGACGTACCAGCCCAAACTGCGCTCGAACTCGAAGCCACCCAGACGCACGCCCAGCGGCATCCGCCACAGATCGAAGTAGCTCGCGGACCAGACCGAATTGGCCCAAATCAGCGCGGTGGCGGCCGCGAGCAGCAGCAGGATCCCGCTGGCCGCCTCGATGTGCAGAAAACGATCGATGGGGGCGCGCACCGATTGCGCCAGGCGCATCAGCGGGGGCCAGCCCTCGGGCGGGGTGGAAGGGAGGGTTTCGGGTGCTTTCGAGGGCGGGTGGCTCATGGGCGGCAACACACGGACGCAGGCAGTCGCGGTGGCGGCCCGACCACCGAAGACACCTGCGGGCGAACGCCGCGAAGCGGTTCGCCTGCACCCTTGAATCGGGAGATCATGCCAAGCGCTCGCGCGCGAAGGCAAGCAGCGTGGCCGCTCCACGCGTGAGATCCGCAGGAAAGCACTCAGGCCGCGCGGACGCGGCCTGGATGTGGATGGCTCCTCGGGTAGGGCTCGAACCTACAACAACCCGGTTAACAGCCGGGTGCTCTACCATTGAGCTACCGAGGAATGCTTGGGCCAAAAAAGATACCCGACGGCAGCCGCTTGTCAAGTCCGGCCGGCCCTGCGGGCGACTCGCTTCTCCCGCTGATCGGATCGGCGGAAATCAGGCCCCGCTTGAGCCCTTCTTCACGTTCCGGGCGGGAGCCGCGGGCCGTGATCCGCGGGACTAGGGCCGGAGCGGTCCGCGCTCCGCCGCCAGCCGCACTGCGGACTTTGGCACGCGGCGCAAGTCAAAGCTCGGGCAGCGAAGCTCGGCATCGAGCACCTGAGCGCTGACGAGCGCCACCCAACGCAGCACGCCCTCGCGCGTCACCCCCCGGGCTGCGAGCTCGCGCAGGCTCAAGCCATCCGTGCGCTTGGCAAGACGCTGGCCCTGTTCATCACAGACCAACGGCACATGCCACCATCGCGGGTGGGCAAGCCCCAGCGCCTGCTGCAGCAGGTATTGCCGAGCGGCCGAGGAAAGCAGATCGTCGCCGCGCACGATCTCGTCGACACCCATGCGCGCATCGTCGACCACCACGGCCAGCTGGTAGGCCGGCGCACCGCTGCGGGTGCGGATCGGAAAGTCGCCGACCTCGGCGTCGACATCCACCTCGAAGTCGCCGCGGAACTCATCGTGGAGCTTCAAGGTCCCACGGGGCACCGAGAAGCGCAGCGCGGGCTCGCGGCCGCTCGCCTCACGCGCCTCCTCCAGCGTGCGCCAGCGACCGCGGCAGGTGCCCGGATAGCGTCCACTCGCCATGCCAGCCTGCGGAGCGCTGGCCGCTTCCTCGATCTCGCGGCGGGTGCAGACACAGGGGTAGGCGCGACCCTCGGCCAGCAGCCGAAGGGCTGCTGCGTCGATCGCGTCGCGGTGTTCGCTCTGGATCCAGGGCTCGCCGTCCCAGTCGATGCCGAGCCAGCGCAGATCCTCGAGCGTCGCCACGAGTGCTCCGGGTTTGACGCGCTCGATGTCCAGATCCTCCAGACGAAGACGCAGACACGCCCCTTGGGAGCGTGCCTGCCAGTAAGCGAGCAGAAAGGAGCGTGCGTGGCCGAGGTGCAAGTGCCCCGTGGGGCTGGGCGCCAGACGGCCTGTCGCGCTCATGAGCCCGGCATCAATAGCGGTAGTGGCTGGGCTTGTAGGGGCCGTTGACGTCGAGGTGCATGTACTTCGCCTGCTCGTCGCTGAGCTTGGTCAGCTTGGCGCCGAGCTTCTTGAGGTGCAGGCTCGCCACCTTCTCGTCGAGGTGCTTGGGCAGCGTGTAGACGCAGCGGTCGTACTTCTTGTCCTTGTCGCCGTACAGCTCGATCTGCGCCATCACCTGATTGGTGAAGGAATTGCTCATCACGAAGCTGGGGTGGCCGGTGGCGCAGCCGAGGTTGAACAGGCGGCCTTCGGCCAGCACGATCACCGCGTGGCCGTCGGCAAAGCGCCACTCATCGACCTGCGGCTTGACGTTGGTGCGCTTGATGCCGCGCTGGCGGGCGAGCCCCGCCATGTCGATTTCGTTGTCGAAGTGGCCGATGTTGCCGACGATGGCGTTGTGCTTCATCTGGCTCATATGGGCAGCGGTGATCACGTCGTAGCAGCCGGTCGCGGTGATGAAGATATCCGCGGTCTCGACGACATCTTCCAGCGTCACGACCTGATAGCCTTCCATGCAGGCCTGCAGCGCGCAGATCGGATCGATCTCGGTGATCACGACGCGCGCGCCCTGAGCGCGCAGCGCCTGGGCGCAGCCCTTGCCGACATCGCCGTAGCCCAGCACGACGCAGACCTTGCCGGCCAGCATCACGTCGGTGGCGCGCATGATGCCGTCGACACAGGAGTGACGGCAGCCATAGAGGTTGTCGAACTTGCTCTTCGTGACGGAGTCGTTGACGTTGATGGCGGGGAACAGCAGTTCGCCGCGCTCCTGCATCTGGTACAAACGGTGCACTCCCGTGGTGGTTTCCTCGGTCACGCCGCGGATGCCGGCGGCCATGCGCGTCCAGCGCTCACCGTCGGCTTCCAGAGAACGCTTGAGGCACTTCAGGAACTCGCTGTAATCCTCGCTGTCGGTCTTCTTGGGCGCCGGGACCTTCTTGGCCTTCTCGTATTCGGCGCCCTTGTGAACCATCATCGTGGCATCGCCGCCGTCGTCGAGCAGCATGTTGGGACCCTTGCCGTCGGGCCACAACAGGGCCTTCTCGGTGCACCACCAGTACTCCTCGAGCGTTTCGCCCTTCCAGGCGAAAACCGGGATGCCCTTGGGATTCTCAGGCGTGCCCTTGCGTCCCACGGCGACCGCGGCGGCGGCGTGGTCCTGGGTGGAGAAGATGTTGCACGAGGCCCAGCGGACTTCAGCGCCCAGATCGACCAGCGTCTCGATCAGCACGGCCGTCTGGATCGTCATGTGCAGCGATCCGGAGATGCGCGCGCCCTTGAGGGGCTTCTTGCCGCGGTTTTCCTCGCGCAGCGCCATCAGCCCCGGCATCTCGTGCTCGGCGAGCTCGATCTCCTTGCGGCCAAAAGCGGCCAGCGAGAGATCCTTGACCTTGAAATCGGAAGTCGTCTTGTTCTGGGTGGTTGCCATGAAGGGGGTGCGTGGTGCAGGGAATCAGGGAAAAACGGGCACTGTCGACAGCCTATCATGCGCCGGCGGCCCGGGCGCGGATGCGCCGGGCGGCCGACTTAGGTGCCATAGGCGCTATGGGCGCGCTCCCGCGTCTCAGGGAAAGTGCAGGGGCTTGACGGAAAGAATCTTCACCTTGAGCAGGCCGCCGGGCAGCTGGATGGAGAGTTCTTCTCCCTCGCGGTGGCCGAGGAGGCCTGCCGCCAGCGGGGCGCGGTAGGAGACCACATGATCGGTTTCGCCCTCGGTGTCCCAGGGCCCGAGGATCGAGATCTCGGCTTCAAGGCCCTTTTCGACCTCCAGATAGCGCACGCGCGTGCCGGGGGAGATGAAACCCTCCGAGAGGATCGCGTTCTCGATCAGTTCGACGTTGCGCAGCTCCTGCTCCATCTCGCTGGCGCGCGAGGTCAGGTTGCGCTGCTCCTCGATGGCCGATTCCCACTCGCTGTTTTCGGAGAGGTCGCCCATCGCGGCGGCCTTGCCGATCGCCTCGGTGTTGGCGGGAATCTTGACCTCCATGATGTGGCGCAGCTCGCCGCGGCGCCGCTCGAGCCCCTTCTTCGTGGTCCACGTGCGGCCGTCCTCCCAAAACGCGTTGCCGCTCTCGGCGCTGGCGGCATGGGACGGTTCGGCACGCATGTAGATCTCGGTGAATAGGGTGTCGATGTCCTCGTCGACGCCGCGCTTGATCGTGGTCTGCAGGCTGGAGAGCTGTTCGTGCGTGGCACCCTTCAGCAGCCGGCGCAGCACGGAGCCCTTGTCCTTGCCCTTCGTGCCGACGAGCAGTTGCACGAGGCGCTCCTGCGAGGCGGCGGCGCTGGCTTCTTGCTTGCGGTTGAGGAACAGATAGGTGGCTAGGCTGAGGAGCGCCTGAGCGCGCGTCAGCGCGGGCTGCAGTTGGATGCCGAGCTTCTCCTCCTCCGCGAGCCGCGACAGCGCGACGAAAGCATCCGGCGCGCGCAGAGGACGAGTCATCAGCTCCTGATACTGGGCCGCGAGCTCGGCGGCCTTGCCAGCCTTGAGCAGCGCGTCCGAGAGCGGGCGCGCGAGCCCGGCGGGCGCAAAGCGCAGGCCCTTGAGGCCCTGCTCCACCCACTGCTCAGCGAAGGCATCCTGCAGGGCCAGCAGGCAGCGCTCCTGATCCTGCAGGCTTTCGAGCGAGCGGAACAGCGCCCACATCACCGGGGGCTGGCTGGCATCGGCGGGCGCGGGCTCGGCCGCGGCTTGCGCGAGGATCGCCAGCAGCTCGGGCGAGGCGCTGCCGCGCTCCTTGCGCAGCAGCAGCCAGGCCGCAAGGGCGGTGGGGGACTTGGACTTCGACTCGCGCGTGCGTTCCTCGAGCACGTCGAGCAGCATGCCGCGCAGGCCCGGATCCTTGGTGCTGCCCAGCTGGTCGCGCACGCGCGCGAGCACCATCGACAGCGTGGGCAGATTTCCGACCGATCGGCGCAGATCCTGCATCGGGTCGAGTTCCGCGTGCAGCAGCAGGATCTCGCCCTTGGCGGGGCTGCCGATCACGCGGAACCAGGGGCTAGTCTCGGCGAGCTTGCGCGCCTTGCGCCACCAGCCCGAGAAGCTCGAGCCGTCGATGCCGATCTGCACCATCGCGTTCTTGATCGCGTTGTTGTTGGCGCGCCCGGAGTAGCGCAGCAGGATCGCCTTGAGGACTTCCAGCGGCTCGTCCTTGACGGCCTTGCGCAGCGCATCGGGATCGCGGAAGTGGCGCGCGCGCAGATCCTCCTCGGCCAGACTCTCGAAGATCTCGACAGCGCCATGCAGCGGGAAGCGATCCCGGCGGCTGTTCTTGAAGCGCACCAGTATCTCCAGAGTTTCAACGTGCAATTCCTCGATCTCGCCGACGCCCCAGCCACCGGGGTGGAACAGCAAGTTGCCCTGCTGCATCCAGACCAGCCGCTCGAACTGATTCCAAGCGCGGCGGCCGTCGCCCTGGCCGGGGAGCAGACCGGCGATCTGCGTGTAGTGCGGGTACCAGGGCTCGCTGCCCCAGGCCTGGGTGGCCTGCTCGATCAGCGCCGGCAGCAGCTCCGCCGAAGCACCGCCCGCCACGGCTGTCCCCAGCACGCGCGCCGCATCGGCGCTGCGACCGGACTTGCCGAGCTGAGCCGCGTGCTCGCGCACTGTGGCCAGTGCGCGCGGCAGGCGCTTTTTCTCGCCCAGAACGCGCAGCGCCACGACCAGATCATCGATCGGGCCGCCGGACTTGATCAGTTCCGACCAGGCTTGGTCGAAGTCTTGCCACTTCTCTTGCGATACGAGGAGGGTGAGGCTCATGGCGTGTGCGGTGGGTGGGCTCGGATTTTTCTGGATCGGACGAAGGCGCCCCCGCTGGCCGAAATCGGGCAGCAGGGGCGCATGTGATGTCCTTAGAATGGCGTATTCCCGGCCCCGGTTCCAGCCCCAGCCCGGCCGTTTTCGGCTAATCCACCGCCAGCATGGCGCCCTTGAGGTAGCGCGAGCGGGCAAAATCCGGCCGCTGGGGGTGGTCCGGGCCCGCTCCGAGCACCTCGAGCAGCCGCACCTCGCGCCCGGCGCGCCGGGCCGAGAAGAAGACCGTGCCGAGGAAGGTCGGCAGATCGACCGCCCCCGAACAGGAGAAGGTGAACAGCAAGCCGCCCGGGCGGACGACCTCGAGCGCGAGCGTGTTGAAGTCGCGGTACTTGACCAGCCCGGCTTCCAGGTTCGCCTTGTTGGTCACGAGCTTGTGCGGATCGAGCACCACCAGCGAGGGCCGCTCGGTTCGCGCTCGTTCGGCGCGCAGGAAATCGAAGCCGTCGGCGTGCACGCACTCGACGGCGAGCTTGTTCCTCTGAGCCGCGCGCTCGGCGCGCGCGAGCGCCTCCTCGTCGAGATCCACGGCGCGGACGCGCCGGGCCCCAGCGCGCGCCGCATGCAGCGAGAATCCGCCCAGATTGCTGCACACATCGAGCACATCCTGTCCGCGCGCATAGCGGCCGACCAGCAGGCGGTTCTCGCGCTGGTCGCAGAACCAGCCGGTCTTGTGGCCGGCGGCCGGCACGACCGGATATTCCAGACCGCTTTCCTGTATCCACAGCTCCTGCGCCTGTGGCTCCTCCTCGGGCTCGAAATCCTCCGATGAGCGCACGCTTTTCGGCACGCGGTGGTGCACCGGCAAGCCCGGGTGCAACTCGGCGAGCACGCTTTCGATCTCGCGGCGCAACCTCCAAAAGCCCAGCGCGTGGTACTCACAGACCAGCACACCGCCCAGCTTGTCGACCACCAGCCCGGAAAGATCGTCGCCTTCGGCGTGCACCACGCGCCAAGCGTCGGTGCGTTCGTGCAGGCGCAGGGTCTTCTTGCGCAGGCGGTCGGCGGAGGCGATGTGGCGCAGCAGGAACTCGCGGATCTGGCGCAGGTCACTGCGCTTACCGCGGGAGAGCAGCCGCAGGCGGATATCCGAACGCGAATTGAACAGAGCGTGGCCGACGAATCGGCCGGTGCGGTCCTCGACCTCGACGATGGCCCCGTCCTCGGGCATGTCGCTGGGGCGCGCCACCGAACGGCCGAAGATCCACGGGCCTGAGGGCAGCTCGTCGGTATCCAATCGCACGAGGGGATATAGCGAGGGCATGGCCTCGCGTTATACCCTTTCCCCTGATCCATGCTGACTCTGTTCTTCGAGAAGATCGCGCTCGTAGGTGCTCTGGTTCACACGCTGGAGCCCGCCACCGAGCCTCGCCCTGCCGCTGTCGTCATCCGCGCCGATCGCATCGAGGCGGTGCTGGCACCAGATGACCCTGCTCTCGCGGGGCTGCCGCGCATCGATCTGAAGGGCGCGCATCTGGTGCCCGGCCTGATCGATGCCTTCGTCAACTTCGACGCCGATCACGATCGGCTGTATCTCTCCCACGGCATCACGCTGGCCCGCGATGTGGGAGCTGATCTCACCCAGATGATCGCGGAGCGCGACTCGCTGGCGCGCAATCGCAATCCGGGCCCCTCGCTGCTGATCGCCGGAGCCGTGCTCGACGGACCCAATCCGGCGACGCGCTCTTCGATCGTGCTCGCCTCGCGCGAGGAGGCTGTCGACAAGCTCTCGCGGCTCCTCGAGCTGGGCCCGATCGATTTCTTCTCGATTCATCTGGGTCTGCCCGAACCCGCCTGGCGCGGCACGCTCGAATTCGCGCATCGCCAGCAGCGCCCCATGCAGGTCTGGGGTCCGCTTCCGCGCGGCATCAGCCTCGAGCAGGCGATCGAGGCGCGACAGGACGGCATCTTTCACCTCGAGGCGCTGCTGCCCGAGGGACGCAGCTTTGAAACCGTCAGCGACACCGAACTCGACGCCGTGGTCGCGAAGCTCGCGAAGAGCGAGCTGTGCATCACGCCGACGCTCGCGGCCTACGCCCAGCGGCTCGTGCCCCCCCGCAAGGATCTGCCCGAACTCGCGTATCTGGGGCCGATCACGGTGGCGCAATGGCTGGGCGACGCGGCGCAGCGCGAGCAGAGCTTTCAAAAGTCTCCCGAACTGCTCGAGCGCGGTCTCAAGAACTTCACGCGCCAGTCGGAACTGGTCGCGCGGCTCTACCGCGCGGGGGTCGGGCTGGTCCCCGGCAGCGCCGCCGGACAGATGCCCTGGCTCCTGCCCGGAGAGTCCTTCGTCAACGAGCTGAAGCTGTGGGTGCGCGCGGGCATTCCCGCAGCCGACGTGCTGCGCATGGCGACCGAGGGCAGCGCGCGCAAGCTGGGTTTCACGATCCAGCAGTACGGAACGATCACGGCCGGGAAGACCGCCAATCTGGTGGCCCTCGACGGCGATCCGCGACAGGACCTCGGTGTGTTCGCCCAGCCGCGTAAGGTGTGGATCCGCGGCCGCGGCATCGATGCGGCCGAGCTGAAGCAACTGCGCGAGGCGCTCGCGCAGCGCCAGCGCGAACTACAGAAGCTCTCCTTCGCGCCGCTTGAGATCCAGAGCCCGGCTCTCCCGGCGGGCGAGCTCGTGCTCTCGGGGTTGTGCGAAACCACCTTTGCCAACCAGCGACTGCGCGGCGAGCGCTGGGCGATCGTGCGCACCATCGACGGAGGCCTGTACTACTGCGCACGCATCGTGAGTCTCGGAACGGCCAGCACCGCCGACACGAGCGTGACGCTCCAGCAGAAGCTGCTCGACAACCAGCTCGTCGCGCTCAAGCTCGAGGTCCAGTCCGGGCCGCGCGTCGTGACCCTGGAGGGCGAACTCGCCGCCGGCACGCTCAATCTGCAGCAGCGGCTCAACGGGGTCTTCCAGAAGACCGTCCGCATCCGCGAGCGGATGCTGTTTCTCGACACTGGCAGCATCACCGCCGATCTGATCCTCGGTCAGCACGGCAAGCCGGGCAGCTTCAAGGCCCTGTTTCTCGAGGACTTCGAACCGGCCAAAGGCGACTACTCGCTCCAGATCCAGCCCAACGGCGAACGCTGGCTGGAGGCGCCGCTGGGCAAGCGCATCGTCGAATATGCAGCCGACGGCTCGGTGCTCAAGGTGCTGCGCCAGCAGGGCAATGGATTGTTGCTCACCCGACAGCTCGAGGCACAGGTCTCCGGCGAGGCCGCGGCGCGCGTAGCCAACCCGCTCGCCGCTCCCCGATAGGCTGGCTCTCCGTGCCGCGCTTCGCCTCGCCGGAAAACCAGTCCGTCGCGCTCGCGGCGGCGGGCGAGTTCGCGCCGCTTGGGATCGGCCCCCTGCGGGTCTGGCCGCCAGTGGTGCTCGCGCCGATGGCAGGGGTCACCAATTACCCCTTCCGCAGCCTCTGCCGACGCTATGGCGCGGGCTTGTACGTCTCGGAGATGATCACGGCGCGGGCCTATCTGCTGGGCCACCGTCGCACGCTCTTGCTCGCTTCCAGTCAGCCGGACGAGACCCCGCGCAGCGTGCAGATCTACGGAACCGACCCCAAGGACGTCGGCGAGATGGCGCGCTCGCTCGTCGACGAGGGCGTGCACCACCTCGACATGAATTTCGGCTGCCCGGTGCCCAAGGTCACGCGCGCGGGCGGGGGCAGCGCGATCCCGCTCAAACCGCGGCTGCTCGCGCGCATCGTGCGGGCCGCGGTCCAGAACGCCGGGGCCGTGCCGCTGACGATCAAGGTTCGCAAGGGAATCGATGACTCGCTGCTGACCTTCCTCGAGGCTGGCCGCGTCGCCGAAGAGGAGGGTGCTGCCGCGATTGGATTGCACGCGCGCACGGCCGCGCAGCTGTACTCCGGCGAAGCCGACTGGAATGCGATCGGCGAGCTGAAGGCGCACGTGAGGATCCCCGTGCTCGGCAACGGCGACATCTGGGAGAGCTTCGACGCGCTGCGCATGATGCGCGCCACTCGCTGCGATGGCGTGATCGTCGGACGCGGCTGCCTCGGCCGGCCCTGGCTGTTTCGCGAACTGGCCGAGGTGTTTGGCGGACGGGAGCCGACGCTGCCGCCGAAAATGGGGGAGATCGTCTCGATCCTCAACGATCATGCCGAGCGATTGGTGCGCTTTTTCGGCGAGCGCGAAGGCATGCTCCACATGCGCAAGTGGTGCGCTTGGTACACGAAGGGCTTCCCCGGATCCGCCAGCGTGCGCGACAGCCTCAGTCGGCTCCATACGTTCACCGATCTGGAACGCGAACTCGGTCGGCTCAACCCCGAGGAACCGTTCCCGATGAGTGCGCTGCGCGCGCACCGCGCCAAGGGTTCGCGTACGCAGACGGTGGCACTGCCGGAGAATTATCTGTGTGCGCTGGATGACGACACACCGCCGAAGTCGGTGCATTCGGCGGAGGATCTGGAGGCATGGGAACGATCGCTCTCGGGAGGCTGAAGGGGATACTGCTCCCCTTCCGGGGACAGGGGCTCCGCATTGCGATCTCCTATAGGACAAGTGAGAAACGTCCTTTCCATGCGATCGCTTCCGCCATGCTGAGGCGTCTGGGTAGAAGGCCCAGCTTGCTGGCGGCGCTGGGGCGGTGGTCGCGGTTGGTGCGCGGTCGGATGTAGTTCTTGTAGCCAGCGTAGATCCAGAAGTGATCTTGTTTGCGCTCGATGCGCTTGCTGTAGCCCCAGTTGCGCCGCACCAGACGCGAGATGTTGTCGCGCAACATCGCGAACTGGTGG
>JBIKMH010000030.1:0-39752 GCA_044359355.1 Planctomycetota bacterium | reverse complement strand
GCTACAAGAACTACATCCGGCCGCGCACCAACCGCGACCACCGCCCCAGCGCCGCCAGCAAGCTGGGGCTTGTGCAAAGACGCCTCAGCATGGCGGAAGCGATCGCCTGGAAGGGACGTTTTTCGCTTGACCACTAGGACATTGCAATCCAGGGTCGATGTCCCCGGAAGGGGAGCAGTATCTCGAGCGGCCATCCAGGGCCCCGATGTGCTCCAGATCGCGCGCGATGGCCCCGAAAACCTCAGGCGTGACCGCCTGCGCGCCATCGGAGTGCACCTCGCTGACATCGACATGCACCTCCACCATCAGCCCGTCCGCCCCCGCCCCGATGCCTGCCCGCGCCAGGCTGCGGACCAGATCGGCCCGTCCGGCGGCATGACTGGGATCGACGATCACGGGCAGGTGCGTGACCTTCTTGAGGTGCGCCACGGCGCCCACGTCCAGCAGGTTGCGCGTCACCGAGTCGAAGCTGCGCACACCCCGCTCGCACAGGACGACCTGAGAGTTGCCCTCCGCGAGGATGTACTCGGCCGCGAGCAGGAACTCGCGCACCGTCGCACCGAAGGAACGCTTCAGCAGTACGGGCTTGCCCGCCTGCCCGACTTCCTTCAGAAGCGGCGTGTTCTGCATGCTGCGCGCGCCGACCTGAAGCATGTCGGCCGCCCGGGCCACGCGTTCCACGTCGCGCGGATCGAGCACTTCCGTGACGATGCCGATGCCGGTCTGTGCCCGCACGCGCTCCAGAAGCTCGAGCCCCTCTTCGCCCAGACCCTGAAACGAGTACGGCGAGGTGCGCGGCTTGTAGGCGCCGCCTCTCAGGAGCTGCGCGCCCTCGGCCTGCACGGCCTTGGCGATTCCCAGCAGGTGATCCCAGCCCTCGACCGCGCAGGGTCCGGCGATCAGCGCCAGATGCTTGCCGCCGAAGCGCGCCTCATGGGCTTGTACGAGCGTGTCGGGCTGACCCGGCAGGCGCTCGTGCAATTCACGCGCGCTGCCACGCTCCAGCACAGCCGCCACGCCGATCAGGTCTTCGAAGCGGGACGGGTGGTCCGCGGCACCCTCCCCGATGAGGCGCAGGAACTCCGTTCCATCGTCCAACCAGCGGGTGCGGTAGCCCAGTTCCCGGGCAAGGGACAGGATCGCGTCCAACTGGGGGGGGGGCAGAGCCCGGCGCAGGCGCAGCAACATGCAGGGTTGGGGCGCTCCTGTTCGATACAGGCAACGCCCATCCACTATGGTATGCGGCACGCGAAGCGTCAAACGGACCTTTTCTCCATTCCGCACTCCCCCATGCCCAGCCCCCGTCTGAGCGCCCTGCTGGCCCTGCAGGCCCTTGAAGATCTGCCCCGCACGGGTTGGATCCAGCACGGCATCCCTGATCCCGAGCGCATCGCCGGACACATTTTGGGAGCCCAGTACCTCGCGATCAGCCTGAGCGAACGGGTGCAGCCGGGACTCGATCTGGGACGCGTGCTCGAACTGCTGCTGGTGCACGATGCCCCCGAGGCGCTGCTGGGCGACTGGCCGCGCAGCGCCAGCCGCCTGCTGCCCCCCGGAGCCAAGAGCAGCGCCGAAGCGCGGGCTGCCGACGAGCTCTTGGCGCCGCTCTCGCCGCAGGCCCGCGAGCGCTTTGACGAGTACGCGGCGGCCAGCACGCGCGAGGCGCGCTTTGCGCGCCTGTGCGACCGGCTGCAGCTGGCGGTGCGGCTGTACGGTTACTGCCTCCGCGGGCGCCGCGGACTGGAAGACTTCGAGCTCGGACTCCGCTCGCTCGACGCCAGCGAGTTTGCACCCGCCGAAGAGCTGCTGTGCGAGCTGCGCTCCGCGCTGCGCGCTGTCGCATCCGCGCCGGAGGGGACGTAGGCTCAGGTCCGTTCCGCATGCGGTTGGGAAGGATCCTCGGTCTTGTGATTCCGCTGAGCACCCTGCTGGGGCTCGGCGTGACGTACTCGCTGCGCAAGCTGATCGGCGAAGCGCCCAAGACGCTCGAGCTGCCGCCCTCGGCGCCCACGAACCTGCCCGAACTGGCTTCCCTGCAGCGCCCCCGTGTGCTCGAGGGCGTGGTGCTCGACAGCAAGAGCCGCCCGCTATCCGATGCGCTGGTCTTCGTGCGGGCGGAGGATGTACCGGCCTGGACCTACACCGACAAGGAAGGTCGTTTCCGCCTCGAGCGAGTTCCCGAAGGCGAGCTGAGCGCGCGCATCGTGGCCTTCGGGCATGCGCCCGGCTCCAGCAGGATCGAAGCGGATGCCGCGGACATCGTGCTGCGGGTGGAACGCGCTTACGAGGCCGCTCCGTCGCTCGACACGCGTCCGCCGGGCGCGCTGAGCGGACAGCTCAGCATCGATGGCCGCGCGCCGCTCAGCGGGACGGAGGCGCTCGGTCTGGAGGTGCTGCTGCTGCCTCTGGATGCCGAACGGATCTGCGAGCGCCTCGACGGGCCGATGCCCGCCCGCGCCCGCGCCGACGAGAACGGCCGCTTCGCTTTTGAGACGGTGTTCCCGGGCTCCTACAGCGTGCGCGTGGTGCCGGCCTGGGCCCAGTCGGCGGGCTCGCCCGACCTGCTGCAGTCGCTCGCGGGTCGGGAACCTGCGCGCGAGTTCGAATACCGGCCCGACATGCCGCCGCTGCTGCTGGATCTGGCGCTCGGGGTGTGGGAACTGGAGTTGCGCGACGAGCGCGGTGCGCCGGTCGAGGGCGCGGCGGGATTCCTGCGCGCGCAATCGGCAAGCCGGGACGCATGGCCGCCACAGGTCAGCGATGCGCTGGGGAGACTGCGCTTCACGCACCTGCCGCCGGGCGAATATGCGCTCGAGGTGCAGAGCGGGGCATGGCGCGCATCGCGTACGGCTCAGCTGGCAGCCGACCAGCTGTTGCGCGAAGCGCTCAGCACCGCCAGACGCGAGGAGCAAGCGCGTTGAACCGGGGCATCGCCGTCTTCGTGGCGCTGATGATGCTGCTCGCGCACGTGCTCGCGATCCAGGTCGACGATTCGGGCAACTTCGCCTTCCCCTACGACTACGCCTACACAGCCTTCGAGTACGCGCGCAGCCTGGTGCACGACGGCACTCTGCGCTGGGGTGATCTGGGTGACCACGGCGAAGGTTATCCGTCGCTCGCCTGGATCGTGATCGCCCAGTTCGGCGAGCGCTTCACCAACCACGTGAACCTGTTCTGCCAGACGGTCGGCATCCTGAGCGGCCTTCTGACGGTGTACCTGCTCTCGCGCGTGCGGCCCAATCGGATTGCGGGCCTGATCGCTCCCTTGTGCTTCGTCTGCTCGGGCATCGCCGCGGCTGCCTGCGGGAGCGGCACCGAGATCGCGCTGTACACGCTGTCCGCCGTGCTGTGTTACTGGAGCCTGGAGCGGGACCATCCCTGGAGGCTGGCGCTGGGGCTGCTGCTGCTCGTGACCTCGCGCGTGGAGGGGCATTTCGTCGCGCTGTTCCTGTTGCTGATCTACGCCCCCCGAGTGCGCGAGCGCGGCCTGCGGCGACTCCTGCTGCCCTTCCTCGCGTGCCTGCCGGGTTTGCTGCTGAGCGTGCTGGTCTGGTCGCGCTCAAGCACTCCGTGGCTGCCCTTCGAGACCTTGCTCAAGCCGTTGCCAGGCCAGCATCACGAGGGCTGGCTCAGCTTCGTGGAATTGCTGCAAATCACCGCGATTCCGCTGCTGCTGGTCTTCGTGCTCGCCGCGCTGGCACGCGGACGCCTCGGGGGCATGGGTGCCCGGGCGCTGGTGCTGTTCGTACTGCTCGCGGCGCTGGGCATCGCGGGCGGACGCTCGCCGCTGGTCTTCGGGCAGGCCTTCGCCGTGGCGATGCCGTTTCTGTACATCGCGGTTCAAGAGGGCATCATCGTGATGCTCGATGCGCAAAGCCTCCTGCGCCGGGCGGCGATCAGCGCCTTTGCCGTCTGCCTGATCGCCACGGGTCTCGCCAGCCGCGGCACGGTCGATCTTGGCCCGCTCCCGATCGGCGAGGCGCAGGCGCGCTGGATGCGCTCGACGGGCAGCGCGCGGGCCGGCTACGAGGCACAGCTGGGCCGCGCCGGTCTGAAGGAGGAACTCGCCAACACCGAGCGCCTGCGCTCGATCGCGCTGTACCTCAGGCTCAATCTGCCTAGCGATGCGCAGGTGCTCTCGCCCTGGCCCTCCGCGATTGCTTATGTCTCGAAGCTGGAGGTGCACGACCTCCTCGGACGCACCAACGCGCTGCCCTTCGACCAGCCTCGCGGCAGTTGGACGCGCCGTGCGCGCGTCGACATTGCTCAGGCGCTACGTCAGCAGTTGCCCGTGGTCGTTCCGCGCATCGCCGCCGCCGCGCGCGTGCCCTCGCCGCAGGAACTGGCCGAGGAATGGGTGCGTGAGTTCGACTCGCGCGCCAAACAGCCCGGCCGTGTCGAGGAAATCCGAGGTCTCTTGGAACAGTACGCGCTGATCACGGTTCCCGTGCAAAGCTTCGTGCGCGCTCCGGTCCTGCCGCCGCCGCAGCCCTTCCACCTGCTGGTGCTGCGTTCCTGGTCCAAGCTGCCGCAGCTACGGATCCTGGAGCGCGACGGCGTGCTGCATGTGCTCTGCAGGCATCAGGCCTCGATCCTCACGGCGGATCTAGTGGTGCGCGTGCGGCGGAACGACGGCAGCGAGCACTGGCTGTCGCCGGCGGGCCTCGAACGCTCCTCCAAGGTCGTGGCCAACTCCGGACTCCAGATCTCGGACAGCGGATCGAAGGAGTTCGAGGTCTATCGCCTGCCGCTCGATGCGGAACTTGTCGGCCTCGAGGCCCGGCTGGAAAATCCCGGCGCGATCGACGCCGGAACCTTCGACAGCATCGGCCCCGCGGCCGTCTGGCAGCGCTAGGGAATGCCGTAGCGCTTCAGCTTGCGGTACATGGTGCTCTTGCCCAGCTTGAGCAGCTTGGCCGCCACCAGCTTGTCACCTTCCGACTCTGCCAGCGCGCGCAGCAGGGCCTTCTTCTCATAGAGATCGAGGCTGATCGGATCCTGCTCGGTGATGTCCCAGGGCTTCTGGCCCGGAGAGCCGGCACCCGTGGTCGCCAGCGGCGTCGTGCTGTTGTGGGTGCCCTCGATGCGCGCCTCCTGGCGCCTCATCGGCACGAGGCTCGCGGAGTTCGCGGACCGGCTCGCGACGCGGCCCGCGGAATCGCGTACGGAACGGGGCAGGGATTCCAGAGCGATCCGCCCCTCGTGGGCATGCTGCAGGGCATGGCGCAGACAGTCCTCGAGCTCGCGCAGGTTGCCGGGCCAGGGATGCACCTGCAGCAGGGCCAGCACCTCCTCATCCACCGAATGCACCACCAGATCCGCGCCCAGACGCTGGAGCATGGACTGCACGATCGCGGGCAGGTCATCCGGCCGCTGGGACAGCGTCGGCAACTCGATCACGTGCGCAGCCAGGCGCTCGGCCAGTTCCGGGAGGAACTGGCCGTTCTGGCAGAGCGCGCTGAGATCGGCCTGCGTGGAGGCGATCAGGCGCACTTCGGCGCGCTCGGCGCGCGTGGCACCGCGGCGATGGAAACTGCCTGTCTGCAGGTAGCCCAGCAGCCGCGCCTGCAGTTCCGCGGGCAGCGTTTCGATCTCGCTGAGGTAGAGCGTTCCATCCTGCGCCAGATGCAGCAGACCAGGACGTTCCTGAGCGGCGTCGTTGCGGGCCTGGCCGAAGATCTCGACGTCGAGCGCCTCCGCGCTGCCTCCGCGGCAGTGAACTTCGAAGAAACTGCCCGCGCGCAGCGCGGCGAAATGCACCGTGCGCGCCGCAGTGCGCTTGCCGGTGCCGCTCTGGCCCTGAATCAGCACCGGTCCTTCATCGCGCGTGGCCGCGAGAATCCACCGACGCAGATCGTCGATGAGCCGGCTGCTGCCGATCCAGGCCGTCGGCGTGTACACGCGCCGCGCAGCCTCGATCAGGGGGCCATGCTGGGCGCGCGCGAAGGCCGGATCGTCCACCCGCAAGGCTTCGGCCGCCAGTCGGCGTCGCTGCGCATCTCCGAGCAGCACCACTTTGCGCACCTGGCCGTTCGAGCCGGGCAGACTGAGGAACGGGACTACGATGGCGTGCATGGTGCGGGCCACGCGTCCCTTGCGAGCAGGCAGATCGAAGCGGCAGCCCTCGCGCGCCTCGATGTGCGCATCGCGGACAAAGGCCTCAAGCCCGGAACCGGGGACCAGACTCGCCAGCGGCCGACCTTCCAGCCGTGATCCGAGCAGCTCGCAGGCGCCGCGATCCGCGAACAGCACCAGTCCCTCGGAGTCGACGATCAAGGCTCCATCGGGGCGGGTATGCGCGAGTTCGCGCAGAGCCGCCTGATGCTCGGCGCTCTCGCGCGCGACCGGAACTTCGCCGCCGCTGCGCGGCTCAGGCTGCTTGCGCAGTTTCTCGTGCGCCGAGCGCAATCCATCGTGGAGTTCCTGTAGCCGGGCGACCAGGCGCAAGTGATAGCGCAGATCCTGCTCCAGCGTCTCAAGCTCCGCGCCCACGACATAGGTGCAGGCGCCCGCTTCGAGCGCGCGGGCCCGATGGACGGGCAGGTTGGGGCTTTGGTGGTACAGCAGCACCGGCATCGCGCTGAGTTCCGGCGTGGCCCGCACTCGGCGCAGGCATTCGAGCGCATCGAGCCCGCGCTTCAGCTGGTCGGAGATCAGCAGCGCGGAGAACGGCTGTTCGCGCAGCTGCGCGACGGCCTTGGTGCCCGAGTCCGACAGCGCGACCTCGTAGCCCGCCGATTCCAGACGGCTCTTCAGCACCAGCGCGGAGCTGCCATCATCCTCGACGATCAGGAGTCGAAGCGGCATCGACAGCTCCTTGATGCCCGCCCCTCGAGCACGGTTCCGACACAGGCGGCGGAAACTTCAAGCGTGCCAGACGGCTGCACGGGGGGGCGCATGCTTTCAGAAGCTAGCGTTGCACGAGGGCGCTGAGAAGAGCCGAGTCAGGAGCTTGCAGAACCCGCTGAAGGAATTTGGATTCCCCGAATTGCAAGCTCCTTGATGGGAAGGGTTCGCGCAGGCCAAAATGCGAAATCGTGGATAACCGCCGCGAATTCTTGGTGGGCGATGAGGGATTCGAACCCCCGACTTCCTCCTTGTAAGGGAGGCACTCTAGCCGCTGAGTTAATCGCCCGATGAAGGCTTGCGGCCTTACGGTATCCTCCACCTCCTTTTCCTGCCACTCTCCTTTTCGGTTCCACCCACCATGCGCATCGCTGTCGTCGGTACTGGTTATGTCGGCCTCGTCGCAGGCACCTGCTTCGCCGAGAGCGGCAACAGCGTCGTGTGCATCGACATCGACACGGAGAAGATCGCCAAGCTCAAGGCGGGCGTCGTTCCGATCTATGAACCCGGGCTTGAGGAGTTGCTGAAGCGCAACACGCATGACGGTCGGCTGCGCTTCACCACCGATTACGCCGAAGGCCTCGCTCGCGCCGAGGTGGTCTTCATCGCCGTCGGCACGCCTCCGGGAGAGGACGGCAGCGCGGACCTGAAGTACGTGCTCGAGGCGGCGCGCTCGATCGCCCGGCACATGAGCGGATACACCGTGATCGTCGACAAGTCGACCGTTCCGGTGGGAACCGCCGCCAAGGTCAAGGCCGTGGTGTCCCAGAACACCAGCCATCCCTTCGACGTGGTCTCCAATCCGGAGTTCCTCAAGGAAGGGGCCGCGATCGACGACTTCCTCAAGCCCGACCGCGTCGTGATCGGCAGCGAGTCGGAGCGCGCCAAGGACATCATGGAGGAGCTGTATTCGCCCTTCGTGCGCACAGGCAATCCGATCCTGCACATGGACATCGCTTCGGCGGAACTGACCAAGTACGCAGCCAACGCCATGCTGGCGACGCGCATCTCGTTCATGAACGAGATCGCCAACATCTGCATGAAGGTCGGCGCCAATGTCGAGCAGGTGCGCCGCGGCATCGGCTCCGATGCGCGCATCGGATCGCGATTCCTCTTCGCGGGGGTGGGCTACGGCGGCTCATGCTTCCCGAAGGACGTGCAGGCGATCATCCGCACCTCCGCCAATCATGGCTACGAATTTCGCATCCTCAGGGCCGTCGAGGAGGTCAACGAGCGCCAGAAGCTGCTGCTCGTCGAGATGGTTCACAAGCGCTTCGGCAAGGATCTCAACGGCCGGCACTTCGCCGTCTGGGGGCTCGCCTTCAAGCCCAACACGGATGACATGCGGGAAGCACCCGCCGTCGTGGTGATCGAGGCCCTGCTCGCCGCCGGCGCGCGCATCACGGCCCACGACCCCGAAGCGATGAACGAGTGCCGCAAGCGCCATCTCGGCGACCGCATCGCCTACTCGGATGTGCCGATGGACGCGCTTCAGGGTGCTGATGCGCTGATCGTCGTCACCGAGTGGAATGAATTCCGGCGACCCGATTTCGAGGCGGTCAAGGGCCTGCTGAAGCACCCGGTGATTTTCGACGGACGCAACATCTACCCGCGCGGGACGCTCGAGAGGCTCGGTTTCGAGTACCACGGGGTCGGCGTCTAGCAGCCGACCATCACCAGGGCGGAGTGCCCGGAACGCCGGCCTGCAGCGCGAGCATCGAGAAGGCCGTGCCCGCGACCTGCATCGATTTCATGTTGGGGAAATCGATGCTGGAGCCATCCTCCCATTGCACCTTGATCACCTGCGCGCGCAATTTCTGATGCCATGACTCGCGTTCGACCTCGGGCAAGAGGTTGATCAGCTGTCCGCAGTAGGCGTGGCCGAAGAAGTAGAAATAGGCCGCCACCTGGTAGTAAGCCTCGTGCGGGATCGGCTTCATCCGGGCCACGTCGAGAAAGCGGTGATGCTCGAAGAAGGCGCCGAGCGCGGAGCGGATCCGCTCGGGAGTCAGCGTGGGGTCCCCGCTGCGCGCCAGAGCCAGCGAACAGACCTGCATTCGGCTGAGGCTGCCCTTGACGTCGTTGATGATCTCGCCTCCGACGCGGGGAATCGGTGTGTGATCGTAGGTGTAGGCGCCCGAGGGCAGGTAGCACAGCCGCATGTAGCGCTGCGCTCGCGCGATCACCGCAGGATCCACCTTCCAGCCGAGCTCTTGGGCCCGCACCAGCCCGAGCACGGCGGCACCCGTGGTGAAGGAGGTGGACCAGGTCGGGCGGCGCGAGACGACCGGCCCTTCGTAGTAGCCCCAGCCGCCCAGCGGCTCCTGATGCTTCGCCAAGAGCTCGTAGAACTGCATGCCGCGCGCGCGGATTCGCTCCTGCCATGCAGTCGAGCTCCAGCGCTTGTCCGCGGCCGCGACCGTCATCGCATGCAGGCCGTAGACCGCCGGCCAGGAGGCGTCGACATCCCAGTCGTTGCCGCGCTTGGGCATGCGCGTCGAGGTGAGCCAACTCAGCAGCTGTTCCAGCTCCTGATCCCGCTGCGGCGTGGATCCCAGCGAGTTCAGGGCGCAGAAGGCGAGGCTGTTGGCGGCAAGATGGAAGCAATAGTAGGTCTCGACCGCAAAACCGGTGAACTGCACCGAGTCGATCACCCCGCTGCCGAAGCTGCCGTCCGCATTCTGGTTGCGGGAGAACCACGCAGCCGCCCGCTGGATTGAGGTGCGGGCGTCATCGACCTTGGGAGCGGGCGCCCCCGGGGACGATGGGGCGTCCTGGATCAGGAACAAGGCCAACAGCAAGGGGCTCATGTCTCTTTTTTTACCCAGTTTGCGCGGGATCTGCGCCCGAGAATCGGGTTCCTTGGGCCATCTCATGATCCTAGCCCTGCTGCTCTCGCTGCTGCCCACCACCCCGCTCGCTGGAATCATCTGGACGCCATCGCTCGAGAAGGGCCTCGAACAGTCGAAGGCCGAGGGCAAGGTCCTGTTTCTGGCCGTCAACATGGACGGCGAGGCCGCCAACGATCGAATGGTCAAGAAGGTCTACACCGACAAGGCGGTCATCGAGCAGTCGTCACGGACGCTCAACATCATCGCTTCCGCCAGCGAGCACGCCGGCGCCGGAAAGGACTGCGCGCGCTTCGAGGGCCTGACCTGCATGGACCATCGCCGCTCCGACACGGTGGCGCGCCAGCAGTTCCTCAAGGCGGACGCGCAGGGCTTCGTCGTCGCCCCGCAGCACCTGTTCCTCGGCCCCGACGGCAAGGTGATCCTGTCGGTGCCTTATGAAATCAGCGCCGGCGAACTGGTCTGGTGCTTTGCCACGGCTCAGGCCAAGGCCTTCCCCGACAAGCCGCAGCCGCTGCCCGAGGGCGCCCGCATGCCCCGCCGGGTGATCATGGGCGGCGTGTTCGATCCCGGCGGCAGCGAAGCGGGCGCGGCCCCCCCGACCAAAGCCGAGGTTCAGGAGATCATCAAGGAACTGCGCCGGGGCGTGAGCGCTCAGGATCGCATGGCCAAGGTCCTGCGGCTGATCCTCTCGGACGACCCTGCTGCCGTGGAGTACGTCGAGCAGGAATTGAAATCCAGCGGAGCTGCGCAGGGGGGCGGACGCGGTGGCGGAGGCGGGGGACGCGGGGGCGGCGGAGGAGGACGTGGCGCGGTTGGAGCCGGGCGGGGAGACAGCGGCGTGGAGCGACACGAGCGCATCCTGCTGGCGATCGGTGCGTTCGGGCCGCCGGTTTATCTGCCGCTGGTGCTGCCCTTCCTGACGAACAACGAATCCGCGCTGCGCAAGGCTGCCGCCGTCGCGCTGGAACAACTCGGCAGCCCCGAGGCCCTGCGCGAACTGCAGTCGGCTTGGGGCGAAGAGCAGGACCCGGAGGTCAAGAAGCGCTTTGCGCGCGCGCTCGGCAGCTGCGGAGCAAGCGATGGCCGCATCCAGACATTCCTGCAAAAGCAGCTCAAGACCGAAAAGAACCCCTCGAATCGCGCGGCGCTGATCATCGGTCTGGGCTACGCGGTCGACAATCCGGTCAACGACAGCTGGCTGGAGGGCCTGCTGGCGGGAACGGCGGCTCTGGATGCGGAAGCGGCGGCCGCGGCGGTGGCCCTGTCGCGCCGCGAGCGCTGGCAGCCGGTGATCGAGAAGCTGCTGGCGGCGAGCGGCGACGCGGAGCGCAAGGCAGCCTTGGAGAAGGCGCTCGAATCACTGCGCAGCGGCAAGCTCGCCACGCTGGCGCCTTGGATCGAGAAGCTCACCGCGGACGACAGTCCCCGCCCGCGCATCTTCGGCGTGAACTGAGACCGGGGGCGAGGCGCGAACAGGGCGACCCGCGCACGCCAGGCGTGCGCGAATCGCCCGATTGATGTCGTGGCGTTCAGAGTCGTTCCGCCGCGCTCTGCTGTCGATCGACAACAAGAAAACAGCGCGTCGAGCCGCTCTCCGAGCACCTCTGACGGGCGTTTGTAGCGTGAGGCCCGTGCGAATGGAAGCGCCAAGGCATCAGCCTCCTTGGCCTGCGCGCCGCTTGGGAGCCTCGCGCGATGCACGGCGCTGCTCGATGAGTGCGGGCAGCAGTTCGAGAGCGCGCATCGTCGCGAGCGCGTGGCGCACCCGCTCGCCTGTGCGGGTCTCCTCCTGAGCCAGATCGCTCAAGGCCTGTCGGCACTGATCGATCACACCCGCGGCCGCTTCGAGATCGTCCTGATCGAGCCAAGCCTGAGCGATGCGGTCAAAGGCTCGGACTCTTGAGACCGGATCCTCGGCGCGCTCGGCCAGCCGTTGCCAGGCTCTGCGCGCATCGGCAGGCCGTCCGCGGGCCAACTCGAGGGCTCCGATCCAATGCAACGCTTCTTCGCGCAGGGCTGGGCGCGCCTCGGGATCGCTATCGATTTCGCTGTAGCGCCGCAGGGCCGCATCCGGACTGCCGGCTCGCCGATCGAGGTGGGCGAGTTCCATGCGGGCGCGATCGCGAAAGCGGATGCCTGCGGGCTGGTCGGCGGCGATCAGCCACTCACGGCGAGCCTCCGCAAGGTTCCCGCTGGCGCGCCACAACTCGCCAGCCCAGTAGCCGGCTTCGGCGCACAGCTCGCGGGCCGTCGGATGATCCCTGCGCAACTCACGGTAGGCCTCGATCGCTTGCCGTCGAGCCGATTCGAGTTGTGCTGCCGGTGTTTCGCGCAGCGCCGCCCGCAAGGCCGCAGCCCGAGCCAGGGCCGCCTCCGCCGCCGGCTGAGGCGCGAGGGACTGAACCCAGAGCAGCAGCAGCGCCAGACAGGCACTCATCGGTTTTCCTCCACGAAGGTCTCGGCGGCACCGAGCTCCACCAGCCGCGGCAGGCGCTTGCGCAGGCGCTTGCGCAGGCGCTGGCGCGCCCGAAACATGTGGTCCTTGAGGCTCGCCGGCCGAGCGGGCGGGTCCGCGATGAGCTCCAGGCCATAGCGCTGGGCGATCAGGGCGCGATCGCTGGGCCGCAGCTGCCCCACGGCCCAGTGCAGATCCTCCATCAGCTGGTGGCGGAAGACCAGCTTGCCGTAAATCACGACACCCTCGTTGAGTGCGCGCGTTCCCGGTTCGTGCTCGCGGCCGGGCAGAAACTCGAAGAATTCCAGCGTGGCCTGCTCGACGGTCCGCCGGCCCACGCGCCGCAGATGCTCGCTGCTCACGCGCCGGGCGAGCTTGCGCAACCAGCCCCGCAGGCTGCGCTCATCGCGCAGCTTGTGGCGAAAGCGGGCAGCCCTCATCAGCGATTCCTGCAACAGATCATCCACCTCGGAGGGGTCCTTGCTGCGTCGCCCGAGTTCCCGGCGCAGCATGGGAACGTGTTCCATCAGACCATCCCAGCAGTACTTGGATTCTTGCGCGTCCATTGCGCGGCTCCTTGTTCCGGCACCATCGCCGGCCGGAAAGAGACGGCATCAGGCGCGTGCCTGGAAAAGGGCGCGGATACCCACCGCCAGCCAGTGGCCGATCGCGCCGGCGCAAAGCGGGGAAAGGCGCCGGGTGCGGCGCACGAGGGCTCAGGCAGTCCCCGGCTCCAGCGGAACGAGCATCGCGCGGGCGAGTTCCCCGGCCTTGGCCTCGCCGCACAACTGCGCGGCGAGATCGAGTGCGAAGCGCAGGGCGGTGCCGACCCCCTGACTCGTGGTCACCAGGCCTGCGCGCACGAGCGGCGCCTTTGGATCGCAGGCGCCGACGCCGATCTCGGCCCGGACCGCAGGATGGCTGGTCCAGCGCCTCTGTTCGAGCAGACCGGCGGCGTTCAGCACCAGCGGAGCTGCACAGATCGCCGCCACGCGGCGTTCGCCCGCGATCGCCGCGCGCAGCATGGCGAGCAGCGGTTCGTGGGCCATGAGCCTGCGGGTGCCGGGCATTCCTCCCGGGCAGACGATCAGGTCGAATCCCGCGGAAGCGACGGCCGCGAGCGGAACATCGGCTTCGATCCCCACTCCGTGGGCTCCGCGCACGATCCCCGGCGCGAGCCCCGCGGTCAGCACCTCGCAGCCCGCCCGGCGCAGCACATCGATGATCGTGACGGCCTCGATCTCCTCGAAGCCCTCCGCCAGGGGCACCAGAACGCGCGGCCGTGAAGTGCTGCTCATGCTCCGGCAGTCTAGCTATGCTCGTGGGACCCCATGGAAGGTCCCGACCCTGTACCCGTGCTCGTCAGCGCCTGCCTAATCGGCCGGTATTGCAGGTACGACGGGCGCACCAACCTCGACCGGGTGCTGGAGCGGGAACTGGAGGCCGCGGGACAGACCCCGATCCCCTTCTGCCCGGAGGATCAGGGCGGTCTGGGCACGCCGCGGCCGCCGGCCTCGATCGAGCGCGAGAGCGCCGAGGCCGTGCTCGACGGCCGCGACCGCGTCGTTACGGACTGCGGCCGGGACGTAACCACCGAGTTTGTCAACGGCGCGCGAAAGGCACTCGAGTTGTGCCGCTCCCACGGGATCGAGCGCGCCTATCTCAAGGCCCGCTCGCCTTCCTGCGGCACCTGCCAGACGCACGTCGGCGGCGCGCTGGTGTCCGGACCGGGCGTCACGGCCGCGCTGCTGCGCCGTCATGGCATCGAAACGATCGACGTCGAGGGCAAGCGAGAGACTCCATGAAGGGCCTGCCGCGCTGGACCACGCGCAGCCATCTCAAGCTGAGTCTGTTCTTCGGGGCATGGACTCTGGCGGCATGGATCGCCTCCCGGTGGAGCTGGGAGCGCTGGCAGGCGGATCCCGAGGCTCTCTGGCGCGCGTGGCTGCTGATCGTGCTGATCATGGGAGCGGGCGGCTGGCTCGGCGTGCTCATCCATCGGCTGCGCACGCTGCCAGCACGCCGCCTCGAGCTGGAGCAATGGGCGCAGCAAGTGCAAAGCGACGCGCAGCGCTACCGGGAGTTGTTCGAGAGCTCCTCGGATCTCCTGTTCCTGTTCGAAGCGGCCGGTCTGCGGGCGGTCGATGCCAATGCGCGCGCCCGCGAGGTGCTGGGAGGACGCCTGCCGCTGGAAGAGGCACGCTGGCGTGAGTTCCTGAAGCAGCCCGCGCAGGAGTCGCGCGAGATCGAGATCCGGGCCCTCGACGGCAGCCTGCGCCGCATGGAGCTGCGTGTTTCGGGCAGCCAATACCTGCTGGTCAGCCTGCGCGATCGCACGCGGGAGCGCGAAATGGAGCGTGAGCTCGCCATCCGCGAACGCCTTTCGGCGATCGGGCTTCTGACCGCGGGCGTCGCGCACGAGATCAACAACCCGCTGGAAGGCATCGGCAATTACCTCAAGCTGCTCGAAAATCCCGAGTTGCGGGCGGAGGCTCGCGCCCGGCATCTCGGTCAGGTGCAGCACGGTCTGGCCCGGATCCGCGATCTGGTGCGCGAACTGCTGCGCTTCGCGCGGCCGGAGCGCGGGCACGCGCCCGTGGCGCTGCATGAGGTGATTCTGGCGGCCCGCAAGCTCGTGGCGGTCTCCGAACCGCTGCGGCGCGTGGAGTTCTTGTTCGAGGGCCTGGAACTTCCATGCCGGGTGACAGCCGATGCGGGGCGGCTGGAGCAGGTCTTCGTCAACCTGTTCCTCAACGCCGGAAACGCGATGCGCGGCGAGGGCCGCATCCGCGTGCGGTTGGATCCGGATCCGAGCACGCAACGTGTGCGCGTGCGAATCGAGGACAGCGGACCTGGAATCGCG
Organism: Planctomycetota bacterium; assembly: GCA_044359355.1. Taxonomy (GTDB): domain Bacteria; phylum Planctomycetota; class UBA1135; order UBA1135; genus SYGM01. The sequence continues at coordinate 24,736 of JBIKMH010000030.1, read as the reverse complement.
CCCGAGCACCTCGGGAAGCTCTTCGATCCGTTCTTCACGACCGGCGAGGGCAGCGGCCTGGGTCTGTCCGTCTCCTACGGCATCGTGCGGGCGCATGGAGGCACGCTGCGCGCCGAAAACATGGCTGGCACGGGAGCCGCGTTCGTGCTCGACTTGCCGCTGCACACCGGGCCTGCATGAGCTCACCCACCACAGTACTGGTCGTCGACGATGAGGAGTTCGTGCGCGAATCGCTGGCCGAGCTGATCCGTGCGCACGGCCACAGCGTCGCCACGGCGCGCAACGGCGGCGAAGCCGTGCGCTGGTTGGAGTCCAATCACTGCGACGTGATTCTGAGCGATCTGCGCATGCCGCGCTCGGATGGGATGTCTCTGCTCGCACAGGCACAGCGCCGCAACGCCCAGATCCCGATTATCCTGATCACGGGCGCGGGGACGGTTCAGGATGCCGTACAAGCCATGCGGCAGGGCGCCTTCGACTTCGTGCTGAAGCCGGTCGATCCCGACGCGCTTCTCAGGCTGATCGAGCGCGCCGTGGAACACCATCGCATGTCGGGCGAGCTGCACGGCTTGCGCCATTCGCTGGCGGCGTGGACGCGGCGCGAAGCGCTGGTCGGCAAGTCGGCTCGCATGCAGCGCCTGCTGCAGGAGATCGAGCGCGCCAGTCGGGCGAGGACGCTGCTGATCCGCGGACCGCAGGGCAGCGGCAAGCAGCTGATTGCGCGCGAATGGCACCTCGGCGGACCGCGAGCCAGGGAAGCGCTGGTGCACTTCCATGGCGTGCGGGATTCGCTGACCGAGAAGGTTGCAGAGGCGGAGGGCGGGACGCTGGTGGTCAGCGAGCTCTCGGAGTGCACACACGCCCAGCAAAGCGAGCTTGCGCGCCTGATGGAGCACGGCGAGACGCGCAGCCAGAGCGGCGGCGTGCGCACGGTCCATCTGGGCGTGGCGGCGCTCCTGCGGCGGGAGACGCAGGGGCCCGACACCTGGCAGGGACTGAGGCCCGAACTGCGCGCGGTCCTCGGCGGGGCCGTGATCGAAGCGCCCGCGCTGCAGGAGCATCTTGAAGATCTGCCGCAGCTGTGCGCTCACCTGCTCGGCAATCGGATCGGCGCCGACGAGGCTGGCCGGACGCTTTCGCCGGAAGCCCTCGCGGAACTCGCCGAACACGAGTGGACGGGCAACGTCGATGAGCTTCGCAACGTCCTTGAGCGAGCCTGGCTGGCGGGCTCGGGCCGTGCGCCTGAGGCGGACTCCCTGCGCGAACTGCTGCGCCCCGCGACGCGCAGGCCCCGGGAGGCCGCGTCCGGCGATTGGTCACGCATGCTGGAATTCAACCTGCGGCGCAATGTCGATGCCCGCGAGCGCGAACTCGTGATCGGGGCCCTGACGCGCGCCAAGGGCGTCAAGAAGGAAGCCTGCGAGCTGCTGGGTATCGATCCGCGCAACCTCGGCTACTACGTGCGCAAGCACAGGATCCGCGAAGCGGAGTGGCAGCGCTGATCGAGCGGCGCTTCAGGAAGCCGCTCGCGAACGGGCCACGATCAGGATGTGAAAACCGAGCAGCGAGAGGCCCGGGGTCGCGCACAGCAGGCGGTCGAGCCCCAGAAAAAGGCGCGTGATCCAGACATTTCCCGGAATGTATTTCAGGATTCCGATGTGGTCGGGAAAGCCGGCGAAGACGTACGCGAACACGCCGTATTTCCTGACCTTGACGACCTCAAGCCCGCCCTGCTCGCACAACCGGACGATGCCTTTGCGGGTGAAGCCCTCATCGCCCTCGTCAAAATGCGGGCTTTTCCGGTAGAGCACCGCGCGCGCGAAGCGAATCAGCGGGTTGTCGTTGCAGGGCTCGCTCATGATCAGGACTCCCTGATCGCGCAGCACTTCCCTGCAGTTGGCGAGAAAGCGCACGTGATCCCGCACATGGTGCAGGGAACCCTTGCAGAACACGACGTCGAAGGCGCCGGACTGAAAGGGCAGTTTTTCGGCATCGCCCGTCACGAGCAGCGCTCCGGGGATGTACTGCTCGGACACGCGCAGCATGTCGTGGCTGATGTCCAGGCCGACCGCGCCCGGATGCCGGGCTTCGAGTTCGGAGAGGAAGAAGCCCGTCCCGCAGCCCAGATCGAGGACCCGCGCGGCGCCCTCTGGCACGTGCGAGATCATCTCAGCGTGCCAATCCTGCTGGAACAGCCGCGAGAAGGGCAGGCTGTAGCGGTACGCGTAGCGCGGGGCCAGCGCCCGATGGAGCTCGATCTGCGCTTGAGCGTTGGATGTGGACATGGGCGGGCGATTTTGGGAAGTCTAACGCTTCCGACATGGAACAGGCCCCCCCCACCATCGACTCCCCGTCTCCCGCGCTGAAGCTCCTGGCAGTCGGAGGGTTGCTCGGGGCCCTCGCCCTGGCTCTCGCCTGGCACGATCTGCTGCCGGGGGGCTATCGAATGCGCACGCAATTCGAGCCCGACACCGTGCGCTCGCTGCGCGAGACCGAATTGCATGCGCTGCACAGGCTGGAAGAGTTTTCCGGATCGAACACCAGCGTGCCTGCGGACGCGACGCTGTTCGTGGGCTCCTCCACGATCGAGCGCTTTCCGCTCGAGGAGATCTTCCCGGGCAAGCCCTGCATCAACCGGGGCATCAACAATGCTGATCTGGGACTGCTGCTCGGCACGCTGGAAGCCTCACTGCCCCGTCAGCGGCTGCGGGCTGCGGTACTGTACTGCGGCAGTGCGGATCTGCACGCGGACAAGCCCGTCGCCGAGATCCTTCTGGGTGTGCGGCAACTGGTTCAGCGCCTGCGGCTGATGCAAGGCACCAACCTGCCGGTCACGCTGATCGGCGTGATGCCCGCGCGCGACACCTCTCCTGAGCGCGCCGAGCGGCTTCGGGCGCTCGATCGCGGGATGATGGAAATCACGCGCGATCTTGGGCTTTCCTATGTGCCCACGCTGCGCGCGCCGCTGGTGGATGGCGATCTGCGGCTCAATCCTTCGCTGTCGGCCGACGATCGGCACCTTTCGCCCGCCGGCTACTCCATTCTGGCCCGCTGGTTGGTCGAAGACGGCGGCGAAGCGGGCCGGGGACTGGCGCGCTAGCGAAGCGGAAGACCGCGCATGCTGAAAAGCGTTCTGGGCACATGGGGACTCAACGGGCTGCAGATGGCGGCGCTGCTGGTGCTCTCGCCCTGGGTGCTCGAGCGCCTCGGCGCAGATCCCAACGGTCTGTGGACCGCGCTGATCTCGATCACCGGGATCCTGAGCCTGTTCATTCTGGGCGTGCCGATGGCTTCGGTGCGCGCGATCGCCGAGGGCGTGGCGCGCAAGGATCCGGCGGCCGTGCAGAGAGCGGTGTCGACCTGCATGGCGATCTGCGCGGCTCTCGGGCTGGTCGCGCTGCTCGTGGCCGGACTCGCTTATCTCTACTTCGATGCGCGCATCCTGCGCGGGACGGCGGGCGCCGGATTGGATCCACAGACGCTTGACAGCGCCAGGATCGCCTTCGGGATCCTCGCCCTGCAGGTTGCCTGCGGCTTCGTGATGCGCCTGCCTTACGGCATCCTCGAAGCGCACAGCGACTTTCTCGCTCGCAACGCCATCTCCGCCTTCGAAGTGCTGCTGCGCTTCGGCACGACGCTGGCGCTGCTCCACTGGCGGGCGGAACTGGCCGTCCTCGCGCTCGTGCAAGTGATCTGCATGCTGGCGGAGTTCACGCTGGCCCTGATCGTGCTGCGCAGGCGCCATCCCTCCGTGCATTTTTCGCTGCGCGGCTACGATCCATCGGCGGTGCGCGGAATCCTCGCCTTCAGCATCTTCGCGATGCTGCTGAATGTGGGTGCACTGCTCGCTTTCCGGCTGGACGGCCTGGTGATCAGCTCCTTCCTGCCCGCGCGCGCGGCGACGGAATTCGACATCGGCAACAAGTTCTTCGATCCGCTGATGCAGCTGCTGATCTCGGTCGGCGCGGTGGTCATGCCGATGGCGACGCGGCTCAAGACTTCCGGCGAAACCCAGGCCCTGCGAGCCATCTTCCTGCGCTGGTCCAAGCTCTCGCTGTCGCTGGTGCTGCTCACCGGAGGCTATCTGATGGTGCTCGGGCCTGAGTTCCTCGCCTGGTGGGTCGGCGAGGAGTACCGCAAGCCTTCCGGTGACGTGCTGCGCGTGCTGATGCTGTCCTTCTTCTTCTATCTGCCCGTGCGCGGCGTCGCCCTGCCGATCCTGATGGGTCTGGGCAAGCCACGGGCGCCTGCGCTGTGCCTGCTCGTCATGGGCGTGGCCAATCTGGGCATCAGCCTCGCGCTGGTCGGCCCGCAGGGCATCTTCGGCGTGGCCATCGGCACGGCGCTGCCCAATCTCGCCTTCGCCGTGATCGTGTTGTACCTCGCGTGCAAGGAGTTGGAAGTCGGCATCGGCGAGTGGCTGGTTCAATCGGCACTCAAACCCCTGCTGGGCGCCTGCCTGCCTGTTCTGGCCCTGATCCTCGCCGCGCAACTCAGCGGCTGGGGCGGGTTCGGCGCTCTGGTGGCCTTCGGAGTCGGCTACGTGGCGCTGTTCGCCCTGATCTGGTTCGCGTGGGTCGTGCGCGGCGATCCGGATCTCGACCTGTTGTCGCGCTGGAAGCGGCGGGCGGCCTGACGCAGCATGGGTCCCGTGGAGTGGCTCCTGTATTCGGTGGCGGCAGTGCTGGCTGTTTTCGTGATTGGCGAGCTGGCGGCGCGCGCATGGATCGGAAGACGCAGGCGCTACTACTGCTGGCCTCCGTACACGCGCTTTCATCTGCCGCTGGATCCCGCCGTGTTCGTGCGCGGAGATCGACTCGTACGTTTTGAGGTCAATCGGTTGGGCGAGCGCGGCGCCGCCCCGCCGCGGCGCTGGGAGGGCATCTATCGCGTGCTGGTTGCGGGCGGCTCGGCAGCGGAGTGCTACTACCTCGATCAGGCCAGCAGCTGGCCGGGTGCGCTGCAGCGCGAGCTGTCGATGCCGAGCAACTGCCGGCCGCTGGGCGTGCGCGGCGCGCATGTGGGCAATATCGCGCGCTCGCTGGTGCCCTGCCGGGCGATTCGCCGGCAGCTCGAGCAGCTCCTCCCGCAATTGCCCCGCAACGATGTCGCGCTGCTGATGGTGGGCGCCAGCGATCTGGTGACCTGGCTTGAAAATGGAACGCCGGAGCGGATCGAGGACGGAGGATTCTCGCTCGACTCGATCTTCGGACTGCATCCAGAGCATCGCTTCGGATGGAAGCCCGGCTCGCTGGCACTGCGCCGCGCGGCCTCGAGCCTGTACCGGGCTTGGGTGCGCCCGATCGATCACCGCGAGACTTCGGGAAAGCGCCTGTCCGCCAACCGGGCCATGCGCGCCGGTGCGAAACGGATGCTGACCGTGATCGCCGATCCGACGCCGATGCTCCTCCGCTACGAGGAGGATCTGCGCTCGGTGATCCGGATCCTGCGCGAGCACTCGACGCGGGTGGTGGTCATCCCGCAGATGTGGATCGAGAAGGACTTCACCCCCGAGGAAGCGAGACAGATGTGGATGTTCGCGGCGGGCAAGCCCTACAAGCAACAGGTCGATGCCTACTACGCGCACGCGCTGATCTGGCCGCTGCTGAAGCGGATCTACGAGATCAGCGAACGCGTTGCGCGCGAGGAGGGCGTGGAGTCCCTCGATCTACAGCAACGCGTCCCACGCGATCTGGAGCACTACTACGACGACATGCACCATACGCCCAAGGGCTGCCAGCTCGTGGCGCAGCTGATCGCCGAGCATCTGGTGAACACATCCCCCCGCAGCTGAGCGGCTCCGGGGGTGCTAAGCTCGCGGCATGAGCCATGAGTGGGTCCTTTTCGGTGCGCTGCTCGCGCAGAGCGGAGCCGATCTTTCTCCGCAGGCCGAGCAGGCGAGCTTCACGCTGCCCGAGGGGTACCGCATCGAGTGCGTGGTCAGCGAGGGCATCGCACGCAAGATCGTCGACATCGCCTTCGATGCCGCCGGCTCGATGTGGGCCGTGACCGCCAGCGAGTATCCTGTCGACGGCAACGAGGACTCGGGCGCCGCTGAGCTGTACCGCAGGGGCGGTCAGGATCAGGTGCTGGTGATCGAACGCCCTTGGGAAGGCACTTACAGGACCCCGCGTGTGTTCGCCAGCGGTCTGGCGATGCCGATGACGGTGCTCCCGCTGCCGGAAGGCGTGCTGATCCAGCACGGCAGCGAGATCCTGCGGCTGCGGGACACGGATGGTGATGGCCGCGCCGATGCGCGCGACGTGCTGCTGAGCGGTTTCGGCATCGAGGACTCGCATCTGCTGCCCCACCGTTTTCTGCGCGCGCCGGATGGCTGGATCTGCATGGCACAGGGCGCCTTCAACCATTCGCTGGTGCTCGACGGCAGTGGCATGCGGACGCGCTTTGACCAATGCAAGGTGGGCCGCTTCACGCGTGACGGCGCGCGTTTTGAAACGCTGGGAGTCGGACTCAACAACATCTGGGGGATGGTTTTCGATCAGTACGGAGAGTTCCTCGTCCAGGAGGCCAACGATCTGGGCTACGGAGTGGTACCCTTCGTTTTCGGCGCAAGTTATCCGGGCATCGGCGAACATCGCTTCCGGCCGTGGGCCCCGCTGCAGCCTCCGGGCACGGAATTGCGCTTTGGAGGCACAGGGCTTTCCGGTCTGGCATTCACCACCAGTGCGCGGAGCTTTCCGCCCCCGTATGCGGGCGCCGTCTTTCTGGCGAACCCCATCGAGCGGCGCGTGCAGGCCGTGCTGCCGCGCGGACGCGGGATCGAGAAGCGCTTCGAGTTGCTGCCGACACTGCTGCAGACCGAGGATCCGCGCTTTCGGCCCATCGCCGTGCACTTTGGGCCCGACGACAGCCTGTATGTCGTCGACTGGTACAACCCGATCATCTCGCACAACGAGGTGCCGCGCACGCATCCTGAGCGCGATCGGGTGCGCACGCGCGTATGGCGTCTCCGTCACGAGAACCAGCAGATCTTCGACATCCCCGACCTGAGGAAGGCGGATGAGGCGAGCCTGCTGGCCAACCTGGACTCGCCGCGGCACTTTCTGGCGCGGGGATCGTGGTACGAGCTCGTCGACCGCAAGGCGCGGGGACTGATCCCGGAGCTGCGGGCTCGGGCACTCGATCCCGGACGCGTCGCCACTGCGCGTCTACTGGCGCTGTGGACGCTGGAGGGTCTGGGGGCGGTCGATCTCGATTCCGCGCTGCGCTTGCTCCAGGATTCGGAACCCGCCTTGCGTCGCAGCGCCATCCGCGGACTCGCAGCATCCGGAGCCGACGCCGGCACGCTGCTGGCGCTGGCGCCGAGTCCCGCTCTCGATCCGGATACGGAGGCGCGTTGCGAGTGGCTGCGTGCGCTAGCCCGCACCGGAGCGAACAGCGGGGAGTACCTGCTGGCGGTGCTGAGCCATGTCCCGCCGCCGGATGAGCGCGAACAGATCCTCGCGGAGCAGGGCAATCTGCGCACGCTGCAGGGTGCGAGCCTCGCGGCGATGCGCACGCGCATGTGGATTCGAATCGCTCTGGAAAATCGAGGCGAGGCACTCGAGCGCTGGCTCGACACGGAGCCTGCGATCGACGCCGAGGCGCAGGCGCTGGCCGCTCTGTCCTTGGGTGGCGCGGACGGCACTGCTCGGCTGGCGGTCGCGCTTGCGACGATGGCGCGAGCGCCGCACGAAGAGGAGTTGAAGCTCATGGTGCGGCACAGCGACGCGCCGGGAGCCTTGGATTGCCTGCGACGAGAGCTCGACGATCCCTCCTCGGCGCAAGCCACGCTGGAAGCCCTGCTGACGGAACCGCCGGGCAGGCTCGCGCCGGTGATGCAGGCACGCATCGTCGCCGCCGCCCGGGAGCGCGCAGATGAGGCCTTGATCGTGCGACTCGCAACAGCGCTTGAGTTATCTGATCTAGCCGTTGATCTGGCGCGGATCGCGGGCTCCCGCGATGCGGCGCGCACACTCCGACGCGACGCGCTGCGCGCGCTGGCACGCCTGCGCCACGACGATGCTCCGTTGTACGTCTCGATCGCGGATGCTTGCCTGCCCGGCGAGCAACTTCAGCTGGAAGCACTGCTCGCATTGTGTGCCAGCGGCAGCGCCACGGCTCTCGACTCCGTTCTTGCACGGTTGAACGACCTGCCGCGAGCGCAGGCGAAGCGTCTGCTCGCTCAGCTCGCCTGGAACAAGCCTGCGGCCCTGCAACTGTTGCAGGCCGCCGGGACACGGCTGGACCCAGGCTGGTTCGACGAGAGCCTGCTCCGGTCGATCGAGGAGGTTCTGGGCGACCCGCGGGCAACCCGGCCGCTGAGGGCGCTCAGCGGGAAGGCCGGCCGTGAGCTGCTCGAACTTGGCGGCGGGACGCAGGGTGCGGCGCGCTCCGCGCTGACACTCACGCTGCCGTTCACGATTGAAGCGTGGGTGCAGTGCCACGAAGGCGTCGACAATCGCGAAGGGATCCTCGGCCGTCCCGGCGGCTTCGATTTCAATTTCGCCGGCGGACGCCCCCGCCTGTACCTGGGTCCCCAGCGCGGTGATGTCATCATCGCGGATGAAACCCTGGAGCCGGAGCGCTGGACCCACGTCGCGCTGACCGCGAGCGCAGCAGGTGAGCTACGTTTGTACGTCAACGACCGTTTCCGGGAAGCGCGGATCGACGACTTTGGAACGCATGCGGATCTCGACATCGGCCGCACGACGCCGGGTCATGGGAAGCTCAACTTGTGCGAGGTACGCATCTGGGACCGTGTGCGCAGCACGGATGAGTTGAATCGCGATCGCTTCCGCGTACTCGATGGCGACCGGCCTAGCGATCTGCGCGTGCGTTTTCCGGGTGATGTGCTGGCGCTGGAGGGTGGGGCGCGTGTGGTGCGATCTAGCGACGGGCCACCGCTGCTCGATGCCGTAGCTCACGCGGCCCGTCGGGCGCGCTTCGCCCATTTTGCCGCCCTCGCGGAGAAGGGCAACGCAGCCGAGGGCGCCAGCGTCTTTGCCACGCTGTGCCAGCAATGTCATGTCAAGAATGGTGTGGGCGCCAGCGTCGGCCCACCGCTGGATGGCATCCACAACCGCGGACTTGAGGGCATGTTGACGGCGATCCTCGAGCCGAGCGCAGCCGTGGAGTCGGGCTACCGCGTGCTGCGCGTCGAACTGGTCGACGAGACAGCCGTTGAAGGACTGCTCGTGAGATCCGAAGACCAGACCGTGACGATCCGTCCCGTCAGCGCCACGGGCGCTCTGGATCCGCAGACGATTCCGCGTGATCAGATCGCCCGACTGCGTTGGTCCAAACTGTCCGTGATGCCGGAGGGCCTGCTGGAGTCGCTCTCACCCGAAGATGCCGCCAACCTTTTGGCGTATACGGTGTCAGGCACAATTCACAAATAGATTCCGGACCTCAACCGCCCGCTTGGCCCGCTCCGCCCCCCGAGCGAGCCGCACGGCGCACCTTTTCCAGAAGTTCGCCGTAGGCGCGGGCGTACTTTTCATCCTGTTGCATAGCGATGTGATGACGTTCGCAGTCACGGAAGATCTCCGTCGTGGAGCGACTCAGTATTTCAGCCGCCTGCGCATAGGTGGTCCCGCAGAGTTCACGCAGTGCGGCCGAAAGCGCAAGCCGCCAGCCATCAGTTCGTTTCCTTTCGGGGACAGCCACCCAAAGCGGATTCCCGATACGAAAGGCCTCGACACTGGACCGCACACGCTGCGCATCGAGTCGCCATGCGCCTGGTCTGGTTCCATCTGCCAGCTGAGCCTTGCGCTCCATCCACTCAAGAGTGCCGATCGAGGCCATTCCCAGCAGATCCTCGCAGGCGTTCGCCTCTGTCCAGCGCTGCCATTGGCGGTCGCGTTCCGGGCTCGAATCCTTGGCCGCTGCAGGCAGCAGCGCGGCCAACCCAGACAGCGGTGAAGAGCATCGCGGCCGCGCACCCGCGAGCCAGAGCGGCTGGCGCTCCCGGCTTCTCCACCAGGCACTGCTCCATACATAAGCGGAGGCATGGCCCACAAGGCCTGCACTGACAGGATTGTCGTGTATGTAGCGAAGGAGTGTGTCGTAGTACTCGCGCGTGTCTACGACGAAGGAGTGGAATCGACCCCTGAAGAGTGGGCCATCCCGCAGCCGCGTCCGGTTGAACCATCGCGAGTACGCGTTTGAGATCCGCCGCACCGAAGCGGAGAGCTGCCCGCTGACACTCTCCAGCAGCAGATGAAAGTGTGTGGTCATCACGCAGAAGGCATGCACCTTGACATGACCGGCTCGCACTTCCCGCGCGACGCGCGAAAGGAAAAAGCGAATGTCGCTGTCGTTTTCAAACAGCGTGCGCCTCGCGATGGCTCGGTTCATGACATGGTGCAGCCGGCCGGGCTGATCGGTTCGAGGTTGTCTTCCCATCGGGGTCTCCCACTATTCAGACGGTGCGGACCGCAAAGCTCGCGCGGAATCGCGGGCAGATTCAGGGTCGAAAGGCCGCGAACGAGCCGGTCGCAGGCGAGGAAGCGCTGGGGACGGTCGGAATCTATCTGTGAATTGTGCCTGGCACCGTATTCATCCACACGTGGCCGATGAGGCCGATCACGACCACGTTGACGAGTTGCACGATGTGCAGGCCGGCGCCGGTCGCCAGAGCCAGGTCCTTGTCCACGCCGAAGATGCTGAAGCCCAGCACCCAGCCCGCTTCGAGGGTTCCGATGCTCGCGAAGGCGCTGATCGGGATCAGGCTGGTGAGAATCGCCAGCGCCGCTCCGAAGACGGCCTCGAGCGCGCCGATGGACTCCGGCAGCCCCAGACCGCGGCCGAGTATCGCGCAGAAGCCGAAAATGCAGAGCCAAGCCAGAACGGACAATCCGGCACAGCGCCAGAAGACGCTCCCGCCCTTGACGGCATCGAGGGCCTGGCCTGCGGTGGCAAGACGTTGGATCAGCGCGGTGCCGAGCTTGGTGCGAGCTCCGCCGAGGCGCTCCGCGAGCCAGCGCAGCAGGCTCGTGAAGAGACTTCCGCGCAAGGTCAGCAGCAGCAGCGCGGCGCCGCCGAGCAGCGCGCTGATACCGAGCGGGTAGAGCCAGGCGGGCATGCCCGCCTGAGGTGCGAGCATCAGACAGGTGCCCCCCATCGCCACCCCCAGCGCAGCCAGATCGAAAAGTCGCGAAAGAAACAGGACGGCGAGCGAAGTTTCCGTTCGCAGTCCGAAGACGCGGTTGGAGTAGAGAACGTAGGTCAGCTCCCCCAGTTTCGCGGGCATGATGATCGAGGCCATGGTCTGCGCCATGCAGACCGAGAGCTGACTCGGGTATGAGGGCCGATCCGCACTCGACAGCAGCAGCTGAAAGCGCCAAGCGCGCAGCATGTACAGCAGCGCATGACAGGCAAAGGCGGCCAGATAGGTCCTGAGCGACAGGCGGCCGAGGGCTTCGGTGACATCGCTCCAGCGCAGTCCGCCCCAGCGGAACAGGATCACGATCAGCAGGGCCGCTACGAGCAGCGAGAGCAGCACGCGCAGCGCGGTCGAGGCCGGGCTCCGTCTGTGCATGATCGGCTCACTCATACTTGAGGTGGGTGCCCTTGTTGTCCTGTGCAAGCCATTCGAGGATCTGGAACTGCCCGCCAACGGCGATGGTGTTGATCACGATGCCGCGGTTCTGGTTCCAGGCGGCGACATGCTCGCGGATCATGCCCGGGTCGGTGACTTCGCCCATCGAGGGCTCGCCGTCGGACATGACGAAGATCGTGTCGACGTCGGGATCCTCGAAAGCCAGCTTGAGAGCGCCGTAGAGGTTGGTGCCGCCGCCGGCTCCGAGACGTTCGATGTACTGCTGAGCCTCGCCGCGATTCTTCTCGCTGGCGGCCGCCAGCGTTCCATCGACCCATTTCTCCGCTCCGCTGGAGAAGGTGACGATGTTGAAGAAGGCGGCCGGGTCGAGGCTGCCCACGCAGCGGCCGAGCTCGCCCTTGGCGACCTCCATCCGCGACTGCCCGGCTTTGCCCTGATACTCGGTCAGGAGGCCTTCATTCATCGAACCGGACACGTCCACGATGAACATCACCCGGTGGCTGACGATCCGGATGCCGAAGAAGTCGCTCTTGACGTAGGTCGTCTGCTTGAGACGGTACTCATCCTCGCCGGTCTTGACCTTGGCCAGCTGTTCGTCGGTAAGGATCTGGAACCGCTCGCGCGAGTTCTTCCACCAGTTTTCCCAGCCCTCCGCGTCCTCCTGGAAGGGCTGACCCGTCAGCCGCCACAGCGTGTTGGCGAAATCGTGGCGCAGACGTCCGTCTTCCTTGTCCATGCGCGCGACGATGGCGTCGATCGCGTCCTTGGAGCGCATGCCCTCGAGACCCTGCAGCGCCGCGGAGCGCACCGTCCAACTGGGATCCTCCAGCGCGGCGACCAGCGCCTTCAGGAAGCTCTTGTCCTTCGTCTCGCCCAGCGCCGTGATCGCGAGATTGCGCAGCTCAGGATCGTCGCTCTTGATCAGTGCGAGCAGCTCGCCGATCCAGGCCTGATCCCCGATCCGCAGCACCGACTGAGCCGCGAGCGAGGCGCGCATCAGGTCGCGGTTCTTGCCCTTGCCGATCAGCTTCTGCAGCGCGGGCACAGCCTCCTTGTGCCTGCGTTCCGCCAGCGCATCGGCCGCCATCACGGCGACATCGTGATCCTTGTCCTGCAGTAGCTTGATCAGAGCCTTGTCCACGCGCTCATCCTGCAGCCGCTTGCAGGCCCAGATCGTGAACAGCTTGTCGGGAGTCTTGCCCTTCCCAAGCTCGCCGATGAGCTGCTTGTTGACGCTCTCCTCGCGCATTTCGACGAGGACTTCCGCCAAGCCCCTGCGCAGCTCGAGCGGTGCCTCGAAGCTGGTGGCGCGCTTGATGAAGTCGGGTGCCACCTTGGCACCCTGCAGGCGCGCCACAATGCGCGCGGCCGTCAGCCGCACCTCCGGGTGCTCCGTCACGGCCTCGTAGTAGGCGACGGCCATGCCCTCGGCGCGCTTGTCGCCGCTGGAGTCGAGCGCGTCGAGCGCGCGCATGCGGATCCGATAGAAGCCGTCGCGCGCGCCCTCGATCAGATCCTCGCCGCTGAGCGAGGGCGCAATCTGCTCGAAAGCCGCCAGCCGCATGTTGTTGAGGATCACTCCCGGCTTGCGGGCCTCCTCCGCCGCGGCATCCTCGGCTTCTTTCTCGCCTTTCTTGCTGGCATCGCGCTTCTTGGGAGGATCTTTTCGCTTGGGTTCCTCAGCCGGTTTGCGGGTCGGCCTCCACAGCTCGCGGTACCACTCGTTGTCGGATTTGTTCGCCAGCCGGACATGCTTCTCCAGCGCGTGCTCGCGGGTGGCGTCGTCCGCGCGCGAGATCACGATCATGCGCAGGAAGTCCTTGCCATGCACCACGCAGTCACCGAGCGTGTCGATGGCCGCCGTTCGCAGCTCGCGCTCGGGCGATTCGGTCGCCACGTCGGTCAGGTGCTGCAGCGCGATCTGCTCGGCCTCGGCGATGCCGTCATAGTGCATCAGTCGCCGCAGGATCTCGCGCCGGGTCCAGATCGTCGACATCGACTTGTAGCACTCGATCAGGCCTTCGCAGGATGCGCGCGTCTTGACCGCGACCAGCTCGTCGATGTACTTGGACTCGATCGCATCGCCCGTGCCCTTGATCTTGGCGACGAGCGCCCCGAGGTCGGTCGCAGCCCCCTCCTGCGCCGACGTCGGCCTCGCCCCGGCCAGCGCCATCAGAAGGCCCATCAGGATCCAGATTCGGGAAAAGGCCCTGTTTTGCATGGGACGATATCAAGCCTTTGCAGAAGCCCTGTCAACTCGCTGGGAGCGCCGGACGATAGGAACCGTCCCGGATGGCTTTTCCGCGTTCCCGAATCCTCCGGCAGGCATACCCGTGATCGAACTTGGCAACAGCATCCTCACCAGCGACAAGGCCCGCGCCCTCTTGCGCCGGCTGCGCGATCTCAACTGGTCGAGCGGCCCCGTGGCTCTGACGCGCGACACCAGCGCCCGAGTGCAGGGCTGCTCCTCACTCGACTCGCCGGTCGAGCAGGGTGTGCGCTACCGCGCCCTCAACTCCTCCGGAACGACCGCACTGCTCGAAATCCGCTGGACGGGCGAGGTACTGGAGATTCTGGCCTTCGAGATTAACCCCAAGCTGCCGGTCCGGCGCCTCAGCGTCCCGATGGTCTGCGACCGCAAGGGGCGCATCTGCGCCCGCCAGCTGGGCGCTCGAGTCGCACCCGAGAGCACCGACACCCGCGAACTCGAGCGCTTCCTGCGACGGGTGCTGCGCTCCCTGTGGCGCGACGAGGCGAAGAGCGCCACGCTCTAGCGACCCTCCGCGATCACAGGCGCGAGCGCTTGTCGATCAGATCCGCCAGCACTCCCACGGCGAGGATGTGCAGAAAGGCGAGGAACAGCAGCACCGTCTTGTCGGACAAGTTCGAGGGCTGCACGACGAAGATGTCGTAGTACAGCGATCCCGCCAACCCCAGTCCGATCAACGCGCCGATCGGCACGAAGACCTTCAGTGGGTTGAAGTACATCACGGTGCGCAGGATCAGCCCCGTGAAACCCAGCGTGTCGCGAATCGGCCGGATCTTGGAGCGCCCTTCGCGCTTCTTGTAGTCGATCGGCACCCAATCAACGCGGTGATCGTTGGTCAGCGAAGCCAGCGTGATCGTCGTGGTGAAGGAGAAGCCGCGCGGCAGTATCGGCCGGTAGAGCAGGACGAGTTCCTTGCGCATCGCACGCAATCCCGAATTGAGATCCGGAATGCGCGTCCCCGACAGAAACTCCGCCAGCCGACGCAGCATCCACTTCGCGGGCCGACGCACCAGCGGAATCTGCACGTCGGCGCCCGTGCGCGAACCGACAGCCATCTCCGCGCCCTCGTCAATGCGGGCGAGCAGATCGGCGATTCGGTTCTCCGGATAGGTGCCATCCGCATCGGTGATCACGACCACATCGTGGCTGGCAAGTCCGAAGCCGGTCTTGAGCGCGGCGCCGTAGCCGCGGTTCTCGTGGTGGCGCGTCACGCGCAGGCCCGGATAGCGCGAGCGCAGCCCCTCCAGCACCCGCGCCGTGCCATCCCGCGAACCGTCGTCCACGACCAGGATCTCGATCGGCACGCCGAGCGACAGCGAGGACAGGCGCTCGACAACGCCCTCGATGCCGCGCTCCTCGTTGTAGGCGGGCACGACGATCGTGACGCCTTGGGCTGTGAGACTCATGCAGGGTGGCTGGGGGTTCGGGGGGGGACGCGAGAGCGCCGGATGGCGACGCGGAGGATAGCGCGATCCGCGCTCGCGTTCATTCCTTCGCCAGCGAGCGCAGCACTTTCCGCGTCAGTCCCGTGAGCCCCAGTTCCAGCGCCGCTTCCCGATCCCGCCAGGCCCAGACCGGCCCCGAAGGCGCCGCGGCGATCGTCCCGTGCACGATTTCGGCGCGGATGCGATGACAGGTGATGCTGTGGCGGATCGGCCGCAGTCGGGACTCCTCCTCGCGAACGATCAGCCGCTGCTGCTCCAGCCTTGGATCCCACTCGGCGGGATGCAAACGCGTCGCAGCGCCGGGCGAGACCCGCTCGCGAACGGGCAACTCCCACAAGCCCGCCATGCGTCCTCCGGCGGGCCGCTGCTGGAACAGCAGTCCCCCGCTCGAGCGCAGCAGCAGCACCTCCAGTTCCACGGTCAGCGGCGCGGCGCGCACGCGGGGCAGGGGCAGTTCCGCGGCGCGACCCGCGCGGCTTGCGGCACATTCGCCCGCCAGCGGACAGAGCGCGCACTTGGGTTCACGAGGCGTGCAGACCAGCGCCCCGAGCTCCATCAGAGCCTCGTTCCAGGCTCCCGCGCCGCGCTGCGGACACAGCGCGCGAGCCACATCCCAGGCCTGGCGCTTGAGCGCGGTGGAAGCCTGCGCGGCTTCGATGCCGAACAGGCGCGCAAAGACGCGCTCGACGTTGCCGTCGACGAGCGCTTCGGGGGCGTCGAACGCCAGGCTCGCGATCGCGCCGGCCGTGTAGGGTCCGATCCCCGGCAGCGCCTCGAGTTCCGCCCGCGTCGAGGGCATGCGGCCGGCGTGGAGCTGCTGCACGGCGCGAGCTCCCGCATGCAGCATGCGCGCGCGCCGGTAGTAGCCCAGCCCGCTCCACAACTGCAGCACTTCCGCCTGCTCGGCCTCCGCGAGGCTCGCCACATCGGGAAAACGCCGAATGAAGCGCTGGAAGTAGTCGATTACCGTCGCGACGCGCGTCTGCTGGAGCATCGCTTCGCTGATCCAGACGCGATACGGATCTCGCGGTCCCGCCGCGCGCCATGGCAGGTCACGGCGGTGACTCGTGAACCAATCCAGCAGCCGCTGGACGAGGCGCTGGCGGAGTTGCTCGTCGACCCGGATCACGCCGGGGATCATGGCATGCGCGCCCACGGGCTTGGAAGCGAGGGGCCGGGACCGCTAGCCTCACGGCATGCAAGCCGTGTTGTTTGGCGGGGTCGCGGGCTTCCTGCTTTCGTGCCTGCGCGCACCCCTGGGATTGAGTCTGATCGAAATCCCGGCCGTGGAGCCGCGCCATGCGCTGGGCTACCGCGCGTTGGCGTTGGCGGTACTGGCGGCTGGCCTGTGGGTGCGCGGCGCCGCCCCCCTGAGGCTGGCGCACTTTCTGGCCTGTGCGCTGGGCTTTGCGATCCACGGCTGGCTGATCGCCCCCTCCTGGTCGCCGGGCAGCCACTTCGAGCTGCTCCTGTGCGCGGCCGTCGCGCTCGCGGCTCTGCTCGTGCTCGGACGCCGCGAGGCCGGGGCCAGCGCGGACGAGCGCTCCGGCAGCTTCGAGCGGCTCGGTTGGCTGATCAGCGGCGCGGGAACCGCCTTCGGTCTGGAGCTGATCGCGCGGCAGCTGCGTCTGCACGGCCAGCAACTCTCCGACAACGACACGCACTATGCGCTCACGCTGATCCTGCTGATGGGTTTGGGCGGCAGCGCGTTTGCGTGGCTGGCCGAGCGTCCCGGCCTGCGACGCAGCGCGCCGATGCTGTTGATGGCGCTCTTCGCGCTGTGCCTGTACGGCTCGGTCTCGATGCAGCAGCGCACCGCCTCCGCGATGCCGCTGCGCGAGTATCTGGCGAGCTTCGGGCTCGATCTGTCACTCCATGGAACGCTGCCTTTCGACGCGCTACTGTCCGCCTCGCTGTTCGTGCTGCCCGCCTTCGCGCTCGGCACCGCGCTACGCGCGCTCAAGGATGGCGCACAGCTCGCCAGCCTGTGCCTCGGCGCCGCCCTGGGGATGCTGCTATGCCTGCAGGTCGGGCGGGAGGCGAGCGGCGGCAAGGACGTGCAAACCTACGCCATGCAGTGGATTCCGCTGGCCGCGGGCTTGAGCGGCGGAGGCGCGGTGGTCGCGCTGCTGAGCCTCAACGTGAAGAGCTCACTCTCGCGCTGGCTCCAGATCGCCGGAGCGCTTGCCTGCCATCTGCCGATCGCGCTGGTCGAGATCACTCCGGCGCACGTGCTCTCGCCTTGGTCGCGCACGCCTGTGGCGCCCTATCAGTTGCGCGAGACCCCGGGCGGCTTCCTCACGCTCGAAGGTCCCCTGCTCCCCGACGCGATGACGGGCAATGTGAAGCAGTTGACGCTGGAGCGCCGCGTGCTCGTGCCCGGCTTTGACTCCGTGCTCGACGAGTGGGCCATGATCGACGCGAGTGTGGCGCTGCGGACACCCGAGCAGCTGGCAGCCCCCGAGCAGCGCGTGCTGATCATCGGCCAGTTGACGCCGCTGCGCGCCCGGCGTCTGTCGAATGCGGGCTTCACCGAGATCGACCGCAGCGCCAGCTGGTGGCCTGTGATGGACAAGCTCGAGCAGGAGTACTTTGGCGAGAGCCCGAAACCCGCAGGCTCGATCCTCGAGCCCGCGGCAGCGCTCGCCGCCCTCGAAGCGGGCCGCTACCAGCTGGTGATCGTTCCGCCTGTTCGCGGTGGCGCGCCACGGCTTCCCTCGCTGACGCCGCCGCCTGCGACCACGGTCGTGGTCTGGCTGCACAGCGCGACGCCGCTTGCGGGCGGCGCGGGTCCAGGTGTGCTGCATCTGGGACCCTCCAAGATCGACCAGCCACTGTTCGCGCGCGTGTTCGGTCCGATGAATGCGGCGGCCTCGCGCTTCGAAAAGGGCGCGAGCGGGAGCCATCGGCCGCTGAGCTGGCTTTGGAAGCGCGAGGGGGAGCGCGACACGGCCACGCGCGCGGACAACTTCCGTCGGATCGCCGCGAGGCAGCAGGACCACTTCAGCAAGGGCCTCGAGCTGCTCTACGCCGCGCAGGAACGCTCCTCGCCCTTCGAGAATCCTGCGGAGAGTTTCGAGTTGCCGGCCGCCGCCCTCGACGAGCTTCAGCATGCGCGGCTCGATCCGACGCTGCGCTTCCTGTGGGAGGAGATCGGGATCGTGCTCTCGGGCAAGCGCTGGATCCCAGAGCTGTACAAGTACCTCGAGCCGCTGGTCGCCCGGCATGCGCCCTGGCCCGAACTCGAACGCCAGCTCGCGCTCGCCGACGCGGAAAGCCTGGAGTTCGAGAGTGCCCTGCGCAGGCTTTTACCTATACAAGAGGCTTTTGCCCGCAATTCGGAGTACTGGCGCGAGCTGGGGAAAATCCAGGAGCAGCTGGACAAGGGGGCGGACTCGATCGCGAGCTTCCGCAAGGCCCTCGAGTTGCGCCCCGAGGACCACGACCTGGAACGCCGACTCGCCCTCCAGCTGGTCCGCGCCGGCGATCCGGAGGGTCCGAAGCGGGTCCAGAAGCTGCTGGCGGAGCACCCCGATGACGAGGAACTCCAGTTCTTCGCGGGACCGGGCCCTTACCCTGCACCCAAGCGCGGCTACTCGCCTCAGGGCCGGCGGCATGACCACTGAGCAGGGCTTGAGCTTGGGAAAGTTGCCCCCCGGGTGCTCCACTCTGGGCTAGGCTGTAAGGAACAGGGGAACTTGGTGGGAGCACCCAACCGTCCTACCCGCTGGACGGCTGGATGTCTTCACAGGATGTCCGTCTCCTCTGAAACCCTGCACAGGAATCCTCTCAGCATGAAGCTCTCTCGACTGGCCTTCGCCGGTGCACTCGCCCTGCTCTGTGGCGCGGCAACGCTCGGCGTGGCCCAAATCATCCGCCTCGACCTCCCCGGCATGGTCAACATGGCGGACAACGCTGTTCAAGGCACCATCACGGCCCGCGAGGTGATCCGGATCGATCACCCGACCGATGGTCCCGAGCTGTACTTTACGGCGCTGACCGTCCAAGGTCGTTCGCTGATGACCAACCAGCCGACCACGGTCGACGTGTGGTTCGGCGGCGGCTTCATCAACGAAACCGAAGGCGTCCACAACTCCGAAGCGCCCTCGGCCGATGACCAGAAGATCGGCAACGAAGTGGTCGTCTTCTACCGTTGGGAACCCAACATGGGCGGCGACCACGCCGGCAACGCGCTGATCTGCTGGCACGGCGGCCTGTTCCGCACCTTCAAGACCCGCACGGGCAAGACCATCGTGCAGGGCCGTGGCGAAGGCTACGCCGTGGATACGAACATCGAACTGAGCGACCTGGAGACGCAGGTCGCCAAGCTGGCCAAGGCCAAGCAGAAGTGAGGAACGCCCCCATGAAGCTCACCTCCATCCTGCTCTCCGGCGCGGCCCTCTCGGGCGCCGCCCTCCTGATGTGGCCTTCTTCCTCTGAAGGCTTCGCACTGACCGGCGACTCGCTCGGCACCAACCAACGCGACTTTCGCATCTTCAACAACTTCACCGATGCGATCGCCAACGACAATCTGGCCCCCGATCCCAACTTTCCCGGCGCTCAGGGCGCCGTGATGTCGATCTGGAAGGCCTGCACCGAGTGGGCCAGCCGCACGCACGGCTCCACGGGCGGCGGTGACCCCAGCCAGACGACGCTCGGCAACTCCAACGCCAACTTCGACGCGGTCTTCGCGGGCGAAGCCAATGGCGTCGGCGGCACCAACGACAACATCTTCTCCGAGTTGGCCGGTTCCTCGGGTGGCGTGCTCGCCTACTGCGAGTTGCCGACCAGCGATGGCTGGCGGATCCGCTTCTACGAAACCTGGGGCTGGGCGGACGGCCCGGGCACCGGCATCGGGAGCGGCAACATCGACATCCAGGGCGTCGCCTGCCACGAGTATGGCCACGCGCTGGGTCTCGACCACTCCTCGAGCAGCACGGCGACCATGTTCGCCTCCGCCTCGGGCAACGCGGTTCCCGGTCGCTCCTGCGAGTCCGATGACTTCGCCGGTCTGGTCGCCATTTATGGAACGGCTTCTGCCACCAAGCCGATCATCAGCGGCATCACGCAGAGCAGCGGTCAGCTGACCATCACCGGCTCCAACTTCGCGGCGACCGGCAATCAGGTCTGGTTCGCGCAGACCGGCCAGACCAACCCGGCCGGCAACCCCGTGGTGGTCGTCAGCAACCTGACGTCCAACGGGACGCAGATCGTCTGCTCGATTCCCTCCAACGCGCGGGATGGAGACGTGTTCGTCAAGATCAGCCCCGCCTCGACGGCGTTCAACACGCTCTCGAACGGCTGGCCCGTCGATCTCAACGCGGCGCCGCCCTGCAACCCGCCGGTCAACGGCTGCTTCCTCAACCCGAACTCGTACGATCCGGTCAACGGAGCGCAGATGTCGTACGCAGGCTCGACCTCGGTGGCGGCCAACAACCTGCAGCTGTTGTGCTTCAACATCCCGCCCAACAAGCTGACGATCTTCTACTACGGCCGAACGGCCAACGCCTTGGCGACCTTCGGCAACGGCGTGCGCTGTGTCGACTCGCCACTCTACCGCCTGCCCTCGACCACCTCGAATGCCTTCGGTGACGCGGGCGTGGTCTTCAACCTCAGCAGCCTGCCCCCTGGCGGTTCGATGAGCGTCGGCCAGCACATGGCGGCTTCCGCCTACTATCGCGACCCCTCCGCTGGCGGGGCCAACTTCAACACGGCGGACGTGATGGAGTTCGACTGGTGCCCGTGATGCCGGGCTGAAAGGCGAAAAATCGGCCGACGGCCGCGGGCAACCGCGGCCGTCGTGCTTGGTGCGGTCGTTGCTATTCTCTGCGACTCTGATGAGCGACGGCAACCGACCCTTGATGCTCGGCCTGGCGGCTGTACTGGCGGCGATCGCCGCTGTCTGGATCCCCGCCTTGTTCGGCGGCTTCGTGTACGACGACCATCTGCTGATCCTCGCCAATCCCGGCGTCAGCAGTTGGAGCCACCTCGGCGATGCCTTGGGCTCGGGGATGTGGGGTTTCCTCGATGCGGACGAAGCCGCGCACCTCGGCTACTGGCGTCCGCTGGCAAGCCTGCTGCTGCTCGCCGTGAACGTCAGCACGAACACCAGCGCCCTGGCCTTCCACTGCACCAGCCTCGCGCTGCACCTCGCGGCCTGCGCGCTGGTCTTTGCGCTGGCGCGAGACCTGCGCCTGCCGCTGGTGCCCGCTCTGCTCGTGACGCTCCTGTTCGGCGTCCATCCGGTGCATGTCGAAAGCGTCGCATGGATCAGCGCGATCAACGATCCGCTCTACGCGATCTTCGCGCTGCAGGCGCTGCGTTCCTGGGTGCGCTGGCGCGACGCGGGATCGGCGGGCACACCCTGGTCCGCGGGAGTGTGGTTCCTGATGGCGCTGCTGTCCAAGGAGTTGGCGCTGGCGCTGATCCCAGTGCTCGCGGCACTGGATCTCGCGCGCGGTCACTGGCGGATCCAACCCTCGCGGGCCTGGCGTCCGCTGCTGGGCGCGCTGCTCATCTGGTATCTGGCACGGGTTCTGGTCTTCGAGAGTCCTGAAGCAGGGCTGCTGCGCCAGACCTCCGACTACGGGGTGGGAACGCTGCGCCTGGCGATGCTGCGGGTGGAATTGCTCGGCGGCTACACGAAATTGGCGCTGTTCCCGCTCGAGCTGCGAGCCTTTCACCCCTTCCAGCCGGGGCTCGGCGCCGCCGATCCGCAGTTCCTGGCAGCCCTGCTGCTGGCGCTGGCTGCGGTGGGCGCCGGCTGCTGGGCCTGGATGCGCGAGCAGCGCACACTGGCTTTCGCACTGTTTTTCCTGCCGCTCTCGACGCTGCCCGCGCTGACCCGCGTCGAGTCGCTGGGCGTCTCCCCGCTGCAGGAGCGCTACCTCTATCTGGGCGTGCTCGGCCCGCTGCTGGCAGCGGGCTGGCTGGCGCGCGCACGCTGGGTGCAGGTGCTGCTGCTGCTCGTCGCGGGCCTGTTCGCCGTCCGTTCGATCGAGCGCATCCCGGCATGGAGCAGCGAGCGCGCGTTCTTCGAGCGTGCGATCCTCGAGAGCCCCAAGTCCCCCAACGCCCGCTGGGGCATGGGGCGCGTGCACCTTGAGGAATATCGCAGGAACTCCAGCCCAGACGAGTTGCGCGCGGCGCTGGACCAGTTCCTGATCGGCCTCGATCTGCTGCTAGCGGCGCAGCGCGGCGACGGGACGATCTTCGCCTCGCGCAACGACCACATCCAGACCAACCTCGGCTTCGCCTGGTGCCTGCTGTATGAAGCCGAAGCAACCGGACAACTCGGCGACAGCGGGCCGCGCGTGGCCTTCGAGGAAATCGCCAAGCGCTACCCCACCAACGATCAGGCGCACACTGGCCTTGGCGCGAGCGCACTGATCGTCGGCGACATTCCCGCCGCCGAAGCGGCCTTCCAGCGAGCCATCGAGCTCAACCCGCGCAATGCCGAGGCATGGCACAACCTCGGCATCGCGCGCCTTTCGCGCGGCGATCTGACAGCCTCGCAGGCGGCTTTCCGCGAGGCGCTAAGCCTGCGACCGCTCCACCTTGAGGATCTCGTCTGGTCTGCTCGCATCGCACTGCAGCTGGGCCAGCGCGAAGAGTTCAACGCACTCCTCGCATCGATGAAGCAGCGCCATCCGCGCAGCAGCGCGGCCTGGGTGCTGGAAGCCACCGAGCGTGCGCAGGCCCAGCAGTACGAGGCTGCGCTGGCGCTGGTCGACCGCGCGCTGGAGATCGATCCCGAAGACGGTTCCGCTCTGGCGCTGAAGGGCAAGCTGCACGCGGCCCGTAAGGAACTCGCTCAGGCCGTCTTCGCCTGGCAGCGCGCGGCCGAGCGCAGCCCGGGCGATTTCGAAGTGCACTACAACCTCGGAGCCGCGCTGCTCGAGCGCGGGCAGGGCGGTGAAGCGCTGCCCTATCTGCTGCGGGCCTACGGCCTGCGGCCGCGAGACGCCGCGGGTGAAGCGCTGCGCCGCGCTCTGCTGAGCTTCCCGGTGCAAAGCGCCCAGACCTGGTGCGAGCTGGCGAGCATCGATCTGGCGCGCGGCGATGAGCCCTCAGCAGGCCAGTGGGTCGAAAAGGCCCTGGCGCTCGATCCGGAGGATGGCCGCGCGCTGACTCTCGCAGGAACGCTGTACCTTGCGAAGGGCGAGGCGCGCAGCGCGGAAGACAGCCTGCGTCGCGCCCGACAACGCTTGCCCGACGATCTCGAGTGCAGGCTGACGCTGGCGCGACTGCTGCATGCCCAGCAGCGCGGGGATGAGGCGCGCGCCATGCTTCAGGAAGTGCTGGCGATCACGGCGCGACTGGGAGAAAGGCGCCTCGAGTCGATGCTCGCCAAGCGAACCGCTGGTGAACTCCTCGAGGAGTGGTCGCGCTAGTGCGCGCCGCTGCCCGCTTCCCCTTGCCGCGGAACCTGCACGCGGAGGATTCGCCAGAAATCGCTGCGACGCTCGGCAGCGATCCAACCGCTCGGCAGCAGGCTTTCCGGATCGCGCGTCGCCCGCGAACGGCTGGGGGCGATACTGCTCCCCGAGCGGGGACAGTATCGATACTGGGAACCGCATTTTCCGCGCGAACCATGGGCGGCAGTCCCGTCTCCATAGATGCCGGGGCGCATGTTTCCCCCCGGCACTGGAGACACCGATGCAGAAGTTCATCCCGCCGCATTGCCCCTATCCCGCCTGCCCCCAAAGCCCTTTTCTGTACCGCCGCCGCGGCTACTACAAGCGACTGTGCGGCACGGAGCGCATCCCGCGCTTTCAGTGCCTCACCTGCGGACGGCGCTTTTCCTCGCAGACCTTCCGCAACGACTACCGCCACCACAAGCCCGGCCTCAACCTTGGGATCGTCGATCAGCTGATCTCGAAGGTTTCCCAGCGCCAGATCGCCCGCAATCTCGGCTGCAACCCCAAGACGGTGGCGCGCCGAATCCCGCTCTTCGGTCAGCACTTCCAGCAAGCCCACGAGCGCGTGCTCGCGAAGAGTGAGAAGCTCCTCGGCAGCAACGGACACCTGGTCTTTGACGAGCTCGAGACCTTCGAGCAAAACCGCATCGAAAAGCCGGTCACCATGGCGGTCCTGGTCGAGGCGCGCACGGGCTTCATCGTCCATGGCGAGGCCGGGACGCTGCCCTCACGCGACAAAAAGCGCGGCGATCCCACGCGGGTCAGCCAGTCGCGCGAGGTCGTGACGCGTTGCATGGAAGTGCTCGCGCAGCACCGCGACCCCAAGTCGCTGCTGGTGGTGGTCAGCGACCTCAAGACCACCTACCCCTCGATCGTCCACAAGACTCTTCGTGACCACGTCGTCCACGTCCGGGTCTCCAGCAAGCTCGCCCGCAACACCAGGAACCCGTTGTTCCCCATCAACCACCAGTTCGCGATGCTGCGCGACAACCTCTCGCGCCTCGTGCGGCGCAACTGGGGCTACAGCAAGCGCATCGAG
>JBIKMH010000063.1:0-3419 GCA_044359355.1 Planctomycetota bacterium | reverse complement strand
TTTGCATCCCCGCAGAAGAGCGCTGCACCGGTGTTGAACTCCGTCGTGGTGCCCGCGCGGCAGGCGTACTCCCACTCCGCTTCGGTCGGGAGGCGGAACTGATACCCAGCCGGCACGTTGCCAAGCGCCGCTTGCTGCGTCGTCAGCGCCGCGCAGTAGGCTTGGGCGTTGTTCCAAGTGACTTGCTCGACTGGGTTGTTGGGACCCACATACTGGGAAGGATTCGTCCCCATCAAGGCCTGGTACTGCGCCTGCGTCACCTCCGTCGCGCCCATGAAGAAGCTGTAGCTGATCGTCACCTGACGCACGATCGGATCGTCAAACTCGCCGTAGTAAGGCGCTCCATCCGGCGCATTCGAACCCTGCTGGAACGTCCCGGGCTGGATCGCAACCAGGGCCGGCGTCGGAGGTGTTGAGGAATAAACCCACACCACCGACCCACTCTGCGTGATGTTGAAGGTGTTCTCCGACATGCAGCCACCGAGTACCACCGGGTCGCGGTAGTAGACCGCGTAGGTCCGGGACTGACCGGGGCTGATCGTGTCACCCAAGGCAGCCGCACGCGCAGAGACACTCAGGTCCGTGCCACTTGGAGCGCTGATCGAGCCGCCCACCGCGTTCTTGACATACAGGCGCAGCGGGTTGTTCGAGAGACAACGCACGCCCTGGCCGAAGGCAACTCCGGTGGTGTTCGAGGTCAACGCCTGCAGCACGATGCTCGTCGCCGTCGGTCGCTCGCCGCTCGTGCTGAAAACGAGGGTGTCCGCGGTCAACGCAGCAACACCGCTCGCACTCAATACCGCACCACCGGTCGCCGAGCTGTTGTCACAACCCCGATCCGGTCCAGAGGGCGGATTGCTGCAAGGGCAGGGAATGACTACGCCCTGCCCCGGGGTGCAGAACGAGGTCATCGGGTTTTGCGCCAGCGAGGCAGGAGCCAACGCGAGCAGGGAAAGCAGGGCCGTGCGGCCCGTGGAGAACGTAAGGTTTGTCTTCATAGCGCGTTTCGAGCAACACCCCACGGAACAAGGGAAGAAGGTCCAGCGAGCCCGGGGGGATTCAGGAACGAGCGAATGGGAGCAGAGAGCGTGCCCCTCTAACCCTACCCCAAACCCTCGTCGATAGGCGATGTCATCCCGATTTCGGCAACGGCCGACCCCACGCTTCGCCGAACGGACCTCCGCCTCCAAACCCTCCCGGCGCAACAGCCAAGCAGGGGTTTCCAGCAGCAGCACAACAACCCGAAATCGGCCTCAACTTCGCGGAACAGCGCACATCAGCCACAAGCAAGCCCACAATCCCCCCCTCACGCTTGCGAAAGCGCTCGATCTCGACTCGGGCGAAACCGCTCCACTCGTCCGTCCCCCTGCCCCTACAATCCCGCCACAAGCCCCCCCCTTGAAGCCTCCCTCCCCCCCCATCCCCCGCGCGGCCTGGCTCGCGCTCGGCGCCGCCGGCCTGGGCTGGATGCTCGATGCCTTCGATGTGATGCTCTACTCCTTCGCGCTGAGCGCGATCCGCGAGGAGTTCGGGCTCAGCGGCGCGCAAGCGGGCCTGCTCGCCTCCGCGACGCTGATCTTCTCCGCCGTCGGCGGGATCGCCTTCGGCGTGCTCGCCGATCGCATCGGTCGCGTGAAGGCGCTCTCGCTCTCGATCCTCGTGTATTCCGTTGGCACGGGCTTGACGGCCGCGGCGGATTCGCTGACGAGCTTGTTCGTGTGCCGCGCGATCGTGGGCATCGGCCTGGGCGGTGAGTGGAGCGCGGGCTCGGTGCTCGTGGCCGAATCCTGGCCCGCGGCCTCGCGCGGGCGCGCGATCGGCTTCATGCAGTCGGGCTGGGCGATCGGCTATGCGCTGGCCGCGATCGTCGCGGCCGAGGTGATCCCGGTGCACGGCTGGCGCGTGCTGTTCGTGATCGGGCTGGCGCCGGCGCTGCTGACCTTCGTGATCCGCTGGATGGTGCCGGAGCCCGAGCGGGCGGCGGGTGCGGTGGATGCGCCGAAGGGCAGGCTGCTGGATCTGTTCGGCAGCGAGTTGCGCTCGCGCACGCTGCTGGCGAGTGCCTTTGCGACGGCGCTGTTGTTTGCGTACTGGGGCCTCTTCACCTGGCTGCCGACCTTCCTCGCAGGGCCGGTGGAGCAGGGCGGCGTCGGCCTGGGTCTCGTGAAGAGCACGCCGTGGATCCTCGCAGTTCAGGCGGGTGCGTTCCTCGGCTACACGACCTTCGGTTTCCTCGCCGATTGGATGGGACGGCGCCCGGCGGTGCGCCTGTTCGTGCTCGGCGCAGCGCTGGTCGTGCCGGTCTTCGCGTTCGGCGCGCGCAACGAGCAACTGGTGTTCTGGCTGGCGCCGCTGGTCGGCTACTTCGGCCACGGCGCCTTCTCCGTGTTCGGAAGCCTGCTCGCGGAGTTGTTCCCCGGCTCGATCCGCGGCACGGCGCAGGGCTTCTGCTACAACGCCGGTCGCGCCCTCTCCGCGCTGGCGCCGATCACGCTGGGAGCGGTGGCTGACAAGCAAGGGCTGGCGGCCGCGCTGTCGCTGACGGTGGCCTTCTTCGTGGCGGCTGCGCTGCTGGTCGGATTCCTGCCGGAGACCAAGGGCCGGGAGCTGTCGTGAAGCGCGTGGCGCTCAACGCCGATGTCGGCGAGGGCTTCGAGGATGCGCCGCTGTATCCGCTGCTGGACGAGGCCAACATCGCCTGCGGCGGGCATGCGGGCGATGCGCAGTCGATGCGCAGGGCGCTCAAGCTGTGTTTTGAGCACGGCGTGCGGGCGGGCGCGCATCCGGGATTTCCCGACCGCGCCGGGTTCGGCCGCGTGCTGCCGGCGCGCTTGGATGTCGGGGCGCTCGGCGCGGAACTCGTGCGGCAGGTGGAAAGCCTGCGCGCGCTCGCCGAGGGGCTCTCCACGCCGCTGACGCACATCAAGCTGCACGGCGCGCTCTACAACCGCTGTGCGGCGGATGCGGAACTGGCGCTCGCGCTCGCCACGCTCCTGCGCGGGCAGTTTGGAAACCTGCATCTGGTCTGGCTTGCCGGCTCGCCGGGCTGGGCAAAGCTGAAAGCGGAGGGCTTCGCCGTGCGCGCCGAGGGCTTCGTCGACCGCGGCTATCGCGCGGATGGCACGCTGATTCCGCGCACAGAGGCCGGAGCCTTGATTGAGGATCCCGAACAGGCGGCCCGGCAGGCGCTGCGCCTGGCGCACAGTGGCGCGTACGAGACGCTGTGCGTGCACTCCGATTCACCGGGCGCAGCACAGATCCTGCGCTGCGTGCGCGCCCGTCTTGAGGGCTAGGCTTCCGGGCTGGGCTTCCGGGCTGGGCTTCCGGGCTGGGCTTCCGGGCTGGGCTTCCGGGCTGGGCTTCCGGGCTGGGCTTCCGGGCTGGGCTTCCGGGCTGGGCTTCCGGGCTGGGCTTCCGGG
>JBIKMH010000055.1:0-13017 GCA_044359355.1 Planctomycetota bacterium | reverse complement strand
CCGCGCGCCTGCTCCAGCGGCATGTACGCCGGCGTGCCCATCACATCGCCGTCCATCGTCACCAGCGGGCTGTCGGGAGCTTCCACGCGCTCCTCGCGCCGCTCGGTGCGCACCGATTGGCTGGTCGCTCCATCGGGTCGCAGGCGCAAATCGTGCAGGTCCTTCTGGCCCGCCACCCGGGCGAGGCCCCAGTCCATCACGTACACCTCGCCGTACTTGCCGACCATGATGTTGGCGGGCTTCAGATCGCGGTGGATGACGCCTTTCGAGTGCGCGTAGGCCATCGCTTCGCAGACCTTCAGCATCACGGAGAGCGCGCGGGGGGTGTTCCACTCCTCGTGCCCGCTCTCGACGTGCGCGAAGATCTTGCCGAGGTCCTCGCCCTTCACGAGGCGCATCGTGAAGTACACCTGGCCGTCCGATCCCAAGCCCAGCTCGTGCACCGGCACGATCCCCGGGTGGTCGAGTTGGCCCGTGATCTGCGCTTCTTCGAGGAAGCGGCCGAGCGTCTTGGAGTCGACGGGCGGCGTCGCGCCCCTGGCGCTCTTGTCCTCCTTGCCCAGCACCACCTTCATCGCCAAGGTGCGGCGCAGGTCCTCGTCCCACACGCGGATCACCGCACCCATCCCGCCGCGGCCGACTTCGCCCAGCAGCTTGTAGCGCGAGTTCGAGGGCGCGTGCGTGCGCAGCCGCCGCAGCAGCTCGCTCGAGGGACCCGAGTCGTCGCTCGGGCGGGCACCATCCAGCGAGATCCCGGGATCCACGGCCTCCCCGTACTGCTCCCGCAACTCGTCCGCCAACCGCTTCTCGCCCGTATCGCCGGTGTGACCCCTGTGGCCCGGGGTGGCCTGGCTGCTGCCGGGTGATGGCGCTGGTGAGGCCTCGGTGAGCCGTCCGAAGATCGATTTCCATTGATCGTACTGCGCGTGCAGCCGACGCAGCACCTCAGCCTGGCCCGGATGCTCGGCGAGGTAGGCAGTGAACTCCAGCGCCTCGCCCTGCTCGCGGCGCACCAGGTAGCGGGCATAGAGCTCCTCCGCGATCGACTGTGGATCGCGGTCCTCAGGCGGCGGAGTGTCCTTGGGAGGCAGGGGGGGCTTCATCGGTGAGGGTGACCGGCGTAGATGAGCGACTGTTGCCGGCGGGCCGCCCGCCGGGACGGGTGCCGTGAAGGGGGCGGGCAGCGCCAGCAGTCTAACCTTGGTTGGAATGTCCTGTGCCTGCCGACCTCTCCGGATTGGAGATCAAATGCCCGCCCACCTGCCGGCGACCCGCGCGGGGGGGGCAGGCGGATCTGTGCGGGCGCCTGCAACGGGTTCCTGACACCGTACATTCAGAGCGGTCAAGTTGTCGCGGCCCGCGTGTGCGGGCGCGCGATGGCTTGAGTGTCAAGGATTGGCTCGTCGACGCCAAGAAACGAAACACACCCAGGCCCAAATGTGTCATCGAAAGAGAACTACCCGGTGCTGGCAACTTGAGTGACGGGGAGATCAAAGGCATCTCGCAGAAGAGCAACGAGTTCATCGTCGGCCTTCCCGGCGTGGTATGGCAGCAGAGCTACGTCACCGACAACAAGATCTTCTGCGTGTACATCGCGCCCGATGAGGCCGTGGTCCGCGAGCACGCCGAGCGCGGTGGTTTTCCTGCCAATTCGATCTGCTCGGTGCGTCGCGTGATTCACCCGAGCTCGGCCGGTTGAGTGTGGCCGGGAGGTCACGAGCCGATTGCGGCGGCTGGTTGCTGTCGGCCGGTGTTCGCAGCCTCGGGCCCGTTGCGTAGCGCGCTGCATGGGTGTCGGTTGCCCTCGGTCCGCCAAGGGGAGCGAGCAGGGGTGTGACAACGCTTGCCCGACACCGTACATTTCCGCACGTGGAGCCGATCCTGATCATCAAGACCGCGGCGCTGGGAGATGTGCTGCGCACGACTTCGATCCTCCCAGGCTTGAAGGCGCGGCATCCCTCGGCGGGAATCGTCTGGCTGACCGCGAATGCTGCCCGCGATCTGGTGCGCACGCACCCGCTGGTCGCCGAGGTCGAGACCATCGACACGAAGAGCGCCGGATCGGTCGAGGCCGTGACGCAGCGCCTTGCCGCGCGCGAGTGGAGCTGGGTGATCTCGCTGGATGACGAGGAGCCGCTGTGCCGGTTGGCGAGCCGCTTGCGTGCGCGGCAGCTGTCCGGGGCCTACGAAAAGACGGATGGCTCGCGCAGCTACACGCGCGATGTGGCGCCGTGGTTTGACATGGGCTTGTTGTCGGTGCACGGCAAGACGCGGGCCGACGAGCTGAAGGTTCAAAACCAGGAGAGCCAGCCGGCGCTGTACGCGCGGATGCTCGGGATCGAGATGGGCCAGCCGCGCTTGGTGCTTCCGGAGTCAAGCCGTGCGCGCGCGGCTGAACTGGCGCGGGCGGGAGGGTGGCATGGGAATGGGCCGCTCGTGGGCTTGAACACCGGGGCGGGCGGACGCTGGCTCTCCAAGCAACTGAGCCCGGAACGCACGGTCGATCTCGCCGGGGCGCTGGCGCGGGAACTGCGCGGGCGGGTACGCTTCCTGGTGCTGGGCGGAGAGGCGGAGGGGCCTCGGACACGGGAGATCATGCGCTTGGCCTCTATTCACCCGTGCAAGCCCGATTGCATAGATGCAGGGAATGACCACGCGCTGCTCGATTTTGCCGCCTTGGTGGGCGAGTGCGACCTCTTGGTGAGCTCCGACAGCCTGGCCCTGCACATGGCGGTGAGCCTCAACCGGCCCGTGCTGGCCTTCTTCGCCCCGACCTCCGCGGCGGAAATCGAGCTGTATGGGCGCGGGGAGAAGGTCTGGAGCACCGCGCCAGACTACTGCTCCTACCAAGCCTCGGCGGACAATGCCTCCCTGACCACGGAAAGGCTGCTGGACCCGGCATTGAGACTTTTGCGCGCTGACTGAGTTTTCGGAGGTAAGAGAGAACCTTTTCTGTTTTTTGGCCGTCTTGACCTTGCCCTGACCCCATTCCTTGGGGTTTTCGGGTACCTTTCAGCCTCAACCCTTGCACCGGGCAACGTGTGGAAGCCTCCACTCGGCCTGTGGCGCTCGGTCAGTCATCTTCGATCGTCTCGATACCCCTCATGGCAAGCAACCTTCAAATCTGGAAGAGCAGCGCTGCCCTCCTCGGCCTTTTGGCCCTGGCTGGATCGGCTTCCGCGCAGCAACTGCCGCGCAACACCACGGACATCCCGAACAACACGGGCTACACCGAAAACGTGGACTTCGCCGACATCGACCTAGACGGCGACTGGGACGCCGCGCTGGCCGAAGGCGGCGACAACGGCAACGACCAGAACAACCTCTGGCTCAACCAGGGCTTCCTGCAGGCGGGCACGGTCGGCATCTTCACGGATGTCACCGCGGCGCGTTTCCCCGCGGTGCTCGACCAGAGCCGCGACATCGAATTCGTCGACTTTGACAGCGACGGCGACCACGACATCTACGTGTCGAACACCTCGCAGTTGTCCAACCAAGGCAACAAGTGGTGGACCAACATGGGCGGCGCCCAGGGTGGCACGCTGGGCTTCTACTCGGATCAGACGGCCGCGCGCTGGACCGGTCTGGGCGGAGCGGGCTCCTCGATCGCGCCGACGCAGTTGATCGCGGGCTCGTTCATCGACTTCTCGTGCGACTGCGACTTCGCCGACATGGACAACGACGGCGACCTCGACCTGGCTCACTCCAGCTACGGCGGCGCCTTCGGCGGCAACGTGCCGACGCGCCTGTTCCTGAACAACGGCTCGGGTGTCTTCGTTGAGTTCAACCCCTCGGGCTTCCAACTGACGGGCCAGACCATCGTGGCTGGCAACCCCGGCCTGTGGTGCCAAGGCACCCAGGCCTCCAACACGACCAACGCCACGGGCGTCAACTGTGACATCGCCTCGAGCGCGCTCGACATCGACTATGGCGATATCGACGGCGACTTCGACCTCGATCTGCTGCACGGCGCACGCCAGGAAGTCCCGCGGATGTTCCAGAACCGCTTCGCCGAGAATGGCGGAGTGCTGGCCTACCGCGACGTGTCCGGCTCGGCGTTCCCGGCGGGGTATTCGACGGGCAACGGCCACTACGAGCAGGAGATGGGCGATCAGGACGGCGATGGCGACGTCGACATCTACGGCCTCAACTGGCTGGCGGCCTTCGGCTTCGACGACATCGTGCTGAAGAACAACGGGGCGGGTGTCTTCGGGTCGCAGGTGACGCTGGCCGGCTCGAACGCCGACGACAACGAAGGTGATTACTTCGACTACGACAACGACGGCGATCTCGACCTGTTCATTGCCAACTTCGCGGGTCAGGAGAAGGTCTACCGCAACGGCGGAACCGGCACCTACACGCTGCAGAGCACGGGAACGGTGGTCCCGAGCGACAGCACCACGACGCTCGACGCGGACTGCGCCGACGTCGACAACGACGGCGACGTCGACGTGTTCGTCGCCAACGATGCCAACCAGGTCGAGTGGTACCTGAAGAACACGACCACGGCCAACGACACCTTCGCTCCGACCATTCCGCGTCTGGAGCAAGCTCCCAACCGCACGGCGGGTGCCGCTCCGACGGTGGTGCGCTTCTGGTCCAACGACAACCAGGCCTACTACGTGCAGGCTTACTACACGGCTCGCGTCGATGTGTCGGTCAACGGCGGGCCGGTGACCAGCTACTCGGCCAAGACCCAGTGGGGTCAGCAGTTCCGCGTGGCGATCCCGGGCAGTCTGGTCGGCACGATCACCTACCAGGCCTTCGTAACCGACCGCGATGGCAACACCGGCTCCTCAGCGGTCAGGACCTACACCGCAACGGGCGCCGCGAGCCCCATGACCTCCTATTGCAGCCCCGGCCTCTCCGGTGTGCTGGCCTGCCCCTGCGCCAACCCGGCCGCGGGTGCGAACAAGGGCTGTGACAACAGCTCCTCGACGGGCGGTGCGGTGCTGAGCGCCACGGGCAGCGCTTCGCTGGCCGCCGACACGGTGGTCTTCACCACCAGCGGCGAGAAGCCGACCGCGACCAGCATCGTGCTGCAGGGCACGTCGACCAGCGCCACGGGCGTGGTCTTCGGCCAGGGCATCCGCTGCGTGGCGGGCAGCCTCAAGCGCCTGTACGTGAAGAACGCCTCGGGCGGCTCGATCACCGCGCCCGCGGGCGCGGACCTGAGCGTCTCGGCGCGCTCCTCGGCGCTGGGCGATCCGCTGACCCCCGGCCTGACGCGCTACTACGCGGTCTATTACCGTGACCCGATCGTGCTGGGCGGCTGCGCTGCAGCCAGCACCTTCAACATCACGCAGAGCGGCTCGATCGCCTGGGTCAACTGAGCCCGCGGATCGCATCGCCAATGGAACGGCGGGCGCTGCCTACCAGCAGCGCCCGCCTTGTTTTCCTAGGATGAACCGACGTGAATGCCCTGCGTTATCTGCCCTTTGCCGCGCGGGTCTTGAAGACCTCGGGGCCGCCGTTGCACCTGACGGTGTACGTGACGGGTGCATGCAACCTGCGTTGCCGCCATTGCTTCCACTTCGCCGAGGTCGCGCAGGGGACACCGGGCCCGAGCGCCACCGAGGTCGAGAAGCTGGCGGAATCGGCTGCGCGCATGGGCCCGCTGGTATGGGTCAGTTTCGGTGGCGGAGAGCCCTTCCTGCGCAAGGATCTCGCGGACTTGGCGGGTTCTTTTGCGGCGCGCGGGCTGCGCCACCTCGCGATCCCGACCAACGGCCTGGTCGAGGAGCGCATGCAGCCGTTCGTCGAGGAAGTGCTCACGAACTATCCCGACCTGTTCCTGTCGATCTCCGTCAGCTTCGACGGCACCCCCGAGATTCACGACGCCATCCGCCAGGTCAAGGGCGGCCATGCGCGCTCGATGGCGGCCGTGCGCCGTCTGAAGGCGCTGCAGGCGCGCTTTCCCAATCTCGGAGTGGGGCTCTTGGTCTGCGTCACGCGCGAGAACCAGGACACGCTCGCCGATCACATGGAGGAACTGGTCGACGCGCTGGCCCCCGACAACGTCACGGTCAACCTGGCGCGCGGTACGGCGCTCGACGAAAGCCTGCTGGCGGTCGACATCGCGCGCTACGAGGAGGTAGTAGCGAAAAAGCGCGCGCTGATGCGCTCAGGCAAGCTCAATTACTTCCGTTTCCCGCTGGCGAAGCTGGCCGTGGCGCGCGATGAGCTGATGTACGAGCACGTGGCGCGCGTCGCGCGCGGGGTCGACGAGCCGCACCTGTCCTGCACGGCCGGTTCGCTCTCCGCGGTGATCTTCGAGCGCGGTGAGGTCCATCCGTGCGAGATCCTCGGCAAGCGCCTCGGATCACTGCCCGAGCACGACTGGGATCTCGAGCGGCTGTGGAACAGCGCCGCAGCCGACGCGCTGCGCGCTGAGATCCGGGAGACGCGTTGCAAGTGCACCTGGG
This sequence comes from Planctomycetota bacterium, assembly GCA_044359355.1. Taxonomy (GTDB): domain Bacteria; phylum Planctomycetota; class UBA1135; order UBA1135; genus SYGM01. The sequence goes on along the minus strand of JBIKMH010000055.1, from coordinate 6,592 downwards.
AGTGCGCGCAGGCGGACAACGTGCTGTTCCGGCTGCGCTCCTGGCCGGGACTGCTGGGGCGGATGGCGAGCTCCTGAGAGCCCATGCGGCTGTTCGTCCTGATTCCCTGCCGCAACGAGGAGCGCGTGATCGCGCGCAAGCTCGAAAACCTGCGCGCGATCGCCTGGCCTGCGGCGGCAGCCCCGCACCGCGTCGTGGTCGTGGACGATGGCTCCCAGGACCAGACCGCGCTCCTGGCGCGCGATTTCGTGGCCGAATTCCGGCCCGATGCGGAACTGTGCGTGATCCAAAACACGCAGCGCGCGGGCAAGCCGGGCGCGATGCGTTGCGGACTGGAGCTGCTCGAGCCCGGCTTTGAGTTGGTGGTGCTGAGCGACGCCGATGTGGAACTCGCGGATGCGGCGCTGACCGCGCTGGCGGCGGCTTTCGAGCGCGAGCCGCGGCTGGGCATGGCGTGTGGAGCGCAGCGCTTCGTCGGCGTGGATGGAACCGGCGATGCCAGCGCCGGCTGGGACCGCTGGACGGCCAGGGTGCGCCAGCTCGAGTCGCGCCTCGGTGCCCTGTACTCGGTGCATGGTCAACTCCTGGCCTGGCGGGCCCGCCTGGGGCTGCTGCCGAGGCTTGGGATCGCGGCCGATGACATCGCGCTGGCGCTGGAGGTGCGCGCCAAGGGCCTGCGCGTGGAGCTGGTTCGCGACGCCGTCTTCCTCGAGCGCAAGACGCCGCCCGGTCCGGACGCGGATGCACAGGCGCTGCGGCGCGCGCGCGCCTACCTGCAGGTCGTGCGCGCGGTGCGTCCGCGCCTGCCGGGCTGGCTAGGAAGGCTGCAGTGCGCGCTCTATCGTGCCCTGCCGCCGATGGCTTCCACGCTGACTTGGATCCTGCTCGCCGCAGTGGCGCTCGTGCCGTGCCTAGCCTTCCAGGGCTGGTGGCGCGCGGCGGGGCTGGTGTGTGTATGGCTCGCGCTGGGTAGTTCTCCCGGACGCCGCTGGCTCAGGCTCGTGAGCATCATAGCGCGTGCCCGTGATGAGGAGCGGCGCGCGACGCTCTCCGAAAGCTGGGAGATGACGCGACCTTGAATTCCTGGTGGACTCGCGAGCGCGGTTTCGAGCTGCTGCTGTTCCTGCTGGCCTTTGCCTTGCGGGCCTGGAGCGTGGGGGAGTACGAGCACCTCTACCCGCTTGCTGACGCGCCGGCGATCGACGAGGCCAGCTACGACGCTTGGGCGCGCGAGATCGCAGCAGGAGACTGGATCGGCAAGGAGGTCTTTTTCCAGGAGCCCTTGTATCCCTACAGCCTGGCCGTGTTGTACGCGCTGTTCGGACCGGAGCTCCTGGTCGTGCGCATCGCGCAGGCGCTGATGTGGGCGCTCACCTGTGTGCTCGTGCGCCGACTCACGTTGCGAGTGTTCGAGGCACGCAGCAGCTGGATCGCGGGCGGGCTCCTTGCCGTGTACGGGCCTGGTCTGGTGTTCCCCGCGCTGCTGCTGAAGGAGAACCTGTTCCTGCCGCTGCTCGCGGGCTTCGGGCTGCTGCTGATGCGCGCTCGCAAGCCCGGGGCGTGGCTGCTCCTGGGCGTACTCGGTGCGCTGGGTGCCCTGTTGCGCGGCAACATGCTGATCCTGCTGCCGTTGTTTGCGCTGATCGCGTGGTGGTCGGGGCGTTGGAGGAGTGCTGCGGCACTGAGCCTGGGCGTCGCGCTCGTGCTATTGCCCGTCGGCTTGCGCAATTGGGCCGTGGGCGGTGTCTTCGCGCTCTCGACCAGCGGCGCGGGCACCAATCTGTACGGCGGCAACAACGCCGAGAATCCCTACGGTCGCGCCAGCGAGTTCTCCTTCGTGCGCGGGATTCCCGAGCACGAGGCCGAGGATTGGGAACATGAGGCGGAGCGGAGGCTTGGACGCGAACTCGACCGCGGCGAGGTCAGCCGCTACTGGATGGGGCAGGTCCTCGAGTCCGTGCAACGCGATCCGCTCCTGCACCTCTCGATCCTGTGGAACAAGCTGCGCCTGGGCCTCGGGCATTACGAGGTGCCCGACAACCACTGCATCGACTGGGATCGCCAGTATCTGCCGCTCGCCGGTGCTCCATGGCCGGATTTCGGAGTCGTGGGCAGCCTGTCGCTGGCGGGACTCCTGTATTGGCTGATGCGTGGGCCCCGCACGCGCGAGAGCGTCCTGTTGGCGCTGTTGTTCGCCCTGTACCTCGGAACGATCGTGCTGACGGTCACCAGTGACCGCGCACGACTGCCGCTGGTGCCCCTGTTGCTCCCGTTTGGTGGCTGGTGGCTCGCGCAGGGCTTGCAGGATTGGAAGCCGCGTCTGTCGTGCCTGCTCCCGGCGCTGGCGCTGGTGTGGTGGCCGGTTCTGCCCGCTGGAGAGCGCGAGCGCGATTTCGCAGAACGCGAGTACAACTTCGCCGTGACGCGCTTGCGGCAGGATCGGCTCGAGGAGGCGCGCGCGATCACCGATCGCTTGCGGACGCTCCTGCCCGACAGCGCGAGGGTCCGGTTGCTCGCCATGGAACTCGATCTGCGCTCTGGTGCCGGGGCGCGGGGGAACCTGCGCACGGAACTCGAGCAACTGGCGGGCGATTCGCGCCTGTTGGCCCGCGAGCGTTTCCACGCCAACGTGCTGGCCGCACAATGGGCACTGGAGACCGGTGACAGCCGTGCAGCCCGCGCCCACGGCGAGGCTGCGCGCGTTTTCGATCCCGAGGATCCGACAGTGATCGAGCTTTGGATCACCGCGCTGGCGCAAGGGCTGGAGCTGGGACTGTGGGACAGTGCGGAACTGCAGGGCGCTCAGCCGCTGCTGGAGCGCTGCACTCCGATCACGCGAGCGGGAGTGGAATTCCTGATCGGTCGCAACCTGCGCCGCGCGGATCCCCGCTCGGTCGAGGGAGCGCGTCGGATCGAGTCCGCGCTCGATCTGCTGGAGGCTCCCAGCCTGGACAAGTCACTCCCGGATGCGGAGCGGGCCCGGGCACGCAAGCTCGCCGGGAAGATCCAACTGGCACTCGGGCGCAATGCGCAGGCCCTGAACCACTTCCGTGCGGCGCTGGAGTTGGTGCCGGGCGACCTGGAGGCCCAGGCCGGACTCGAGGCCGCAAGAGCGCCCTGATCGGGCGGCTCTTGGCACACAATCGTCTTGAGTGCGGTTGCGGTTGCGAGTGCGAGTGCGAGTGCGAGTGCGGTTGCGAGTGCGGTTGCGGTTGCGGGTGCGAGTGCGGGTGCGGTTGCGGTTGCGAGTGCGGGTGATTCCAAGCCTCCACGCTCAACGGATCGCCTCCACGCTACGGCCCTTCCCGCTCAGGGTGTCGTGGCGCTGGCGGTACTCGAAGGGCTGCCGCAGTCGAAACTGTTGGCGGCCCGGATGCGGACCTCGTAGGTGGTCGCGCTGGCGAGCCCGGTGATGGTGGCGGTGGTGGCGCTGGACACGCCGTCGGGGAACACCGTCCAGGTGCCCGAGGGACTGGTGCGGTACTCAACCGCGTAGTCGCTTACGGCTGCGCCGCCATTGTCCGCGGGAGCGGTCCAGGTGGCGGTCAGTTGTCCACTGGCCGGCGTGACGATCAGGCCGGTCGGCGCCCCGGGCGCCACACCTGGAGTCGCGGTCACGGCTGTCGAGGCATTCCCGGTGCCGATGGCATTGATGGCGCTGATGCGCACATCGTACGCCGTTCCGTTGGTGAGCCCGGTGATCGTGGTGGAGGTGGTGGTGCTCACGCCATCGGAGAACACGGTCCAGGGGCCCGAGGGCGAGGTGCGGTACTCGACGAGGTAGTCGGTGATCGGCGAGCCGCCGTTCGACGCGGGAGCGGTCCACGCGACGCTGAGGGCGCCGGACCCGGCGGGGGACAGCTTGTCGATGCGGCCGCTGTTGTACTGGCCGATGTGGATGACCCCTGCGGTGTCGCGTTCGATCCCGACGGGTCCGTTGGTGACCGAGCCGGTCGCGGGCCCGGTCGCGGCGCCGGCGGTGCCGTTGCCGGCGATGGTGGTGACCACTGCGGCGGGGGTGATCTTGCGCAACGCGTGGCGGTTGGTGACGTACAGGTTGTCGGCGGCGTCGAGGGTGATCCCGCTCGGACTGCTGAACGAGGCGGCGGTGCCGGTGCCATCCACGCCGCCGGGGCTGCCCGATCCGGCGAAGGTCGACACGACACCGGCGGGGGTGATGCGACGGATCCGGTTCCCGGACCATTCAGCGACGAACAGGTCGCCTGACGCGTTGAACGCCAGGTCGTGTGGTTCGTTGAACGAGGCGGCGGTGCCGGTGCCGTCGGTGCCGCCCGGTGAGCCGGTGCCGGCGAAGGTGGTGACGACACCGGCGGGGGTGATGCGACGGATCCGGTGGCCGTTGCGTTCGGTGACGAACAGGTCGCCGGTGCTGTTGAACGCGAGCCCGTTCGGTCGGTTGAACGACGCCGCGGTGCCGGTGCCGTCGGTGCCGCTCGGTGAGCCGGAACCGGCGAAGGTGGTGACGACGCCTGCGGGGGTGATTCGGCGGATCCGGTGGCCGCCGTACTCTGCGACGAAGAGGTCACCTGAGGCGTCGAACGCCAGACCCGTGGGACCGTTGAACGACGCGGCGGTGCCGGTGGCGTCGATGCTGCTGGCGGTGCCCGAGCCGGCGAAGGTGGTGACGACACCGGCGGGGGTGATCCGTAGGATCCGATGTCCGCCGTACTCGGCGACGAACAGGTCGCCGGATGCGTTGAAGGCCATCTGGTACGGATAGCTGAGTCCGGTGGTGAAGTTGGTCACCGTCGAGCGGCTCGCGAGCGGTCCGGTGGGCTCTGCGGGAGGACCGATCGGTGTGGCGGTGGCCGAGGTGGAGGGGGTGCCGAGTCCGGCGGTGGTGACGGGGGTGACGGTGAACCAGTACTGGGTGGCGTTGGTGAGCCCGGTGACGGTTGCGGTGGTGGTGCCCTCAGCGGTGGTCCAAACGGGGGATCCGACCTGCGTCGTGAGCCCCGAGTTGCTGTAGGTGGTGACGTAGTAGCGGCGGATCGGCGAGCCACCGGTGTTGGCCGGTGGGGTCCACGACAGTGTGACCTGTGCGTTGCTGGCGGTGGGGGTGAGTCCGGTGGGCGCAGCGGCGAGGGTGGTGGGTGCCGGGCCGGGGGGTGCGTTGCGGTAGGGGTGTCCGGCGGGGAGGGTGGCTTGGGTGCCCCACTTGTGCGCCAGGTACCCCTCGACGAGCTGTCGGTTGGTGGTGTCGGTGACCGGAACTGCGATCACCTCACTCATCACGATGTTGGAGTAGCGGGCCGGGGTGTACTGGGCCCCAAGGATGTAGCCGTTGATCGACGCATCGGGTGTGCCGATCCCGTTGGTGGTTCCCTCGAGTGCTCCGTCACGCCACACGCCCCAGCCGGTCGTGTTCGACTGGAACGACTGCACGTAGCCGACGTTGTCCGCGTACGCCGTCCCCGACCCGAGGTCGTAGTTGACGTTCACCGGAGCCTGGAAGTACGGGTACGACGCGCCGAGGTTGTTGGTCTTGACGTAGTGCAGCGCTCCGCGGTCCGCGCCGGCGGTCGTCGGATGCCCAGCGATCGAGGGGCGATACGCATCACCGGTTCCAGCGCCGACCCGTTGCCACGCCCAGTACACGCCGTGGGTCGTGTTGCGCATGACGTTCGTGAGGGTGGGGAGCGAATCGTTCGACCCGTCGAACGTGATGCCCGGCCGGCCCGAGAACGAGGTCGCCGAGTACGCGGGCCGTTGTGCTGATGTTGCCTGGGTGGCGTCACTGGCGTTGCCGGATTTGTCGGCCCAGGTGCTGACCGCGCCGCCGCTCGCGGTGATGGTGGCGGGGTCGTTGGCGTCGAGCCAGAGCGCAGGAGATACGCTGGCAGGCGACCAGCCGCCCGTGCTGATTGCGGAAGGGCCCGTGCCCGCGGAGTTCGTCGCTGTGACGCTCGCAGTGTAAGGAGTTCCAGGGGTGAGGCCGGAGCTGATCGTGAGCGCATTCGTCGTCGGAGCGTCGAAGAAAACGCCGGTGATGACGGCGTTGGCCCCCCCTGTCAGGGTTGTGGTGATGCTGACACTACCGCCTGCAGGGACGCTGATCGGCACGTCGAGCCAGATGCCGTTTCCGAAGTTGCTGATTGCCTGGCTCTGGGTGCTGGCTCCCACGGAGACGCTAATCGTCTGAGCCCGTTGTTCATTACCCCAGTCGAGGGCGTAGATCCGCATGGTGCGATTGGCGGCCTCGGCAAAGGTGAATACCTGAGTCATGGAACTCCATCCGAACCAGGTCGTCGCCCTGCGCGTTGGTTGGGAGGGATCCTGCAACACTTGTGGCGCGCTCGTCGCTCCCCACGTGAAACGGCCCGTGCCGCTGGTCGTGTAGCTGACCCCGGGGGGCAGCACGGCGCGGTCGCTATTGTTGTCGTAGGCCGCGAGTATGTACCCGTATCGGCCATAGCCGTTGGTGTTCCAGTTCCCGTTGGGGCTGTCCGTGCGAGTGGTGATCGAACCCACAGCGGGACGAGCAGCTGTATCCACGTTGGTGGTTGTCTGCTGGGCTCCACCGGGGCTGAGCGTGACGGTGTAGCTGGTGATGGCTGCGCCACCGGTCGAG
>JBIKMH010000029.1:0-43218 GCA_044359355.1 Planctomycetota bacterium | reverse complement strand
CCAAGCCAAGGACACTGCTCCTCTTCCGTGGACACTTCAAGCCCTAAGTGCTTGTCGGTAAAGGGTTTCGGTTTCATTCGGAGGACCGGATGACCAGCTGTTCCAAGTCCTTGGCCGACAAGGCCTAAGGTCGGCAGATGTCCACGATCGGGGAGCAGTATCACTGTCGGGCGTGAACACAAGCCTTTCGTGGGTCGAGTCTTGGGGGTGGCGCCCACCCGTCAGCTCTGCCGATGGCGCATTCCGGTTTGGGCGCGTCCCCTCCGGAGAATATGTGGTTACCGCGAGACTGCCACCTGATGATCTGCGTGGCTTTCAACTACAGCCAGGTGCTTCCTCGACAGTCCGGGTTAGCTCGCTCGGATTTAGTGAAGCCGCTGAGATCGTCATGACCCCAGCGCATGGTGTTGCTGGGGCGGTCATGGACTCTGCAGGTGCTCGTGTCCCTGGCGCTTTTGTACGCTTTCGCTCGACCCAAGGTTCTGTGATTCGACAGGTGAGCTGTGTTTCCGACGCGAGCGGCGCGTTTTTCGAGCCTCGGCTGGACGCATCCCAGATCGAAGCGCAAGCGACGGTCGGGAACCTGAGCTCAGGTTGGCAACGGATCCAATGCGCGGAAAGAGAGGATGCAGGCAGATGCCGCTTGGTGGTGGTGCCCTCCGGCACGGTCCGTGCCAAGCTCGCGGACAAGGTCGGCAACCCTGTACTCGGTCGCGTCGACCTTGTCTCTGTTGCTGACGGAGTTGTTTACTCCTCCGAAAGCTCCGCAACTGAGCCGCTGGGCAGCGTTCTGCTCGGGGGATTCAGCCAACACATCAGCCCGGTTCCGATCGGCGCCTATTGGGCATCGGCTCGTGCAGCAGACGGTCGCAGCACCCCCCGAATCGCGGTGGAGGTGCTGCGTGACGCTGTCGTCGACATCGAGCTTGAGGTTCCGTGACGGCTGGCGAAGCGGACAGTCCCGCCGCTTCTAGGCCCCCTCAACCCGCTTCGTCGTCCAAACCAAGCACTTGGCGGCCTTCCGGCGTAATCCGGTGCGGGCCCCAAGGCGGTTCCCAGACAATCTGAATCTCCGTCCCGCTGATCCCGGGCAGCGCGTTGACGCGCCGCTTCATCACTTCCGGGATGGTGCGCGCTTCCGGGCAGGACTGCGAGGTCAGCGTCATGGTGACTTGGCAAACCCCTGCGTCTGCGAGCTTCACCTCGTAGACCAAGCCCAAATCGACGATGTTCACCGGGATTTCCGGATCGTAGACCTGGCGCAGTTCCTTGTAGACATCATCAACCGTGGTGGTGCTCATGGGGGTTTCCTTCGAACGAGTCGTGGGGCGAGAATTCTAACCCTGCCGTGCTCGTTCGAGTAGCTCCGAAAGATCCTGGGGCAGCGCAGCCTCTACGGCCACGACTGCGCCGCTGTGGGGATGTTCCAGGCGCAGGCGCCAAGCGTGCAGGGCGACACGGCGGCTGCGCAGGCGCAGGGGCGAGTCCTTGCCGCGCGCGTACTTGCGCTCGCCAATCAAGGGATGGCCGGCGTGGGCGGCGTGCAAGCGGATCTGGTTGCGTCGACCGGTGATCAGGTCGATCTCCAAGGCCGTCGAGCTGGGCAGCGCTTCGAGCGTGCGGTAGCGCGTGATCGAGCGCTGTCCCAGCGCCGAGATGCGCGCATGCGAGCCCTCCTCGAGGATCGGGAACTTCCACTCACAGTCCTTGGGCCGCACCTTGCCGGCGGCCAGCGCCCAGTAGGTCTTCCGCACGGTGCGCGCGCGGAACAGGCCCTCGAGCGCCTCGCGGGTGGCTGCATTGCGCGCGAAGAGGACCGCGCCCGATACCTCGCGGTCGAGGCGGTGCACGGGAATCACGCGCTCGCCCTGTTCGGCCAAGCGTCCGACGAGATCGGGCTCGCCATCGTCATGCAGGGGCACGGTCAGGAGGCCGGCGGGCTTGTCGACGATCAGCAGGTCCTTGTCGCGGTGGAGGATCGGGATCAAGGTCGTGCAGCGTAGCGTTCCGGGGCCGGGGATAGGATGGAGGAGCCCATGATCCGCTACGAAGGCAAGCTCTTCCGTCCGCCCAGCGAGGCCGACAGCCTGATTCTGCAGGCCACGATCGGTTGCAGCTACAACCGCTGCAGCTTCTGCGCGATGTACCGCGAGAAGCGCTTCCGCGTGCGCAAGCTGGAGGAACTGGCAGCGGAGATCGACTGGGCGGCGCGTGAGTTCGGGCCCGATGTCCGCAAGGTGTTCCTGGCTGACGGCGATGCGCTGGTCGCGAAGAGCTCGTTCCTGCTGGAACTGCTCGCAAAGCTGCGCACGGCTTTCCCCGGGTTGTCGAGGGTCAGCTGCTACGCCTCGCCGCAGGCTCTCGCCGTGCGGACGGTGGAGGAGCTGCGCGCACTGCGCGAGGCCGGGTTGGTGCTCTACTACCTCGGCATCGAGTCCGGGCACGATGCGGTGCTGGAGCGGCTGGAGAAGGGGGTGGATTCGGCCGAGATGATCCGGGTGGCGGCCAAGGCCGGGGAAGCCGGGGTCAAGCTGTCGACGATGATCCTGCTGGGCGCCGGCGGGAGGTCGCTTTCCGAGGCGCACGCCAGGGAAAGCGCCCGCGTGGTCAATGCGATCCAACCGCGATTCGTCAGCACGCTGGTGATGACGCCGGTCGAGGGAACGCCCCTGTGGGATGAGGCTCTGGCGGGCAGGGTCGATGACATGGATCCGGTGGAGCTGGCCCGGGAGCTGCGCTGGCTGATCGGGGATCTGGAGCTCTCGGGCTCGGTGTTCCGCTCCAACCACGCCAGCAACTATCTGGCGCTGGGCGGGAGTCTGCCCAAGGACAAGGCGCGCATTCTGGCGGAGTTGGACCGGGTGCTGGCTGCACCCGCGCGCGCAGGCTTTACACCGGAGTGGCTGCGCGGGCTGTAGCGTCTGCCGCGCGCGGTTCGCAGAATGGCACACCGCATGCTGACCTCCCCGTCGAGATCCTCTCTCCTGCTCGCCGCACTGTGCTGCGTGGGTTCCGTTGGCTTCGCGCAGGAGCGCCTGCGCATGTGGGCGCTGACTCAAGCGCGTCTGGGCGACGCGGAAGGAGCGCCGCTCAAGACGCTGCTGCTGGCCGAGGGGCGCATCCGTGCGGTGCTCGAGCCCGGCGCGAGCCTGCCGCCCGCGGCCCGTGTTGTCGACCTCAACCAGATGGTGGTGCTGCCCGGCTTCGTCGATGCGTATGCGGTCACGGGCGCCGCGCCGCTCACGATCGAGGCCGCTAGGGACTGGCCGATTCAGGCCAACGCCGATTTGTACGTCGACATGCGGGCAGCCAACCGCAAGGGCATCGCTCCTGACGCCAAAGTCGCCGATCGGCTGACGCTGGATGTAGAAGGGCGCGGAAAATGGCGCTCGAAGGGCTACACGCACCTCGCGCTCGCGCCCGCCGGCGAGCTGCTTAGCGGGAACAGCTCGCTGGTGGTGCTGCGCGAGCGCGCCAACCGTGACCTCGTAGTCCGTGAGCAGCTATTCAGCCATGCGGGCTTCGATTCCAGCGGTCAGGGCTACCCCGAAACGCTGATGGGCTCGATGGCGCAGCTGCGCCAGTTCTTCCTCGATGCACAATGGGTGCAGGAGCTGGATCGACGCGAGCTGGCGGGCAAGGGCGGTCCCCGACCGCCCTACGACCCGGATCTGCGCGCGATCGTTCCGGTGCTGCGCAAGGATCGGCGTTTGTGGTGCGAGGCGGAGTCGAGCAACGACATCGATCGCTGGCTGCGGCTGGCCGACGAGTTCGGCATCGAGATCGGGATCGTCGGCGGGCGCGATGCCTTCGAGCGCGCGGCCGTCCTCGCTGCCCGCAGGATTCCCGTGATCTTGACCCTCAACTGGGGCGAGGAACCGCCCAACCCCGAGGAGCCCAAGAAGGAATCCGAATCCAAGCCGGAGGAAACCAAACCTGAGGCTGCGGCCGCGGAGTCGGACAAGTCTCAAAAGTCCGATCAGGAAGCCAAGCCGTCCAAGGAGACCAAGGCTTCGGATCGCTTCCGCTACTCGCTTCCCGATGCGGTCAAGCAAGATCGCAGACGCCGCTGGGAGGAGCGACGCGCCTGTGCGCGGACGCTGCTCGATGCCGGTGTGACGATCGCGTTTGGATCCGGGAAGGAAGGCGCGGGCGAGACGCTCTCCAAGGCGCGCACGTTGGTCAGCGAGAAGCTGCTGACCGAGGCCCAGGCTTTGGCGGCGATCACCAGCAGCCCGATCGCGCTGGCGGGCATGGGCGCCGATTTCGGCCGCCTTGCCGTGGGTCAGGGCGCCCATCTCTCGGTCTGGACCCGGAACCCGCTGACCGACAAGGACGCCAAGGTCGCCTGGCTGTTCGCCGAGGGCATCGCCTTCGAGTTCGATGTCGAGGACAAGGCCGCGCTGGGCCTGCCGGATGAGGGCGCCGATGTCAGCGGGCGCTGGGAGTTGAGCTACGAGCAGACCGAGGGGCGCACGGCGCAGCTCAACCTCACGATGGATGCGAGCGGGACGGTCAAGGGCACGCTGAGGCTGCGCCTGCCCGGAGCTTCCGCGGACAACGAAGTCGAAGTCACGGGCCGCGTGATCGCCAGCAAGCTGACGCTGGAGGGCAGTTTCAGCATGGGCAACTTCCCCGTGCAGATTTCGCTGGAGGGCCAGCTCGAAGCTGAGCAACTCAGCGGCACCGCCACATGGAAGGGGTCCGAGCGCGAGGACTCGCAGAAGTTCCGGGCGGTCAGGAAACCGAGCCACGACGGCAAGCACGAGCACCCGCACTGAGGAGACGCACCGTGATGAAGATTTCCAAGCTGATTCTGGGAAGCGCGACCCTGTTCGTCGCCGGCTCGCTGTCGGCGGAGCACCCGGTCGAGTTCGACGCCCACCGCAAGCCTAGGCTTCCGACGGGCGGCAACTGCGTCATCCGGCAGGTGACGATACACGACGCAGTCAAGCCGGCCTTCGTGGGCGACGTGCTGGTACAGGGCGGCAAGATCGCGGCCGTGGGAACGGTCGAATCGCCCGCCGGACTGCTGGAGATCGACGGCAGCGGCCTGCACCTTGCGCCCGGAGTCGTCGATTGCCACTCGCACATCGCCATCGATGGCGGTGTCAACGAAGGCACGGTCTCGATCTCGGCGGAAGTCAGCATCGAGGATGTCGTCGACCCCAAGGATATCGCGATCTACCGGGCGCTGGCGGGCGGCGTGACCACGGCGCGCCTCTTGCATGGCTCTGCCAACACGATCGGGGGGCAGGATGAGGTGATCAAGCTCAAGTGGGGACGCACGGCCGATGAACTGCGTTTCCGGGGAGGTCCGCGCGGCGTCAAGTTCGCCCTGGGTGAGAATCCCAAGCGCTCCAATGGCGGCGGCTGGGGCAATCGCTTTCCTTCCTCGCGCATGGGCGTCGAGGCCGTCTTCGAACGCGCCTTTCAGCGCGCGCGCGAATACTCCGCGGAGTGGGACGCCTATGCCGCGGCCAAAGCGCGCGGCGAGGATCCTGCTCCGCCGCGCAGGGATGTGCGGCTGCAGGCGCTGAGCGACATCCTGCGCAAGGAGATCCTCGTTCACTCGCATTGCTATCGGGCCGACGAGATCCTGATGCTGATCCGGGTGGCGCAGCGCTATGGCTTCGCGATCGGCACGCTGCAGCACGTGCTCGAGGCCTACAAGGTCGCGCCCGAAATGGCCGAAGCCGGCGTCGCGAGCTCGACCTTTAGCGATTGGTGGGCCTTCAAGGTCGAGGCCTACGACGGCATTCCCCAGAATGCGGCCCTGATGGACGAGGCCGGCGTGTCTTCCTCGATCAACTCGGATTCGGAGGAGATGATGCGTCGCATGTACCACGAAGCCGCGAAATCCGTGCGCTATGCGGGGATGGATGCCGTGCGCGCCCTGCGTCTCGTCACGCAGCACCCTGCGGAGCAACTGGGCATCGGCAATTCGGTGGGCACCATCGAGGTCGGAAAGGACGCGGATCTCGTGTTGACGAACGCGGAGCCGCTCTCCTCGTACGCCCGCGTGATCTGGACGATGGTCGACGGCGAGATCGAGTTCGAGCGTCGCGATGCCTTCGAGTTGGACTCCAAGCCTGCCACGGTCCGCCAGCTGGAGCTGGCGGCGCTGCCAGCGCTTGCGGCGATGGCGGAGGATGCTCCGATGCTGGCGATTACGAACGCCCGCATCTTCCCGATCCGCCAGCCGATGATCGAACGCGGCACGATCCTGATTCAGGGCGAGAAGATCGTTGGCGTGGGAGCGGAGCTGCGACCGCCTGCCGGCGCGCGCATCATCGATGCCGGCGGACGACATGTGTATCCCGGTTTGATCGCACTCGGGACCAACATCGGGATGAAGGAGATCGGTTCGGTGCCCGCCACGGATGATGACAGCGAACGCGGCGGCAACCAGCCCGACATGCATACGGCCGCGTCGATCCACGGCGACTCAGCCCACATTCCCGTCACGCGCTCCAACGGCGTCACGCGTGCACAGGTTTCGCCCAGGGGCGGCGGTCCGCTGCTCGGGCAGTCAGCCGTGATCCAGCTGAGCGGCGACAACTGGGAGGAGTTCGTGCGCGTCGATCGCGACATGCTGCACGTGCGCTTCCCCGTCTCGCCGAACGAGAGCAAGAACAAGGATCGCAAGCCTTCCGAGGGCGCCAGAGAGCTGCGCAAGCTGTTCGCCGAGGCGCGCGAGTACGGCCGCCTGATGGATCTCGTCGCCACGGACCCCTCCGCACGACCGGAGTACGATCCGCGGCTGGAAGCCATGGTTCCGTACGCTCGCGCTCAGCGCAGGGTGGCGCTGCACGCGGACAATGCCCAGACCATCCTCGAGGCGCTGCGCTTTGCCCGTGATGAGCAGCTCGATGCCGTGCTGTACGGTGCGGCCGAGGGCTGGAAGGTGGCCGATGTGATCGCTCAGGAGGGCCGTCCGGTGGTGGTGGGGCCCGTGCTAGCCCTGCCCTTGCAGCGCGAAGACCCCTATGACGCTGCCTACGCCAATGCCGCCGTGCTGGCCCGGGCCGGTGTTTCGATCGCGATCATGCCTGCCGACGACGAGAATCCGCGGAATCTGGCCTTCCACGCCGCGATGGCGGCCTGCTTCGGGCTGCCGCGCGAGGAGGCTCTGCGGGCGATCACGCTCTACCCGGCCTCAATCCTCAAGCTGGATTCCGAAGTGGGCAGTCTCGCGCCGGGCATGACCGCCGACCTGATCATCACCAGCGGGGACGTGCTGGAGATCGCGAGTCGGGTCGATTACGTGTTCGTCGCGGGCGTGCAGCAGGACCTCAGTAACCGCCAAACCGAACTCTACGAACGCTACCGCCAGCGGATGCTCGACGGGAAAGCGGTCAAGGCCAAGTAAACCGGCTCAGTCGACGGGTTCAGTCGACGGGTTCAGTCGACGGGCTCATCAGGCCGACTCGGCCGGCCGACTCCGTCGACCGACTCAGCGCAGGGTGCTGAGCACCAGAATCAGCGCCAAGCCGAGCCAGAGCACCAACCCCAGCTGCCGCTGAAGCCGGCGGCTGCGTCGGGGGAGCGATTTCTCCTGAAGCAGGTGCAGACGATTGGTGTCCATGCGTGGCGATCCGGATAGTGCTCGAGCAAGCCCTTGTTTCCAGAACTGACAAGTATCCTGCGGTCTCAACCTCTCAGCTCCCATCCGATAAACTACGTATTCCCATGACTTCCAAGGAGATCGATGTCACCTGTCCCTGCTGCCAGGCCCGGCTCACGGTCGATACGCGCACCTCGCAGGTGATGCGAGCGCGGCCCGCCGAACAGCAGGGCGACCAGCCCAAAGACGCGTGGGCCGAGGCACAGGCCAAGGTTCGCGACCGCACGACCCGGAGCCAGGACCGGCTGGATACCGCTCTGGAGCAGGAGAAGACGAAAGAAGCCCGATTTGACGAGCTTTTTCGCAAGGCCGCCGAGAAGCGCAAGCGGCTTGAAGACGAAACCTGAACTCAAGGGATCGCCGCATTCCGTCGATTCCCGCCTGCCAGTGTTCCTATCCTAACGGAAAGACCATGACCGAAAGCCGCTTCCGGGCCGTGAAGGCCTACAAAAACGAGACCTTCCTGTCCGCGCCCGACGCCCGCCCGCTGCGGATCCTGGCGGAGTATCTCGAGCCGCAGTCGCGCTTCGATGAACTGCGCGTGCGAGACACGATCGTGTTCTTCGGCTCGGCCCGGATTCCCTCACGCGAAGTGGCCGCGGCGGAAGTCGAAGCGGCCAAGGCGGGCAACGGCAACCTGGAGCGCGCCGAGTCGCGGCTGCACATGTCCCGCTACTACGAGCAGACCCGGGAACTGGCGGCGCGCCTCACGCGCTGGTCCAAGAGCCTTGAGGGCACCGACCGACGCTTCGTGGTCTGCTCGGGCGGCGGCCCGGGCATCATGGAAGCGGCCAACCGCGGCGCTTCGGAAGCCAAGGGCGAAAACATCGGCCTCAACATCTCGCTGCCCTTCGAGCAGGTCGACAATCCCTACATCACGCGCCGTCTGGCCTTCGAGTTCCACTACTTCTTCATGCGCAAGTACTGGTTCAGCTACCTCGCCAAGGCGATGGTGGTGATGCCGGGCGGTTTCGGAACCTTCGATGAGTTCATGGAGGTCGTGACGCTGGTCCAGACGCTGAAGATCAAGAAGCGCTTGCCGATCGTGCTGTTCGGCATGGAGTACTGGAACGAGGTGATCCGCTTCGAGCCGATGGTCAAGTACGGCACGATCTCGCCGGAAGATCTCCAACTCTTCCACCGGACGGACTCGGTCGACGACGCCTACGACTTCCTGGTCCGGGAGTTGGAAACGCACGTGCTCGGCAAGGGCGGCGGCAGCGAGTATCTCGCCGACAAGGCCTGACGGGGATACTGCACCCCGAGCGTGGACCCCCGCCGACCTCGAGCCTTGTCGGCCAAGGACCTAGCCCCCTTTGGACCGTCCGGGCTGCTCGTTTTACACTAAGTCATTGTTTTTCAATAACTTAGGTCTTGGGAGGTCCCCGGAACGGGAGCACTATCCCGTCAGGGCGATTTCAGGCTGGTGTGGTCGTGGATGATCCGCCAACCGGCTGGATCACCCGGGAAGTGGCGCAGGATCAGCGTGAACAGACCTTCCGGATCGGGACGATCGGCGTAGTCCAGCTGCCAGCGGCCCCGCACCAGCGCGGCCTGAGCCCCCAGCAACTCGACCTCCAGACGATCGAAGGTCAGACGTCCCATCCGGGCGTCGCCGCGCTGGTAGCGCTGGATGTAGCGCTCGAGCACCGGCTGAAAGCCTCGCGTGTCATCGCCTCCAGAGAGGAACACCAGCTGCGGCGAGTCCCAGTAGCCCGCACGCATGTACCCCTCCACATCTCCCCGATTCCACGCTTCGGCCTGCGCGCGGATCACGGCCAGGATTTCCTGCTCGGCTTGCGGGGACGCCGGCGGAGTTGCGCGACAGGAACTGAGCGTCAGCAGCGTGACGAGAGCGAGGCGCTCAATGGTCGCCGACATAGCCAAGGCCCTTGAGCTTCTTGAGACCTGCTGGATCCTTGGATTGCTTGGCGGCGTCCGTCACCTGCTTCTGCACGGCCTGCATCTGGGCGGACTGGGGGTAGGCCTTCATTCCGGCGTCCATGACATCGATGGCTTCGATCGGCGCGTCCGCGCGCAGCAGTTCGCTGACGACGAGACCGTAGTCGCCCTCCTGAACCAGTTGCTTGTGGTCGCGGGCGAGCGCGAGGAAGGCTTCGCGTGCCAGCGGTGCCTGGAGTCGTGCCAGAGCCTGAACCCTGCCGAGTTGGGCGCGGATGAAGTCCGGGTCGGTCGGCTGGAGGCCCTTGAGTGCCTCCTCGAAGCGCCCCTGGGCTTCTCGCGCTTGGCCCGCCGCGAGGGCTTGAACGCCCTTGTCGGTCAGTTGCTTGGGGCTCTCCCCGGAGCAGGCACACAGGGGCAGCAACAGCAGGATCCGCAGCAGAGTTCGCATGGCTCAAGGGATGGTACCGCCCCGCAGGCTCAGAGGAGGCCATTTTCGGGTTCCCCGGGCCCGGCGAGGCTCTTATGGGAGTACATTCGGAGTGTCCGAAGAGTGCAGGAAAGTGCCCCTCTCGGTCGATAGGAGCAGCCCGTCATGGCACTGCGCGAATCCAAGGTCACGATCAAGATCCCCCGGCCGCTGTACCGCAAGATCGAAGCGGTCGTGGACGGCTCGGGCTTCAACTCACCCACGGACTTCATCGTGTACGTGCTGCGCGACCTGATGGGCGAGGCGGCCGAGCCGAGCGCCCAGGCGCCTCGCGGCGAGTTCAGCCGCGAGGAGATCGAGGAGCTAAAGCGGCGGCTGAAGCGGCTGGGATACCTCTGAGGAGACAAGCATGGGACTGTTCGACTTCCTGAAGAAGAAAGAGACTCCTCGACCCATCGCGCGTCCGATGCCCGGTCTGCCGGCGCGGGTGGATCCCAAGGCGAGCAACAACTTCATCGTCGTGACGCTGGACTCGTGCCGCTTCGACACCTTCGCGGAGGCCGCGCCGAAGACGATCCTGAAGCTGGGCGCTCTGGAGCGCCGCTGGGCCTACGCTTCCTGGACAGCGCCCTCGCACTACAACCTCCTGACGGGCCTGCTGCCGCACACCAGCCCGCCCAACGTGTACGCCTCCGACTACTACAAGGAAGACTTCTACAACTACAACCGCCGGCTGGGCGCCAAGGGCGTCGAGTTCGGCAAGATGGTGCCCGGTCTGTGGTTCCCTGGCTTTCTGCGCAACACACTCGGCTACACCACGCATGCGCGCGTGTCGCTGCCCGTGCTCAACCCGCGCACCGGCATCAACCGGGACTTCGACAGCTTCCAGTTGATGGAGAAGCACAACGACATGCGCTCCATGCTCCCGACCATGAAATTCGAGGAGGGGCGGCCGGCGTTCTACATGCTGAATGTCGGAGAAACGCACTACCCCTACGCCAAGCCGGATGAGGACAGCTCGATGTGGCCGCGCATCAGCGGCGTCAACGGCGTGTTCAAGTCGCTCGACTCGCAGATCGACGCGCAGGGCAATCTGATTCAGGCCAAGGATGCGCCCCAGTTCTTCGATCAGGACAAGCTGGATCAACTGCGCGGACGGCAGGTGGAGACGGTGCGCTACCTCGACAAGGTCTTTGAGGAGCTCTTCGATCTCGTGCCCAAGAACACCTACATCGTCGTCACGGCCGACCATGGTGAGCTGTTCGGCGAAGGCGGCTATTTCGGTCACGGACCGATCCAGCACGACAAGGTTTTCGAAGTACCCTATATCGAGGGACTGATCCGTTAGGAGTGCCGCATGCAGGATCAAGGGTTCATCTTGTGGTTCACGGGCTATTCGGGCGCTGGCAAGAGCACGCTCGCCAACGCGGTTGCGCCGCGGCTGCGCGCGCTGGGCAAGCGCACGGAGATCCTCGACGGGGATGAGGTTCGTGAAAACCTCTCGAAGGGTCTGGGCTTCTCCAAGGAAGACCGTGACACCAACATCCGACGGATCGGCTTCGTGGCGAACCTGCTGGCGCGCAACGGAGTCGTGTCCGTGACCGCCGCGATCTCGCCCTATCGTCAGATCCGCGACGAGATCCGCTCGAAGTCCCAGGCGCCCTTCATCGAGGTCTTCGTGGACACGCCGCTGGAGCTTGCGGAGAGTCGCGATCCCAAGGGTCTCTACAAGAAGGCGCGCGCCGGCCAGATCCAGCACTTCACCGGCGTCAGCGACCCTTATGAACCCCCGTTGAAGCCCGAGATCACCGTGCGCACGGCCGACGAGGGCATCGAGGCCTGCGTGAGTCGCATCCTCGCCTATCTCAAGTCGCGCGGCTTGACCGGCTGAGCGGCCTATAATCACTCCCCCTCGATGAACCTGCGCACGAACCCGCTTCGCCGCCTGCTGCCTGCGCTGGTCGCGCTGGCCGTGCTGGCGCCGCTGGCTCCCGCCTACATCGGGCCTGGCGCCGGCTTTGCCGCGGCGGGTTCGCTGCTGGTGCTGCTCGGCACCTTCGTGCTGGCGATCGGCATCATTCTGCTGTGGCCGCTCAAGGCGGTATTTCGGCTGCTGACCTTCCGCAGGAAGGGCCCGCGCAAGGCCAAGCGCGTGATCGTGATCGGCTTGGACGGATTCGACCCAGGCCTCGCGCAGCAGTACATGGCCGAAGGCCGCATGCCCGTCCTCAAGGCGCTCGGGGAAAGGGGTGTGTTCTCGCCTCTGCAGACGGCCTGCCCCTCGATCTCGCCCGTGGCATGGTCGACCTACACGACCGGGGTCGACGCTTCGCGCCACAACATCTACGACTTCCTGACCCGCGATCCCTGCAGCTACGCGCCGATGCTCTCCTCGAGCGACACGCACCATGTGCCGCGCTCGATCAATCTGGGGCTCGCCGAGATTCCCTGGGGCAGGAAGGCTGTCTACCGCCTGCTTCAGAAGAGCCAGCCGTTCTGGAAGCTCTTGGGTGAGAACCGCGTGTGGTCGTCGATTATCCGCGTGCCGATCACGTTTCCTCCGCAGCCCTTCGACAACGGCGTGCTGCTGGCTGGCATGTGCGTGCCGGATCTGCAGGGCACGCAGGGTTCCTTCTCGTTTTATTCCACGAAGCCGCGCTCGAAGGATCAGAAGATCGGCGGTCAGCAGTTCACGGTGGTGCTGCGCGGCGGCCGCATCGATTCGAACCTGATCGGCCCTCCCGGGAAGGACGGCGACAACCTGCGCTGTCCGTTCACGGTGGAAGTGCCCGAACAAAAGGTCGTATTCCGCGATCAGAAGCCCAAAGTTCGCATCACGATTGGTCAGGAGACGGTCGAGGTCGGCGAAAAGGAGTACACGCCCTGGCTCAAGGCCGACTTCGACGGCATCAGCGGCATCGTTCGCTTCTACGTCCAGACCTGGGAGCCGGAAGCCTTCGAAATCTACGCCACGCCGGTGCAGATCGATCCCGAGGATCCGGCCATGCCGATCAGCGAGCCCTTCGTCTATTCGATCTACCTCGCGAAGAAGCTGGGACCCTTCGGCACGCTGGGACTGCTTGAGGACACCTGGGCGCTCAACGAGCGCCTGATCGACGAAGACGCCTTCCTCAAGCAGGCGTGGATCTATTTCGACGAGCGCAAGCAGCAGCTGTGGGAAGTGATGGACAAGACCCGCGAGGGCTTCGTCACGGTCGTTTTTGACACATCAGACCGCATCAGCCACATGTTCTACCGGACGCTGGACCCCACGCACCCTGCCAACGCCGGCAAGGAGGTCGCGCGCTACCAGTCAGTGATTCCGGATACCTATGCGCGCATGGACCAACTGATCGGCGAAGTGCAGCAGCGCATCGGCGACGATCCGGACACGGTGCTGATGGTGATTTCCGACCATGGCTTCACCAACTTCCGCCGCGGCGTCAACTTGAACACCTGGCTGAGGGAAAACGGCTATCTGGTGCTCAAGGAAGGCAGCGAGACCTCACCCGACTGGTTCGCCAAGGTGGACTGGTCGAAAACACGCGCCTTCACGCTCGGTCTCACGGGGCTTTTCATCAACCGCGTCGGCCGCGAGAAGCAGGGCCTCGTCAGCCCCGGCGCCGAGCTGCAGGCGCTGTGCGCCGAACTCAAGCAGAAGCTCGAGGCCTTGCGCGATCCGGTCGACGGCGCGCCGGTGATCAAGGAGGCCTTCATCACCCACGAGATCCACTCCGGACCCTATGCCGATGCCGCGCCCGAGCTGCTGATCGGCTACCACAAGGGCTATCGCCACTCCTGGGAATGCGCGGTGGGTGCTGTCACCAAAGAGGTCTTCACCGACAACACTCGCTCATGGTCGGGCGATCACTGTGTCGATCCGCGCCTCGTGCCGGGTGTTTTCTGGTGCAACCGCGGGATTCAGACCGACGCTCCACGGCTGATCGACATGGCGCCGACGGTACTCGATCTGTTTGGCATCCCGATCCCCGGTTACATGCAGGGTCGCCCGCTGTTCGGATCCGAGCGCGATCCAGCGGTTTCGGCGCATGCCGGTCACCGCCATGGAGGTCGCGCATGAAGCGTTCCTTGCTGACGGTTTATCCGGCCCTGGCAATCCTCGTCGCGGGCGCCGCCGTGGCGATTCCGCTTCGCAAGCCGCAGGAACCCGCCAACCGGCGCGTGCTCGTGCTCGGGATCGACGGGATGGACCCCGACCTGCTCGCGGAAGCCATCCGTCTGCATCCCGAGCGCATGCGGAACTTCGCGGCCCTGGTGCAGGAAGGCGGAGGGATTCATCGCCTGGGTACTTCGACACCTCCGCAGAGTCCGGTGGCATGGTCCAACTTCATCACAGGACTCGATCCGGGCGGACACGGCATCTTCGACTTCATCCACCGCGATCCCATGACGCGCGATGTCGCGCCCTCGGTGACCCGTTCCGAGGAAGCGAAGAACATTCCCTTCGGGGATTGGCAGTTTCCCGTCGGCGGCGACAGCGAGTCCAACCGCACAGGAACGGCTTTCTGGGAGCTGCTCCGCGAGCGGGGAGTGCCCGCGGACATCTGGCGCATGCCGGCCAACTTTCCGGTGGTGAAGAGCGCGGGCTGGTCCTTCTCCGGGATGATGACCCCAGCAGTGGATTCGCCCTACGGCGAATACCATCTCTACACGACCAACCCGCCGCCCAGTGCGCTGGTCGGTGAAGGCCGGATCGAGGGGGTGCGTCGCTACGGAGATCTGATCGACCTGCAGTTGCGCGGTCCCGCGAACCCGTTTCGGAAGGATCTGTCACGAGCCACACTGCCCCTGCGCGTGCACATCGATCCCGAGGCGAATGCCGCCGTTCTGGACATAGACGGTCAGCCGCTGGTTCTTCAGCCGGGACAGTGGAGCGAGTTCGCGGCCGTGAACTTCAAGCTGCTCCCCGCCGGCGCGATGAGCATCGGTGGAACCGTGCGTTTCCTGCTCAAGAGCATCACGCCAGTTTTCGAACTCTACGCATCGCCGATCAACATCGATCCCGAGAACCCGATGACGCCCGTCTCCGAGCCGGACGACGCCAGCGCCCGGGTCGCGGAGCAGATCGGGCGTTTCTACACCCAAGGCATGCCGGAAGACGTCAATGCGCTGAAGGACAAGGCCCTGACCGATCGGGAGTTCCTCGCCCAGTCGGACCTCGTCCACGATGAGGGCGTCCGGATGATGCAGCTGGCTCTGACGCGCTGGCGCGAGAATCCGCGCGGCGGCTTGGCTTTCTTCTACTTCTCGGGTGTCGATCTGTGCGGGCACATGCTGTGGCGGCATCACGATGAGGAGCATCCGCACCACGACAAGGAGTTCGCCGCCCGCGATCTCTCGGACTGGAGCGGAATTCCCGGTGACACCTGGAAGAACGTGATCGTCGATCTGTACCTGCGCATGGATCCCGTGCTCGGTCAGATCCGAGAGGCCTTGCCTCCGGATGCGCTGCTGATCGTGATGAGCGATCACGGCTTTGCGTCTTACCGCCGCAAGTTCAATCTCAATACCTGGCTGTACGAGAAGGGGTATCTGGTCCTCAAACCGGGCCTCACCAAGGAGTTGCCCCGCGAGGACGCCAGATACCGTCCCATCACGCTGAGCGCGGATGTGGACTGGTCCAAGACCCGCGCCTACGGCGTGGGCTTCAATGCGCTCTATCTCAACCTGCGCGGGCGCGAACTGGACAATCCTGAAACTCCCGAGGATGAGAGCGGCATCGTCGCCCCCGGTGCGCCGGCGGAGGCCCTCATGGACGAGATTCGCGCCGGCCTGACCGGATTGCGCGACGGCGATCAGCAGCCGATCCTGCGAGTGGACCGCGCGATCGACATCTATCAGGGCCCCCGACGGGTCGAGGCCCCGGATCTGCTGGTGGGCTACAACGCGGGCTACGGCAACTCGGACCCTTCCACGCTCGGACGGGTTCCCAGCACAATCCTCGAGGACAATCTCGGCGGGACCTTCAACGGAAACCATCTGATGGCTCCCGAGGTGGTCGAGGGAACGCTTTTGACCAACGGCAAGGTGCGCGCCGGTGCGCACAAGCTGGAGGATCTCACCGTCGAGATCCTGCGGCAGTATGGAGTCCAGCCCGGAGCGGAGATGCGCGGCCGCCCGGTGCTCGAATGACGCGCGGAGGCATCACATGTTCGGTGGCGGAAACAAGGTCAAGATCGACAAGAACCTGCTGGAGCGCATCAAGGTGATCTCCAAGGCGGCAGGCTATGCGTCCCACGAGGAGTTCATTCAGCATGTGCTCGAGAAGGAGATCGCCAAGTTCGACGATGCGAAGAACGATGCGGACATCACCGAGAAGCTGAAGGGCCTGGGATACATCAGCTGAGGCCATGGACGCCCTGAACGGCATCTTCACCGCGATTTTCGACATCCTCTGCGCTCCACGCGCATGGGCTGGCGACGGTCTCGTGCTGCTGCTGATTTCAGGCGTCTTCGGAGTGCTGGCCCTGCTGGCCTTCAAGCATGTCAGCTTCCAGAAGCGGATTGCGCGCACCAAGAACCTCATCAAGGCGCATCTGATCGAGATCCGCATCTATCAGGACAACCTGCGCATCGTTTCGCTGGCGATCGTGAAGGTGCTGGGCCGCAATCTGCACTACCTGCTGCTCAACTTCCTGCCCTTCCTTCCGCTTTCGATCCCGTTTGCATTCGTGCTGGCCCAGCTGGTCACGCGCTTTGCCTACGGCCCTATACCGGTGGAGGAGCCAGCGGCCATGCGTCTGGCGGGCCATGGCGTGGTGGTCGAGGTGCAATTGGCCGACGAGACGCGCTACGAGGCCGTGCGCGATCTGCGGATCGAATACCCTGTCGGCATCAAGCCCGTTTCTCCGCTTGTGCGCGTGCCCTTCGAAGGGCGGGCTTATCAGGAAGTGGCCGTGCTCTCGCCTGGCAGGCATGCGATCGAGGTGAGTCTGGGCGCCGAATCGCAGACCAAGCAGCTCGATTCCATGCCCGGAAGCGGGATGCGGCAGGCCTCGCGCGAGCAGGGCCTGTTCCACGCGCTGCTCTGGCCTGCCGAAGCGGTTCTGCCTTCCGATTCCGCCTTCGAGCGTATCGCGCTGCGCTCCCTGCGCCATTCGGAAGGCTA
The DNA here is from genome assembly GCA_044359355.1 of Planctomycetota bacterium. Lineage (GTDB taxonomy): Bacteria > Planctomycetota > UBA1135 > UBA1135 > SYGM01. Next base: position 26,130 of record JBIKMH010000029.1, on the reverse strand, counting down.
TCCGCCGGCGGATCTGGGCTGGATGCCCGCGGGTGCAGGTGGCATCGTGCTGATCTTCCTCGTGGCTTCGATGCTGTTCGGCGCGCTCGCGATCAAGCCCCTCAAGGTCCAGATCTGATGTTCTCGCCGCGAGTGGAGCTGGCGCTGCGCTGCTGCGCGGAGGCACACGCCGGGCAGCTGCGCAAAGGACCCTCTGGCGGACCCTATGCCTTGCACCCCATCCACATCGCCTTGATGCTGGCTCGGCTCGGCGAGAGCGACACCGTGCTGGTCGCCGCGCTGCTGCACGATGTCGTGGAGGATTGTCCGGGCTGGGATCTGGCCCGCGTCGAGCAGCTCTTCGATGCCGAGACCGCCGCGATCGTGGGGGAGCTGACCGAGGAGAAGCAGTGCAGCTGGCGGGAACGCAAGGCGCTTCAGGTGGAGCAGGTCGCCGGGCTTTCGCAGGCCGCGCTGCGCGTGAAGGCGGCCGACAAGCTGCACAATCTCCACTCCTTGATCATTGATCTGGAGCACTATCCCGCCGAATCGGTCTGGCCGCGCTTCACGGGTGGCAGGGAAAGCACGCTGGTGATGTCCCGCCGGCTCGTGGAGGCGCTGTGCTCCCGGCTCGACGGACCGCTCGCTGCCGCGCTGCGGCAGAGCATGCTGCGGCTCGAGCAGCTCAGCAGCCCCTGAAAGCAGCGAGCCCCGCGCAGAGGCGCAGGGCTCGCCGATGTCCGATCGGGACAGGCGTCACTTCTTGGCCGTCTTGGCCTTGGCGCCGGCCGCGCGACGACGCTTGGCGGCTTCCTTCTTCTTCTTCTGACCGATGCGCTGGCGCATCTTGTTGGACTTGCGATTGTCACCGCGTGCCATGCTGATTCCTTGTGCAGATTGGGGGGGGGGGGAGTGTACGGGAGATCCGGGTGCGGATCCGTTGATGATGGTGTACCCCGCCGTGATGGCTCGCGTCAACGCTGCGCCAGCGCTCCCGACAGCATCAGAGCCTGCAGCACACGGTCCTTGTGAGCCGGCCGGGTGACCAGCAGCTCGTCATTGCGCGGGTTGGGCTGGTTGTAGCGTTGGGGCGAGCCATCGAGCCGCGAGAACGACCAACCCAGCGCGCGTGCGACCGCCTCGGGCGCCGCCGTATCCCACTCGTTGAGGCCCTTGCGGTGCGCGTACACGTCGGCTGCGCCGAGCAGCAGCAGCGCCACCTTGTTTCCGACGCTGCCCGAGGGCACCAACTCGGCATCGAGCAGCTGGGCCGCCGCCGGCATCCATGAAGGCGTGTGTGAACGGCTCACGGCGATTCGCAGGCGAGCGGAGTGCGCATCGCCGCCCTTCTCGAGCATCCCCGTGCCGCTCATTCCGGCGCGCGGCTCTGCTCCTGGAACTCCCCACAGGCAGCGGCCCTGCGCGGGCAGGGCGACTACGCCCAGCGCCAGCTCGCCGTCCTGCCACAGCGCGACGTGAACCGCCCAATCCTCGCGCTGCTGGCTGTACTCCCGCGTACCGTCGAGCGGATCGACGATCCACACGCGTCGTGCCGTCAGTCGCTCGGCGGAATCGGCGGTCTCCTCGGACAGAATCGCATCGTCGGGGTAGCGCCCGCGGATCAGCCCCTGGAGGAAGCCGTCCGCGGCCTGATCGGCGACGTCGGCCAGCTGGCTTTCCTCCTTCCAGCGGCCGCTTGCGCGCAGCCCGAGCACTCGATCGCCGGCGAGCTCGGCACCATGGATGGCAAAGGCCAGTTCCGCTTCCCACATGCGCAAGAGTCTAGGGTCTGTGCTTCTGGATCCAACTCCCCGCGACGCTAGACTGTGGGCCCAAACACCCCCGGAACAGGAGATCCCCATGGCCATCAAGGTTGGAACCGTCGCCCCCGATTTCACGCTCAAGACGCAGGACGAGAAGGACTGGAAGCTCTCGGATCACAAGGGCAAGAAGATTGTCCTGCTGTGGTACCCGCTCGACTGGTCGCCGACCTGCGAGAAGGAGAATTGCAAGATCTCGAACGAGCCGGTGCTCGCGGGCCCGGACACCGTCGTCGTCGGGATCAGCCGCGACTCGACCTGGTCCCACAAGGCCTGGAAGAACCACTACAAGATCAAGCATGACCTCCTGGCAGACGTGATGCTCGATGTCACCCGGCAGTACGACCTGCAGCACCCCAAGGCCCCCTTCATCAGCCATCGGGCCACCGTGATCGTCGACAAGCACGGCAAGGTGGCCTTCGCCGAGGTTCAGGAAAACACTGGCGCCGAGCGCAACTGGGCCCCGATCCAGGCGGCCCTCAAGGCCCTCTGAGGCCCCAGGCGTCGATTTCGAGGTGGAGCCCGGCCCGAAAGGGCGGGCTCCAGTCTTTCCCAAGAACCAGAGTTGCTCCTAGGCCGTCCACTTCCTGGGATCCCTGGAGCTCCCATGAAGTTCTGCATCCTTGGACTAGCCTTCTTTGCCCCGCTGGCGACTTCCCAATCCTCCTTCATCAACTTCGAAAGCCCCCATGTCCACCCTCTGGACTTGACCCCGGGCACCCAGCGGCTTCTGGCTGTGAACACCGCGGACAACCGCTTGGAGTTGTTCGACGTGACGGGGGCGGTTCCGCAGCTGATGCTGGAGATACCTGTCGGTCTTGACCCCGTGAGCGTCCGTGCCCGCAATTCGAGCGAGGCTTGGGTGGTCAATGTGATCTCCGATTCCGTCAGCATCGTGGATCCGTCCACGGGCAATGTGCAAGCCACCCTCAAGACTCTCGATGAGCCTGCTAATGAAGATTGCACAACTGCGAAACATACACCGCAAGGTGGGCTTCAACTTCACGCAGTTGGTCAAGACCCCGGGATTTGGCATGTTACACGATGGCAGCGTGGACTCGATCGAGCGTTTCGTGAACGAGCCCATATTCATGCTCAGCAGCGATCAGCAGACGGCCAACATGGTTGCCTTCATGCAGGCCTTCAGCGGCTCTGAGCTGCCCTAGGGATCGCCCACGACCCTCGTCGAGCCCCCGCGTCCTGCTGGCAAGGATGTTCACGCAGGGGTCGGCGTCCAGCTCACGATCAACGCCGCAAGCCCGACGCCCGCGCTCCTGACCACCATGATCAACCTCGCGAACACGGGCAAGGTCGGTCTCCTCGCCAAGAGCCACCAGGGCGGAATCCTCCGCGGCTACACCCACATCGGGACCAGCAACTTCCAGTCCGACCGCATTTCGCAGGTCCTGAGCGCCTCCGGGCTTCAGGACTTGGCGGCCCCGGGTACCGGGATCACCTACACGATCGTGCCCAAGGGCAGCGACACGCGCATCGGCATCGACCGCGACCTCGATGGCTGTCTCGATCGCGATGAGCTGGATCTGCTTTCGAATCCAACCGATCAGGCTTCGAACTCCTGCGGCTCGGTAGTCGCCTGTTGTTTCGGTGACGGGTCACTGGCAACGCAGTGCCCCTGCGGCAATACCGGGGTGAACGGCCGCGGTTGTGCGAACTCGCAGTCCGGCTCCACTTGCGCACTGCTCACGCTTACCGGCTCGGCCGCAGCGGATCCGCTCGTGCTGCAGGGTGCGGCCACGCTGCCGACCGCGACGGCCGTGTTCCTGCAGGGCAACGCCAACTCCTCGACGGGAGCTGTGTTCGGCGACGGCGTGCGTTGCGTCAGCGGCTCGCTCAAGCGCCTTTCCGTCAAGTCGAGTGTCGGTGGCACCGCGATCGATCCCGACGCTGGTCTCGGCGACCCATCGATCCGCAGCCGCTCGGCTGCGCTCGGGGACACGATTCCAGCCGGCGGCGTGCGCTACTACCAGGCCTACTACCGTGATCCCGATCCGAGCTTCTGCTCGAACCCGCCGGGCAACAACTACAACATCACCAACGGCTCGATCGTTCAGTGGTGAGGCCTGCGCACCCGGTGATCGGGTTGTTCAGCGGGCGGGCGGCGACTTGGCCTTCAGCCGGCTGACCACCAGCGATTCTTCCGCTTGCGCGCGCCATGCGGCATTCGCCGGTGCGCGCGCCAGCGCGCTTTCAAAACAGGCAGCGGCCTCTTCCCAGCGCTGCATGGAGAGCAGCAGCATGCCGCGGTCGAACTCGACTTCCGGCTTGCAGGTCAGCAGGGCTGCCGCTCTGGCGAAGGCCGCCTCTGCACCCGCAAGGTCGTTCTGACCGCGCCAGCGCAGCAGCGCCAGGTCGTGCCAGATCTCGGCATGTGTCGGTTCCGTGAGACTTGCAGCTTCGAGTTCACGCACCGCACGCTCGAGTTGTCCCAGTGTGACGAGCGCCCGGGACAGGCTGGCGCGGAGCACCGCATCATCCTGCAGCGCCAAGGACTGCTCGTAGGCTCGCACAGCCTCCCCAAAGCGTCCATCACGGTGCAGCTCGATCGCCTCCTGCGAGTACTTTTTCGGATCCTTGCTTTCCGCGGCAACCCGCATGTAGATCGCAGCTCCCATTCCGAGGAGCGCACCCGCGTAGATGCCGCCGATGATCCAGTAACGACGGCGGCTCTTCACGGCGTCGTGCGCGGCCCGGTCCACGCCGAGAATCCACCCTCCAGATTGAGTAGCGACTCGAAGCCCTGCTGCGACAGGAACTCGCAGGCTGCCGCGGAGCGGCCGCCGGCCGCGCAGTAGATCAGCTTGGGCCGGGAGTCGCGCGGGAGCTCTTTGACGCGCGCCTCCAGCTCGTCCACCGGGATCAACTGGGCTCCGGGGATAATGCCTGTGCGGGTCTCGCCGGGCGTGCGCACGTCGAGGATCCAGAGCCCGCCTTTCGCCATCAAGGCCTGCGCCCCGGAGCTGTCGATGTCCTGCCACAGGCGTCCCTCCTCGATCATCTCCCGGGTGAGCTTGGCTCCGGAGGCCAGTTGCATCAGCATCCTTCTCTGCAGCGCAAGTTCCTGCTCGAGTTCAGCGCGTTGATTGTCCATGCGCCTGCGCAGGTCCTGGGTGAGATCCTCGACGCCTGCCTTGGGTTGGCGGCTGGAGCGCACCAGGGCGATCAGGGCGATGACCAGTGCAGAGATGGCGATACCGTAGGTTGAATATTCCATGCTCACTGATGGCGTGGCTGAAAGAGCGCTACGCTGGCTGTGAAGCCGTGTAGGAAGTTACGGCCGCCCACGGGGCCAATCTCGCCGGCGGCGAAGAAGCCCGCGGCGGGTATCGGAGTGTGAAAGGCCGATTGGAGTCGCGTGATGTCGTGATGCGGCTCGTCGAACATGCGGCTGCCGCGGCCGTTGCAGGAGAACAGCAGTGCGCCCCGGGTCGACTCCGAATCGGAAGGGGCGGCCGCCCTCATCAATTGCACGAGGTCCTCGCCTGCGCTCGCCGCGTCGCGGGCCAGAAACTGGACGCTCATGCCCATGCGCAGGGAATCGTCAGCGACAGCGATCGCGCCTGCCTGGGGGTCGATACCCATCAGGCCGCGCACGAGGAAGTCGCCGCGAGCGAAGGAACTCTTGCGAGCATCGATCGCCAGGCCGAGGAACGGGGCGCGAGTGAAGAGCTCACGCTCCCCGTCCTCGATGCCCTGCAGCATCTCCATCAGCACTTCGAGCGCCTTGCGGCCGCCGAGCTTGAGGAGCATGTTGTCCTTGCAGGCCGTGATCACCAGCGGCTTGCCGATTGGGCGGCAGCCTTGGCTGACCACAGAACGCAGCTCGACCGCACCTTCGAGCACGACTCCGATCGCGCCCGCGTCGCTGAGCCCGCGTTCGGTGAACAGCAGGTTCTGGCCGGGGCCCATGCCGCCGCTCGCCATCCCGCCCGTGACGGGCAGGCCTGGCACTTGCTCGTTGAGAATCGAAAGGTAGTCCGAGGCCGGGAATGTGTACGGATCGGCCAGCAACAGCACACTCGCCTGCTCGCGCTGCCTGGTCGGCGGCAGTCGCGTGAAGGCGAAACTGCCGTCGGATTCCTGCGCGGCTGAGACGTCGAAGCCTTGCAGGTCCGTCCAGGGCAGCACGGCTGCGAAAACCGAGAGCGCCGGTCCGTTTTCGATCTCCTGCGTGCGGCCCACGATCGATTCCCCGGTGCAGCCAATCAGCATGCGCGCATCCAGTTCTCGAGCCAGCCGCGGTCCCAGCGCTTCGATGCCCTCGCCATGGTGGTGCGAAACGAACGCGACGAGGAGGTCTGCCCGGCGATCGCCCAGCTGACGACGGATTTCTTCGGCCACGGCGGCCGCCGCACGGCCTGTGTCGGGCTCCCGGCTGAGGCTGCTGGCGAAGCTGGGCTGGGGCGACTCCATGGGGCTCAGGCCAGTTTCGGAACATCTCCCAGACGACGCCAGCGCACGACCTCCCCGGCACTGAAGGAATAGTCCCTTTCCTTGACGTCCACCCCGTAGGTGGCGGTTTCCCGGATGTAGGGCTCGGGGTCGGTCCCGGAGGGGGGCGTGTAGATGTCGCAATCGTGCATGTGCACCTGAAAGGCATCGGCGCTGTCGAAGCGGCCGAGGATCACCCGGCCGGAGCGGGTCTCGATCACAAGGTTGATGCCATGGGGAGCGGTGTGGATCGGCTGCATCGTGGAAAAATCCTAGCGTGTATTGCGGTTTCCGATGCCGCCGAATCGAATAACGACACATGCGCCTTGTGATCGCACTGTCGCTGGCACTTGTTTCCACCGCTCAGGCGGGCAGTGGTTACTGGGAATCCGTCGGGGCCGGACCGATCAGCCAGGGGGGGGGCATCTGCATGCGCATCTGCTTCTCTCCGACCGGAGAGCCCATCGTGGCCTACCACGACATGGCTGCCGGCGGGCGAGCCAGTGTGCAGCGTTTCCGCACGGGTGCCTGGGAGTATCTGGGCGGAGTTGCCAACGCGAGTGTCGGAACCTCCTGGTACAACGCGATCGCCTGCGATGCGGAGGGCACCGTGTTCCTTGGCTCGCGGGACTACATGGTCGGCGGAAAATTTGTCGTGCGCAACTTCCGTCCCGGCACGGGCGCCTGGCAGACCGTGGGGGGCGGCGGGGCTTCTCCGAATGAAGCGCACCACACTTGGCTTGAGCTCGACGCCTCGGGTCGGCCGGTCATCGCGTATCAGGACCGTGGCACGAGTCCGATCGACAGGGCCTCCGTGATGCGCTTCGACCCGTACGCGGGATCGTGGAACTTCGTGGGACCCAGAGGCTTCTCGCCCGATCTGAGCGCCTACAACAGCGTTCAGGTCGCAGCCGATGGAACCCTCTATGCCGCGCATCTGGACTCGACGCTCTCGAACGGATCGGAGAACGGACTCCTGAGGGTTCTGCGCTACGATCCCGCCACGAACAGCTGGCAGACGCTGGGCGACCCGCTGTTCAGTCAGGTGGCCAGCCTGAATCCCGTGCTGGAACTCGACCGCAACGGCGTTCCTTGGGTGGCGCTGCACCGCTTCCATCAATCGATCCGCGTCTTCAAGTTCGTCGGCGGGCAGTGGCAGCAGGTGGGCGGCTCCGCGACGGGAACCGAACGCCCGTGCTTCGAGACCGAGGGCTATCGGCAGTGGACCTCGCTGTGTTTCGACAGCCAGAACCGGCCCTACATCTCGTACCAGCTCTACGACTATGGCAACAAGGGGCAGGTCCGGCGCTTCAATGGCCAGAGCTGGGAGGCGCTGACCAACGCCCCTTTCTCCGTCGGCGCGGCGGACTATCTCGTGCTGGGCATCAGCCCGCAGGATGTTCCCCATGTCGTGTACCGCGACATGGGCGCTTCGACCCGGGTGCTCGTGAAGCGCTTCATCGAAGATCCGGTCCTCTACGGTGCTGGAACGCCCAACTCGCTGGGGTGCACCGCCACCCTATGGACCAACGGCGGCTTGTCGCTATCCAGCCCCAATCCCTGCTGGATGGCCGCGTCCGAGTTGCTCAACCAGAAGAGCGCCATGCCGTTGTGGTCGAAGTCGGCCGACAGCAAGCCCTTTGGTGGAGGGACGCTGCTGCTCGGCCCGCCGATCCGACGCACCGTGCTGCTCAACACCGCGGGCAGGGTCGAGGGCAGCGACTGCTCGGGAGAACTGCAGTTCGACTGGAACGGTTACTTCGACGGCAATCCGCCGGACGTGGCCCCCGGACAGTTCGTCTTTGGCCAGTACTGGGTGCGCGATCCCGCGCTCGCGGGCGCCACATACCTGACCCGCGGCATTCGCTACCTGCTCCAGCCCTGACAGGGAGGCTGCTCCCCATCGCTGGACACGCGCCGGGCCAAGCCCTTGTCGACCAGAGGTTTCGACCGGCCGCGGAGCGGGGCGGGGTAGGTCCCCGTGGGGCTCTGGTGGTCCCGCGAAAGGGCGCACCACCCTTGACGGTCGCGATCTTGATGGGCAGGCTCTAGCTCAGATCGGGGGCCTATCTTCTACAAAGCTGCAAATAGCTTGGGATTTGGCGTTCGGTCTGCCGATGGCTTCCTCGGCAGGCAACCCCTCTCAAGGAAGGTCTTGTGAACATCGGCAGGCACGGCAGTTTGGCCCTGCTCGCCCTCGCGCTCGCACTGGCAGGTTGCGGCGGAGGCGGCTCGGCAATCGAAGAGCAAGGATCGCTTCCCAGCGCGGGGGGCTATCCCATTCTCTTCTGCACCCAGGTACCCAACCCCGCGGACTTCGCGACGATCACCTCGACTTTCGGCAGCCACCTGGGCGGAGTGGGTGCGGCCCCGCGCGGCGGCGATCTGTACATCCGCTACCCGGACGGCACGCTCAAGAACCTCACTCGAGCGGCGGGCTACGGAATGGACGGGTTGCAGGGAGCCTCCGCGATCGCCGTGCGCGAACCCTGCGTGCACTGGTCGGGGGAGAAAGCGCTCTTCAGCATGGTCATCGGCTCGCCCGCGCAGTTCGAGTCTGAGCCGGCGCGCTGGCAGATCTACGAGATCACAGGCCTTGGCCCGACAGACACCCCGGTGATCTCGCTGGTGCCAAACCAGCCCGCCTCATTCAACAACATCAGCCCGATCTACGCGAGCGACGACACGATCCTGTTCACCTCGGATCGGCCGCGCAACGGAGCGCTGCATCTCTACCCGCAACTCGACGAGTACGAGGAGGCACCCACGGTCACGGGAATCTGGAAGCTGGACCCGGACGCGGGCTCGCTGGAGATCCTCAACCACACGCCCTCGGGTGCTTTCTCGCCAACCATCGACAGCTACGGCCGCGTGATCTTCACGCGCTGGGATCACCTCGTCCGCGACCAACAGGCCGACGATGACAACATCTGCGGTTGCGAGCAGTTCGGAACCTTCAACTACACAAGTGAAGCCGCGGACGCTGTTTCCACGGGCAACAACGACGAGGTCTTTCCCGAACCGCGCTCGCAGTGGCTGGGATTCGTCGGCAACCAGATGCCCGGCTACGGGGGCGATCTCAACGGCTGGCAGCCGCACCTGTTCGGGTCGGAGATCAACCACTTCTTTCCGTGGATGATGAACCAGAACGGGACGGAAGAGGAAACCCTCAACCACATCGGCAGGCATGAGCTCCACAGCTACATTCCGCTCAACCGGACCGATGACCCCAGCATCGTGTCCCAGTTGCATCTGGGTCCGTTCACGGCCAATCAGAGCATCGCGAACAACATCTTCCAGCTCAAGGAAGACCCGCTGCTGCCCGGCAGCTACTACGGAATCCAGGCGCCTGAGTTCTTCACGCACGGCGCGGGCCAGGTGATCCGCTTGCAGGGGCCTCCGGGCATGAACGCCGATTCGATGGTGCTGGACCATCTCACGCACCCGGACACGGCCAACTACGACGAGACTCCGAGCGCGAACCACAGCGGCATGTACCGGACGGTGCTGCCGCTCTCCAACGGAGATCGCGTGGTCGTGCACGCGGCAACGACGCGCGAGGCCGGCGACGACGGAAGCAACGGAATCATCGACCCTGTTTACAAGTTCCGCCTGAAGAAGCTCGTGCAGGAGGGCGATTACTACGTCGCAGGCGAGATGCTGACCAGCGGAATCGTCAAGACGGTTTCGTGGTACAACCCCAACTCGCTGCAGACCTTCAGCGGGCCTCTGTGGGAGCTCTGGCCTGTCGAGGTTGTCGCGCGCGCGGTTCCCCTGCCCTCGATGCCGGCCCTGGAGGCTCCCGAGCAGCAGGTCCTCGACTCCGAGGGTGTCAGCGTCAGCCAGCTGCGCAGTTACCTGCGAACCAACGGACTGGCTCTGATCGTCAGTCGCAACGTCACACGCCGCGACCGCAATGATCGGCAGCAGCCCTTCAACCTGCGCGTCGCTGACGGCGGCGTCCAGACGGTGGCAGGCCCCGGAACCGTCTACGACGTGTCCCACATGCAGATCTTCCAAGGCGATCAGATCCGCGGCCTTACGATGGGCACGGGAACGCCGATCCAGGGCCGGCGGGTACTGGCACAGCCCCTGCACGACGCAGCGGCGACCAGTCGCAATCCAGCCGCTGCCGGCGCCCCTCCGGGGAGCGTGCAGATCGCGCCCGACGGTTCCATGGCCGCGCTCGTTCCCGCCAAGCGCGCACTCAGTTGGCAGTTGACGGATCCATCAGGTGATGCTGTCGTGCGCGAGCGTTACTGGCTGACCTTTCAGCCAGGGGAAATTCGCACCTGCGCCGCGTGCCACGGATTCTCGAGCGCCGACCAGAACGGCAACGGAACGCCGATGAATCCGCCGCAGGCGCTCGGCGAGCTTCTGCAGCACCTCAAGGACACGGGCGAACTGTGACCGGTAAGTGGCTCTGCGCTTTGGACTCCAGTAGCGCCTCGGCGCCAGCCGATGGTGCTACCGGCGGTCAAGGCAAACGATGAAGTCAGCGAAATGTCAGCCTGTGGGTTGGCGCTTTATCTGAAATTGTCGAAACACGGGGGTGGGCTTGGTCGTGGAGATCTAGTCTTCAACCGTTAGTACCTGCTGGTGGCTGGCAAGGATCAGGAAATATTCAGGGGGCAGGAGATGAGAGTGTGTGGCATTTGGATTTTGTGTGGAATTGCACTCACGTCGAGCTGTTCCGGAGGCGGCAGTGGCGGTGGTGATTCAGGAGGTATCGAGCAGCTCTCGCTGATGGGGGGGAATCCGATTCTGTTCTGTGCGCAGACGCCCAATCCGGACGACTTCACCACGATCACTTCGACCTTCGGCAGTCACCGGGGAGGCGTGGATGCCTGTCCCCGAGGCGGAGATCTGTGCATCCGCTATCCGAACGGGACCGTGCGCAGGCTCACCGCGCTCGCCGGATACGGGCAGTCAGGCCTTCAGGGAGCGGGCTCGATCGCCGTGCGCGAGCCTTGCGTGCACTGGTCCGGGAACAAGGCCTTGTTCAGCATGATCATCGGTTCGCCTTCGCCGGATCAGCCGCTGGACAGCCGCTGGCAGATCTACGAAGTCACGGGACTTGGCATCAACAGTACGCCCGTGATCACCAAGGTCGCGAACCAGCCTGAGGAGTACAACAACATCAGCCCGATCTACGCGAGCGATGACACGATCCTGTTCACGTCGGACAGGCCTCGCAATGGCAGGGCGCATCTCTATCCGCAGCTCGATGAATACGAAGAGCAGCCGACCGTCACGGGCATTTGGAAGCTTGCTCCGGGCAGCGGATCGCTGGAGCTGCTCAACCACACGCCTTCAGGCGCCTTCTCGCCGATCATCGACAGCTACGGACGCGTGATCTTCACGCGCTGGGACCACCTCGTCCGAGATCAGCAGGCCGATGATGACAACATCTGCAACTGCAACCAGTTCGGGACCTTCAACTACACGAGCGAGAGCGCCGACGCCGTCTCCACCGGAAACAACGACGAGGTGTTCCCGGAGCCGCGTCCGCAATGGATCGGGCATGTCGGCAACCAGATGCCCGGCTACAGCGGCGAGCTCAACGGTTTCTTGCCTTACCTGGCGGGTTCGGAGATCAATCACTTCTTTCCGTGGATGATGAACCAGAACGGAACGGGGGAGGAGACGCTCAACCACATCGGGAGGCACGAGCTGCATCCGTACGTCCCGCTGGCGCGTCTGGACGATCCCAACATCGTTTCTCAGCTGAACTTCGGGCCATTCACGGCGAATAGGTATTCCGTGGGCAATTTCTTTCAGCTGCGCGAGGATCCGTTGCAGCCAGGCAGTTACTTCGGCATTCAGGCTCCGGAGTTCTTCACGCACGGTGCCGGTCAGGTGGTGCGCATCGACGCGCCGCCGGGAATGAATGCGGACAGTGTCACGACGCAGGCGATCACGCATCCGGACACCGCCAACTACGACACGACGCCCAGCTCCAACCACAGTGGAATGTACCGCAGCGTGCTGCCGCTGGCCAACGGCAAACGGATCGTCGTCCACGCCAGCACCACGCTGGCGGCGGGAAATCTGGGCAGCGGCGGCGTGATCAACCCTGTCTACAAGTTCCGGCTGCGCGAGCTGGTGCCCGCCGGCGCGTACTTCAAGGCCGGACCCAACCTGACGCGCGGCGTCACCAAGACCGTCTCGTGGTACAAGCAAAACCAGCTGCTCAGCTACAGCGGCGCGCTGTGGGAGTTGTGGCCTGTGGAAGTGGTCGCAAGGCCTGCTCCGCTGCCCACGCTGCCTGCGCTCGAAGTGCCCGAGCAGCAGGTTCTGGACGAGCAGGGTGTCTCGCTCGCAAACCTGCGCGCGTATCTGCGCTCCAAAGGTCTGGCCCTGATCGTCAGCCGCAACGTGACCCGCCGTGACCGCAATGACCTGCAGCAGCCTTACAACCTGCGCGTATCGGGTGGAGGCGCGCAATCGATTTCCGATCCGGGCCGCATCTACGACGTTTCGCACCTGCAGATTTTCCAGGGCGACCAGATCCGCGGCCTGACGATGGGGGGGGCCAACCCTGTTCCCGGAAGGCGGGTGCTCGCGAAGGCACTGCACGATCCCGCGGCGACGGCCCTGAATCCGTCGAGCGGAGAGGGGCCCGAGGGCAGCGTGGAGATCGCGCCGGATGGATCGGTCGCGGCGCTCGTGCCCGCCAAGCGAGCACTCAGCTGGCAATTGACGGATCCGGAAGGGGAGGCCGTCGTGCGCGAGCGCTATTGGCTCACCTTTCAGCCGGGCGAAATCCGTACCTGTGCGGCCTGCCACGGGTTTTCCAGCGCGGATCAGTTCGGCAATGCCGAGCCTCGCAACCCGCCGCAGGCACTGGGCGCGCTGCTGCAGCATCTGAAGGACCTCGGCGAGCTGTGATCGCGCCACAAGGTGCGAGTCGTTAGCATGGGGACGATGAAACTCGTGCCCTCGAAGTGGATCTGGTCCAGCGGCGAGCTGATTCCATGGGAGCGGGCCACGGTCCATGTGCTGACCCACGCGCTCCACTATGGATCAGCCGTTTTCGAGGGCATCCGTGCCTATGAGACCAGCCGGGGACCGGCAATCTTCGGCCTGCGCGAGCATGTGCGCCGCCTGTTTCACTCCTGCCGCATCGTCCATCTACCCCTGCGCTGGACGGAGGCCGAGGTGGAGCAGGCTATCCGCCAAACCGTGCGGGAGAACGGCCACGCCCACTGCTACATCCGTCCGCTGGCCTTTCGCGGCTACGGAGCGCTGGGCGTGCACGGCGGCGACAACCCGGTGGAGCTGATCATCGCCACTTTCCCTTGGGGCGTGGTGTTCAGCCCGGAGGCTCTCGCGGCGGGCATTGACGTCTGCGTCTCCAGCTGGCGCCGCATGGCTCCCGACACCCACCCGGCGATGGCGAAGAGTGCTGGCAACTACGTCAACAGCCAGCTGATCGTGCACGAGGCCCGTGCGCTCGGCTTCCATGACGGACTCGCACTCGATGTGCAGGGCTATGTGGCCGAAGGCAGCGGCCAGAACCTGTTCCTCGTCAGCGACGGGAAGCTCCTGACTCCGCCCGTGGGAGCCTCGATACTCTCCGGATTCACACGCCGTGCCGTGATCGCGATGGCCCAAGACCTCTCGATCCCGGTGTGCGAGCAGCTGATCTCGCGCGAGATGCTCTACACCGCCGACGAAGCCTTTCTCACCGGCACGGTCGCGGAACTGACGCCGATCCGCAGCGTGGATCGGCATCCGGTCGGCCTCGGCCGGCGGGGACCCGTGACGGAGCGCATCCAGCAGCGCTTCTTCGCACTCGTGCGCGGCGAGATCGCCGATCGCCACCAGTGGCTCACGCTGGCCTGATTCATGCCCTGCTCGCCTGCTGGCTGACCGCGGCCAGCGGTCTGGCGGGAACGCACCCCGATTCGGTCTCCAGCTCGCGCATCACCGTCAGCGGGGCCGATCTGGAGCTCCGCGTTCGCACGGAACTGCGCACCTGGCACGAGGCGGCTCTCGTGGACCTCGACCTCAGCGGAGCGCTGGAAACGGGGGAAATCGAGGCTGCTCGAGAGAGCCTGGGCGCCTACGTCCGCTCTCATCTGGAACTGCGGCCCGGACGCGGCGACCAGCGGCTCGGTCGACTGCCTTTGGAGGCCGTTTCACTTGAGGAGGTGCAGCGTCCGCGCGGTTCTTATCCGGTGTACGAGCTCGTGCTGGCAGCCACCCTGCCCCCGGCATGCGACGGCCTGCTGCTGCGCTCGAGCCTATTCGAGGCGGAGAACCCGCTGCATCGGGATCAGTGCACGATCCTCTGGGAGGATCAGCGACCGCTGACTCGGCTCGTGTGGGCCGAGGATCCGAGCTTCCTGTTTCGCGCCGATGGCTTGAATGGAGGTTCGCTGTTGCTGGGCTACCTGCGCTCGGGCATCGAGCACATCCTCTTTGGATGGGACCATCTGGCCTTCGTGCTGGTGTTGGTGATGGCTTCGCGCTCGGTGCGACAGCTGGGAGCGGTCAGTCTGGCCTTCACGCTGGCGCATTCGCTGACTCTGGCTGCTTCCGTGCTGGGCTGGATCGAACTGCCCTCGCGCCCGGTGGAGATTCTGATTGCGCTTTCGATCCTGTTCGTCGCGCTGCTCAACCTCAGGCCTGGAGCACGGCAGCTGTGGCCCGAGGCCTTAGGCTTCGGACTGGTGCACGGCCTGGGCTTTGCGGGCGCCATCGCCGCGACGCTCGCCGCCGAACCAGAGCGAGTTCAGGCGCTGATCGGATTCAATCTAGGCGTCGAGTGCGGGCAGCTGGCCGCACTCGCGGTCTGTCTGGCGACCTTGCGCATCGCGAGCCGGGGCCAAAGCTGGCAGCCCGCCTCCCGCGTGCGTACTTGGGTCAGCCTGCTGGTCGCGCTGGCAGCGGTCTACTGGACCGTGTCGCGCTTTTCGGGGGGCTGAGAGCCGGATTCAGCCGCCGACAAAGCCGCCGTCTGCAGGATGTCCTGCACCAGCGGATGGGCGCGATCGAGGCGAATTCCCGTCACCGGAAACTCCGGCTGTTTGGGGTTGGGAACCTTGTGCATCGCGATGAGTCCCGCGTCCGTCGCCTCCTGAATCAGGCGGCGCGGCATGTCCGGATCGAAGGCCCAGGCAAAGCCGCGCTTCTGCAGGTAGGTGTCGCGGAACCACTTGAGCGCGATGAATGACAGATGGGGGTCGCGCTCGGCATGGTCGAGGGCCAGCACGAAGTCGACCATCGGCTCACCCGTGCCCGGATCGGTCTGCAGCGACTCCTGCTGCGGCACTTCGTACACGACCCAGACCGCCGAGCTGCGCGGCTGAAAACTCTCCAGCGGCTGATTACGGCGCAACTGTCGGCCGGTCTCGCGCGCGCGCAGCGAGACGTGCACGCTCGCGCCGTCTTGAGGCGCAAGATAGACCAGCGGTGTCAGTGCCGGGGGGAGCTTGCCCTGTCGTTCGAGATCGCGCAGAGCCTCCAATGCACCCTGCAACTCGAACTCCAGTTGGGCGATGGTCGCGGGCGGGTCGCGATGAGGGGACATAGGCAGATAGCGGGGATAAGCACCAGACGGGATCCGGCACGCTGCGGACGCGCCGGGAGAACCCCCAGATGTTAACCCCAAATCCACACTCGGACACTCGCCCGAGTGCGGATATCCTGAAAAAGGATGCTGTGCTTGGTGCTCTCCCTGCTGTCCTGCGCTCCGCGAGGGGGTGAGGGAGATCTCTTGGAGAGCGTGCTCCGGGCTCGCTGCATCGACTGCCACAGCGGTGCCCAGCCCAAAGGAGGCCTGAGCTTCGACCTTGCTCGCGCTGATGCCGGGCTCGCGCCCGAAACCTGGCGTGAAGTCTGGGAGCGGGTGCACGAAGGTGAGATGCCGCCTCGCAAAGCCGGGGCACTCTCCGCTGCCGAGCGGGACACGCTGCTGGAGGAGAGTCTGCGACGGGCCGGCAGCGGCGACGCTCGAGCCGTGCTGCGCCGTCTTTCGCGGCGAGAATACGAGAACACCGTGCGCGACCTGTTCGGCATCCGCTTCGACGCGCGCGAGCACTTTTCGCCGGACGAGATCGGTTCCGGTTTTGACAATCAGGGCTCCGCGCTTTCGCTCAGCGAGTCGGACTTTGAGCGCTACCTCCAGGCCGGCGAGCGGGTCGCCGCCATGGCCGTCAGCGTGCGCGACCCCGAAGCTCCCGATCGAGTGCGCGTGCAGGCTGAGTCGATGGAGGGTGGCGTCCATCGACATGATGTCCGCACCCTGACCAGCAACGGCCAGATTCGCGTGAACGTTCGCATCGAGGCCGAGGGGCGCTATCGCGTGGCTGCGCGCTGCTTTGGAACGCAGGCAGGTCCCGATCCTGTGCGCTGGGCTCTGTCCGCGAACGGCAAGGAGTTTGCGCGGGGTGAAACGCGCGCCACCCAGAAGCAGCGCGAGGAGATTTCGGGCGAAGTGCTGCTGTCAGCCGGCACGCGCACGATCGAATTCGCCTTTCTCAATGACTACTACAAGCCGGACGATCCCGACCCCAGGCAGCGGGATCGAAACTGCCATCTCGAGTGGATCGAACTTCAGGGTCCGCTCGATCCGCCGCTTCTCTCGCGCTACCAGCGCGAGGAACTGGCCGATCTGGGTGCTTCGAATTTGCGTGTCCGGCTCGAACAGCTCGCGACGCGTGTCTGGCGCCGCCCGCCTTCTAGAGCTGATGTCGAGGCGCTCCTGAACCTAACCCCCGCGGCACAGCGTCCGCTGGAGCGCTTCCGCACGGCTTTGGCCGCCATGCTGGCCTCGCCGCGCTTCTTGTTCTTGCTGGAGACAGATCCGCCCTCTGCGGACGACGGCTCGCTGCGCAGGCTCGACGGGTACGAGCTGGCCGTGCGGCTTTCCTATCTCGTCTGGGGAAGTCCGCCGGATGAACAGCTGCTGCTGCGTGCCGAGGATGGAAGCCTGCTCGGGGATCCGGTGCTGGTTTCCGAACTCGAGCGGATGCTGCGCGATCCGCGCGCCTCGGAACTCTCGCGCAGCTTCGCCCTGCAGTGGCTGCAGCTGGAATCCCTCTACCAGCAGGACATCGAACCCGTTCTGCGTGATTCGATGCTGGCGGAGACCATCGCCCTGTTCGAGTGCGTGCTGCGCGAGCATCGTCCGCTGCAGGACCTGCTGCGGGCCGACTACAGCTTCGTGGATGTGCGCCTGGCGGATTTGTACGGGCTGGCCTTGCCGCGCGGACCCGGTTTGGAGCGTGTCGCGCTGGACGCCGTCGATCGTCGGGGCATCCTCGGGCATGCGAGCGTGCTAGCGGTGACGAGCAACCCAACGCGCACCTCGCCCGTCAAGCGCGGCAAGTGGATCCTCGAAGTCCTGCTCGACGCGCCTCCCCCGCCTCCTCCGCCAGGGGTCGGGGTGCTCGCCGAGGCGGATGCTGACGGAAGCCGACTGCCGATGCGCCAACAACTGGCTCTGCACCGCGCCAAACCCGAATGCGCGGTCTGTCACGACCGCCTCGATCCGCTGGGACTTGGACTGGAAAACTACGATCTCCGGGGCGCTTTCCGTGCCGCTGACGAAGGCGGTTCCATCGATGGCGCCGGAACCCTGCCCGATGGCCGCGCTTTCCGCGGCGCGCGCGAAATGGCCGCCCTGCTGGCGGCGGACGGCGCCCTGACTCGCTCGCTTGCCCGTCATCTGATGACTTGGGCGCTCGGGCGAACGCTGAGCATTCCGGAGCGCATCTCACTCGAGCGCAGCGTCGCAGCTCTCGATGCCAGCACGCTCACGATCGCGGACCTGTTGCGTGCGATCGTCCTTTCCGAGTCGTTTCGCACACGAAGAGTGGAGAAGCCATGAATCGCTGGAATCTCGATCGACGCGCCGTGCTGCGAGGCGCAGCGGTGACGCTCGCTCTGCCCTGGCTGGAAGCCATGCTGCCCCGCGCGCGAGCCGCGACATCCCCAGGGGCTGCTCCCCGCCGCGCCGTCTGGGTCTACCTGCCCAACGGCCTTGCTCAGGAACCCTTGAAGGCCGGGCCCGGCTTTGCCTTGCAGGGAGCGCTTGCGCCGCTGGCTCCGCGGGCCGCTTCGCTGCTTTTGCTGCACGGATTGGCTCAGGATGCCGCGCGCGCCCACGGTGATGGTCCAGGTGACCATGCGCGTGCCTGCGCCGCCTTCCTGACCGGCATCCATCCGCTGAAGCAGGACGGGGCGGTGCGCGTTGGGGCCTCCGTCGATCAGCAGGCGGCGCGGAAAATCGGCAACCAGACCCGCTTGCGCTCACTGGTGGTGGGCGCGGAGGGCAGCAACACCTCAGGGCAGTGCGATTCGGGCTACGCCTGCGCCTACTCCAGTCAGCTCTCCTGGGCCGGTCCCTCGACGCCCGCCGGCAAGGAACACCGTCCGATTCGCGTGTACGAACGCCTGTTCCTCGACGAGGAGGATCCGGCCTTCCTCGAGACGGTCGCGGAGCGACGCGCGCGGCGTCGCAGCGTGCTCGATTATGTGCGCGGGGAGGCGCGGCAACTCGAGCAGCGACTCGGCAGCCAAGATCGCCACAAGCTCGCTGAGTACCAGGACGGCATCCGCGAACTGGAGCGCCGGCTGGAGCGCATGCAGCAGGGCGAGCATCAGGCGAGCGCTCTGCCTGCTCCTCCCAAGGACGTGGAGAAGAACTATCCCGACCTGGTGCGCGCTCACTACGACCTGATTGCACTGGCCCTCGCCACCGACTCCACGCGTCTGGCGAGTTTCCTGCTAGCCAACGAAGGATCCAACCGCGGTTATCCCCACCTCGGGATTCCCGAGGGGCACCACGAGCTTTCGCACCATGGCAGGGATCCGGAAAAGCTGACCCGCTGGGAGCGGATCGGCGCCTGGCATCTGGAAGCCTTCGCCGGCTTCCTGCAGCAGCTCGCCAGCCTGCGCGAAGGTGAAACCAGCGTGCTGGACAGCACGCTCGTCATGTTCGGCAGTGCGATTGGAGATGGCAACCGCCACAACCACGATCAGTTGCCGATTCTTCTGGCCGGCGCCGTCCGCGGGGGCCGGCAGATTGAGTTCGAGCAGGAAACCTCGCTCAATCGGCTGCACCTCAGCATGGCTCAGCACCTAGGGGTCAGCCTGACGAGCCTCGGCGACGCGGCTCTCCCGCTGGATCTCGGCTAGCCGTTTCGCGGAAACCAGCTGGTGAACTTCGCCGGCGGTATGGGGGTGTCCATCCAGGACTGATCGGGCAGCGGTCCGGCGATGACTTCGCGCGCGGGCAGCAGCGGAAACATGCGCTCGCTGGAAATGGTGCCGCGCTTGGTGTTCCAGCGAACTTCGCGGACTTTTTCGATCGCGCGCGCAATCTCCAGCGTCATGCGGCAGTCGCCCTGCACGTATTCGATCACCTGTTGGAAATTACCCTTCGCCCACTGTTCAGGCGCATCGGCGCCGCTCATCGACTTCTTCAGGCCCAGGCCCATGCCCGTAGCCACCGACTGCAGTCCGATCGGGAAGCCCCGCCGGTAGAAGAACTGCAGCATGGGATCGAAGGAGTCCAGCGCCACCTCGGAAGCGAGTTCCAGATCGCCGGCCGCATGTCCAATCATCTTGAGATCGAAGCTGACGCCATTCCACGCCACGATGCGGGCTCCGCCGAGCTGGCGCTCGCGCAGCCAGCGCAGGAATCCCGCCGCGTCCTCGCGGTTGAGTTTCGCGGCAGGTTTGCCGTTCTCCAGGGAGTGGACCACCCGGGCGGCGCCGTCTTCGCTCACGGCCGCGACCACCGAGATGTCGAGCGGCCCGAACGAGTCCAGATCCGCCCCCTGAGGGAGCAGATTGGCGGTTTCGATGTCAAAGGCCAGCCAAGGTGCGCTCATCGCACGCGTTCCAGCTTGGTGACTCGACCGAGGTAGTTCCAATCGAGCACGTACAGGTTGCCTTGCGCGTCCCACTTGGCGAAATGCGGCGCGGTGAAGCAGCCATCGCGCCACTGTTCGCGCGGCACGCCGTTCTGCGCGCGCAAACCCTCGTTGGGGTTGTCGCCGATATGCGTCAGAACCGCGTTTTTCGCGTTCAGGATGGTGATCCGGCCCGCAAGGTCCGCAACGAGCGCGAACTCGCCCTGCACATCGACGCTGCAGGGCCGGCGAAAGCCCTCGATCACGGCCAGATGCCGGCCCTCGAAGTCAAAGCGCTGGAGCCGGTGGTTCTCCCGATCCGCCACCAGCAGCGTGGGCGGTTCGGTGCGCGTATCGACGGCGATGCCGTGCGGCGTCTGGAACCTGCCGGGTTCGTTCCCTGGACCGCCGAAGCTTCCCAGGTACTTGCGATCGGGATCAAAACGGTGGACGAAGCCCTTGCCGTAACCATCGGCGACGAACAGCTCGCCGCGCGGGCCCACCGCGATGCCGGTCGGGTGATAGCCGGCGCCGTCGGCGTACTGGTTTGCTTCCTTCGGATAGGGCAGAGCCCAGACGAGCTCGCCATCGAGCTTGCGCTTCTGAAGCTCGCCCTTACCGGTATGAACGAGATAAAGGAACTCCGCATCGCCCTTCTTGCGGATCACCATGCCGTGAACTCCGCCGGCAAGGTCGGGGCCGAAGGAGCGCAGATACTTGCCATTCGCGTCGTACACCATCACGGCGCGCTCGGTGTCGGTGTTGAAGTACAGGTTGCCTTTCGAATCGAATGCAATGCCTCCGTGGGTGTTGCCCAGCTCCTGTCCGCCCGGCTGCTCCAGCCATCCGGCAACCCAGCGGTACTGGTGCGCGCCTGCGCCCAGCGTTGCGGCCGCGGCCGCAGCGGGTGCCTTTTCCTGAATGAGCGGTGCCGAGGGGAGGAGTGTCAGCAGCAGTGCGATCAGCATGGAATGGAATGATAGCATTCGCGCATGAGCGTGCATCTCTTCACCACTCTCGACACCAAGGGTCAGGAGGCGCAGTTCCTGCGCAACGCGCTGCAGTCGCTCGGCGTGGCGGTGACGCTTGTCGACACCGGGTGCCTCGGTGAGCCTGCCGTGACCGCCGATGTTTCGCGCGAGGCCGTGTTCGAGGCCGCCAGCACCACGTTGGCCGCGATGCGGGCGCGCCATGACCGCGGCGAAGCCGTCAGCGCCGCGGCGCGCGGAGCGGAGGCCATCGCCCGCGTGGCTCATGCGCAGGGCCGGCTGCACGGGGTGCTTGGGCTGGGCGGCGGTGCGGGAACCACCATAGGCACGGCGGCGATGCGCTGTCTGCCGATCGGCGTTCCCAAGCTGATGATCAGCACGCTGGCTTCAGGGCAGGTGAGTCATTTCGTCGGCAGCAGCGACATTCTGATGCTCAACAGCATCGTCGACATCAGCGGCATCAACCGGATCTCGCGCGTCGTGCTGACGCGCGCGGCCCAGGCCATGGCGGGCATGGCGCTGAGCGCGTCGCCCAGCGTTTCCGCGGAGGACAAGCCGCTGGTCGCCGCCAGCATGTTCGGCGTCACGACGCCGTGCGTGGAGGCTGCGCGCGCTGTGCTCGAGGCGGCGGGTTGCGAGGTGCTGGTGTTCCATGCCACGGGGAGCGGCGGTCGCACGCTGGAGTCGCTGGCCGCTAGCGGCATGCTGGCGGGAGTACTCGACATCACCACCACTGAGCTCGCCGATGAACTGGTTGGCGGATTCCTCAGCGCGGGGCCGGAGCGACTCACGGCGGCAGGCAAGCGCGGCATTCCTCAAGTGGTCAGCGCCGGTGCGCTCGACATGGTCAACTTCCATGGCATCGACACCGTGCCCGTAGCCCTCCGCAACCGCACGCTCTACAGGCACAACGCCAACGTCACGCTGATGCGGACCACGGCGGGGGAATGCGCCGAGCTCGGCCGCATCCTCGGCCGAAAGCTCGCAGCGGCGCGGGGACCGACCTGCTTCCTGTTCCCGACGAAGGGTGTTTCCGGCATCGACCGCGCGGGCCAGCCCTTCGATGATCCCGCGGCGCGCGCGGCACTGCTGGCGGGTCTGAAGGAAACACACGGTCAGGTGCCGCTCGATGTGCGCGAGGAGCACATCAACGATGCGAGCTTTGCCGAGGCGGCTGCCCGCGAGTTGCTGCGGATGATGGGCCGCAGCTGAGCGGGCAGTCTCAGGTGCGAGGAACGATGCGGGTCCCGAGCAGCCGATCGGCCGGGCTGGCGTAGGGCCAGACGATACTGGCGATCAACCACAGCCCGTAAACTGCCCACCCGATCCATGACAGCAGGAGTGAGTGTTGGCCAGGGATGGCGCACTCGATCCCCAGCAGGGCCAGAGCCGGAACGAAGGCGATGACGCTTCGCAGACCGCAAAGCCAGATTCCCGCTCGCAGACCGCGCCGCGTGCGAATGAGCATGCCGAATACGCGGAAGAGCAGCCCTCCGCGGGTCAGCATCGCGACCAACACGAAGAACAGGGTGAGCCCGATGCCGCTGCTGAGGTAAAGAAGGGCCCTTTGCTCGAGATTCCGCGGCAGGCCCTCGGCGGATTCCTGCATGGCGAGCGTCGCGACCAAGGCCCCTGTGAGCACGGATCCCATGCCCGCGGTCGCGAGCAGGCACTGCAGGACGCGCTGCCTGCGAGTCACGGCTACCGGCGACTGGGTCAGGTTTCTGAGCGCCGCCGCAGCGTTCTGGATGGTCTCGTAGCCGTGCTTGCGCCCCAGAATGCGTTCGAGCACCTCATCGCCCGATCCCGGCATGTCGCGGGGCAGGACATGGCGGTCGCCGATGATCAGGCGGGCGGCCGCTCCCAGCAGCGCTGTCCTGCCCATGCGTTGAGCTTCGCCTTCCTGAATCGCGAACGCCAGTAGCTTCACGCGGCCGTTGCGGTCGATCCAGATCTGACTGATCTGATGATCCTCGGCACCTGCACCTGCCAGCGCCTCACCGATCTCGAGCAGCAGACGCAGGATCACATCCCAAGGCAATTCGTTCTGCTGAGCCCGCCAATTCGTGAGCGTGTCACCGCCCGGTGCTTCCAGCACCTGACAATGCCAGCCGTCCGCCTCGAAGGTCGCCAGCCAATGCGGACGGTGCGGCCCGCCGTGCAGATCAAGGGGTAGTGCCATTCGGCCTGCCAGGATCCAGACTTTGCGATTGAGCAACGCGTCCTCGGCGCTGTAGATCGCACCGACGTTCGTGGTCGCAAGTTGTCCTTCCAGCCGATAGAGGCCGAGGATGTTGGCCTGCGGATCGACTGGCCGGACGGAGCGCTCCACGGACACCAGCCGTTTTGCGAAGTGCGGAAAGGGCAGGGTCGTCTGCGTGGTGCGCGTGCCGCTGGCCCACTCGTGCAGAAAACGCCAGCCGTTGCGCCTGCGGCCGGGGATCAGCAGCGTGAACTGCACGGCCAGGGACAGGTAGCCGGCATTGGGATCGGTCAGCCCCAGAAACAGATAGGGGATCGCACCAGGCAGGAGAAAGACCGCCGTTCGCACCAGAACGCGATGCCAGACGGCCACTCCGGAGACGACATCCTGCACGCGCAGCCCAAGAGCCCATTTGCCAAGGCCCATCCCCAGCCAGCCTTCCAGCACGGCGAAGTACAGGAATGTCAGCGGGAAGGAGATCAGCGTGCCGTAGTAGGCACCCAGCTGCTGAGCCTCCAAAGGGTCTCGCGTCTGATCCGCGAGCATGCCCGTGAGCAGGATCGCCGTGATGGCTGCGTTCACGACGGCGAGCACCGCAGCATCGGCGAGGTAGGCCCCCAGTCGCCGCGCTGGATTCGCCGGCAAGGCATCCTGAGCGAAGGGATGCAGATCATCGCGAAGCTCCTGCAAGCTCTGCTGCCGCCTAGTCGGATCCTTTTCCAGCGCCTTGGCGATGATCTTCGCCAAGGGTCCAGGGACCTCCTTGCGCAGTCCGCGGATCTCATCCGGCGGCTCCGAAAGGATGCGGGCAAAGACCTCCTGCACGTTGCTGCCCTGCCAGCAGGGCCGGCCAGTCAGCAGCGCGTACAGGGTCGCGGCGGCGGAATACAGATCGCTGCGCTCATCGACTTCCCTGCCGCGGATCTGCTCCGGTGAGGCGTACAGCGGTGAACCGATGAACTGCCCCGGGTCGGTGAGCTGGATCTGGGTTTCGATCGAGCGCGACAGGCCGAAGTCTCCGACCTTGACGTGTCCGTCCGCGCCGAGGAAGCAATTCGACGGCTTGACATCCCGGTGCAGAACGTTGGCGCGGTGTGCCGCCTCGAGTCCCTCGAGCAATTCGATCGTCCAGCGCACGGCCTGCGTCACGGGAACCTTTTCGCCGCTCTGGATGACATGCTCCAGCGTCTGACCTTCCACCAGCTCCATCGCGATGGCCGGCGAGCCCTCGATCGAGTGCGCGCCGTAAACGAACACGCAGCGCGGATCCGAGATCGAAGCGGCGAGGATCGCCTCCCGCTGGAAACGGTCGAAGGCCGTCTCCCTGTCCTGCATGGAATAGGGCAGCACCTTGAGCGCCACGACACGGTTGGTCGAGAGCTCGCGGGCCCGGTAGACGATGCCCATGCCCCCCCGGCCGAGCTCCCCCAGGAGCTCGAAGCCGTCCGAAGTGCGCGGAAGCGCCTTGGGGATGATCCGGCTG
This sequence comes from Planctomycetota bacterium, assembly GCA_044359355.1. Classification (GTDB taxonomy): domain Bacteria; phylum Planctomycetota; class UBA1135; order UBA1135; genus SYGM01. The sequence goes on along the minus strand of JBIKMH010000029.1, from coordinate 1,339 downwards.
CTGTCCAACGTTGCCTCAGTCTAGCGCGGGTTTCTGCCCCTTGCGATGATCGCAAGATGATATCATAATGGAACTATGCAGAACCCGAATGCCTCCCGTGAACAGGTCTTCAAGGCCCTCTCCGGCTACCTGATGCTCATGCCCTGGCTTCTGTCCGTGGCCGGGGCCATCGTGTGTTTCGCATGGGCTGGAAACCGCACTGATACTGAGATGGAACAGGGGCTTTGCGTGGCCGGCGGTGTCCTGCTGCTCGTGTGCTTCGCGCTGATCACGATCGGTTTCTTCATCGTCGAGCCGAACATGGGCCGTGCGTTGATCCTGTTCGGCCGCTACCGCGGGACGGTGCGCACCGCCGGCTTCTGGTGGACCAACCCCTTCACCGTCAAGCGCCGCATCTCGCTGCGCGCTCACAACCTCAACGGCAAGACGCTCAAGGTCAACGATCTGCTTGGCAACCCGATCGAGATCGCGGCCGTGGTGGTGTGGCAGATCCGCGATACGGCCCAGGCGCTGTTCGACGTCGAGCAGTTCGAGCACTTCGTCGAAGTGCAGAGCGAGGCGGCAGTTCGCTTCGTCGCCGCCAAGCACCCTTACGATGACGGTCAGGCCTCCGAGGTGAGCACCACCCTGCGCGGCAGCGCCGATGCGGTCGCCGAGGAGCTTGCGATCGAGCTGCGCCAGCGCCTCGCGATCGCGGGCATCGAGGTGCAGGAGGCGCGGCTTTCGCACCTCGCGTACGCTCCGGAGATTGCAGCCGCGATGCTGCAGCGCCAGCAGGCGGGCGCCATCATCGCTGCGCGAGCCAAAATCGTGGAAGGGGCGGTCACGATGGTGGAGATGGCGCTGGCGGATCTTTCGAAGAAGGACATCGTGCGCCTCGACGACGAACGCAAGGCCACGCTGGTCGGAAACCTCCTCGTGGTGCTGTGCGGACAGCAGGCTCCAACCCCCGTCGTCAACACAGGCAGCCTCTACAACTGAGCCCGGGATGGTCTCGCGCAAGGACGAAGCTCAGGTCGAGGACAGCGATTCCGAGCGGGAACGAAAGGCGTTCTTGCTGCGGCTTCCGCCGGAGCTTCATCATGAACTGCGCCGCTGGGCCAATCAGGAGCTGCGCTCGCTCAACGCGCACATCGAGTACCTGCTCCGGGAAGCGGTCAAGCAGCGCAAGAAGCGCTGAATGGAGCCGCGCACCAGTAGCGCTCGAGGCGGATGCCGCCGAGATCGCCGCCTGCCTTGTCGGCTGCACTGTCGATGCGGTAACCGCGCCCCTCCAGCAGCGCACGCACCTCGACGATCCTGTCGGGGTTGCCGCGCACCAGTAGCGCTCGAGGCGGAT
>JBIKMH010000054.1:0-13672 GCA_044359355.1 Planctomycetota bacterium | reverse complement strand
GGCCTGCAAGTCAAAGTACATCTTCGTCTACATCCATCACCTCGTCGGCGGCCGCGGACGCGATGCGCGCGGCGGCGTGGAATCCGCGGGCTGGTACGAATGGGGCGGCCGGAATGAAGCCGGTGTTGACGAGTTCGCCGTGAAGCGGCCTGGCTGGCCCAAGCCCATCCACCAGCTGCTGGTCGAGCACAAGGTCGCCGCCGTGTTCCACGGACACGACCACATGTATGTCCACAACCAGCTCGATGGCGTCGTCTACCAGCTGGTGCCCCAGCCCGGCAACACGCGCGGCGGAACGGGCAGCGCGGAGCCCTACGGCTACACCTCGGGTCTGATCCTCGGCAGTCCGGGTCACCTGCGAGTCCGGGTGGGGCCGAACTCGGCCCAGGTCGAGTTCGTGCGCAGCGCCTCCGGCGCAGGCCGGCGCGGCGAGGGGGCCCGGCTGGGCGCCGAGCTGGCGCATCGCTGGGAAGTGAAGCCACGCTCCGAAAAGTGATCCACGGGTCGTGCTCGCGCGTACACTCGCTGAGATGAAGACCCTCGCGTGTTTCGCCATGTCCGTGCTTCTTGGCTCCTGCGGCAGCCAACCGCAGCCGATTCCTGAGCCTGCGCCGGCTCCGATCACGCCCGCAACATCCAGCCCGATGACCAAGTACAACGCACTCAACCCTGAGGAAGCCCGCGTGATCCTGCGCAAGGGCACCGAGCGCGCCTTCACGGGCGAGTACACCGACAACAAGGCGGATGGAACCTACATCTGCAGGCAGTGCAACGCACCCCTGTACTTGTCCAAGGACAAGTTCCACTCCGGCTGCGGCTGGCCCTCCTTCGATGACGAGCTTCCCGGCGCGGTTCGACGCGAGACGGATGCGGACGGACGCCGCACCGAGATCCTGTGCATGAACTGCGACGGGCATCTTGGGCACGTGTTCCTCGGGGAGGGCTTCACCAAGAAGGACACGCGCCACTGCGTCAACTCCGTCTCGATGAAGTTCATTCCCTCCGGTCAGGAGTTGCCGCCAACGATTCGCCTGACGCGGAACTGATCAGTTCCTCAGGAACTCCGCCAGCGCCCGCCCGGCGACCGCGTTCCCGCGCGCATTCCAGTGCGTGTCCTGCAGGTGGTAGAGATGCTTTCTGCCATCCGGCAGCGGGTTGGAAGCCCGCAGGACGGGCAGCAGGTCCAAGGCTTCGAGTTGCCTTGCGCGCAAGGCCTCGAGCAGCAGCCGCTGGGCGCGATCGCGTTCGATGACCTGATCGCCGAAGCGTGGTCGAAGATCCTGCCAGAGCGAGTCCTCCACCTGGTATTCGTCCGGAATGATCATCACCACGAAGCGGCGCCCGGCGCAGGCCTGGCGCATCTCGTCCAGCTGCCGCGCAAGCTCGCGCGCTTGTTCCTCGCTCCATGCTGCCAGATAGCGCGCCCGGTCTTCCTCGACGCGCAGAAAGCCATCCAGCGAGATCGTGGGAATTTCCAGACCCGGGTCCGCGAGCCACGGATACAGCTGCGTATCCACGCCGCTGCCAGCGTCTGTGATGCCAGCCAGCGTCGCCACGCGGCCCTGATTCTGCCTGCGCTCCCTCGCGATGTTCGCCAACCTCCGCGGCAAGAGCACGATCAGCACCTGAGCAGGGTCCAGCCAGCCGGCCTCCCAGGGGCGCGCCGCTTGCGATGGCGACACCTCTAGGTCGTTGCCGACGAACAGGGCGATCACGATCGCGCTAGGATCCGCGGGCAGCACCTCGGTGCGGAGTAGGTGCGCGTACTCGGGCACGCCGATTCCAGCGATGCCGTAGTTGTCGACCCTACAGCCCAGCGCCCGTTCTGCCACCGTCGTGTAGTGCCATGCCAGTGGTACTGCGCCCTGCGAGAAGGAGTCGCCGATCACGGCGATGCGCTGTTCCTCGGGCCCGCGTACGGCGAACTCCTCGTCGTAGTGACCGCGCGAGTTGCATGGGACCCGAAAACGCAGGGTCCCGGGCTTGGGCCGGTTGCGCTCCAGCGCGGCGCCCGGATCCAGGTCTCCGCGCGAGAGCAGCACGCTCGGACGTGCCGACTGCACGCCGCGCAGCGTCAACTCCAGCAGCGGCGCGGTCACGAGCAGGACCAACAGCACTCGGCGTGCGAGCTGCCAGCCGCGCGTCTGCCGTGTGAACAGAAACAGCAGCATGGCGCTGATGGCGCTCGCCGGCAGCAGAAGACGCCACAGCCAGCTGCGCTCGTACCACTCCAGCGCGTGGATCGTCCACAGCCAGACGCCGATGCCGCTACCAGCCAGCCAGCCCAGCGCGGACAGGGGAGGCAAGGCGCCCCGGCGGGCGAGCAGCAGAAACACGACGGCCAGCAGGGCTCCGGCTGCCTGGATTATCCATTCCTGCGGAGCAAAGAACGAAAGCGCACCGGCGTGCACGGCAAGAGCCGCGGCCCCCGCGATCAGAAGGAGGAGCGTCATCGCAATTGCGCAGCGCTTCACCGTGATTCTCCAAGGTGCTGCAAGGCCAATCGAGCACAATGCACGACAGCCGGATGCTCATCGGCCAATGCCATGCGAATCGACGCGATACGAGCTTGCCGTTCCTGGTCGAGCAATGCCAGTTGAAGGCAAGCCAGCGCTCGGGTAGCGGGCAGATCGTTTTCCACGTCGCGCATCAGAACGACCGGCGGCGCAGTCGTGGCCAAGAGCGGTTGGAATTCCGTCTGCAGCAGCTTTGAGAGCAGCTCGGCAGCCAGACGCGCTCTCTCTTGGCCGCCCGTCTTCATGAACTCCACCGCCGGATCGATAGTGCGTTTGCCGTAGAGGCGCAGAAGCTCCTCAGCCGACATGCGGGCCTGCGACAGCGCGCAGCGCGCCAGCGAATCCTGCGCGGCATCTGCGCGGGGTGCCTCCGGATGGCGTGCGGCCTGCTGCAGAGCCCGAAGAACGGCCTCGTCGTCCGGGGCAATGCGCGCCAGACTCCTCAGTGCGTGGCGCGCGACGGCAAACTCGTCCTGCTCGGCGCGCGCGATCAACGACTCGATCAGCGGCGCAGCCTTGGAGCCCATCTCTCCCGCGGTCCAGGCCGCAACCGCGCGGCGGCGCGCATCGCCGTCCGAAAGCTGCTCGGTCAGCACGGGCAGGGCCGGCTCGCCCATCCGGGCAAGCAGCGTGCCCAGCTCGCGCACATTCGACTGTCCGGGGCTGGTCAGGCGCTCGGCGATGGCGAGCGCTCCCGCTTCGCCCGCATGGACGAGCGCCTCCTTGAGTGCCCCGCGGTATTCGGGGCTGGCGAACTCGACCTCGCACAGCTGATCTGCCAGCGTCGGCGCCTGCAGCGGGGCCTGATGGTTGAGGGCCCGCTGGGCAGCTGCCCGCCACTCTGGCTTGGGGTCATCCACCATCCGCATCCATTCGTTGAATGCTTCGCCACTGGCAGGAGCGGCCCCCGCGGCCTCACGCAAGGCGCTCCAGCGGGGATCTTCCCCGCAGGAGGAAATCAGCAAGCAGAGCATCAGGGCCTTTGAGCGCATTTGCGAAACCCCTGATAGACTACAAACATGCGCCAGATCCTCCTATCGCTGTTCGTGCTCCTCGTGAGCGCTTCCCAACTGCTCGCCTCCGACTGGTCCAACTCCGGAGGTGGCCCCGAGCGCAATGGACGCTCGCGGGAAGTGGGCCCCAACTCCTTCACCCCGCTCTGGTCGGGCGCTCCCAGTTCGGTGATCTCCTGGCAGCCGGTGACCGAGGGCAACCGCGTGTTCATGGTGCGCCAGACCGGCTTCCCTCCCAGTGGTGAGCCCAATGGCTCGCCTGTCGTCGCCAAGGATCTCACCACGGGCGCGACGCTGTGGACCGTGAACATTCCGTTCAACACCGGCGACTGGACGACCTGGATTGCAGGCGTCAAGGACGGCCGCGTGTACTGCTCGCGCTCCGGCAACGGCGGGTCGGTCTCGGCGAAGCTCCACTGCCTCGACGCGGCGACGGGAGCCACGCTGTGGGTTTCACAGGAGAGCCAGAATGTCGGCGCGTACGACGGCGTCGTCTTCGCACCCGATGGTGATCCGATTCTGGGATCGTACACGCGTATCTGGCGCATCAACTCGACCGATGGAACGACAGTCTGGTCGACGCCTCGCACGGGCAGCGTGAGCGGCCACTGCGGGGTGTGCCTCGCCGGAACCGCGGTCTACAGCTGCGATGTCGTGCCCGGCGGTCAGGCCATCAAGCGCTTCGACCTCAACACCGGCGTGCTGCAGTACACCGGACCGACAATGGCTGGCTTCCTGCTGCAGAACACTCCCATGGCAGGCCCCACCGGCGAGGTCTATCTCTCCCGCGTTCAGAACAACGCTTCGGTCGACTACTTCTTCGCGTTTGAGGACACGGGCTCGGGTTTCGTTCAGCTGTGGAACGCTCCCGCGGCCTACTCGACCTGGAGCGAATTCGCGGTCGGCCATGACAACAGCGTCTACATGTTCGCTCCCGGCAATATTCTGGAGCGTCGCGACGGCCGCACCGGCACCCTGATCAACAGCTTTGGACCCGTCATCGCCGATCAGCCGCTCGCCCCGCGCTTCGCGCTCGATGCCGTTGGCCGCGTGTATTTCTCGAATGGCGGTTTCGCGAACGGCCGGATCTACGCCTTCGATCACGATCTGACCCTGCGCGGCCTTATCGCAGTCACCAATGTCAACATCGGCGGACCGGTGCTGGGTCAGGGCGGCGTGCTGCTGGTCTCGGGAACAGGCACGGACGTGCGCGCCTTCCGAACGACCAACACGATCGTTCCAGGCTGCTTTGGCGACGGCAGCACGGTCGCCTGCCCTTGCAACAACCAGGGTGTCATCGGCCGCGGTTGCGCCAACTCGCAAGTGAACAGTCAGGGCGCTCTGCTGTTGGCGGACGGCGATCCCGGCAACGACAATGTGCGTCTGGAAGCCAGCGGCATGCTGCCCACGGCTCTGTGCATCTTCCTCCAGGGCAGCCTTTCGCTCAGCAATCCGGCTCTCTTCGGCGATGGTCTGCGCTGCGTCGGCGGCCAGTTGCTGCGACTGGCGGTCAAGAATGGCGTCAACGGGACGGCGCGCTACCCCGAGCAGGCCGAGCTTTCGATTCGGGATCGCAACACGCAATTAGGCTTCCCGATCGGACCGGGCGCATCGACCATCTACCAGACCTACTACCGGGATCCGTTGCTGGGCTTCTGCCCCAACCCGCCGGGTAACAGCTGGAATGTGACCAACAGCTTGCGAGTCAATTGGCCGTGAAAGAAGTCCGGCGGGCAGCGTAGAATCGCGGCATGGTCGAAGCCTTCCGCTGCTCCCGATGCTCCGCGCCGGTCACGGACGACAACTGGACGAGTTGCCCGTTCTGCGGAACGGTGCTGAGCAAGCCGACGATCAACCCACTGCGGGCGGCGACTTCACCCGCACGCTTCGCCGCCGTGCGCAAGCATCCACAGCTGGCGGAACTGCTGCAACGCGAGCCGAGCGTCCGTCATGTCTCCTCCGGCATGCTCGGCCTCGGCGTGTTCGGCCTGATCTGGGTGGGCATGAGCCTGTTCATCACCTTCGGCTTTATGGCTGCCGGCGCTGGCGCGATGACTCTGTTTCCGCTGGCGATCGGAGGCTTCGGTCTCGCAGGCATCGTCAAGGGTCTGGGCAAGCAAGGCTCGATCCGCAAGGCCCCCTGGGAGCGCGAAATCGTGGTGATTCTGGACGAGCGCACTCAGGTGAGCGGTGGTGGCGAGCATAGTTCCGCGACCACTCAGTATTTCGCACTCGTGCAACGCGAAAATGGTGAACGGCGCGAGTTCGCCTGCCGGGGCGAGCAGGCAGGAAAGCTCGCCACGGGAGACATCGGCGTGGCCTACATCAAGGCCGACCATCTGGTCGACTTTGAGCGCATCGATGTCTAAGGCAAGTCAGCTGCGGACCAGAAAGCCAGCGGCCTGCAGGCGCGCCTCGACTTCGGCGCCGTGATCGGCACGGCGGGTCTCCACCAGCACCTCGACATCCACCGACCCGATCGGGACTTTCCAGCCCGCTCGTTGGTGCTGCACATCAAGCACGTTGCATTGCGCTTCGCCGAGGATGCCCAGCACGAGCGAGAGCTGCCCAGGCGTGTCCGCCAGGCGCAGGCGCAGCAGGTGGTAGCGCCCCGCATGCGACAGGCCGTTCTCGATGATGCGCGCGAGCAAGTTGAGGTCGATGTTGCCCCCGCACAGGATCGCGCAGACAGTTCCGGCGCGCGGCAGCTTGCCTGCGAGCAGGGCCGCGATCCCGGCGACGCCGGCCGCCTCGCCGACGAGCTTGCTCTTCTCCATGGTTTGCACGACAGCTTCGGTGATTTCGTGATCCTCCACGGTCACGCAGTCGTCGACGAGTTTCAGGATCGTCGGCAGCGTGTGAACACCTGTTCCGCCAACGCGGATGCCATCGGCGATGGTCTCCGGCCGTTCGACGGTGATCGGCTTGCGGGCCCGGAAGGAGGCGACCGTGGGCGCGGCGCCACTGGCCTGCACGCCGATGATGCGCACCGAGGGCTTGAGCGCCTTGACTGCCAATGCGATGCCACTGATCAGCCCCCCGCCGCCGATCGAAACGACGATCGTGTCGACCTGTGGAAGATCCTGAAGCAATTCCAGTCCGATCGTACCCTGGCCGTCGATGACATCCGGATCGTCGAAGGGGTGGACGAGCGTCAGTCCCTCGCGTTCGACGAGCTCGCGGGCGTGTTCCTGACTCTTGTCGTAGTGCTCCCCCTGCAGGACTACGCGTGCACCGTAGCTCTCGGTGCGCTGGACCTTGTTGATCGGCGTGGAGATCGGCATGACGATCGTCGCTCGGCAGCCGAGCAGCTTCGCGGCCAGCGCGACGCCCTGAGCATGGTTCCCGGCCGAGGCCGCCACGAGGCCGCGCGCCCGCTCAGCCTCGCTGAGCAACTGGATCTTGTTGAGCGCGCCTCGCAGCTTGAACGATCCCGTGCGCTGCAGGCTCTCGAGCTTGAGCCAGACCTCGGCTCCGCTCGACTCGCTGAAGGTATGCGAGTAGACGGTCGGCGTGTGGCGGATATGGGGCCTGAGGCGCTCGGCGGCGGCGCGGATGCGCGCAAGTGCAGTGTCCATGCAGGTCGCGCATACTAGCGGGTGCCGATTCGCGTAGCATGTCGCCATGCTGGGTTGGCTGCTGATTTTGGGTTCCGCTGCGCAGGGTCAGGAGCCGCAGGCGATGCAACCGCTCGATTGGCTGGTGATCGAGCCGGTCGACAAGACGGGGCGCAGGCCTTTTCGGCCGGATGCGGTCTTCGAGGCACACCTGCTGGACCGCTCGGCCCCGTTGCCGACGAAGGAGCGGAGCCTCAAAGGCGAGCTGGGCGTCGAACGCTTCTGGCAGGAGCGTCACATCAAGGCCGGCGAGCGCATCAACGGCGAACTGGCTTACGCCTTCACCTCGCTGGCGATGGACAAGTCCGGCGTCTGGATGGCGGAGCTCTCGGGCGCGGGCCGGCTGTGGGTCAACGGCACGCCCTTCGTCGGCGATCTGTACGGTCTGGGGCTGGGAGCCGTTCCCGTGGAACTGCGTGAAGGCGCGAACTCGGTCTTCGTCAGCGGCGTGAGGGGTTCCTTCGAGCTGGTTTTCCGCGAGCCTCCGAGGCCGGAGTTCATCGCCGACACCGACCGCACGGTTCCCGATGCGGAAGCGGACTCGGCGTGGTGCGGCCTGGTGCATGTCAATGCGACCACGGAGCGCTCGGAGCGCTTGCGCCTGCCTCCGCTCTCGATCGAGAAGCGACCGGTGCTGGTGCAGGGCGCTCGAGAGAACGGACAGATCGTGGTCGAATGGCCCGATGCGCTGAGTCCCATTCGTCTGCGCGTGGTCGAAGGCGGGGCGCATCGGCGGCGCAGCTTTCTGTCGCATGAAGACGAATCGGTTCAGGAATTCGGGTTTCTTCCGGCAGAGGCCCCCTCGGCCAAGACGCGCACGCTGCTGAGCCTGCATGGGGCCGGCGTCGACTGCTGGGGGCAGATCCGCTCGTACTCCCCAAAGCCCGGCATCCAAATCATCGCCCCCACCAACCGCAGGCAGTTCGGCTTCGACTGGCAGGACTGGGGCCGCACCAACGCCTATGAGGCGCTGGAGGCTGTCGGCGGCGAGCGCAGCCCGCGGGTGTTCCTCAGCGGGCACTCGATGGGCGGCCATGGAACTTGGCACCTCGCCTCCAACGATCCCGACCGCTTCCTCGCCATTGCTCCGAGTGCGGGCTGGATCAGCTTCGACAGTTACGGCGGCCGTCCGGACGGCGAGCTGCGCACCTGGTGGCATGCCGCCGACGGAGCTTCCGATACGCTGGCGCGCCTCGAGAATCTCGTGCCGCTGCCGACCTTCATCATCCACGGCATGGCCGATGACAATGTGCCGGTCAGCGAGGCGCGCACGATGGAGGAGCAGTTGCGCAGGGCTGGCGGAGCCCCGCGCACGCACTATCAAGAGGGTGCCGGCCACTGGTGGGACGGGGATCGCTCGCCGGGTGCCGACTGTCTGGATTGGCCGGAGGCCTTCGAGCTCTTCGAAGCACATGCTCAGGAGCGCATCCACACGGAATTCGACTGGCTTTCGGCGGATCCTGGCATCGACGATCGGCACGAGTGGATCGGCGTGCAGCAGTTGATCGAGTATGGACTTCCGCTGCGCGTCCGAAGCCGCAGGGTCGGTGACACGCTGACCCTGATCACGCAGAACGCTCGCCAGCTCTCCCTGCTCGACCATCCTCCGGAGTGGGATGGATCCAAGCTCAACCTCGACGGACAGCTCTTCGTCGAACTCCCCACGCTCCGTCCCTTGAGCTTCGTCTGGAATCAGGGCGCCTGGTCCCTGGGTGATCCCAAGGTCGGCGAGAAGAGCGCCAAGCTCTCGGGACCGTTCAAGCGCGCGTTCCGAAACCGCTTCGTGCTGGTTTACGGCACCGCAGGCAGCGCGGAGGAAAATCGGGAGCTTTACGAGCGCGCCCGCCTGGATGCACAGACCTGGTGGTACCGCGGCAACGGCCGGGGCATCCTGCTCTCCGATGAAGAGTATCTGGCGTTGAAGGCGGATGATCGCCATGTGATCCTGTACGGCAACCGCGACACCAATCGCGCCTTTGGCGAGCTCTTGGGTACGGATGCGCCCTTCGACGCGCGGCGCGGGAGCATCCGCATCGCCGATCGCGAGCATAGCGGAAACGCGCTCGGTGCCGTCTGCATCCTGCCGGCCCGCGCCGGCCGCAAGGAGGCGCTCATCGGACTGTGTGCGGACAGCGGTGCGCAAGGCACCCGCCTGGGGCACACGCTCGCGACCTTTGTTTCAGGGGTTGGCTATCCGGACTATGCCGTTTTCTCGGCGGAGATCCTGCGCAGCGGCGATGGCGGCGTGCTGGAGGCCGGTTGGTGGAGTGCGCGCTGGCAGCCGCAACACTTCGCGTTTCGCCGCGATTAGCGCGCGAGAAAGCCCTGAATCTGGAGCGGGACGCCACTGGATCCGCTGCCGAAAGTGGAACTGGCGCGCGCGCTCCTCGCCCACTGCATCCCGCCGGGCCCCAAAAGCTGCACGGCATCGATCTCGTTCCATCCGCTGACGCGATCCGTGTCGAGCACCAGCTTCACACCGCAGACCGAGGCGATCATGGGGAACTCGATCGTCAGCGGATGCGACGATGCCGTTCGATCCGCGCGCTGGACCAGCTGCCACTCGCCACCCTGCGTGCGCACATGCACTTCCTGAATGGCGCCGGGAGCGCAGGTTTCATGAATCGCAATCCGATCGGAGTTCATCGGCGTCGCGTACGACAACTCGATCCACTGAAGGCCGCATTCGGAGCTGCGCGGGGCCCAGGCTTTCGGATCATCGCGTCTAGGGTCCGCATCGGGCGCCCCGCAGGCCTGCATGGCATGCCAACCTGGGATTTCTGTCTGACGGCGTTGTGAAGCGCCCAGTGCCTCGCGAACTTGAGGATCCCTCTCGAAGCTCAGCCACTGCTGGACATGGCTGCGAAACTCCTCGGTGGGATATTCCCCGATGCGGATGGCCGCGGCGAGACGCACCGGCTGCTCGATCGTCGAGCAGGCGATGAAAAGCTGCAGCGCGGATTCCAGATCGGACTGATCCGCGCGACGAACGAGCGTGCAACGCCACTCCGTCTCCATGGCCCGCTGGAAGAGTCGCAGGATGCTGGCATTCCAACGCTCGCCGGAGAGCTTCTGCAGCGTGTCCAGACAGGCATCGCTGCGCTGCTTGCCCGGCAGGGAGAACAGCCGCTCCTCCAGCGCGCACTGCGCGCCCTCGTCCCCAGTGACGCCCAGCGCGGCGAGCGCGGCTAGGCACAGTTCCTCTTCCGCGGATGGCGCCGCGCAGAACAGCAGCGCCGCATTGATCGCAACATGGCCCTGAAAGCGCTTGCGCTGCAACAGGCGGGCGAGGGAACGGCGCAGCGGCGCCCCTCGACTGGTGTCGCGCAAAAGCGCGCAGATCGGCTCCACGAGATCACCGAGCCGCGCTTCGACAGCCAGGCGATAGAACTCAGAGCCCTGCTCGTCTTCCAGGAAGGAGAGCGCGTACTGATCGAGGTACCAGCGGTCATCCCGCGCGGGCCCAAACTCTTCGCCACCGCCTGCGGGTGCAGGCACGCGAATTTCCGTGCTGGAGCGCAGCTGCCGATCGCGTTCGAGGCGAGCGAGTTCCTCGCGCAGCGCCTGCACCTCCTGGCGGAGCGCGGCGACATCCTCGGCCGGCGCGCTCGCGGCGACGAGTTCGGGAGTGGCGACTCTTGCGCGCCCCGCGCCCGTCCACCACCACAGTCCGCCGAGCAACACACCCGCACCCAGCAATCCCGCAAACAGCGTGCGCATCGATTTTCCTCGTGGGCTGAGTGTATCCTCTCGAACCTTAGCAAATGAGTAGGGAAGGCGGTCTGGCTTTGGTGATGAGCGGCGGTGGCGCCCGCGCCGCGTATCAGGTTGGATTGCTGCGCGTGATCGGACGGCGCTTCCCCCACTTCGCGCCGCCGATTCTCACGGGCGTCTCCGCGGGCGCCATCAATGCGGCCTTTCTGGCTGCACACGAAGGCGACTTCCAGCGCCGCTCCGACCAGTTGAAGCGCCTGTGGAGCAGCCTCAGCCCCGAACAGGTCTACCGCATCGGTTCGCTGGATCTTGCCCGTAACGTCCTGCGCACGGGTCTCAAGCTCGTTTCCGGCGGCCTGATCCGGACCAGACGGCGCTACTCGTTGGTGGACACCTCGCCGCTGCGCGATCTTCTGCAGCGCGAACTGGGCGTCGAGGACGGCCGGCTGCCGGGAATCGAGCGCAACATGCAGGCCGGTCGTCTGCGCTCCGTCGCTATAACGGCCTCGAGCTACACCACAGGGCAGTCGATTACCTTCATCCAGGGCGAGGGCGCGGCCGTGTGGGAGAGCGGGCATCGGCGCAGCACGCCCTGCGATCTGCGCGTCGAGCACGTGATGGCCTCGGCTTCGCTGCCGCTGCTGTTTCCGGCGGTGCGCGTCGACCAGCACTGGTACGGGGACGGCGGGATCCGTCTCACCGCGCCGCTCTCGCCGGCCGTTCACCTCGGCGCGCGCGCCATTCTGGCGATTTCGACGCGCTACAACCGCTCACCGAGCGAGGCGCGCGAGGCCGTCGTGCAGGACTATCCGCCGATCGCGCAGATGGCGGGCGTGCTGCTGAATGCCATCTTCCTCGATCTGTTCGATGCCGACGCGATCACGCTCGAGCGCATGAATCGACTGGTCGCGAGGCTGCCTCACGAAGAGCGGGGCCCCCTGCACACGGTTGATCTGCTGATACTGCGGCCTTCGCGCGACCTCGGCCGCATGGCCAATGAGTACGAAGCGCGCCTGCCCGCTGCGCTGCGCTTCATGACGCGCGGCCTGGGAACGAAGGAAACACGCTCGAATGACCTGCTCTCGCTGATCATGTTTCAGCAGGACTACCTGCAGCGCCTGATCGCACTGGGCGAAGAGGATGCCGAGCAGCGTTTTGCCGAGGTCGAGGCCTTCCTCGAGCGCACCGGCACGCACCCAGATCGCTAGAAGCCCGCGCTCCAGCCCAGAAAGACCCCGAAATCGGGTCCGGATTCGGCGATGAGATCCTCGCTGAAGCCCAGGTGCCAGCGCGAACCGCCGGGCGCGTCAAAAGCCACTCCGAGATCCAGCATCAGCATCGGGTTGTCGAGTTCCTTGATCTCGATGTCGTGCGAGAGCCGCGAGTCGAAACTGATCGCGCTCAGGATCGAGAGCTGTGCATTCCAGCGATACTCCGCGCCCAGATGAGCCCCCCAGTCGGCCGCATACTCGACTCCGGAGTTCGCGAAGCGCTCGCTGCGGCCGGCCTCGACCCAATCGAGGCCGAGAGTCCAGCTCCAGCGGCCGAGACTCTGCCCGGCGGAAACGGCGAGTCCCCAATCGACCCGGCCGTTGCCGAAGCCGCGCGATTCGCTGCCCGTCGGCAGTTCGATTCCCGCTCGCAGCGCCAGACCGATGCGCTCGTCGACGGCTTCGCGCAGCTCGTGCGTCACGATCACGGGCAGATCGAGCAGGCCCATGGTGTCGCTCTCCAGCGCATAGGCTTCGTTGCCGTTCTTCTCGACGCTCATTTCGTAGGCGTAGCGCGGTCGCTCGTCGTATCCGCCGCCAGGGAGCGCGAACATGTCATGCCAGCCCTCGATGAAGCCGTCGAGAAAGCCGCTCGAAGCGTACAGCAGGCCCAGCTCGACCTCGATGTCGGTCGAGGCTCCCAGGCCATGGCGCCAGCTGAGACGGTTGGTCCACAACTCGCCGTCGAGCACGACCCGCTCGCCGACCCCGGTCCCATTCTCGAAGATGCTCGTGTACGCGCTCTGGGCCTCGATGCGGTGCCGGCCGACTTCGAGCACCTCGGGCTGGCGAGGGCGGAAAGCGAGCACGTTGAGCTTCATCGGATGCTGCACACGCGTCGGAAGCGGTCCTCGCGGACGTACTTCGGGCTCCAGAATCGAGTGCTTGAGGCTCGTGCAGGCGGCGAGCAGCAGCAGGGGCGCGCAACGTACGATCATGTGCGGTGTTGTACCAACGGCTGGAATCTGCGGGTATCCTGCAAGGACCATGCAAGGCGTTCTCCGATCCGTCGCGCTCCTTTCCCTGCTGGCACTGGGCTCCTGTCTGTGCTCGCCGCGCTCACAAGGCCAACCTCCGTGCTGCAAGCACGCGCACCAGCGGGCCTGCGGGCAGCAGCCACCTTTCGGGCCGCAGGATCATCGCGGGCAGCAGGATCATCGCGGGCCGCAGGATCATCGCGGGCCGCAGGATCATCGCGGGCCGCAGGATCATCGCGGGCCGCAGGATCATCGCGGGCCGCAGGATCATCGCGGGCAGCAGGATCATCGCGGGCCGCAGGATCATCGCGGGCAGCCGCCGATGGGCATGCCCAACTACGGCGAGCCCATGGCAAGGGAATGGCTCGGTCGCGTCGATCGCATGGAGCAGCGGCTCAACGAGCTGATGCGTCGCTTCGACGAGCATCAGGGCTCGCCGATGGGCCGCCAAGAGCGAGTCGAACGCGAAGAGCGCGTGGAAACCCGCCAAGTGCGCCGTCGCGACCGGCAGCCGGCCGCCATGGATCGGCAGCCGGAGGACCCACGACCGATGCTCGAAGAACT
>JBIKMH010000028.1:0-44047 GCA_044359355.1 Planctomycetota bacterium | reverse complement strand
TCACGAAGGCTGCGGTCACGAAGGCTGCGGTCACGAAGGCTGCGGTCACGAAGGCTGCGGTCACGAAGGCTGCGGTCACGAAGGCTGCGGTCACGAAGGCTGCGGGCGCGAGTGCTGCGGGCGCGAAGGCTGCGGGCGCTAAGGCTGCGGTCACGAAGGCTGTGGTCACGAAGGCTGTGGTCACGAAGGCTGCGGGTGCTCAACCCCGCACTCGCTCCAGCACCACTCAGCCCCGCCCGGCCGCGAACAAGCTGAGCCTGGGCGGCCGGCAGACCGCCAAGACGGGGAGGAAGCGCTAGACATGGCCACGCACAGCGAGAAGATCACGCTCATCGCCGGCAACGCGCACCGCGAACTCGCGGGAGCGATTTCGCGCCACCTCTCGATCCCGCTGGCCTCGGCGCACATCGGCCGCTTCCCCGACGGCGAGATCGACATCAAGGTCAACGAGGACATCCGCGGCACCGACTGCTTCGTGATCCAGCCCACCTGCCCGCCGGTGCAGGAAAACTGGGTCGAGCTCCTGCTGCTGCTCGACTGCCTGCGCCGCGCCAGCGCCGGTCGTATCACGGCGGTGATGCCGTACTACGGCTACGCGCGCAAGGATCGCAAGGACGAGGGGCGCGTGCCGATCAGCGCCAAGGTCGTCGCCAACACGCTCGTGGGCTGCGGTGCGGACCGAGTGCTGGCGCTGGACATGCACGCGGCGCAGATTCAGGGCTTCTTCGACGTTCCCGTCGATCACCTGTACGCCAAGCCCGTGCTGCTTTCTGCGATCAAGCGCCTCAGCATCGACAACCCGATGATCGTCAGTCCGGATGTGGGGGGGATCAAGATGGCCCGCTCCTACGCCAAGGGGCTCGACAACTGCGATCTCGCGATCGTCGACAAGCGCCGTATTTCTGGCTCGCAGGTCGCGGTCGAACACGTGATCGGCGAAGTCGAAGGCCGCAATGTCGTGATCGTGGACGACATGATCTCCACCGGAGGCTCGATCACCGAAGCCGCGCGCATCGTGCGCGCCCACGGAGCGCAGCAGATCGTGCTGGCCGTGACCCACGCCGTGCTGGTCGGTGGCGCCGTCGAGAAGATCGACAACGCGCCCATCGACCGCGTCTTGATGACCGACTCGATCCCGCCGCGGGAGCGCATGCCGCGCTGCGCGGAAGTGATCTCGATCGCGCCGCTGATCGCGCGCGCGATCGCCAACATCCACCGGAACGAGTCGGTGTCCAGTCTGTTCGAGGAAGCACCTGTGTAGCCCGCGCGCTTCCCGGCATGAGCCGGGACGCGGGCTTGCGAACCAACCAGGAGAAAAAACATGAGCAAGTCAGAATCGATGAAAACCTCGCCGCGCCTCAAGCTCGGCACCCGTCACTCCAAGCAGATGCGCATGCAGGGACTGATCCCCTGCTCGATCGACCATGTCGGCGCGGGCGGCTTCGTCCACTTCGCGATCAACGAGCACGATTTCCTGGCGACGCGCCGTCGCCACGTGCACCTGTACGACCTCGAGCTCTCCGGCGGTGTCGAGTCGGCGGTCGTGCGCGAGCTGCAGTGGGACGCGATGGGCGAGTACGTCACGCACATCGACTTCAAGCGCGTGCGCAAGGACGTCGAAACCGAGGCTGAAGTCGAACTGGAGTTCGCCGGGCACCCCAAGGGCGGCATGCTCAACCACCTCGTCACGCACATCACGGTGCGCTGCCTCCCGCTGGACATCCCCGACTCGATCGAGGTCGGCGTCGGCCACCTCGAGGCGGGCCAGTCGATGCAGGCGAAGGAGCTGACGCTGCCCAAGGGCGTCAAGCTGGCGGGCAACCCCGCCCAGATGATCTGCAACGTGGTCATCCAGAAGGTCGAGGTCGCTCCGGCCGCCGAAGCCGCTCCGGCCGCTGGCGCCACGGTGGCGGCCTCGGCCGCGGCCGGCGCCTCGGGCGCGGCCAAGAAGGAAGGCTGATCCGCTCCGGCCCGGTGCGCTTGCGTTTCCGGGCCGGATCGGTAGGATACTCCGCCCTCCTTGTCGTCCGGACTCCTCCGGGCGGGGGAGGGCGAACGCCTTCGCCGGCAGGATCCGCACCCCATGAAACTCGTCATTGGACTCGGCAACCCCGGCTCCGAGTACGAGTGGACCCGACACAACGTCGGCTTCGAGGTGCTCAACCTGCTGGCACGGCGCGGACAACTGCTCTTTCAATCCGGACGCAAGCTGGACGGTTTTCAGGGACCGGCGCCGTTTGAGTATGCCGTGCACCCCAGTGGTGCGCTGCTGATCAAGCCGCTGACCTTCATGAACCGCTCCGGAGTGGCCGCAGCCGCACTGGCTCGGCAGCTGGCGGTGGCCCCGAAGGACATGCTGGTCGTCTACGACGACTTCGACATCCCCTTCGGCAGCCTGCGGCTGCGCGAACAGGGCGGAGCGGGCACGCACAACGGCATGCGTTCGATTCAGGACAGCCTCGCCTCAGACCAGTTCCCTCGCCTGCGCGTGGGGATCGGACAGGCGGGCACCGACGCGGTGCGCCATGTGCTCGCGCGGTTCCGTCCCGACGAACAGGTCGAGATCGAGATCACGGTCGCACAAGCGGCCGATGCGGTCGAGGCCTGGCTCGCAGGGGAGGAGCTCGCACGGCTCATGACGCGGGTCCACAGCCGCCAGAACCCCGGGTTCGAGCGCTCCTAGCGCTCCGCCCCTGCACGAGACACAGCTGCAGAGACAGATCAGACACACGGATCAGAAAAGGAAAAACACGGTTTGACACGTTTGTATGAAGGCATGTTCCTCCTCGACAACCAGCTGGTGCGGGAGGATTGGAAGGCAGCCAAATCGGCTGTCTCGGACCTGTTGGGCAAGCACGGAGGCAAGATCCGCACGCTGCGCCGCTGGGACGAGCGCCGTCTGGCCTACCCGATCAAGAACCAGAAGCGCGCCACGTATTACCTGGCGTACTTCGACATCGAATCCGGCTCGATCCCGGCGCTGCGCCGCGATCTGGAGCTGAGCGAGAAGGTGCTGCGCCACCTGATGCTCGCCTGCGAGGCGCTGCCCGAGCAGGAAATGGAGCTGGCTCAGGCCGAACTGGCCGAAGGCTTCAGCGTTCCGCCGCCGCCGCCGGACGACACGCCCGAGCCCAAGCGCGAGGAAGAGCGTCGCGACGATCTGGGCATCGAGATTCCCGAATTCAACGCCATTGACGAGGATATGGGCCGATGAGCTTCATGAGCATGGAACGTCGCCCCAAGGGCACGATCGTGGGCAAGGACAAGAACTGCGAGCAGGAAACTCCCGACTACAAGCAGGTCGAGATGCTGCGCAAGTTCCTCTCCTCGCAGGGACAACTCTTTTCGCGCAAGCGCACGGGCTACTGCGCCCAGTGCCAGAAGCTGCTGAAGCAGTCGATCAAGCGCGCGCGCTTCCTGGGCCTTCTGCCCTACGTTGGCTGATCCGGAAAGGAACACACTCCCATGGCAAGCAAGGTTGAAGTTCTTCTGCGCGACAACATCAAGCCGCTCGGCAAATGCGGTGACGTCGTCGCGGTCACGCCGGGCTACGCCCGCAATTACCTGTTCCCGCGCAAGCTGGCCCTCGAGGCCACTGACGAGAACAAGAAGGCCATGGCCAAACGCCGCGCCAAGCTGGACGCGGAAGAGGCCAAGCGCACGGCTGAGATTCTGGCCCAAGTGGCCGCGATCGCGGGCGTGAGCATCAAGACGACGGCCAAGGCCGACGACACCGGGCACCTGTACGGCTCGGTCAATGCCGGTCAGATCGTCGAGCTGCTCGCCGCGGCGGGCCATCGCATCGACGAGAAAGCCGTCAAGCTGCCGGCGCCGATCAAGCTGGTCGGCACGCACGTGGTGAAGATCCACGTCCACGGCGAGC
Organism: Planctomycetota bacterium; assembly: GCA_044359355.1. Taxonomy (GTDB): domain Bacteria; phylum Planctomycetota; class UBA1135; order UBA1135; genus SYGM01. The sequence continues at coordinate 40,164 of JBIKMH010000028.1, read as the reverse complement.
ACGACGCGGAAATCAGCGTCGTCGTCGAAGCCGAGGCAGCTCCGGCCTCCTGAGCCCGGCGGATCCGATCGAAGCGCGCGGCCGCTCTTCCTTGCGAAGGGCGGCCGCGCTGTCCTTCCGGGCGGCGGCGGGAGAGCGCCGGCCTTGCTCATGGGCTACCCTCTGACTGCCCGCGTCGATATCCTCAAGCCCCCCGCCATGGCCGACTCCATGCCTCACGGCCGCGTGCCGCCCCACAACGCCGACGCCGAGCGCGCGCTGCTGGGGGCCTTGCTGCTGGAACCGCAGCGCATCCCCGATGCGGCCGAGCGCGTGCACGAGGGGGATTTTTTCGAGCAGCGCCACAACCAGATCTTCGCCGCGCTGATCAGCCTGTCCGAACGCCGTCAGGCGATCGATCTGGTGTCGATCGGCGAGGCGCTCAGCGCAGCCGGACACTTCCAGAAGATCGGAGGCAAGGCCTACCTGATCGAGTTGTCGACGGCGGTCACCTCCGGCGCGCACGTCGCGCACCACGCGCGCATCGTCGCCGAGACGGCCATGTTGCGGCGCCTGATTCAGGAGTCGAGCGACATCATCGGCGAGGCCTTCGAGACGCGCCCGGACGGCGAGAGCGTGCAGAAGCTGGTCGACATGGCCGAGCACCGGATCTTCCAGCTCAACAGCGAGCGCGACGCCTCCGGCGCCACGACGATCGAGAGCGCGATCCAGGAGGCGTTCCGGCGCATCGACTCGGCTTCGCACCGCACCGGGCTGACCGGGCTGGCGAGCGGCTATCACGAGCTCGACGAGATGCTGTGCGGCTTCAACAAGGAAGAGCTGATCGTCATCGCCGCGCGCCCCTCGATGGGCAAGACGGCCTTCGTGCTCAACCTGATCGAGAATGCCGCGCTCAACCCGGGCGACAGCGTAGACCACCAGCCGGTCGTGCTGTTCTTCTCGCTTGAAATGGGCCAGCAGTCGATCGTCAGCCGGATGCTGTGCTCGCGCGCCCGGGTCGATGCCCACCGCCTGCGCACCGGCCGGATCCCGACCGAGGACTACAGCGAACTGACTCGCGCGGCGGGCGAGCTCTCTGCATCCAAGATCTTCATCGACGACACGCCAGGCATTTCGGTGATGTCGCTGCGCAGCCGCGCCCGCCGCATGCAGGCCCGGATCGGCCTCGACATGATCGTCGTCGACTACCTGCAGCTGATGACGCATCCCAAGGCCGAGAGCCGCCAGCAGGAGATCAGCCAGATCTCGCGCTCGCTCAAGGAGCTGGCCCGCGAACTCAAGGTGCCCGTGATCGCCCTGTCGCAGCTCTCGCGTCAGGTCGAATCGCGCGAAGACAAGCGCCCGCAGCTCTCGGATCTGCGCGAATCGGGGTCCATCGAGCAGGATGCCGACGTGGTGCTGCTGCTCTTCCGCCCCGAGTACTACAACCCGACGGAGGAGAACCGCGGTCTGGCGGAAGTGATCTGCGCCAAGCAGCGCAACGGTCCCACTGGTTCGGTGCGGCTCAGCTTTCAGGGTAGCGTTCTGCGCTTTGAAAATCGCGCTCCCACGATGGAACAGCCCTTCCAGACCTGAGGCATCGCGTGCGAAACGGCATCTGGGTGATCGGGTTGCTGGCGAGCCTGTGCTGGAGCGTGGCCGCTCGGCCCGCGCGCGCCCAGGTGCTCCCGCCGCAGGCCATGCAGGCGCAGGCCGAAGTGCGGTCGCTGCGCGTGATCGGCAACCGGCGCTACACCGAACAGCAGCTGGCGGGAGCGCTGGGGCAGCAGATCGGACAGCCCTTCGACGCCCGCCGTGCCGAGGAGGGCATGAGCACCCTGTGGAAGGCCTACAAGGTGCGGCCGGAGCTGTCGGCGGTCGAGGTGGAAGGCGGCGTCGAACTCGTGCTGCGCGTGGTCGAAATGACCTCTGATCTGGAGCCGCGCTTCATCGGCAACGCCGACATCGATCTGGAGACGCTGCGCCGCTGGGCGCAGCTGGAAGAGCGCGGTGAGTTGTTTCTCTACCAGGCCGAGCGAGTGCGCCAAAGGCTGCTCGAGGGCTACCGCCAGGAGGGTTACGCCTTCGCCGAGATCGAGATCCAGCGTCGGGGCGGGGAAGCGCCTTCTGATCTGCAGGCGGCGGAACAGACGCCCGACGTGATCTTCGAGATCCGCGAGGGTCCCAAGGTGCGCGTGCGCGACATCGTGATCCGGGGCAACGACTCGCTGCCGGACACGGGCGCCTGGTGGTGGAAGAACGGGCTGAAGCAGCTTTCCAAGCCAGAGCTTTCGGGCCCCTGGGCCTTCAACTGGTTCGGCACCCCGTTCATCCGCACGGAACTCGATGCGGACATCCTGGCGATGCGCGAGGTGTACCGAGATCTGGGCTGGCTGGATGCCGTGGTCGAACTCGAGCGTCTGGAGTACAGCGAGGATCGCTCTCGCGTCACCATCCACGTCGCCGTCGACGAGGGCTCCCGCTACCGCGTATCGAAGGTCTCGATCATCGCGGTCGAGCGCACGCAGGATCCCGATATCCGGCCCTCGGGGCTGCGGGAGACGGAGGTCCCGCTGCTGTTCCCGCGCGAGGAACTGCTCGCGCTGTGCAAGCTCAGGGCGGGGGATCTCTACCTGCGCTCGAGGCAGCGCGAGGATGGCTCCTCGCTGCGCAGCTACTACGGCGAGCGCGGCTATGCCTCGCACCCGACGCTGCCGGCGCTCGACTCCTTCCAGTTCCTCGAGCCGGATCTGGTGGTTGACACGGAAAAGCACCAGGTGGAGCTGGTCTACAAGCTGCAGCAGGGACGGCAGCGCTACATCCGCGAGGTGCTATTCGCCGGCGGAGAGCACACGCGCGATCGCGTCCTGCGCCGCGAGGTCGACGTTCTTCCCGGTGAGATGATCGACATGCGCGAGGTCAACCGCTCGCTCAGCCGGATCTATTCCACGAACTACTTCAGCGACGAGTTCCAGCCGCTGGATCACCGCGATCCGGCCTACCGATTCCTCTCGACTCCCGATCCCGAGTGGGTGGATCTGGAGTTCGAGGTCACCGAAGGCCGCGTGGTCGATTTCACGGTCAACGCGGGGGTCGACTCGAACAACGGGCTCTTCGGCCGCGTGATGCTGCAGATGCGCAACTTCGACGCGAGCAATCTGCCTTCCTCGCTGTGGAGTTTCCCTGAGGAACTCTACGAGAAGGAAGCCTTCCACGGAGCGGGCCAGACGCTGGTGATGGAGCTTTCGCCCGGCACGGTGCAGCGTCAGGCGCGGGTGCGCTTCTACGAGCCCGACATCTTCACCTCGCATTTCAATCCCTACAGCCTCGATCTGGACTTCAGCACCCGGCGGCGCTTCTGGCGCTTCTACGACGAGGATCGCTCGATCGCGCAGGTGCTGCTCGGCCGCCAGATCACCCGCAATTTCTCCGTGGCGGCCGGTCCGACGCTGCAGTCCATCCAGATCTCTGACATCGACGCGAATTTCTCCGGAGGCTTCGCCGAACCGGACGAGTTTCCGCTGCCGGCGGGCATCTATGAGATGGAGGGCGACTCGACGCTTCAGGGTCTGCTGCTCAACGCCACGTACTCAGACCTCGACAACCGCATCAATCCGATGCGCGGGCTGCGCCTGACCTCGCGCAACGGCGTCTACGGCGGCTTCATGGGCGGCGACTGGCAGTTCGCGCGCGCGCAGGCCGATCTCGACTGGTTCTGGCGACCGGGCGATCCGGAGGATCCGGCCGTGCGCTCGAGCTTCCATTTCGGCCTGGGAGCGGGTCTCTCGGAAGCCTTCGGCGAGACCGAGGACGTGCCCTACACGGAGCGTTTCTTCCTCGGAGGCCTGGGCACCGTGCGCGGCTTCGCGCTGCGCGGTATCGGCCCCAACATCGGCGGGCAGCCGATCGGCGGCCAGACGATGCTCAACGCCTCGGCGGAATGGCGCATTCCGCTGCACACCCAGGTGCAGCCGGGCAGCTACATCGAGCGCGAAACCTTCCGTTTCACGCTGTTCGTGGATGCCGGAGTGATCGATCCGGAGTTCGGCCGCCTGGATCTGGGGGAGTTGCGCTCCTCCTTCGGCTTCGGTCTGGGGATGTCGAATCCGATTCCGCTGGGGTTTTACTTCGGCTTCCCGCTGGAGAAGGGGGAGGGCGACCGCACGGAGGTCCTGTCCTTCTCGATCAGCACGCTCAACTGAAGGTTTGACTTCCGCCTCTGCAGTGCGCTACACCAAGCAAGCACGGAGACCTTTTTCCTCCGTCGACCGCCGGCCTTCCGCCGGCGCAGGGCTCCGGGTCGGGGTCAAGCCATGAGTGAGTGCACACTTTCTGAACTTGCCCGCATCTGCGGCGCCGAACTGATCGGCGACCCCGCGCGGGTGATCCGCGGCCCGGCTTCCCTGACCGATGCTGGCCCGGATCGCATTAGTTTCTACGCCCTGCTGCGCTACCGCGCCCAGTTCGAGTCCACGCTGGCGGGAGCCGTGGTCGTGGCGCCGGGAACCAGTCCTGCGCGGCCCGACATGGCGCTCCTCGTCAGCGCGGACCCTAGCCGGGCCTTCACGCGCATCGTGCAGCACTTTGCCGGCGATGAGCTTCAGCCCCGGGCCGGAGTGCATCCCGCGGCCGTCGTGGCGCCGAGCGCCCGCGTTGCCCCGGAGGCCTGGATCGGTCCGGGCTGCGTAGTGGAAGAGGGTGCCAGCATCGAAGCCGGCGCTCAGCTGATCGCGAGCGTGCACGTCGGGCGCGAGGCCCGCGTGGGAGCGAACACGATCCTGCATCCGGGCGTGGTGCTGTATGCGCGCTGCCGCATCGGTGCGCGCGGTCTCGTCCATGCGGGTGCCGTGATCGGCGCCGATGGTTTCGGCTTCGAACCGACGCGCGAGGGCTGGAAGAAGATCCCGCAGTGCGGCACGGTCGAGATCGGCGACGATGTGGAACTCGGCGCCAACGTGTGCATCGACCGCGGCCGCTTCGAGGCCACGCGCATCGGCAACGGCGTCAAGCTCGACAACCTCGTGCACCTGGCGCACAACGTGATCGTCGAGGATGGCGTGCTGATCATCGCCCAGGCCGGCATCTCCGGCTCCACGCGCATCGGCAAGGGAGCGATCATCGCCGGACAGGCCGGCATCGCGGGGCATGTCACGATCGGCGCGGGCGCACGCATCGGTGCGCAGGCGGGCGTGATGGGCTCGGTGCCGCCGAATGAGGACTGGGCCGGATACCCGGCTCGGCCCAAGACGCAGTCCATGCGGACGCTGGCCCACGTCCAGCGCCTGCCGGAGCTGGTGGAGCGCGTCCGCGAACTCGAGGCGCGCATCGAAGGACTGACGGCACAGAGGACCCAAACATGACCCGCAAGCAACGCACGCTGAAGAGCGCCGTGGAATTCTCCGGTGTCGGCCTGCATTCCGGTCGCACGATCCGGGGGCGCATGCTGCCCGCTGCGCCGGGAGCCGGGGTCGAGTTCGTGCGCACGGATCTGCCCGATGCGCCCTCGATTCCCGCCAACATTCGCTACCACCATCTCAAGGAGCGGCGCACGCGCCTGCAGCGTGGTGCGGCGGAAGTCGACACCGTCGAGCACCTGCTGGCGGTCTGTCAGGGCCTGCACATCGACAACCTCGTCGTCGAACTCGACGGTTCGGAGCTGCCGGGTCTAGACGGCTCCGCGCAGCAGTTCGTCGAGTTGGTTCAGCGGGCGGGCATCAGCGAGCAGGATGCGCAGGCGAAGGAACTGGTGCTGGATCGTCCGATCTACGTGCGCGCCAACGGTGCGACGCTGGTCGCTCTTCCGAGCGAGAAGCCGGGGCTTTCGATCCAGTACGTGGCCTCCTTCCAGGAGCCCGGCGTCGAAGGCGGCTCCTTCCAGTTGGAGCTGGGCGAAGAGAGCTTCCTGAAGGAGATCGCGCCGGCCCGCACCTTTTGTCTCGCCTCCGAAGTCGAGATGCTGCAGAAGGCGGGCCTGGGCAAGGGCGCCACGCGCGAGAACACGGTGGTGCTCGGCGATCCAGCCTCCGTGATGCGCATGCCGGGCGAGCCCGTGCGCCACAAAGTGCTCGATCTGCTCGGGGACTTGTATCTCCTCGGAGCGGACCTCTCCGCGCACATCATCGCGACGCGCTCAGGCCACTCGACCAACGCGGAGCTGGTCCGGCGCCTGTTCGACGTCATGCAGGCGCAGGAAACCGGCGGGCTGCTGCGGCGCGAATCCGGTCTGGAGGTGCGCGAGATCCTGCGCCTGCTGCCGCATCGCTATCCCTTCCTGCTGATCGACCGCGTGATCGAAATTGACGGCTACAAGCGCGCCGTCGCCATCAAGAACGTCACGATCAATGAGCCGTTCTTTCAGGGCCACTTTCCCACAGCTCCGCTGATGCCCGGCGTGCTGCAGCTCGAGGCCATGGCGCAGCTCGCGGGCGTGCTGCTGCTGCGCAAGATGGAGAACACGGGCAAGCTGGCGGTGCTGTGGTCGATCGACAAGGTGCGCCTGCGTGGCGCGGTCACGCCCGGGGATCAGCTGCGCATCGAAGTGGAGACGATCCGGGACAAGGAACAGACCGCCCAGGTGCGCGCTATCGGCAGCGTGGCGGGCAAGACGGTTTGCGAGGCAACGCTGATGTTCACGCTGGTGGACGCCTGATTCGACGGAGGGGACTGGAACAGACATGGCAACCAAGATTCATTCGACAGCAGTGGTGGCGAGCGGCGCCGAGATCGGCGAAGACGTCGAGATCGGCCCGTACAGCGTGGTGGGGGCGCGGGTCACGATCGGCGCGCGCACGGTGATCGGCCCGCAGGTGGTGATCGACGGCGTGACGCGCATCGGCTGCGACAACCGCATCGTGGGACAGGCCAATCTCGGCGGACCGCCGCAGGATCTCTCGTACAAGGGCGAGCCGACCGAGCTGTGCATCGGCGAGCGCAACACGATTCGCGAATTCGTGACTATCAATCGCGGAACGGTCAAGGGCGGCGGCCTCACGAAGATCGGCAGCGACTGCCTGCTGATGGCTTGCTGCCACGTAGCCCACGACTGCGAGCTCTCCGACCGGATCATCATGGGCAACAACGTGCTGCTCGCCGGTCACGTGCGCGTCGAGCGCTCGGCCAACATCTCCGGCGGCGCGGCCGCCCACCATTTCGTCACGATCGGTGCCAACGCCTACGTGGGCGGCATGACGCGCATGGTGATGGATGTCCCGCCCTACATCATCCTAGAGGGTCATCCCAGCCGAGTGCGCGGCGTCAACGTGATCGGAATGCAGCGCGGTGGCTTCGCCGAAGGCGACATCGAGCACGTGCGCAACGCTTTCCGTCGCATCTGGCGCTCGGGCAACCCGCGCAAGCAGACACTGCAGGAATTGCGCGAGGAATTGCCCGAGTGTGCTCCGATCCAGCACCTGGTGCGTTCGCTCGAGAACACCGAGAGCGGCATCAAGGGCCGCTATCGCGAGATCTTGCGCGAACAGTTCCTGCGCGCGGGCCAGGAGCGCATCCTGAGCGCGGCGGCCCGGCCATGAGCCGCCGGCTGCGGACCGCCGTGATCGGCGTGGGGCACCTCGGCAAGTTCCACGCCCGCATCCACAAGGCCAATCCGCGCGCCGAACTGGTCGGCCTGATCGACAGTCAGGCGGGCCCGGCTGGCGAGATCGCCCGCGAACTCGGGGTGCCGCTGGCAGCGCGCCTAGAGGACCTGCCCGGGCCAATTGAGGCGGTCAGCATCGCCGTGCCGACCGTGCTGCACGCAGCCGTCGCCGTGCCGCTGCTCGAGCGCGGCATCCACTGCCTCGTCGAGAAGCCGATCGCCGCCAGCGGGGAGGCTGCGCGCGAGATTCTGGCCGCCGCGCGGCGCGGCCGGGCGCTGTTGTCGGTGGGCCATGTCGAACGCTTCCAGCCCGGGCTGGTGCGTGTGCGCGAAATGAACCTCGCTCCGCGCTTCATCGAATGTCACCGCTTGGCCCCGTTCAGCTTCCGGAGCATGGACGTCGGCGTGGTCCACGATCTGATGATCCACGACCTCGATCTGGTGCTCAACCTCGTTGATTCTGAGGTCGTGAGCTTCGATGCCTCGGGGGGCGCGATCCTCACCGACCACGAGGATGTCGCCTCCGTGCGCCTGGTCTTCGCCAACGGAGCGCGGGCCAATCTGACGGCCTCCAGGGCCTCGCTGCAGCCGATGCGCCGCTTCCGCATGTTCTCGCGCGAGGCCTACGTCAGCCTCGACATGACCAAGAACTACGGACTGGTGATTCGCAAGGGCCCGGAGTGGGAGTCGGGGCGCGAGGCGCTGCGCACGCAGGAGGTGGCGGCGCTCGCCGCGCGCAAGGACTGGCTGCAGGAGCGCGTGATGAACATCTCCGAGTTGGATCTTTCCGGCATGGAGCGGCCGCTGCAGGCCGAGATCGACGACTTCCTCGCCTGCGCAGAGGAGGGGCGCGCCCCGCTGGTCAGCGGGGAGGATGGCCTGAGAGCGCTGGAACTCGCCGACCGGATCTCCGCCGCCATCAGGTCCGAGGTGTGGTAGTCGCGCCCGGGGAATTGCATCATCGGGGGAATGAGCGCCTCCTTGACGAAGCTCTTCCAGCCACTGCCTGACAACGTTGCCACCCGCCCAGCGCCCGCCGAGGAGGAAGTGCTCGCGCTGTGGCAGCGTGAACAGACCTTCAGGACCATCGAGACGCTCCGTGCGGGCGCCAAGTCCTTCGTGTTCTGGGAAGGCCCGCCGACGGCCAACGGCAAGCCAGGCATCCACCACGTCTTCGCGCGCACGATCAAGGACACGGTCTGCCGCTACCAGACGATGCTGGGCCGTCGCGTGACGCGCAAGGCCGGCTGGGACACGCACGGACTGCCCGTCGAGCTGGGTGTCGAAAAACAGCTTGGTATCTCGGGCAAGCCTCAGATCGAGGCCTTCGGGGTGGGGGCTTTCAATGCCCGCTGCCGGGAGAGCGTCTGGCAGTACAAGCAGGACTGGGAGCGTCTCTCCGAGCGCATCGGCTACTGGCTCGACTATGCAGAGCCCTACATCACCTACGAAGACTCGTTCGTCGAGAGCGTGTGGTATCTGCTGGCGCGCTTTCACGAGGCGGGCCTGGCCTACCGAGGCAAGAAGGTGCTGCCGTACTGCGGACGCTGCGGCACGGGGCTTTCGAGCCACGAACTCGGCCAGCCGGGCGTGTACCGCGACATCAACGACCCCAGCGTGCTCGTGCGCTTCCGCGTGCTCGACGGACAGCACGGCGAGTCGCTGCTGGCGTGGACCACCACGCCTTGGACGCTGCCTTCGAACATCGCGCTCGCCGTGCATCCGCGCGAACGCTACGTGCTGGCGCGCGTCAACCTGCCGGTCGCCAAGGGCGCGCAGCAGGGCTCGGCGGGCTCCGAGTGCGTGTGGATCGCGTCCGCGCGCGCGAAAGCCGTGCTGGGCGAGCACGAGGTGCTGCGCGAATGCCCGGGCAGCGAACTCGCCGGCCTGCGCTACCAGCGCCTGTACGAGGAATCCGTGCCCACGGTCGAGCCGGGCGCCTGGAAGCCGGATCCGGCCGGGCTCGAGCGCGTGTACGCCGCCGAGTACGTCAGCATGGAGGATGGCACGGGCATCGTGCACAACGCGGCGGCCTACGGCGTCGATGACTGGGAGGTCGCCCGCGAGGCGCGCCTGCCCGTGCGCCAGGCGGTCGGACCCGAGGGGCGCTTCCTGTGCGCGGCGGGCCCGGTGACCAGCGGGACCTTCTTCAAGGAAGCGGATGACGCGCTGATGGAGGACCTCAAGCGCCGCGGCCTGCTGTTCCGCAAGGCGCGCGAGCCCCACAGCTACCCGCATTGCTGGCGCTGCGACACGCCGCTGTTCTACTTCGCCGCCCCGGCATGGTACCTGCGCACGACGGCGCTCAAGGAGCGCATGATCGAGCTCAATCGCGAGGTGCGCTGGATCCCGCCGGAGATCGGCAGCGGACGCTTCGGCGAGTGGCTCGAGAACAACATCGACTGGAACATCTCGCGCGATCGCTACTGGGGCACGCCGCTGCCCTTCTGGGTGTGCGAATCCTGTGAACACGAGGAGGCGATCGGTTCGCGCGCCGAACTCGAGCGCAAGGCCGGCTCCCTCCCGCAGGGCTTCGACTTTCACAAGCCCTCGATCGACGAGCCCGCCTGGCCCTGCGCGAAGTGCGGCGGCTTGATGCGCCGCACGAAGAGCGTGCTCGACTGCTGGTTCGACTCAGGCGCCATGCCCTATGCGCAGTGGCACTGGCCTTTCGGCGACTCGCGCGAGCGCGCCGAGGACCAGTTTCCCGCCGACTTCATCGCCGAGGGCCTCGACCAGACGCGCGGCTGGTTTTACACGCTGCATGTGATTGGCACCTTCGTGCAGTCGCTGCCCGATGCGCGCCTCGCCAAGGGCCCGGTCTACCGCACCTGCGTCGTCAACGGTCTCGTGCTCGACAAGGACGGCGTCAAGATGAGCAAACGCCTCGGGAACATCGTGGACCCCTGGGCCGCGGTGGGGGAGCACGGGGCCGATGCGGTGCGCTGGTACCTGCTCGCCAGCGGCGCCACCTGGCTCCCCAAGCGCTTCGATCCGGCCGGAATTCTCGAGGTTCGCCGCCGTTTCGTGGGCACACTGCTCAACAGCTACAAGTTCTTCGCCGAGTACGCGCGGCTTGCCGATGGCTACGATCCCGCTCTCGATCGCGCGCCCGCTGCGCCCGAGCGCAGCGAGATCGACCGCTGGCTGCTCTCGCGCACCCAGAGCCTCGTGCGCGAGGTGCGCCGCGCGCTGGACGCGTACGAGCTGACGGCCGCGACGGAAGCGATCGAGCGCTTCACCTCCGACGATCTTTCCAACTGGTACATTCGGCGCAACCGGCGGCGCTTCCACCGTTCGGGCAAGGATGCGGACAAGCTCGCGGCCTTTGCCACGCTGCATGAGGCCTTGCAGAGCCTCTCGCTGCTGATCGCTCCGATGATGCCCTTTCTGGCCGAACTTCTGTGGCGGCGCGTCGGCCTACCCGGCGAGTCGGTGCACGCGCAGGAATTCCCGCGCTGCGACGAGGCCCTGATCGACGCTGATCTCGAAGAGAGCATGCGGATGGTGACGCGCGTCGTGGAGATGGGTCGCAGCCTGCGCGAGCGCGCGGGCATCCGCATCCGTCAGCCGCTGCGCGCGATCCATCTGCGGGCCTCGCACGCGCATGCTGTCGAGCTGCTGCAGCGCAGCTTCGCGCGCGAGGAGATCCTCGGCGAGCTCAACATCAAGGGCTACGGCAGCGTGGCGCTCGATGACGGGCAGCTGTGCGTGCTCAAGGCGAAAGCCAACTTCCGCACGCTCGGCAAGCGCCTGGGCGCCAAGATGAAGGCGGCCGCGGCCGCGATCGAGGCTCTGGAAGCCCCGCGGGTCGCCGAACTGCGCGCCGGCGGCGCGATCACGATCGTGCTCGCCGACGAGTGCATCGAGATCACGCCCGAGGACGTGCAGGTGCTGGTGGAGACGCGCGCGAGCTTCGATCTCGAAACCGATGGGCGCCTCGTCGCCTTCCTCGACACCGCGCTCGATGACGAGCTGCGCGAAGAGGGCCTGTTCCGCGAGGCCGTCAGCCGGCTCAACGCTCTGCGCAAGGAGCGCGGACTCGCGGTCGAAGACCGCATCCGCCTGCGGCTGGACGGCGGCGGACAGGCGCTGCTCGAGCGCGCGCTGACCCGCTTTTGGACGGCGCTGGCGGAGGAAACCCTGTGCGCGGAAAGCTCGCGCGCGAGCCTCCCGCCAGAGGCCACCGCCCTGGAGCTGGAACCGGGCCTGCGTCTCTTGGTGGAACTGGAAAAGGCCTGAGCCGGTTGTGGCCGCGCTGTTTTCGGCTTAGCCTCCACGCCTCCTCGGGGTGTCCCTGGACCTCAGGTGCACCCGTCCATACCCCCGGACCCGAATAAGCAATCTCCGGGCCCTGTCCTGCGTTCCTTGCAACGCGTCGGGCCCACCTGGAACCTGCTGGTTTCCGGGCTCGACGGGCACGGTGGCGCTGGGGCCCCCGAGGTTTTTTCACCGCCATTCGCGGAGCGCTGGATTATCATCCCGCCCTCGTTTTCGAGGGGAAAAAGCACTCCATGCGCACACTGCTGCTGATCGTTCTGGGGCTCGGTCTCGTGGTCTTCCTGACGCTGCGAAAGGACCCGGAAAACACTGCGGTTTCCGAGGCCAGCGCCGATGGCGTGATGCTGGCGGAGGAGGGCGTCGTGCGGGCCGCACCACCGCCCGAGCCCGAGGCTGCGCCGGCGTCCGCGACTGCCTCGGCCGGCCCAGCCGGCCCGGCGCAAGCGCCGGCACAGCCCGCAGCGCCGGCCGAGGCCCCGCAGCCGGCCGCGGGCAGCGCACCGGCGGCAGCGCCCGCGCTGCTCGCGCCGGACAGCGCCGAGGAGTTGGAGCTGGCACAGGAACTCGCCCACCGTCCGGATTCGCTCGCGAGCTGGCTGGGCAAGCGTCCCGAGCTGGAGCGCAGCGCGCGCGGGGAATTCGCCAGCGCGCTCGCCATGGCCGTCCTCGGCCGCGGCGAGGCCGCCAGCGCCATGCTGGAGCGACTCGAGCGCTCCGGCGGGGTCCAAGCCGCCGAACTCTTGGCTCTCAGGGCCTTGCTCTCGACCCAGAGCGCCCGTCCGGTGCCGGCCTCTGCCTCGGCCCCTTCGGCGTTGGTGCACGCCGCCGATCTGGCGCGGGCCGTGCGCGAGGGCCGCGACGCTCTCTCGCGCGGCGAGCACGCGAGCAGCGTGAGGGCCTATTCCGCGGCGCTGCGCGCGGAGATCGACGCGCCCTGGGCCGCAGATCCCCGGCAGCTCGGGGAGTGGACCGAGGCGCTGCGCCGCGCGCAGGCGCAGCATCAGTGGAGCCCGCGTGGCAGCTGGAAAGCGCTGGAAATCTCGGTTCAAAACGGCGACAGCTTGATCGCGATCCGCAAGCGCGCGCTGGCGCAGTCGGAGGGTTTGACGACCTGCACGGGCCTCATCGCCAAGGCCAACGGGCTTCGGAACGAGGCGGCGATCCACCCGGGCATGAAGCTGCGGGTGCCGACCGACAAGCCGGAGGTTCTGGTCGATCTCAGTGCGCGCTGGATGCTGTTTTTCCTTGGGGAAAACGTGGTTTGTTCCTACCCCGTTGGGATCGGCCGGCAAGGCAGCGAGACGCCCGTCGGCAGCTACCGCATCGGCGAGAAGACCAGCGAGCCGACCTGGTTTCCTCCGGGCGCGGCCCCCGTGCCCTTCAACGATCCGCGAAACCCGCTGGGAACGCGCTGGATGGCCTGGCAGAGCGAGGGGGGCAGCAACACCTCGCTGGGCTTCCACGGCACCCGCGAGCCCTCGAGCATCGGCCAGCAGGGCAGCGAGGGCTGCATCCGGCTGCTCAACAGCGATGTCGAGGAGCTGTTCGAGCTCCTTCCGCGGGGAACCCCTGTCCGGGTGCAGCCCTGAGAGCCTTTGGGGTGCCAGAGTTGCCTCCCCTAAGTCCTTATTCCGCAATACCTTGAAGGAATCCTTACCGAAATCCACGCCGAGCCGTTGACGGGCGCTCGAAAGACCCTATTATCCCCGTCCCTCGAACGCGGAAGACAAGCCCGCGAAAGAGACTGAAAACACGACCCATGGCCGGCCCGCCCTCGAGGTGGGCTGCCAGTGGTCGACGATCTTTGAAAACAGGGTGGCCCTTGAAACCATGCGAGCAAGCCTGATCCTGCTTCGGCAGGGTCGGCAACTCAATTTTCATTCCACAGAACAAACTTTTTGAAGGGTTTGATTCTGGCTCAGAACGAACGTTAGCGGTGTGATTTAGGCATGCAAGTCGCGCGTGAAAGCAGCAATGCAAGTAAAGCGGCGAAAGGGTGAGTAACACGTAACCAACCTATCCCGAAGATCGGAATAACCACTGGAAACGGTGGCTAATGCTGGATGTTCCTGGCGGATGGCATCATCTGCCCGGCAAACGGTGGCGCAAGCTGCTGCTCAGGGAGGGGGTTGCGGGCTATCAGCTAGTTGGTGGGGTAATGGCCTACCAAGGCGATGACGGCTACCAGGTCTGAGAGGACGGACTGGCACACTGGGACTGAGACACTGCCCAGACTCCTACGGGAGGCTGCAGTCGTGAATTTTCCGCAATGGGCGAAAGCCTGACGGAGCGACACCGCGTGCAGGATGAAGGCCTTCGGGTTGTAAACTGCTGTCAGGTTCTAGGAACGAACGGGTGTGAACAGCACTCGGAATGACTAAGACCAAAGGAAGCAGCGGCTAACTCTGTGCCAGCAGCCGCGGTAATACAGAGGTTGCAAACGTTGTTCGGAATTACTGGGCATAAAGCGCACGTAGGTGGTCTGCTAAGTCGGGCGTGAAATCCCTCGGCTCAACCGAGGAATTGCGTCCGATACTGGCAGGCTCGAGGTTCGGAGGGGTAACTGGAACTCCTGGTGGAGCGGTGAAATGCGTAGATATCAGGAGGAACACCGGTGGCGAAAGCGAGTTACTGGCCGAAATCTGACACTGAGGTGCGAAAGCTAGGGTAGCAAACGGGATTAGATACCCCGGTAGTCCTAGCCGTAAACGATGGGCACTTGGCAGGGGGATACCTATGGTTCTCTCTGCCGGAGCAAATGTGCTAAGTGCCCCGCCTGGGGAGTACGCTCGCAAGGGTAAAACTCAAAGAAATTGACGGGGGCTCACACAAGCGGTGGAGCATGTGGTTTAATTCGAAGCAACGCGAAGAACCTTACCTGGCCTTGACATGTACGGATTATCCCTATGAAAGTAGGGTGACAGCCCTTCGGGGTCGGAACGTACACAGGTGTTGCATGGCTGTCGTCAGCTCGTGTCGTGAGATGTTGGGTTAAGTCCCGTAACGAGCGAAACCCCTATCACTAGTTGCCAGCGGGTCATGCCGGGGACTTTAGTGAGACTGCCGTTGTTAAAACGGAGGAAGGTGGGGACGACGTCAAGTCATCATGGCCCTTATGGCCAGGGCGACACACGTGCTACAATGGTTGGTATAAAGGGTTCCAAAACCGTGAGGTCAAGGTAATCCCAAAAAGCCAGCCCCAGTTCGGATTGAAGGCTGCAATTCGCCTTCATGAAGCCGGAATCGCTAGTAATCGCGGATCAGCCACGCCGCGGTGAATATGTTCCTGAGCCTTGTACACACTGCCCGTCAAGCCACGAAAGCGAGGAGTGCTCGAAGTCGCTTTGTCCAACCGAAAGGGGGACGGTGCCTAAAGCAAGCTTCGTGATTGGGACTAAGTCGTAACAAGGTAGCCGTAGGGGAACCTGCGGCTGGATCACCTCCTTTCTAACGGATAAGTTAGATGTTCTGGCCTCTGGCCGGAACAGCGCGCATAGGAGCTTGCATGGGGACGAGGGCCACTCTACTTCCACACGGGCGTTGGGCTGCGGACGCATGTCCACAGCTGACGCTCGGTGCCTTTCCGGGTATCGGGCCTGTAGCTCAGTTGGTTAGAGCACCCGCCTGATAAGCGGGAGGTCAGTGGTTCAAGTCCACTCAGGCCCACCAGAGGCCCTGACTTGAGAGACTGTCCTCCGCACCGAAGGCCCCCGGATCAGCCGGATTCTAATCAGCCGGATTCAATGGGGGCCCGGATTCAGTGGGGGCGTAGCTCAGTTGGTAGAGCACCTGGTTTGCAACCAGGGGGTCGTGGGTTCGAGTCCCTTCGCCTCCACCACCTGCGCTCGACCTGATCTTGAATCTGTGAGCTATGCAGTCGCTGGCGAAGGTCGGCGGACCCGCTTCGAGTTGAGGGCACCCGGAAGAACGAAACACGCTGCGGCCAAGCCGCTGCATGATCTTTGAAAACAAGGTGAATGGATCAAGTGGACACCACAATGCAAGAACAAGTGGTTAAGCTACGAAGAGTGTATGGTGGATGCCTTGGCGTCCATAGCCGAAGAAGGACGTGGTCAGCTGCGATAATCTCCGGGGAGCCGCCAACAGGCTTTGATCCGGAGGTCTCCGAGATCGGGAAACCGACCAGGATTTATCTCCTGGTACCGTGCGCACAACTCGTGCACGGAGGAAACGCAGAGAACTGAAACATCTCAGTACCTGCAGGAATAGAAAGAAAACTCGACTCCCCCAGTAGCGGCGAGCGAACGGGGAAGAGCCTAAACCGGCGTCGTGCAAGGTTGCAGCCGTTGCGACGCCGGTGTCGCGGGATCTACAGGACTCACTGCGAGGAGTCCAGGAAGTTAACAAGCACATGCTTAGGTGAATGGTGTGGGAAAGCCAGCCGTAGCGGGTGACAGCCCCGTAGCCGACAAGCAGTGTGCCTTCCGTAGCGATCCCAAGTAGCACCGGACACGGGAAACCTGGTGTGAATCCGGGGGGACCACCCCCCAAGGCTAAGTACTCATGGACGACCGATAGTGCAATAGTAGCGCGAGCGAAAGGCGAAAAGAACCCCGGTTAGGGGAGTGAAATAGAACCTGAAACCATACACTTACAGCCTGTCGGAGGCCTATGACTCTTCGGAGTAATGGCTCACGGCGTGCCTTTTGCATAATGATGCGGCGAGTTACTTTGTCGGGCAAGGTTAAGTCCTTACGGGACGAAGCCGAAGGGAAACCGAGTGTGAATAGCGCGATTCAAGTCCGGCGGAGTAGACCCGAAAGCCAGCGATCTATCCATGAGCAGGCTGAAGCGGATGTAACAATCCGTGGAGGGCCGAACGGGTGTGGGTTGAAAACCGCTCCGATGACTTGTGGATAGGAGTGAAAGGCTTATCAAGCTGGCAAATAGCTGGTTCTCCCCGAAATAGCTTTCGGGCTAGCCTTTGGTAATAGTAGATGGGGGTAGAGCTACTGAATGGGTCGTGGGCCCTAACCCGGTACCACTCCTAATCAAACTCCGAATACCATCTACCGTATCCAGGGAGTCAGTCTACGAGCGATAAGGTTCGTGGTCGAGAGGGAAACAACCCAGAACTACAGCTAAGGTCCCTAATGCATCCTAAGTGAAGAGAAGGAAGTGAAATCTCTAAGACAGCCAGGATGTTGGCTTAGAAGCAGCCATCATTTAAAGAGTGCGTAATAGCTCACTGGTCGAGAGGTTTTGCGCCGAAAATGAACGGGTCTCAAGGGTGCAACCGAGGCTAAGTACTAGATGAAGCTGTCATGCTTCTTCTATTGGTAGGGGAGCGTTCCAAGCGAGTGAAGGTAGACGGTAACGACTACTGGACGCTGTGGAAGTGATTATGCCGCAATTAGTAGCGAGAAAGCAGGTGAGAATCCTGCTCGCCGTAAACCCAAGGGTTCCCGGGCACGGTAAATCCGCCCGGGGTTAGTCGGACCCTAAGACGAGGCCGAAAGGCGTAGTCGATGGAAGACAGGTTAATATTCCTGTACTACCGAGAAGCGTTAAGACCGATGGGGGGACGCGGGAAGAATTGCAATCGCACTGACCGATGTGCGTCTAAGCTTGAGGGAGGCTGATAGGTAAACCCGTCAGCGTAATCCCAGGAGTGACAGCGAGCCCGCAAGGGCGAAGTTGCAGGACCAACCGACGAGAAAATCCTCTAGGAAGCAACTCGGTATCCGTACCTAAACCGACACAGGTGGGTGAGGTGAATATCCTAAGGCGCTCGAGAGAAATGCAGTCAAGGAACTCGGCAAATTAACCCCGTAACTTCGGGAAAAGGGGTGCCCCGTGGAGTGTAGGTCTTCGCGACTCAAGCTCTGTGGGGCCGCAGAGAAATGGCCCATGGAACTGTTTATTAAAAACACAGGTCTGTGCAAAGTCGTACCGACGACGTATACAGACTGACGCCTGCCCAATGCTGGAAGGTCAAGAGGAGGGGTTAGCGCAAGCGAAGCTCCGAATTGAAGCCCCAGTGAATGGCGGCCGTAACTATGACGGTCCTAAGGTAGCGAAATTCCTTGTCGGGTAAGTTCCGACCCGCACGAAAGGCGTAATAACATGGGCACTGTCTCGACGGCATGCTCGGCGAACTTGTAGCTGTGGTGAAGATGCCACGATCCCGCATCAAGACGGAAAGACCCCGTGAACCTTTACTGTAGCCTGATATTGAGACTTGTTATGTCGTGCGTAGCATAGGTGGGAGACGTCGAAGCTGGGCTTTCGGGTCCGGTGGAGTCATCAGTGAAATACCACTCTCGTAATGATAAGTTTCTAACACCGCTGAACAGGGCGGTAGACAGTGTCAGGTGGGCAGTTTGGCTGGGGCGGTCTCCTCCAAAAGAGTAACGGAGGAGCACGATGGTGCACTCAGTGCGGTTGGCAATCGCACGTAGAGCGTAAGGGTATAAGTGCGCCTGACTGCAAGAGATATAGCTCAAGCAGGTACGAAAGTAGGTCCTAGTGATCCGGCGGATTCCGAGTGGAAGGGCCGTCGCTCATCAGATAAAAGGTACTCCGGGGATAACAGGCTGATCGCGCCCAAGAGTTCATATCGACGGCGCGGTTTGGCACCTCGATGTCGGCTCATCGCATCCTGGGGCTGAAGGAGGTCCCAAGGGTTTGGCTGTTCGCCAATTAAAGCGGTACGCGAGCTGGGTTTAGACCGTCGTGAGACAGGTCGGTCCCTATCTGATGTGGGTGTAGGATGATTGCGGAGCCTTTCCCCTAGTACGAGAGGATTGGGGAGGACGGTCCTCTGGTGTTCCAGTTATCGTGCGAACGGTATCGCTGGGTAGCTACGACCGGAACGGATAAGTGCTGAATGCATCTAAGCGCGAAGCCTTCTCCAAAACAAGTCATCCCAACTAGTCCCCTGGAAGACTACCAGGTTGATAGGCCGGCGGTGTAAGGATGGTAACATCCGTAGCTTACCGGTACTAATCGGACAATCGGCTTAACCACCTTTTTCCACTGACTGCGCCGCAGTCCTTGGAAACAGGTCGTTCGACCAAAGATGGTGTACACAACGATCCATTCACCTTTCTTACAGCCGCGAAGCCATGTTCCTTCGGGAGCGCTTCGCGGCCATCGTACTCCCGGTGATCATGGACTTCTGGCCATACCCGTTCCCATTCCGAACACGGTCGTCAAGCGGAAGTCGCCGATGATATTGCTTTGCGAGAAAGTAGGTCGTCGCCGGGGTTTTTCACACACGCCCAGTTGCTGAACAAGCACTGGGCGTTTTTTTTACGCCCAGTGCGAACATAGCTACCCCCCACGAGCCCGCGCGCGCCGGCCTGGACTCTCGGGCCAGACTCTCGGCCTGCACTCGCGCCTTGGTCCGTATGGGCTGCTAGTTGTCTCCGTACTCCTTCCGTAGCAGAGCCAACTGTCGCTGGAGTCCTTCTGCGCTCGGCCTGAGCTCTGGGTCCTTGGCCCGATTGTGCATTTCCGTCGGATCGCTCTCCGAGTCATACAGCTCCTGAGTACCCGTCAGCGGGTGTTCGATCCACCTGTAGCGCTCCGTGCGGAGACCCCTGTGAGGCTGCACGCGGTGAGGAGCGGGGTACTCGTAGTAGCGGTAGTAAATGGCCTCGCGCCAGTTCTTGGGTGGCTCGCCCTGCAGCAGGGGCACCAGACTGAGCCCCTGCACAGGCTCCCAGGTCTGGGCCCGGGCGAGCTCGACCAGCGTCGGGGCCAGATCGATGTTCTGCACAAGACGCGCTGGCGCGAATGACCCCGGGCCAGCGCATGATCAGGGGGATGCGCAGGCTTTCCTCGTACATCCAGCGCTTGTCGTAGAGGCCGTGCTCGCCCCCGAAGAAGCCCTGATCCGACAGGTAAACCGCCCTCCTTGCCAACATCTCGGAGAGAGATTTGACCTCCCATTTTCGTGTAGAGGGCTGCAGGAAGCTGCTTCGTGACGAACGAGTTTGGCCTTGACCTGCCGGTTCCCCGCTGTGGGGGCCATGGACGAACTATTCACCGGTGCAGAGGATGGGTTCGAATCCAGCTGGAAGCAGCACTGCAAAGAGGGCGAAGTCGTAACCGCCAACACCTCGCACATGTGAGGACAATCGGGGAGAGCTGCGGGCCGAGTGGTCGGCAACGCGACGAGCAAAGGAAATAAACGGCTTGACAGCGATTTGGGAAGCATTGACGAAACCCCTGACAAGGGTTCAGAAGGGACGGGAAGTGCCAGCGAAGGTTCGATATTGCCCCCCCTTCCCGGGGTGCTGAGGAACGTCTTTTTCTGGAATTACGTTGTGAAAGCTCCTCCGTTTTCAATGGTGAGGTCGATGTATCCAGTTTCAGACCCACCGATGCTCCCGGCCAGCACTGCACGTCCCAGTCGAAGACCTCCCAGGCGTCGAAGCCGGCGGGATCACTCTTGAGGTGCCACTTCCCGAACAGAGCGGTCTGGTAACCC
Organism: Planctomycetota bacterium; assembly: GCA_044359355.1. Lineage (GTDB taxonomy): Bacteria > Planctomycetota > UBA1135 > UBA1135 > SYGM01. The sequence continues at coordinate 19,852 of JBIKMH010000028.1, read as the reverse complement.
GCCGTCTGAAGCGCCTTCGGGAAGCTCGGCAGCGCAGGATCGAAGCCCTTGGAGTTGTCGATCACGCCATGCTTGTGGCTGTGCATGCCCGTCAGCAGGCTCGCCCGCGCGGGGGCGCAGATCGCATTCCCGCAGAAGGCTCAGTCAAAGCGCAGGCCCTGCGCCGCCAGTCGGTCCAGGTGGGGCGTGTGGGCCACCATGGATCCGTAGGCACCGAGTGCCTGCGTGGCGTGGTCATCAGCCAGGATGAACACGATGTTGGGGCGTGGCAGCTCGCGAGGCGGCGACCCTGCAGGGAAGGACTGCACTGCAGAGTCAGCCTGCGACGCAGAGTCGGGATGCACCGCGCAGCCGACCGTGCCGCAGATAGGCCCCAGAACGACCGACCGCGCCAGCAGGTACCCCATGCGGGTCCAGCTTGCGGCCTGCGTTCACGGGGGTGCAAGACCCGCCCGCGCCGAATCTGCGAGCCTTTGGCGAATCTAGGAGCGGTAGTCCGCGTTGATGCGCACGTAGTCCGCGGAGTAGTCGCAGGTCCAGGCTTCCGCGCTGCTCGTGCCGACCGCGAGGTCGATGCCCAGCACGACCTCGTGGTTGTTGAGCAGGTGCAGGTGGGCCGTCGGTTCGTTCTCAGGATGCGGCTTGCCGCCCGAGAACACGTCAGCCTCGCCGATCCACACGCGGGCCTTGTCCGTGTCGAACTTGACTCCGCTGCGTCCGGCGGCGGCGAGGATGCGGCCCCAGTTGGGGTCGCGGCCGTGCACCGCCGTCTTGGTCAGCGGACTCGTGGCGATGGTGCGCGCGACCAGCGCGGCGGCGGCCTCATCGGGAGCACCGTGGACCTGCACCGTCACGAGGCGCGTGGCGCCCTCACCGTCCGCGGCGATGCAGCGGCACAATTCCTGACTGACCTCCAGCACCGCGCGTTCGAGCACATCGTCGTGACTGTCGGTCCAGCCGGCACGGCTCTTGGGATGCGTGCTGCCCTCGGCGTGCTGGCTGCTCCAGAGGAAGAATGTGTCGTTAGGGGAGGTGTCCCCATCGACCGTCAGGCGGTGGAAGCTGCGGTCGGCGATGCGCTTTTGCATCTCGCGCGGGTGGTCATCAGCCGGCCCATCCGTCAGCACGTAGGCGAGCATTGTGGCCATGTTGGGGTGGATCATTCCGGACCCCTTGGCGACGCCGGTGACACGGAAGGGCGGACCGTTCTTGTCTTCGACGGCCAGCGTGCGCACCTTCGGCACGAGGTCGGTGGTCATGATTGCGGTCGAGAAATCACCCAGTCCGCGCTCGCTGGCGTTGGCAAGCAGCGTCGGCAGTGCATCGAGAATGCGCTCGAGCGGCAGGCGTGCTCCGATCACGCCCGTGCTCATGAACAGCACTTCTTCGGGCGCGCAGCCGATCAGCTCGGCCAGCGCGCGCTGCACGCGGCGGTTGTCTTCGATGCCCTCGATGCCCGTGGAGCAGTTGGCGTTGCCGGAGTTGACGAGGATCGCGCGCACCTTGCCGCCGCTCTTCGCCAGGCTCTCGCGTCCGACGATGACATGCGCGCCCTGCAGCTGGTTGGCCGTGAACAGCGCGCTCGCCGGGTAGGCGCGGTCCGCCACGATCAGGCCCAGATCCAGCTTGTTCTTCTTGGCGCGGATGCCGCAGTGCAGCGCCGCAGCCTTGAAACCGGCGGGGAGCACGGGACGGGCATCGCTGACGCGGGTCTTGGCTTGGGAGGTCTGGATTTCCATGTGGTCAGGTCGGATTCGAGGTGCGGGAAACAGGAGCAGAGACATGCGCGAGCGGCACGCGCGAGTGGAGCAGGGCTTTCCAGCGTGCGGCCTCGGCGCGCACGCGTTCGGGAGCGGTGCCGCCGGTGACCCGGCGGCGCGCCAGCACGGCATCGACGGACAGCTCGCGTCGCCAGGCCGCATCGTCGAGGTGGGCGAGTTCGGGGAGCAGCCGGGAGCGGTCCGCGAGGCTCAGATCGTCGAGCTCGATGCCGCGCTCGATCGCTGCGCGCACCACGAGACCCGCGCGCTCGTGGGCGTCGCGGAAGGGGATGCCGCCGCGCACGAGCAGATCTGCCAGATCCGTGGCGTTGGAATAGCCCTTGTTGGCCTCGGCACGGCAGCGCGCTTCGTCGAAGGCGATGTTTCGAACGAGTATCGCGGCCACCGTGAGGCACTCCAGCACGGTGTCGAGCGCGTCGAAGCACAGTTCCTTGTCCTCCTGCAGGTCCTTGTCGTAGGCCAGGGGAAGTCCCTTCTGAAGCACCAAGAGCGACTGCAGCGCTCCGATCACGCGCGCGCTCTTGCCGCGCAAGAGCTCGAAGCCGTCGGGGTTTTTCTTCTGCGGCATCAGGCTCGAGCCTGTGCTGATCGCATCGGAGAGCCGCACGAAACGCGCCTCCTGCGAGGCGAAGAAGATGCAGTCCTCGGAGAAGCGCGAGAGGTGCACCATGCACTGCGCGGCCATGAAGGCGAGTTCGGCGGCATGGTCGCGCGCGCTGACCGCATCGAGGCTGTTGCGCGTGGGGTGCGTGAAACCCAGTTGCGCGGCCAGCATCTCGCGGTCGACGGGGAAGGCTGTGCCCGCCAGCGCGCCGGAGCCCAGCGGCGAGACATTCATCCGCGCCAGCGCCTGTTGCAGGCGTTCGCGGTCGCGCTCGAGCATCTCGACATAGGCCAGCAAGAAATGGCCCGCCGTGACCGGCTGCGCGCGCTGCAGGTGCGTGTAGCCGGGCATCGGCAGTTCCGCGACTTTCGAGGCGAGTTCCACAAGCGATGCCTGCAGCTCCTCCAGAGCCAGGCCGATTCGCGCACCGAGCACCCGCAGGTTGAGGCGGAAGTCCGTGGCAACCTGGTCATTGCGCGAGCGCCCGGTGTGCAGCTTGCGCGCCAGATCGCCGATCCGCGATCGCAGGCGGGTTTCGATGAAGTCGTGGATGTCTTCGGCACCCGATTGGGCGAGCAGGGCGGGCTGGGCCTCGAGTTCGGCGGCGATCGCGCAGAGACCCGCTTCGATGGTGCGTGCCTCGTCGGCGAGGATCACCTCCGCACGAGCGAGGGCGTGAGCCCAAGCGATGCTGCCTGTGATGTCCTCGCGCCACAGCCGCTGATCCACCGCGAGGCTGGCCTGAAACGCGTGGAAGCGAGGATCCGGCCGGCCCTCGAAGCGCCCGCCCCACAGCTGACTCATGTCAGAACCTGCTTGGCGCGCCTCTTGCCCGCCTTGACACCCTTGATCAACGCCACGGCCGGCTTGGCGGTCGGCAGAACCGCCTTGGCGGTTTTGCCGCCGCCGCTGCTTGCCGCCTTGCTCACCGACTTGTTCACCGACTTGTTCACCGACTTGCCCGCGCGCTTGCCGCTCCGCACCTGCGCCGCGATCATGCCCGGCAGGCCGTAGAGCCGCACGAAGCCCTTCGAATCGGCGTGGTCGTACTTCGCGCTGGGCCCGAAAGTCGCGAGATCCTCGCTGTAGAGCGAGTAGGGGCTCGATGCTCCCAGAGCGGTGGCCGTGCCCTTGTAGAGCTTGACGCGCACCTCGCCGGTGACAAAGCGCGTGGCTTCGCGGAAGAAGGTGTCCATCGCCTCGCGCAGCGGAGCGAACCAGCGTCCGGTGTAGACCAGATCCGCGTAGTCGGGCATCAGCTTCTCGCACATGCGCGCGCTGTCGCGGTCCATGGTCAGGGCGCGCAGCGTGCGCAGCGCCTCGAGGATGATCGTGCCGCCAGGCGTCTCGTAAACGCCGCGCGACTTCATGCCGACCAGGCGGTTTTCGCAGATGTCGACGCGGCCGACGCCGTGGAAGCCGCCGAGTTCGTTGAGCCTGGCGACCAGCGCTTCGGGGCTGTGCTTCTTGCCATCCACTGAAACCGGCACGCCGGCCTCGAAGCCCAGCGTCAGGATGCGCGGCTCATCCGGCGCCTTCTCCGGCGACACGGTCAGCATCCAGACATCCTCCGGCGGCGAGTTGGCCGGATCCTCGAGCGCACCACCCTCGTGGCTGATATGCCACAAGTTGCGGTCGCGCGAATAGATCTTCGTGCGGCTGGCGGTGATCGGGATCTTGCGTGCCTCGGCGTAGTCGATGGCATCCTCGCGCGAGCGGATGTCCCACTCGCGCCAGGGAGCGATGATCTCCAGATCCGGAGCGAGCGCCTGGTAGGTCAACTCGAAGCGCACCTGATCGTTGCCCTTGCCGGTGCAGCCATGCGCGACGTACTTGGCACCGACCTCGCGCGCGTAGTCGACCTGCACCTTGGCGAGGATCGGGCGCGCCATGCTGGTTCCGAGCAGATAGCGGCCTTCGTACACGCTCATCGCGCGCAGGTTGGGCCACACATAGTCGGTCAGGAACTCGCGGCGGACATCGACGACCTTGCAGGACTTGGCGCCGGTCTTCTTCGCCTTTTCCTCCAGGCCCTTGAGCTCGTCTTCGCCCTGGCCGACATCGCCGCAGACGGCGTGCACTTCCAGCCCGTAGTGTTCCTTGATCCAGGGAATGATGATCGATGTGTCGAGTCCGCCGGAGTAGGCGAGGACAACCTTGTCAGCCATGAGAGGGCTCCGAGTAAGGGGTAGGGCGTGAAGGGGGGCGGGGGGAGAAATTCAGGGTTGAGCGGGGAGACCGTAAGTGCCCCATTCTTCGCGCGCCGGGCCGAACACGCCGGGAACCTTGAGTCCCGCCTGGCGCATCAGCACTGTCAGCTGGCCGCGGTGGTGGACCTCATGATAGAGCAAGCCGCTCAGCACCATGTGCCGCGGCCAGCTCTGTCCGTACATCGGGATCGACTCCGGCAGCATCGCGTCGGTCCACGCGGAACGCAGTGTGCTCATCAGGGTTGCGCGAACCACGCTGTAGGCCTTGGCGATCTGTGCAGCCTCCGCGGGCACGGGCGCGCCGTGCGCGGGGCCGGCAAGGCCCGTGATGCCGGCCTGAGCGAGCATCTCCGGATAGGTCTGCACGATGTGCCAGGCGATGAAACCTAGATCGCGGCCCTGTGGGTCGACCTTGGTCGACAGCGACGCATCCGAGAGGTGCTCGAGCACGCGCAGGGTTTCCACGCTGTGATGCTCGAAGTCGCGCTGGAACTCATCGAGTGAGTGGTACATGGCTCAGGATTCTCCCATCAAGAGGACCATCACGGCCTTCTGCACGTGAAGGCGGTTTTCGGCGATATCGTAGACGATCGAGTTGGGGCCGTCGATCACGCCGGCCGTGACTTCCTGTCCGCGGTGCGCGGGAAGGCAGTGCATGAACAGCGCGTCCGGCTTGGCGATCGCCATCATCTCCTCGTCGACGCGGTAGTCGTTGAAGATCGCCGAGCGCTCCTCGATCTCGTCTTCCTGGCCCATGCTGGCCCACACATCCGTGTAGACCGCATCGGCGCCCCGTACCGCCGTCTCGGGATCGTTGACGATCTGGATGTCGGAGCCCGATTCGCGCGCCATCAGCATCGCTTCGCTGATCACTCGGGCATTGGGCTCGTAGCCCTCGGGGCTGCAGACGGTCATGTTGGCGCCCAGGCGCGCGGCGACATGCACCAGCGAGTGGCAGGTGTTGTTGCCGTCGCCGACGTAGACCAGCTTGCGGCCCTTCACCGATCCCCACTTCTCGGTCAGCGTGAAGACATCGGCCAGCGCCTGGCAGGGGTGCAGATAATCCGACAGGCCGTTGATCACGGGTATCGAGCAGTTGGCCGCAAGCTCCTCCAGCGCTCGGTGCTTGAACGTGCGGGCGACGATGCCGTCCACCCAGCGTTCGAGGTTGCGCGCCATGTCCTTGAGCGATTCGCGCGAGCCCAGGCGGACATCGCGGTGGTCCATGAACACCGCCGAGCCGCCCAGATCCTGCATGCCGATGTCGAAGGTGAAGCGCGTGCGCAGCGAATCCTTCTCGAAGATCATCGCCAGGCGCTTGCCCTTGAGCACGGAGTTGTGTTCGTTGCGGCCGCGCTTGAGTTCCGCGGCCGCATCGAAGACGGTTTCAATGTCCCCGGTCCCTAGTTGAGCGATCGTCAACAGGTCCTTGGTGGGCAACTTGCCGAAACGGGTGAGGGTGGCGGTCATGAAGGGACTCCTTTCGAAACGGAAACGGACTACAGCTCGCGCAGACAATCACGCAGGATCGAGAGACCGCAGCCGATCTCTTCGGACGTGATGACATAAGGCGGCAAGATGCGGATCACGTCACCCGCCGTGCAGTTGGTGATCAGGCCCTTGGCGTAGAGCTTCTTCTGCAGCTCGGGCGCATTGCGCTCAAGTCGCAGACCCTGCATCAGGCCGCGGCCTCGCAGTTCGGTGATCACGGGGAATTCGCCCTTGAGGTCGGCGAGGCCTGCCCGAAGTTCATTGCCGCGCGCCACCACCTCGGTCTGCAGGCCCTGCTCCATCAGATCGAGGAAGACCTGCGCGCCGCGCAGCACGAAGGGCCCGCCCGCGAAGGTCGAACCGTGATCGCCCGGCTCAAACACATCGGCGTGCTCGGAGGCGACGATGGCGCAGCCCATCGGCAGGCCGGCGGCGATGGGTTTCGCCAGCGTGACCACATCCGGCTTCACGCCGGCGGCATCACCTGCGAGGAAGCTGCCCGTGCGGCCGCAGCCGCACTGCACCTCATCGTGCACCAGCAGCGTTCCGGTGGCCGTGCACAACTCGCGCACCTCGCGCAGGAAGGCGTGCGGCAGTTCCTTGACGCCCTGCTCGCCCTGGATCGGCTCGAGGAACACGCCGGCGTAGCGGCGGGTCTCCAGCAGCGAGCGCAGGCGCGCAGTGTCGCCGGGGGCGACGAACTCGACCTCGGGCAGCAGCGGGTGGAAGGGCTTGCGGTACTTTTCGGTGTGCGTCAGCGAGAGCGCGCCCATCGTGCGACCGTGGAAGCTGCCTTCCATCGCGATCAGGCCCGTGCGCTGCTTCTCGCCGCGCTGGTAGGCCTTCTTGCGCACGATCTTGATGGCAGCCTCGTTGGCTTCGGTGCCGCTGTTGGTGAAGAACACCGCCTGCAGACCGCTGAGGCGCGCGAGGCGCGCGGCTACATCCTGCGAGTAGGGGTTCTGGAACAGGTTCGAGAGGTGCACCGTGCGCCCGAGCTGGGCGGAGAGCTCGCGCACCATCACCGGATGGCTGTGGCCCAGCGCGCTGACCGCGATACCGCCGAGGAAGTCGATGAAACGCTTGCCATCCGCGGTCTCCAGCAGCGCGCCGCTGCCGCGCACGAAGACCTCCGGCGCCGGAGCGTAGGTGCGGAGCAGCGGATTCATGGCCGTCTGTGCGGCAGTCGTGGTGCTAGTCATCTTTGTTCAGGAAACCAGTGCGGACGCGACGAAGCGCGTGCCGGTGTCGGGTTGGAGCGCCGCCAGCACAGCCGAGCTGCCCTTGGCGGGGGCGATCTTGACGAGCGCTCCCGGATGGGCGGCCAGCGCGCCGAGCGCGGCCTCGACCTTGGGGATCATGCCGCCTGCGATCACGCCTTCGGCCTGCAGACCGGCGCACTGCTCGGCGGAGAGTTCTTCGAGGCGGCGCTTGCTGCCGTCGAGCACGCCGGGAACGTCGGTGAGGAACAGGATCGCATCGGCGCGCAGCGCCGCACCCAGCGGCCCCGCCGCCATGTCGGCGTTGATGTTGTAGAAGCGCTCGCGCGGATCGGGCTCATCGCTACCGAGCGGCGCCACGGTGGCGAGCACCGGGACGAATGCGGCGCCGCAGAGCGCGTCGACGAGCTCGCGGTTGACGGACTTCACCGCGCCCACGTAGCCCAGTTCGGCTTCCTGCGCATGCACCTTGCGGGCCTGGAACACGGCGCCGTCCGCACCCGAGAGGCCGACCGCGCGCACGCCGGCTTCGGTGAGAGCCTGCACCAGCCATTTATTGACTTCGCCACACAGCACCGCGAGCACCACGCCCGCCGTGGCTTCATCGGTGACGCGTAGGCCCTGATGGTAGGCCTCCGGCAGCCCCAGCTTGCGAACCCATTCGCGGATCTGATTGCCCCCGCCGTGCACCACGACCACTTCGTGGCCGGCGCGGCAGGCCTGCGCCAAAGCCGCGGCGAACTCCGCGCGGGCGGCGGGTACCTCGAGTTGCGCGCCGCCGATCTTGACGAGCAGCCTCACGACAGCCCCTCCGTTTCCTCAAAGCCCAGCATGCGGTTCATGTTCTGCAGAGCCTGACCCGAGGCGCCCTTCAGCAGGTTGTCGATCACGCTGGTGATCACGACCATTCCGTCCGCATCAGCCAGCGCCACGTGGCACTGGTTGGTGTGCTGGACTCCCTTGAGCTCGACCTGCCCGCGCTGGAACACGCGCACAAAGGGCTCGCCGGCGTAGGTTTCCGCGAGGCAGCCGCGCAGGTCGGCGGACTGACAGCCGGCGGCCGGGACCACGTAGATCGTGGAGAGGATCCCGCGGAAAACGGGCAGGAGATGCGGCACGAACAGGATCGCGTCGCTGCCCGCGTGTTCGCGGATCTCCGGCTGGTGGCGGTGGGTGCCGACGCCGTAGGCGAGGAAGTTCTCGTGGCTGTTGCCGAAGTGCGTGCGCGCCGAGGGATTCTTGCCCGCGCCGGAAACGCCGCTCTTGCTGTCGCACACGATGCGCGCACCGCGCTCGATCAGGCCGGCAGCGAGCAGCGGCTCCAGCGCGAGCAGGATCGAGGTGGGATAGCAGCCGGGATTGGCCACGAGCCGCGCGGCGCCGACGGACGGGCGGGCGCGCTCGGTCAGTCCGTAGACCGCCTGCGGCAAGAGCTCCGGGGCGGCGTGCGCGTGTCCGTAAACCGTCTGGTAGCTCGCGGGCGAGCGCAACCGGAAATCGGCCGAGAGATCGACCACCTTGAGACCCAGCTCAAGGCAGCGGCGCGCCAGCGGAGCCGAGGTCCCGTGCGGCGTGCACAGAAACACGCCTTCGCAGCGCGCGAGGGCCGACCAGTCGAGCTTCTCGATGCTCGGTTCACACTCCAGCTCGGGCGCCTCCGGCGTGGCGTCCTCGCGCGCGCTGGCAAAGTGCGCGAGCTCCAGGCCGCGGTGGCGCTTCAGCAGGGAATGCAGCTCCCGCCCGGTGTAACCGGACGCACCCAGAACCGCGACGCGCTTCACGTGGACCTCTTCCTCGGCTCGCGCAGTGCCGCGAGTTCGCGCGCCAGCGCTCTCGCTGCCGGCGCGGAGCGCGTCACGATCAGGATCGTGTCATCGCCCGCGATGGTGCCGAGCACGTCTGCGTGGCCGGCGGAATCCAGCGCCACCGCCAGCGGGGAGGCGCCGCCCACCGGTGTCTTGACCACCACGAGGTTCTCGGCGGGGGTGATCGAGGACAGCCAGTTGCGGACCGCCGCATACAGGGCCAGCGTGCCATCGGAAGAGAGTGCCGGCGTATTCTGCGGTAACTCGTAGCCCTCGGGGCCCTTGAGCACACCCATGTCGCGCAGGTCGCGCGACAGCGTCGCCTGATTGACCTTGATGCCCTCCGAGCGCAGCCAGTCGGCCAGTTCGGCCTGGTTCTGCACCCGGTGGGCGCGCACGCGCTCGGCGATGCGGGCACGGCGTTCTTCGCGGGAGGCGGGTCGGGGCTTGGTTTGGGCGTGCATAATCGTGCGCGGTGCGGCAGATTTATGCGCAAGGCGAGAGGGCCTTCAAGAGAAAATCGAGAAAACTTTGATCCGCGGGCCCGCCGAGTGGATCTTGCCACGGCCCCCATGAGCGAACTGTTCACGACCGACAACCTGATCGCCTTCCTGACGCTCTCCGCACTTGAGATCGTGCTCGGCATCGACAACATCATCTTCATCTCGATCCTGTCGGGGAAGCTGCCTCCCGAGCAGCGCGCCCGCGCCCGCCGGCTGGGTCTGGGGATGGCGATGCTGATGCGGATCGCGCTGCTGTTCGCGATCTCGTGGGTGATGGGGCTGACGCAGCCGCTGTTCACGGTGCTCGAGCACTCGATCAGCGGTCGCGATCTGATTCTGCTGGGGGGGGGCTTGTTCCTGATCGGCAAGTCGACCTTCGAGATCCACGAGCGGCTCGAGGGCCCGCCCCACGGCCCGATCGATCCGCGCCTACGGGCGAGCTTCGGGGCGATCTTGGTGCAGATCCTGCTGCTCGACATCGTCTTCAGCCTCGACTCGGTGATCACCGCCGTCGGAATGGTCCAGAACATCACGATCATGATCGCGGCGGTGGTCGTGGCCGTGGCCGTGATGATGGTCTTCGCAGGCTCGGTCAGCGACTTCGTCGAGCGCCATCCCACGATCAAGATGCTGGCGCTATCGTTCCTGATTCTGATCGGCGTGATGCTGGTCGCCGAGGGCTTTGGACAGCACGTCGGCAAGGGCTACATCTACTTCGCGATGGCCTTCTCTCTGCTGGTGGAGCTGCTCAACATGCGCCTGCGCAAGGTCAGCGCCGCCAAGGTCCAGCTCCACGGACCGCAGATGCCCGCGGCGCAGGATCGGCCTTGAACCCGCCCCGGGATCAGGAGGCGCTGTCGCTGCAGGGCGCCTTCGCCAGCGGCGCCGCGGGCTCGATCTTCCTGTGGGGTGCGTCCTTCGTGGCGGCCAAGGAGGCCTTGAGCGGCTTCTCGCCCTGGTCCATGGTTGCGGGTCGCTTCGCGCTCGGGGCGCTGCTGCTCTACGGCTGGCTGGCGCTGCGGCGAGCGACGCTCCTGCCGCGCCGCGAGGACCGCGGCCGCTGCCTGATGCTCGGCCTGATCCTCGGCCTGCACATCGTCGCTCAGGGCTATGCGCTCTACTCGACGAGCGCCGCGAACTCCGGTTGGATCGTCGGCTTCGGTCCGGTGATCATCGCCATCGGCGCGAGGCTGTTCCTGCGCGAGCCGATCAGCGCGCGCTCGTGGGCCGGCATCGGGATCGCGACGGCCGGCATGGGTTGGATCCTGCTCCCGGGCGCCGAGCTGGAGGCCTTTCAGCCGGGCGACTGGATCGTGTTCGGCACGACCTTCAGCTGGGCCGCCTACACGCTGCTCAGCGCGCGTCCCGTGGCGGGCAGCGGCGCGCTGGTGACGAGCGCGGCGGCGATGGGGGTCGCCAGCCTGATCTCGATCGCGGCGGCGACGATCGAGGGACGCTGGCTGGTCGCCGTGCCGAGTGCCACGGCCTGGTCCGCGATCTTGTTTCTGGGGCTGGGCTGCAGCGGACTCGCCTTCGCCTTCTGGAACCGCGCTCTGGCGCGCTTTGGGGCCGCGCAATTGTCGGGTCTGATCTACTTCCAGCCGCTGGTGACGCTGGCCCTGTCGATGCTGTGGCTGGGGGAGGAACTGCGCGCCCACGTCGCGCTGGGCGGTGCGGTGGTGCTGTTCGGGGTGTTCTGGTTGTCGCGCGGCAAGCGGGCCTGAGCCGGCTCGCGGATTTGCCCTTCCAGAGAGTATCCTGCTCGCTCCTCTGCCCTAGGGAGTCCCCGGAGCATCGAGCCTTGAGCCACGTCACGAAATTCTGCCTGCTCTCCTGCCTCTGCCTCGCGCACAGCGCGCCCGCGCAAGTACTGCCCCCGGTTTCGCAGGACAAGGGCGGCGGCGATCTGGCTCCGCACGTAGTCTGCACCACTTGCCAGACCCGCAACTACACCTTCCCCTCCGACGCACCGCGCGACGAGCAAGGCCGGATCGTGACCTGGTGCGCAGCCTGCAAGCAGGATCGGCCGCACGAGGCGAGCTACAACACGCTGCCGGGTCTTCCGGGCGGTTCCAAGACGCAAGGATCGGGCGGGCTCAAGCTGCCCAAGGCGGGCTCGACGGCGGCGCCGTCAGCGGGTGCGCCCGCGAAGGCAGCACCAGGTTCCGCGTCAGCTACCGTACCGTCGTCCACCATGCCGTCGGCAACCGTGCCGTCGGCAACCGTGCCGACAGCCCCCGCTGCCGCGCCAGGCTCCGCCGCTCCGCAGGCGACACCCGCCGCGATCGATCCCGCCGCCGCCTTCGTGTTCCAGGGCCTGCGTCGCCAGCGCGCACCCGACGAGCGCCTGCTCGCGCAGTCGGTCGACATGCTGGTCGCGATGGGGGGCACGGGACTGTCGGCGGCCCGCACGGAGCTTTCGGCCAAGGAAGCGCCGGTCGTGACCGTGGCCGGTCGCGTGCTGCTCGCCAGCCCCGATCCGCTCGACCACGAGCTGGTGCTCCAATGCCTGCGGCTCGGTGCTCCCGCCGGAGCCGGGGCCGCGCTGCTGGGCGAGCTGCTGCGCGTCGATCCCGTGCGCGTGCCGCCGCGCGTGCTGATCGAATTCCTCGATGCGCGCGAACCGGGCCTGCGGCTGGCTGCGGGGCGCGAATTGCGCGCGCGGATGAACGCCGAGCTGCTGCCGGAGTTGGAAGCTGCGCTGGGCAAGGCGCGCCCCGACGCGCGGCTGGAACTGCTCAGTCTGGTGGGGGATTTCGACACACCGGAGGCCACGCGCATCCTGTTGTCGCGGCTCGCCGATCCCGCCTCACGGGTTGCCGGGCAGCTCTTGAGCGAGTTGGCCGGCCGCAAGGATCCGGATCTCGACGCCAAGCTGCTGCAGCTCGCCTTCCAGGAGCGCTGGATCCTGCGCTCGCAGGCCTATGCACTGCTCGGGCTCATCGAGCGCGAGGATCTGGCCCAGCGCGCGATCCTCAATGACACGCACATCCCGGCGCTGCTGGAAGCGCTCGAAGCGCAGGATCCCTTCGTCGCCGGAGCCAGCGCCGCGGCGCTGGCAGGCATCGGCTTTCGCAGCCCGCGCGCGGACACCCGCGCCTGGCTTGACCAGAGCGTCGTCGATCGATTGGTCGCGGTCGCCAGCGGCAAGGTCTTCCACAACGATTTCGTCGCCTTGCAGGCGCCGGTCAGCCGCCGTCTGCGGCAGGTGACGGGCCAGGATCTCACCGAAGGGCCGCGTTGGGTCAGTTGGTGGATCGACAACCGCGCGGGTTTTCGCGCCCAGCGCGCGCAACTGGTGGTCGGCGAAGGTGAGTCCGACCGTCTGGCGGTCAACCTCAGGATCGATGGACAGTCGTGGCTGCTGCTCGGTCCGAGCGAATCGGAACCGCTCAGCGTCGCCTCCAACACCACGATCTTCCGCGTCACGCAAGCGCAGGCGCTGGCGCTGCTCGATCTGTTCCAGCGCGAGGGTCTGCTCGGCGCCGAACGTCTGCCCGGCGCGCGCGGCGTGCGCGGACCGCGCGAGCGCCAGCTGTCGATCAGCGTGGCGGGCCGCAGCAAGCAGTTCCTGCTGGGTGTGGGCCTGGAGGAAGCCTGGTTCGAGCGCAGCGTCGCCGCCGTGCGCTCGCTGGCTTACGAGCAACGCTGGCAGCAGTATCCCACGCCCGGCAAGCACGCGGGACGCGCCGAACTGTGGGCCGAGGCCAGCACCTGGTGGGCCGCCAAGCGCGAACCGCTCGAGCGTGCGAGCGGACTCAAGCGGCTGGTGCTGGCGATGCTGCAGGCGACGCGCAACCCAGCCGATCGGGAGCGCGGGCTGGCCGAGTTGGAGAGCGTCTTTCAGGAATTCCCCGGCGTCGCGATGCCCGACGATTTCCGGGCCCTGCTGGCGCTGATGCGCGGCGCGAGCCCGCAGGAGCTGGGCAAGCTGGTGCGCATGGCGACGATCGCGGCCCAAAGCTTCGACGAAAATCGTCGCGAAGTGCCGCGGGAGATGGCGCGCGAACTGGTGCAGAGCGTCGAGGATCCCAAACTGCTGGAGATCATCTGCGATGCCGCGCCGCTGGCCTTCGCGCAGGGCTTGCTCTCGGAAACCCGCCCCGTCCTGCGCGCCGCCGGTGCGCGTGCGATCGGCAAGCGGGGGGGCGCGGATGCGCTCGCGCAGTTGCTGCCGCTGCTCGGCGACAAGTCGCCTGAAGTCGAGGCCGCCGCCGTCGAGGCGCTCGGCCGCCTCAAGGCCGAGAGTGCGCGCACGGAACTGCTCGTGCGCGCCAGGCTGGGGCTGGAGCCCGTGCGCGTGGCCGCGCTGCGCGCGATCGGCGAGCTCAAGGGCGATTTCGTCCTCGACGCCCTGTTGCTCGGTCTTTCGGACCGCAACCCGGCTGTCCGCGCCGCGGCGGTGCAGGGCATGGGTGCGCTGGACGATCCCGCGACGGCGCCCTTCCTGATCGGCCTGCTGGCCGAAGGCAGCAACTCGGAGGTCTACGCTCCCGCACTCGAAGCTCTGCGCAAGCTCGGCAAGCGCGCGCAGACCGATCTGGAGCGCATCTCCAGTTCGCCGACGCACCGCGCACGCCTGGAGGCGGCGCTGCTGCTGGCCGAGATGTGCGATCCGCTGGCCGTGCCCACCTTGCTGGGGGCCCTGACGCTCGACCCGCGCAACTCGCGGCTGGCCTACGAACTTGCGGTGCTGAGCTGCGTCGATGCGAGCGGCCAGCAGGATCCGGCTGGTGTCTGGTGGGAGTGGTGGGACGGAGTCGTGCACGACAACGCGCAGGCCTGGTTGCGCGCGGCCTGCGAGCGCCTCTCGATCCAGCCCGTTTCGGCCGAGGAATTGCAGGCTCCGCTGCGCGATTCGGCGCTCCACTTCTGCATCGAACTGATGCGCCGCCCGGAAAGTTGGCTGGCCGAGCGGGGTCGCCGCGAACTGGCGCGCATCTGTTCCGAGCCGCTGCCCCCCTTGCCTCCGGCGGGTGCTGCGCGCACGCAGTGGATCGAGGCGCTGGCCGCGCGTTTGAAGAAATCCTCTTGAATCGCCGTAGAAAATCCCGGAGCCGCAAATCCAAGAAGCCGGGCCCGATCCAGCGCGCCAGCGTGCTCGGTCAGCGCACGCTGATCGCGATCGTGCTGGGCACGATCGTGCTGGCGTGGTTCGGCATCCAAAACGGTCCGCGCCTGTACCGCCAGGTGATCTGCGAGATCGGCATGCGGCGCGTGGAGTCGCACACGCCGATCTTGCGCCAGGCGGCAGCCGAAAGCGGCGTCGAATCTTGTCTGCTGGCGGGCGTGATGTACGTGGAGAGCCGCGGACAGATCGGGGCGGTCTCGCCCAAGGGGGCCATGGGGCTGTTCCAGCTGATGCCCGCCGCCGCCGCGGACTCAGCCAGAAAACTGCGCCTGCCCGAGCCCTCCCGGGACGATCTCCTGCACAAGCCCGAACTCAATGCCCAGTTGGGCGCCGAATATCTGCGCTGGCTGATCGCGCTGGAGGGGCCTGATCTGGAGCGGGTGCTGGTCTCCTACAACGCCGGACGGGGCAAGCTCGCGCGCTGGGAGAAGGAGGCGGGCGGCTGGGAGCGCTGGCGCGAACAGCAACTGGTGCGGGACCGCAGCGGAGCCTTCACTTACGCCCGGGATGTGCTCGAATTTCGCGACCGCTTCCGCGCCCGCGGGGTGGTGGCCGGAGTGCTGCCGGGAGAGGCGCCCCGGGACCCGGCTCGGGGTGAGGTGCAGGCCGGCGCCCCCCCCCGCTAGCCGCCGAAATTCCTGATCTCGCAGGAACCTTGGGCGCGCCCCGGACGTTCGCAAAGCATGCTTTTAAGGTAATCTGGATCGGCGATGCGCGCAGCAGCCGGAGCTGCCGCGACCCCCTGCTACCCCTGCTCCCCCCACCCCTCATGATCGAGATGCGCAACCTTGTCCTGCGCCTTGGCGCGGGCCTGTGCCTGAGCCTGCCGGCCCTGGCTCAATTCGACCCGCATTCCCCGCTGGCGCATGCACACGGAGCCCATTCCGATCCGGGCCTGCCATACCTCGACGCTCGCCACGATGAGCAGGGCATCCCGCTCGCGCGGGCTCGTGCCGCCGTCGAGGCGGGGCGGGAGGGAGCGCAAGGAGCGCGGCGAATGGCGGCCATCGAGTCCCTTAGAGCCCGGATCCCCGGGCTGCGCATCGACGAGGATGGCGTGCTGGGCACGCCCAACTGGGTGGCTTCGACACAGGCCCTGCTGACCCGTCCTGTCGCCGGCGACTTTCAGGCTGCGGCGATCGCGCGCGGCTTCCTCGCGCAACACCAGGATCTATTCGAGATCGATGCCGCGGAACTCGAGCGCGCGCGCGTCAGCCGCGAGTACCGCACGCAGCACAATGGCGTCCACCACTTCACCTGGCAGCAGCAGATCGACGGCATCGACCTGTTCGGTTGCGAGGTGCGCGCCCATGTTTCGCGTCATGGCGAGCTGATCAACCTCAGCAGCACGATGCTGCCGCGCCCCTCGGGTGACTTCCAGGTCAGCGAGCGCAGCCTCACGGCGCAGGAGGCGCTGGTGCGTGCCGCCGTCCATCTGGGCATCGACCTCCACACGGGCTTCACGGCCCGCCAGGAACCGGAGGGGGCCGCGGCGCGCCAGAGCTGGTTCAGCGGCGATTTTCGCTCGGACATCGAGGTCACCAGCGAACAGGTCTACTTCGCGCTGACCCGCGACGACATCCGCAGCGGCTGGGCGCTGACGCTGCCGGTCAAGGGCCTTGGGCACACCTACGACGTGATCGTCGATGCGAGCACTGGTGCGATTCTGCGCCGCCACAATCGGCTGGTGTTCCTGATGGGCGGCAACGAGCCGCTGACGGTGCGCGCCTACACCACCGACAGCCCCGCGCCGGGTTCGCCGGGCACGCCCGCGCCCAACGGCTTCCAGTTCCCCTTCGTGGCGCGCTCGCTGATCACGGTGACGGGCGCGGAAGTGTCGGCCTTCTCGCCCAACGGCTGGATCAACGACGGCGTCAACGAGACGCTCGGCAACAACGTCGATGCGCACACGGATCTGGACAACAACAACTTGCCGGACCTGCCGCGGCCCGTGGGCTCGCCCTACCGCGTGTTCGACTTCCCGCAGGACAATGCGCAGGAGCCGACCACCTACCGTCCCGCTGCCGTCGCGAACTTCTTCTATCTGGCCAATCGCTACCACGACAAGCTCTACCAACTGGGCTTCGACGAGGCGGCCGGCAACTTTCAGACGCTCAACTTCACAGGTCAGGGGGCTGGCAACGATGCCGTCCAAGCCGACTGTCAGGACGGCGGCGGCACCAACAACGCCAACTTCGGCACGTCCGGCTCCGATGGCTCGAGCGCGCGCTGCCAGATGTATGTGTGGAACGGGCCGACCCCGGACCGCGACGGGTCGCTCGACGCCGACATCGTCTACCACGAGCTGACACACGGCACCTCGATCCGTCTGCACGGCGGTCTGTCAGGCACGCAGCCGCAGGGCATGGGCGAGGGCTGGAGCGATTTCTTCGGCCGTGCGCTCAACGCCACCGCCGATGAGGATGTCAACGCCACCTACCAGACCGGGGGCTATTCGGTGCTCTCGCTGGGTGCGGGTTTCGCAGACAACTACTACTTCGGCATCCGCCGCTTCCCGTATTCCACGGATCTCAACAAGGCTCCGCAGACCTTCGCCGACCTCGATCCCAACCAGCAGAGCTTCCCGGCCAGCGTTCCGCGCAGCACGCTGATCGGCAACACGGCTACGGCGGTCCACAACGTCGGCGAGACCTGGTGCAACTCCCTCCTCGAGTGCCGCGCCAACATGATCACGGCGCTGGGCTTCGGGGCCAACGACACCTTCCTGCAACTGGTGGTCGATGGCATGAAGATCGCCCCGGGCAACCCGACCTTCTTGCAGTCGCGCGACGCGATCCTGCAGTCGGATCTGGTCAACAACGCCGGCGCCAACCTCAGCTACCTGTGGGCGGGCTTTGCCAAGCGCGGCATGGGCAACTCCGCGAGCTCACCCGCTTCTTCCACCACGGTCGGCATCGTCGAGGCCTTTGACATACCCAATCTGGTGCTGATCCAGTTCCCCGGCGGTTTCCCGGCGCAGCTCCTGCCCAATCAGGCGGCGGCCTTTGCGATGAGTGCTACCGGCCTCGGAACTTCGCAGCCTACGCCCAACACGGGCAAGCTGTATCTCTCGGTCAACGGCGGCGCCTTCGTGGAGTCCGCCTTGCCGAGCCCCTCGACCAACAACTACACCGTCACACTGCCGGCCTCGGCCTGTTTGAGCACGCTGCGCTGGCGCGTCAGCGTCAACAGCCCGCAGGGGCTGGTCTGGAGCCCTTCGGCGACCGGATTCCAGACGGCGCAGGTATTCAGTTCCTCGGCGACGCTCGCGCTCGATGAGTTCGAGACCAACCAGGGCTGGACCGTCGGCGGAGCCGGCGATACGGCGACCACCGGCATCTGGGAGCGCGCGGATCCCGAGGGGACCGCAGCGCAGCCGGCGGATGACCACACTCCCGCACCAGGCACCCTGTGCTTCGTGACGGGAGCCGCCGCGGGCTCGGGCGTGGGGAGCTTCGATGTCGACGGCGGGTTCACCATTCTGACCTCGCCGGCCTACGACCTCAGCGCGAACCCCGAGGCGAAGATCAGCTACTGGCGCTGGTACTCCAACTCGGCCGGGTCTTCGCCCAATGCAGACACCTTCCGCGTCGAGATTTCCAATGCCATCGGCGGCGCCTGGACGAACGTCGAAACCGTCGGACCCGCGGGCTCCGAGGTCAACGGCGGCTGGTTCTTCAAGCAGTTCCGCGTGGCGGACTTCGTCACGCCCAGCAGCATGGTGCGCGTGCGCTTCATCGCGGACGATGCGGGCTCCGGCTCGGTCGTCGAGGCCGCGGTCGACGATTTCCGCATCGAGTCGCTGGTGTGTGCCTCCCAACTGACGCCGTATTGCTTCGGAGATGGCTCGGGCACGGCGTGCCCCTGTGCCAACCTTGGCGGCCCGGGTTCCGGCTGTGCCAACTCGACCGGTGTCGGCGGCTCCCTGAGCGGCACGGGCACGGCGAGCGTGGCCGGGGACTCGGTGGTCATCACCACCTCCGGAACGCCCGGCACCGCGACCGTCGTGTTCTTCCAAGGGGTCAACCAGGACAACGGCGGGGCGGGCATCGCCCTGTTCGACGGCCTGCGCTGCACCTCGGGCACGATCGTGCGGCTGGGGGTCAAGGCCAGCGTGGGGGGCACGGCGAGCTACCCGCAGGCAGGTGACCAGTCGATCTCCGTGCGCGGACTGATCCCCGCGGCGGGGGCGACGCGTTACTACCAAGCGCAGTACCGCGACAACTCCTCCTTCTGCACGAGCGCCACCTCCAACTTCACGAACGGGCTGACCATCCCGTGGGCGCCTTGACAGGCTGACGCGCCACAGGGGGCCATATCGCGGAAAAGCTCGCGGGCCGCGCAGCGCTGCGCGGCCCGCTTCCGAGTGGTCTCGTGTTCTCGTGTGGGTCGGGGCGGTGTGGGTCGGCCCCGACCTGGTCGGTCTAGTGGAGTCGCGGCTGGTGAGTCGCGGCTCTCAGTACTGGCGCAGCACCGCCAGCACCACGCCGCGGATCTCCAATTCCTCGGTGTAGATCGGGCTCATCGTCGAGTTTGCGGGCTGGAGGCGGTAGCGGCCGTCGGGCTCCTTGTAGAGCCGCTTCAGCGTGGCTTCTTCTTCCGGCAGAACGGCGACCACGATTTCACCGTTGAGCGCGGTGCTCCGGCGCTCAACCAGCACCAGGTCGCCGTCGCGGATCGAATCCTCGATCATCGAGTTGCCCTTCACGCGCAGCGCGTAGACCTCGCGGTCGCGGGGCAGGAGTTCCTGCAGGTCGAGCGTTTCGGGGTTCTCGATCGTGTCGATCGGGGCACCCGCCGCGATCCGGCCGAGGATCGGGACCGCGGTCGAGGAAGCGGTGGAGGCAGCCCTCGTTCCACGAGCAGGTTCTTCGGCCTCCTCGGACGTGACGATCTGCAGACCGCGGCTGATGCCGCGTTTGGCGCGGGCCAGCACCCCCTTCTTTTCGAGCTCGGCCACGTGGCCGAAGACCGTCACCTTGTTGACGCCCAGAGCCTGGGCGATCTCCTCCAGAGTCGGGCTGATGCTCTTGCGCTTCTGGTAGGCCTCGAGGAAGTCGAGAATCTCGCGCTGGCGACGGGTGAGGGGGGGAAGGGGGCTCATGCG